>CANDCP010000037.1 GCA_947383215.1 uncultured Roseburia sp.
CTGCTTAAGACAATTGAGGAGAAAAAGAATGCCGATTTTAAAATGACTTACGAGGAGGGAGAGCATCTTTATATTGTGAGGGGATACGGACAGCAGGAAACCGGGGGATACAGTATTGCCGTGAGCGATATTTATCTGACGTCGAACGCGATTTATTTTAAGACGACGCTGATTGGACCGGGGGAGAGCAGCGAGGTCGCGAAAGCGCCGAGTTATCCGTATATTGTCGTAAAAGTCAAAAAACAGGGGAAAAATGTGGTGTTTGACTGACGTGCAAGAAAAGATTTGACAAGATTTTAACGCAGTGATATACTGAAGCGAGAAAAGCGTATAAGGAGGAGAAGGTATGCAGAAAAATCAGATAGATAAAGTCCGAGCCTCTGTATTGCAGCAATGTGGAAGCAAGGTCCTTATTCAGCTGGATCGAGGAAGAAATAAAGTCGACATCCAGGAAGGCGTAATCAAGGACGCGTATCCAAGTGTTTTTACCATTCTGGTGAACGACGATGTGGAGGGGAATCCCCCGCAGCTTTTATCCTTCAGTTATACAGATATAATTACAAGAGAAATCCGCATGAAATTGTGTTGATAAGAAAAAAGAATAAAGTCTCCCGTTACTGAATAAAATGAAATAAAGATTCAGGATGGGAGACTTTTTTGTGGAATTAAAGAAAAAATATATTCACATGAATTGCGAAAAAGGACGGGCGTTAAGTCAGATTACACTGGATGACGATTATAACCTTCCGGATTATAAGCCGGACATTGTAAAGATTATGAAGGACAGGGGAGAGATACGCTTTGATGAGATCAAGGTGAGTGACGGACATTTGTACATAAAAGGCACGTTAAATTTTTCTGTGCTTTACCGCAGTGAGCAGGATGAGAAAAAGATTGACAGTCTTAGCGGAAGCGTGCCGTTTATGGAAAATATCAGCATAGACGGCGCGGCAGAATTAGATCCGGTGGAGATGGAAGCCGAAATTGAGGATCTGACGATCGGGGTTATCAATTCCAGGAAGCTGAGCGTGCGCGCGCTTGTAATGCTAAAGGCGTGTATACGCGAGACGAGAGACGAGGCGGTTGCGACAGACGTCGGCAGCGACGGGGAGCTGGAAATGCAGAAGGAAAACAGGGATATTTTACAGCTCTTAGAGTGTAAAAAGGATAATTTCCGTTTCCGGAAAGAGATACCTCTGGCGTCGAGCAAGCCGAATATCAGGGAAATTCTCTGGAGAAGCGTACAGGTCCGCGGTCTGGAAAGCCGTTTGAAGAACGGGGAGATAGAGCTGACCGGCGAGATTTTAGTCTATGTGCTTTATCTGGGCGAGGAGGATGAAGAGCGGCTTCAGTGGATCGAGACGACAGTTCCTTTGACCGGGAGCGTAGAGTGCGGCAATTGCGAGGAAAATTCGATTTATCGCGTTTCTGTGTCGCAGCGCAGCAATGATATTGAGGTGAAGCCGGATTATGACGGAGAGATGCGGATTTTAAACTTGGATATGGTTTTGGATCTTGATATCTGCCTTTGGAAAGAAGAAAATATGGAAATTTTGAAAGACGTTTATTCTCTTTCCAAAAGAGTTGTGCCGGAGTATGAGCAGGGCGTGCTTCCGTATCTTGTTGCAAAGAATTATGCAAAATGTAAAATCGGGGATCGCATCCAGCTCGACGGTGAGCAGGAGAATATTCTTCAGATCTGTATCTGCGAGGGGACGGTTAATATTGAAAATACGGAATATAGGCCGGAAGGCGTGAACGTAGAGGGAACGCTCAGCGTTGAGGTGATGTATATTACGACTGACGATGCGATGCCTGTCGGGACGTTAAAGGGGCTGATTGGATTTGAGCAGCTCATTGAGGCGCCGGGCGCGGATCCGGAAACGGAGTTTGAGCTGGAAGCGGGAATCGAACAGCTTGGAGCCCTGTTGGTGGACAATACGCAGGTGGAGGTAAAAGCCGTTGTCAATTTAAATTTGATTGCTTTCGAAAACAGGAAAGTCGAGAAGCTGGTCTCGGTGAGGGAAGAAGGGGAAAATCTTGAAGAGCTCCAGCGCAGGCCGGGAATTGTCGGGTATATCGTAAAGCCGGGGGACAGTCTTTGGAATATTGCAAAGGAAAATCATACGACGATGGCGGAACTTGCCGCAATGAATCAGCTTTCGTCGGAAGAAATTGAGACTGGAGATAAATTGCTCATTGTAAAGAAGGTTTGAACGTGTTAAAATTTATACAGTCGCGAAAAAAAGAAGTATGTTACAGAGTACAAAGGAGCGGTTAGTTTGAAGTTGATCAATCGTTTAAAGACGGCAATGAAAACACAGGAAATCAGAAATCGGGTTTTGGCATCTGCGCTGGCGGCTGTGATCGGCATAGGATCTATGTCGACGGCTTATGCGAGTGCCAAATCCGATGCGCTGTATAAAAAGGATCAGGCGCAGTCGGAGCTTGACGCGAAGAAAAATGAAATTACGGATATCGAAAACAAGCGCGAGGATCTTCAAAGCGAGATAAATAAGCTGGATGCGGATTTGGTAGGGATTATGACCAGCATGGGCATATTGGACGGAGAAATTGCGGACAAGCAGGAGGAGCTTGACTTGGCGACGGTAAATCTGGAAGCGGCGGAGAAGGATGAGAGACGGCAGTACGCGAATATGAAGGCGCGGATCCGTTATATGTACGAGAACGGGGACGCCAGTCTGCTGGAGGTTGTGCTCGGAGCCAGAAACTTTGCAGATTTTTTGAACCGGATTGAGTATGCCAGCCAGGTGTACGGACATGACCGGGATTTGTTAGACGCATATCAGGAGACTTGCCGGCAGATTGCAGATTATAAGGTACAGATTGAGGGAGACGTTGCGGAGCTCAAGGAGATGCGCGGCGCCTACGAGGAGCAGGAGCGGGAATATGAGGGGATGATTGCGCAGAAAAAAGAAAATATGGCGGATTTTGACGCGCAGCTTGCCTCTGCAAAGCAGCTTGCCGCGCAGTATCAGGATGTGATTTCCCAGCAGAATGAAATTATAAAGAGAGAAGATGAGAAGGAGCGCGAGGAGAAGGAGCGCAAGCGCCTTGAAGAGGAGAGGCGGCGAAAAGAGGAGGAAAAAGCGAAGGCGGACGAACAGAAGCGCAATAGCGGAAATAGCGGCAATGGAGGTTCGGACAGCGCGGGCGGTAACGGAACGCAGGGAGGAAAGGGCAGTAACGGCGCGGGAAGCGGCGGGGGAAACAAGAATCCGTCGTATAAGACAAACGTCAGCGGCAGCGACGTCGTAAATTATGCCTGTAAATTTATCGGAAATCCGTATGTGTTGGGCGGGACAAGCCTGACAGACGGCTGCGACTGCTCCGGATTTGTGATGAGCGTATTTGCCAACTTCGGAATCAGCCTTCCGCACAGCTCTTATGCGCTTGCGGGCTGCGGCAGCGAGGTGAGCTATGCGAACGCCAAGCCGGGAGATTTGATTTGTTATGCGGGGCATGTCGCAATTTATATCGGGGGCGGGCAGATTGTGAACGCGAGCAGTTCCGCGCCGTATCCCGTAGGCGGTATCAAGACAAATTCTGCGACTTACCGTCAGATACTGACAGTGAGACGCGTACTGTAACAGAGAACAGGAGGAAACAAACATGCAGATGGAGCAATTACAAAAAGACATGGTGGCGGCGATGAAAGCGAGAGACAAGCAGAGAAAAGACGCGATATCCTCGCTTGTTTCGGCAGTTAAAAAAGCGGCAATCGACGAGGGCTGCCGGGAGGACATAAAAGAAGAGCTTGTTGACCGCGTGATTTTGAAAGAATTAAAGACCGTAAAGGAGCAGATCGATACTTGTCCGGCCGACAGAGAGGATTTAAAGGAGGAGTATCAGTTTCGCTATGGGGTGATTGAGGAGTATGCGCCGTCCCTGATGTCGGAGGACGAGGTAAAAGCCTATATTACGGAACGATTTGCCGATGTGCTGTCGACGAAAAATAAAGGGCAGATTATGAAAAGCGTGATGCCGGAATTAAAGGGGAAGGCGGACGGTAAGGTTATCAACCAGGTTGTTGCCGGGCTTTGCCAGTAAGTTTTGGGGGTACGGTGCGATGAAAAACGCAAAGATTCTCCTCAGCGTGGCGCTTATCATTTTGGCGGGACTTGCGCTTAGCCTTGTTTCCTATCAAAACAAAATAGATCTGGAGTACCGTGAGAGCCTGGATGAGACAATTGTCACCGTAGACGAGAATGCGCTCACGCTCAGAGATCTGACGTACTATATTGTAAAACAGGAGCTTTTCGTGGAAAACCAGGCGAAAATCTATGACATAGACAATACCAACACTTACTGGGGACTTCGTCTGAAACGCACGGGAGGCTTTGTGAAGCTGGAGGCAAAACAGGCGATTATCGACGCGGCCGTTCATGACGAGATTTTTTATCAGATGGCCAGAGCCGAAGAGATTGTTTTGGATGAGGAAGAGACGGAGAAGCTTTTGTGGATGCAGTACGATTTCTGGGCGGACTTGGAGGAGACGCAGGTGAAACGGCTTGGCGTAGACCGCAAGGACGTGAATTCCGTTATGGAGCGCATTGCGATCGCGCAGAAGTATCAAAGGATCTACACGCCGCAGCATCACACGGACAGCGGGTATTTTGACGTGGGCGAGGAGGGTTATATACAGCTTTTGGAAGAACACAGATATAAAGTAAACGAGTCGGTCTGGAAGCGGATTCCGTTTGGAAATATTATTGTGGATCATGGAGTGCGCGAGGACTAGAGAGTAATCCCGCGGGGATTAGGAAAGAAGAAGAAAATATGTCATTAAAAATTGGAAGAAATGAGCCATGCTGGTGCGGCAGCGGCAGAAAATATAAAACATGCCATGAAATGTTTGACGAGAAAATTGCATGGCTGAAAAGCCAGGGACATAAAGTCCCTTCGCGGACGATTATAAAAACGCCGGAGCAAATTGCGGGGATTCGCGAGAGCGCAAAGATTAATATCGCGGTATTGGATTATGTGTCGCAGCATATCCGGGCAGGCATGAGCACGGAAGAGATTGACCGCATGGTATATGAAAAGACGACTGCGATGGGCGGCATTCCGGCACCGCTCAATTACGAAGGGTTTCCCAAAAGCGTCTGTACTTCGGTGAACGACCAGGTGTGTCACGGCATTCCGTCCGAGGCGGATATATTGAAGGACGGGGATATTATAAATGTAGATGTGTCTACGAATCGAAACGGATATTATTCCGATTCTTCACGGATGTTCTTAATCGGAGAGGTCAGCGAGGAGAAGCGCCGGTTGGTGCAGGTGACGAAAGAGTGTGTGGAGATCGGCTTGAAAGAGGTAAAGCCCTGGGGATTTTTGGGGGATATGGGACAGGCGGTCCACGACCATGCCTATGAAAACGGCTACACGGTTGTCCGCGAAATTGGCGGTCACGGAATCGGCCTGGAATTTCATGAAGAGCCGTGGGTAGGGTATAACAGTAAGCGCGGGCATGAGATGGTGATGGCCCCCGGTATGATATTTACGATAGAGCCGATGGTGAATATGGGCGGGGCGGCGATCTATGTGGATTCCGACAATGACTGGACGGTCTACACACAGGACGGCATGCCAAGCGCGCAGTGGGAGATACAGGTTCTCGTCACGGATGACGGGGCCGAAATAATCTCATACTAAAGGTTTCCCCCTGATATTTCTCGAGATGTTTAAAAATAACCACGGCGGAAATCGCGACGCCACTAAAGCACAGCGAGGGCAGACTGCATGTCAGAAAGTTTAGAACCGAAAATGTAAAAAATGTGACGACAGAACGAAAGATATGCGGCTCGATGACAATCACAAGAGAATAGGAAAGATATGCTGCCGCGAGGATGAGAACCGGGCGACAGATCGGAAACAGACCGAGCAGCACACCAAAGGAGACGGCAATGGCTTTGCCGCCTTTTTTATAGTCGAAAATCGGGAAAGCGTGTCCTAAGACGGGGGCAAGCACGACCGGGATAAACAGCATCGATTCCACGGCCGCATGTTTTGCGGCGAAATATACGGGAAGAAAGCCTTTCGAGAGTTCGCAAAAAAGCACAAGCGTCCCAATGAAGACGCCGCTCGATTTGTAGGCGTTTGCGGTTCCAGGATTATTGTCATTGCTGATTTCTATAACATTTTTGCCGCATAGAAGCTTCGGAAGCCAGTAAGCGTAGAGAACGCTGCCAGACAGGTAGCCGGTCAGTGTGAAAAATAGATAGTTCATAGGATTCTCCCTTTAGTTGTCGAAATATAGTTTTTCCAATAGGTCAATAATGCGCATTGCCGCGTCCGGTTTGCGGTGGAACTGCTGCTTTTTTTGCATTTCGAGGGCGGCGTCTGCGTTGTTGGCCAGAAGCTGTCCGAGCCGTATCTGTTCCGCTATGTGCCTAGAGGCAAACGAAAGTCCGCGTTTTGAGAAAAATTCGCTGTTTTTTGTCTCACAGCCCGGGATAGGGGCAGTGTGAATGATCGGAATATTTTTTACCAGCGCTTCGGTGGAGGTGAGACCGCCGGGCTTGGTAAATATCACATCGCAGGCGTCCATATACAGGGAGACATATTTTGTGTAGCCAAGGATATGGACTTGTTTGTTTCCATGGAACTGCCGTTTAAGGATACGCCGGATTTTATTGTTGTTGCCGCAGATAATAATTATGTGCTCCCCGTTTTTAAGGCGCTTTGCAAGCGCGAGCGAAAAGACGGCAAGCTTGCCAAAGCCCATGCTCCCGCTCATGATCAGATAGAGGAGCTTATCTTTCGGAAGGTTGCATTTTTCTCTCGCCGCGCTTTTTTCAATACGTTTTGTGAAGGATTGCTTTACCGGGATTCCGTATGGCAGAAGCTTTTCTTTTGGAACTTTTCGGCGGGTATATTCTTCCGTTAAGTCTTCGTGCGGGAGAATATAGTAGTCACAGTCTGTTTCCTCCCAGAAAGGGATACAAGTATAGTCTGTGCCGACGGCGACCGTCTTGATATGCAGCATGCGGCGTCGTTTCATATAGGTTAAAGTTTCCGCCGGATACAAATGCGGGCAGACGACGAGATCGAAGTGATTGGCCTCAATAAAGTCGGCAAGTTTTTTCGCCAGCCTTGCATTGGCCCAGTAAATGGGCGATTTTATGCGCGGATTGCTTATGAGAAGCGCAAGCTTATACAGGAAGCCGAAAAAATGGGGGAGCGAGCGGGCGATATGGACGTATGCGCCGCTGATCAGCTTTGAGGTGTGTTCGCCGGACAGGAGCATAACGTCCTGTAAAACCGCCTCGTGCCCTCTAAGGCGCGCGGCTTCCAGTACCGCGTTGCCGGCGGCGTTGTGCCCCTCCCCGGTATTGCAGGATAATATTAATATTTTCAAAAGAGACATCCTTCCTTAATAGAATCGATCAGATCTATTTAAATAATAACACAATTTTAGTACAAAAACGAAAAAATGGCAATGTCGGAATGAAAAATGTTGTTGTAATTCAAAGGAAACAAAATTATAATATAGAGCAGAAGAGCCGGTTGTCTTTTTTGGGAGGACAGCCGAATTCTTTTTAACGGATACAAAAGAGAAGGAGAAAGTGATGACGTTTCGCGGATTTGATTTGCTTTGGCTGTTTTTTATTTATTCTGCTCTGGGGTGGGCGCTTGAGACAGCCGCGGCGGTTGTAAAGAGGAGGAGTTTTGTAAACAGGGGCCTGATCAATGGTCCGCTGTGCGTAATATACGGAATAGCGGCGGTTGTGATTACAATCAGCGGCCAGGAGCTTTCATTTTTCTGGCTTTTTGTCGGCGCCGCGGTTTATGCGACCATAATTGAGTGGACGGCGGGGCATTTGATTGAAAAAATCTATCATGAGCGTTGGTGGGATTATTCCGGCGTCCGGTGGAATTTCGACGGGTATATCTGTCTCCCGGCGTCTCTGTTTTGGGGATTTTTGGGGCTGGTTGGAGTAAAATGGGGAAATCCGCTGTTTTTATCGCTGTTAAATCTGTTTCCTTCCGTTTTGACGAAAATAATCCTGTGGATTCTTGTCGCAGTGTTGTCGGTAGACGTTTTGGCTACATTGTTGATTATGCAGGGAAAGAGCAGGCGTATCGAAAAATGGAAGGCGTACGACGCGTATCTGTCGTCTGTCAGCAATCGGATCGGAATATGGATTCAGCGGCGTGTGGAGAGGCGGCTTTTAAAGGCGTATCCAAAGAGAAAAACGCAGGAGGTCGTGAAACAGGAAAAAACGGTATTTGCGCAGGGCTGCGATTTCTATAAAATTGTGCTGTTGTTTTTCGTCGGCGCATTTCTCGGCGATCTCACGGAGACGGTTTTCTGCCGTTTTACCATGGGGCGTTGGATGAGCCGGAGCAGCGTGGTATGGGGTCCGTTCAGCATTGTCTGGGGACTTGCCATTTCGGCGGTGACGCTGCTGCTCTATAAATACAGAGAGCGCTCGGAGGGATTTTTGTTTCGTATGGGAGTTTTTCTGGGCGGCGCGTACGAGTATCTTTGCAGCGTATTTACGGAGCTTGTGTTTGGGACGGTTTTCTGGGATTACAGCGATATCCCGTTTAATCTGGGAGGAAGAATCAATCTGCTCTATTGCTTTTTCTGGGGGATTGCGGCTGTCGTATGGTTTCGCAAGCTGTACCCGGTGATCTCGCGCCTGATTGAGCGGATTCCGATTCGCGCCGGAAAGGCGGTCACCTGGATATTGATTGTGTTTATGGCGTGCAACGTTGTCGTTTCCTGTATGGCGTTAGTGCGCTACGATCAGAGAAGCAGCGGAATTTTGGCTGAAGAGAAATGGCAGGCGGTAATGGACGCTTACTATGATGACGCGCAGATGGAACGTATTTATCCGAATGCGAAGAAAACAGATTAAGAGGGGTGTCGGAAGGAGGAATGGAAGAATTGACAAAATATTTATCCGGACTGCTTGAATGCGGAATTACGCCGTATCAGGCGGTCGCTTATACAAAAGAATTTTTGAGAGAAAAAGGCTTTGCGGAGCTCGACTTTAAAAAGCCGTTTTCGATAAAAGAGGGCGGACGTTACTACGTAACGCCGTATCCGTCCGCATTGTTTATGTTTGCGGCAGGTACGGGACTTTCTGAGAAAACGCGGGTGAAAATTGCCGTGGCGCACACGGATTTTCCCTGCTTTAAGGTGAAATGTAATCCGGAATATCTGACGAAAGGATACTGCCAGCTGAATGTTGAGCCGTATGGGGGAATGTTAAAGAGTACCTGGTTTGACCGCCCGCTCGGGGTTGCGGGGAAGGTTGCGCTTCGCACCGAGGATATTTATGCGCCAAAGACGGCGCTGTTTGACAGCGGGGAGGCCGTGCTCGTAATCCCGTCGCTTGCGCCGCATATGGACGGCAAGAGCGGGCAAAAGCAAGAGTATGACATGCAGAGGGAGCTGCAGCCTGTCTATGGTATGGGGAGCGCGGATTTTACAGAGTATATTGCCAAAAAGCTTTCCGTGGACCGGGAGGATTTGTTATCATTTGATCTGTTTTTGTATAACAGGGATAAGCCGGAGCGTATCGGCGCGGGAGGGGAGTTTATCTGTTCGCCGCGGATTGACAACCTTGCCTCGGTGGCGGCGCTGACCGAGGCGATTGAGGGCGCTATGCCGGATGGGGAAATTGCTTTGTGCGCATGCTTTGACCACGAGGAGGTGGGCAGCCGTTCCAAGCAGGGGGCGGACTCCGCGCTGCTGCCGATTCTGCTTCAGAAGATAGAGGAGGGGCTTTTAGCGGGCGGATCCGTACAATCGGGATGGAGTATGAGGGAGGCGCTGTTAAACGGGTTTCTGCTCTCGGTGGACGGGGCGCATGCGGTACATCCTAATTATACGGATAAAAGCGATCCGACCAATGAGGTGGTTTTGGGCGGCGGCATCGCCGTAAAAACCAGCGCAAGCCAGCGGTATATCTCTGACGGAGAGGGGCTTGCGGTGATAAAGCAGCTGTGTCAAAGGGACGGCGTGTCTTATCAGACGCAGGTCAATCGCTCCGGTATGCCGGGCGGACAGACGTTAGGACCGATTGTCTCTTCTTATCTGCCGGTGCAGGGGGCGGATATCGGGCTTCCGATGCTTGGGATGCATTCGGCGAGAGAGACGGCCGCGTGCAGAGATTACGCGCAGCTTGTAAAGTTTTTAAAAGGATTTTTTGTATCGTAGGGAACACATCAGGATTAGAAAGGATTCATTTATGAAATCATCAACGGATTTAAGGGAACTGTTAGAGAGAATAGACCGCAGGAGTTATCCGGCGTACAAGGATACGAGAGGCGCGTACCGGTTCGACAGCTATACGCTTTGTATCGACCATGTGCAGGGGGATCCGTTTGCGGCGCCGTCAAAGGTCAGCGTGCATATTGAGGGAAACCGTGCGAAATTCCCGGCGGGGCTGTATGATACGAGACCAAAGAGAATTGCGCTGCAGGACGAGCTTTTGCGCGGGTTTCATCGCAGCGTGGAGGAGTTCTCCTTTCGCGCAAAGGGGTCGGGAAAGAGCGGCTTGATGGCCGTAAGCCGCCCGGGACAGGAGATTTTGGATCGAAGCGCCTGCCAGATAGAGGAGGAGAGCGGAGCGATTATATTGAGAATGGAGGTGGGTTTTCCGGCGAACGGCAGAACGATTAATGCAAGAGAACTGATCAGGATCTTTTTTGATTTTTTGCCGGGCTGTGTCAAAAAGACTCTGTTCTATCAGGCGTTGGAGAAAGAGAAATTAAAGAAGGTGGCCGAGCTTGCCGAGGATCAGCAGTATATCAGAGAGCAGTTAAAGGAACTGGGGCTTTCTGCTTTTGTGGCGAACGGCGCGTGCCTGCCGAGAGAGTCCGGCGTCTCAAAGCGTCCGATGAAGGGGGCGATAAGGTTTTGTTCGCCAAAATCTATGGAAGTAACTTTGAATTTGCCAAACCACGGCCCGCTCGCGGGGATGGGAATCAAAAAAGGCGTCACGTTGATTGTGGGGGGCGGTTACCATGGAAAATCTACGCTCTTAAAGGCCATTGAGCTTGGCGTTTACAGTCATATTGCGGGCGACGGGCGGGAATATGTAATTACCGACGATACGGCGATGAAAATTCGCGCCGAGGACGGGCGCAGCATCAGCGCGGTAGACATCTCTATGTTTATCAACCATCTGCCAAACGGAAAGGATACGGTTTCATTTTCTACGGAGGACGCCAGCGGAAGTACCTCGCAGGCGGCCAATGTCGTCGAGGGGATGGAAGCGGGCGCGCGGGTCTTTCTGATCGACGAGGATACGAGCGCGACGAATTTTATGGTTCGCGACGAGCTGATGCAGCGAGTGGTGCACCGGAAATCCGAGCCGATTACGCCTTTTGTGGAGCGGATCAGGCAGCTGTATGAGGAGTTCGGGATTTCAACGATTCTTGTAGCCGGCAGCAGCGGTTCCTATTTCCACGAGGCAGACTGTATTTTGCAGATGGAAAATTATGAGCCGAAGGATATCACAGAATTTGCGAAGGAAGAGGCAGGGAAGTTTCCGCCGGCAAAGGAGGAGGCGCCGGAATGCAAAATGCCGCAGTTTGCGCGTCGCCCGGCCGGAATCAGGTCGAAAGATAAGCGCGACGACAGGGTGAAAATTAAGACGACGGGCTGCGATACCATTTCGCTCAACAAAGAAAATATTGACATGCGTTATGTGGAGCAGCTTGCGGATACGGAGCAGATGATGACGCTCGGCTATCTGTTAAATTATGGAAAGAATCATTATTTTGGCGGGAAATATACGTTAAGGGATGTGGTTGATAAGCTCTGCGAGGTCATGGAGAAAGAGGGACTGGCAAAAATCTGCGAGGGCAGTTATCTGCCGGCAGGTCTTGCCATGGTGAGAAAGCAGGAGATATATGCGTGTATCAACCGCTGCCGCGGTATGCAGTTTCGATAATGTCTGATATTGCGGGAAAACAAAGGAGCAGGGATGAAGGAAAACAGGGCGGGTGCGATTATTGAAAATGTTGAAAAAGTCATTATCGGGAAGCGCGAGACAATAGAGCTTGCAGTAATTTGCCTGCTTGCCGGAGGGCATCTGCTGTTAGAGGACGTGCCGGGGGTGGGAAAGACGACGCTTGCGAAAACGCTTGCAAAAAGCCTTGGGCTAAGCTTTGGAAGGATTCAGTTTACACCGGATACGCTGCCGTCCGATGTGACGGGGGTATCCGTCTATCAGATGCAGTCGGGGACGTTTACGTACATGCCGGGCGGCGTAATGAATCAGATTGTCCTGGCGGACGAGCTCAACCGGGCGGCGCCTAAGACGCAGTCGAGCCTGTTAGAGGCGATGGGGGAGAGACAGGTTAGCGTGGACGGAAAGACTTATTCTCTGCCAAGGCCGTTTATGGTGATTGCAACCGAAAATCCCATCGACGAGCTTGGAACGTACCCGCTTCCCAAGGCGCAGCTCGACCGCTTTTTTATGAAGCTTTCGGTCGGCTATCCCCAGAGAGCGCACGAGGAGAGGATGGTGGAACAGTTTCTTTCTAATGAAGGTCAAAAGCAGGTGGAGGCCGTTGTTTCGGCGGAGGAAGTGATACGGATGCAGGAGCAGGCGTCGCGGGTTCGTATGCATAAGGATTTGGTCAGTTTTTTGATGGATGTTACGGACGCCACCAGACGGAGCGAACATCTTGTCCTGGGCGCAAGTCCGCGCGCGCTGCTTGCGCTGATTGCGGCGTCGCAGGCGAGCGCATATGTGGAGGGGCGCGATTATGTGATCCCGGACGATATCGTAAAAGTGTTGTATCCCGTCTTATGCCACAGGCTGATTTTAACTTCAGAGGCGCGAATGAACCAGCTTACTTCGGAACGGATCCTTTCGCAGATACGTGCCGAAATTGTACTTCCGGTACTTTAAGCCGAAGCGAGGGAGAAATAAGATGAAGAGGAAATGGATCATCTGGTCTGCGTTTTTTGGGGGGATGTTGATATTGGCGAGTTTCCGTGGAGGAAGGCTTCCCTATATGCTGCTCTATTTTGTCGTTGCGATTGTCGTATCGTCTTTTGTTTATACGCTTGCGGTAATGTTCCGGTTTAAATATTTTCAGGCTATCTCGGCGGTAACGGCGGTGAAAGAAGAGCCGGTAGACTATCGGTTTGTGATACGTAATGAGGACAAATTCTTTTATGAAAGGATTCAGGTGGAGTTTTTTGAGGATTATTCCAGAGTGTCGGGAGTGGATCAAACGTGTCTGGAGTGTCTTGGGCCGGGGGAAGGCAGGGAATTTACGGCGAAGCTTGTCTGCAAATACCGGGGGGAGTACGAGGTTGGATTGTGTCGGTTTTGCATATCCGATTACCTGCATTTTTTTTCGATCCCGTACCGCGTCAAATCGCCGATGAAAATGACGGTGCTTCCGCGGATTGCGCCATGGAAGTATGAGGCGGAGATTTTAAAGGATGCAGGCGGCAGGAATCAGGGAAGCGGAACGGACGCGCCGGATATATCGGTGCGGGAATTTTCGGCGGGGGACGGGATGCGCCGGATCCACTGGAAGGCTTCCGCAAAAATGGGAAAGCTGATGTCGAGGGAGATGTATGAGGACCGCAGACAGGGGATGCTCTTATTTCTTGATTTGAAACGTATGGAGGGAGAGGAGCGTGAGCGTCTCAAATACGAGGACGAATTGATCGAACAGGCGGTAGCGGCGGTCTATGCCTGTAAAAACAGACAGATTCCGGTGACGGTTGTGTGCGAATGGGAGGGAAGGAAAGTCTGTCGCGTTGTGTCAGACGAGGATTGGAACGAATTTTATAAGATGAGCGGCAGACTGTGTTTTTCGGCGGAGCATTCGATTGCATATGTAAACGGAGACAGGCGATTGCCTGGAGACGCAAAGTATGCCCTGATTTTGACAGGAGCCTTAAACGGAGAGCTGTATGATTGGATTATGCGGGATTTTTCCGGTATCCGGACGAGTATTATTGAGGTGGCGAAACGCGGGAGCGCAGGGGGGGAGGAGCGGTTTGCCGCATCCGGAATTGCGGTTTATCGCGCTTACACAGAGTAGGGAAAGCGTATGATTTTTAGTTATGGTATCCTATATGGAATTGCAAGATGGGCGGGATGGGAAGTATCGCACTTGTTTTTACTCATTTTGGCGTTGGCGCATACCTGTATAATTTATGCGCGGCGGTTTGCCAGGAAAAAGAGAATACCGATCGACCTTTTTTTTATCGCGCTTGCCGTGGTTTTTGTGATATATGGCGTGAACGACGCGGGGGAGACGCAACATTTAAAGGCGCTCACGGCATGGTATGCGAAGTGGCGTTTTTGCGGACCGATAGATCCCGTCTATGGATGGATCTTTTTATATCTGCTTTTGGCTTTGGCAGCGGGGATTTACGGAATGGTGAAAAAATCGGCGGCGGGAAAATTCTTGTGCTCCGTTTTAATTTTCTTTTGGCTGCTTTCGGCGGCGGTCTGGGACGGTGACTGGGAACTGCTCCCGGCGGCGGCGCTGCTGTTTGTCTGCCTCGACGGTTTTACGGAGGGATATCAGTATTTTATAAAAAAGCGCCGGGCGTTGTCGGCGTCTTATGCGTTTCCGTTTCTGGCGGGAACGATTCTTCTTACGTGCGCGTTTCCCGCCCCAAAAGATCCGATTTCCTGGAAATGGGCGGCTATGGTGTGGGAGAGAGTGGAGCGTACCGTGAATGAGGCGGTAAGCCGGGTTGCATATCGGGATGCGGGGCGTGAGTTTGGCGTGGGTACGATTGGATTTACGGAGGACGGCGGCGGGTTCTGGGGAAAATTGACGGACGGCTTTTCGAGAGAGATGTTAGAGATTTCCGACGATGGCGTTTCGCAGGGGAGAGAGCGGTATTTTACCGGGATTATCAAGGAGGTCTATGAAGAGAATGCCTGGCAGTGGAGCAAAGAGCAAGAGTTGAAGGATGCTTTTTACACAGGTGAAGACGCATATCGCTTTAGAGAAGAGGATTTTGACGGAAGCAGGCTAAGCGAGATGCAGTGGATGCTTACGGAACGGCTGCATTATTTATATCGGTCAGGTTTAAGGAGCAGGGAAGGAGAACGTTTTTGCAGCAGCCGTGTCTATACCGTTCGCTATAAAAATTTAAAGACGGACGTGTTTTTTTATCCGTCCAACTGTTTTGGTCTTCTGCCGAAAGACGGGGCCTGTTTTGTTTACGCCGGGGATAATGTGTTTTTTGACGAAAAGCAGAAGAGTGGAGACTCCTATCAGGTTTACGGGATGCAGATGAATCTCGGACAGGAAGAGTTCGTGGATTATTTGCGCACAAAAGAAACGAGGCGGCAGCCGCAGGAAAGCGGGACGTTGTTTGAGGAGTGTGTGCGGACGCTGGGACTTTTTGAGTCACAGATTGCATGGCTGAAAAGCGACGGGCTATCTGCGCACTTACGTGCGCGAAGAGAGGAAATCAGAAGCCGCAATTTGCAGATTCCGGAGGATATCACAGAGGATATGAGGAAGCTTGCGCTTCGTTTGACACGGGATAAGGAAAACGATTACGACAGGGCGATGGCGGTGGTTGCCTATTTGAAGGAGGAGGGCGGATTTTCCTATACGCATTCGCCGGAGGAGGCGCCTGAGGGAACGGATGTTATGCGTCATTTTCTGTTCGAGGGGAAATCCGGTTACTGTACTTATTTTGCAACGGCCGCGACGCTTTTGTGCCGGCTGGCAGGCGTGCCTGCGCGTTTTGTGGAGGGAGTTACAGTCGATTACGGGGAAGCGGAGAATGGAATTTGCCCGGTAGAGGGGCGGTCGGCGCATGCGTGGGCACAGGTGTATATAGACGGATTTGGATGGCTTGATGTGGATGCGTCGCCGGGATACGGGCAGGAGACAGGGGACTGGCGCGAGATTGGAGAGCAAAGCCATGGGTATGAAGGAGGAGCGGGGGATGCGGTTTTGAAAGAAAGTCCTTCAGAACGGGGAACCGGAGAGCGGCGGGATAAAGAAATTCGCATGAGAGAGGATGCGTCGGCATTTTTGCGTTTTTTTCTCATTGCGATGTGGCTCTTTCTTATGCTGCTTCTGGCGCTCAAAGGGGGTGAGAGACTGTATTATAGGAGCGCGTCTTTGGACAAAAGGACAAGGATTTTGATGTACCGGATTCTGGAGTGTTTGAGGAGACGCTGCTTTGCGATGGAGCGGGGGGAGACGATTCGGATGTATAAAAATCGTCTGCTTTCAAAAGATTTGATAGAAGCGAAAACGGCGGAGGCCTTTGACTGGTACGAGCAGATGCGTTACGGCGGATATGAGCCGACGGAGGAAAAAGTAAAGCGGTTGGAGGAGATTTGCAGAAAGGAGCGGGAACGGATGAAAAGAGAATGCCGCCTGAGGCGAAGAAAGAACAAAAGGGGGAGGATGGAATGAAAGTAACGACGTTGTGTTATATTGAAAGAGACGATCAGTATCTGATGCTGCACCGCGTAAAAAAGAAAAATGACATGAATCACGATAAATGGATCGGCGTCGGAGGCCATCTTGAGGAGGGGGAAAGCCCTGAGGAGTGTCTGCTGCGGGAGGTGAAGGAAGAGACGGGACTTACGCTCACCGATTGGCGTTTTCATGGAATCGTGACGTTTGTGTGCGACGAGAGAGAGACAATTTATATGTGTCTGTACACGTCGGATTCTTTTGAGGGCGAGTTGACAGAGTGCGACGAGGGAAATCTGGAGTGGGTGAGAAAGGACCGCGTCGGGCAGCTTCCGATATGGGAAGGGGACAAAGTGTTTTTTTCACTGATTTCCCGCGGGGCGCCGTTTTTCTCGCTGAAGCTTCGATATGAAAAAGAGCGACTGGTCGAGTGTGTATTAGACGGGAAGGATATGACAAATACGAATTAAAAATTAGGAGGAAAAGGAAATGCCGTTTATTGATTCAAAGTTAACAATGAAAGTGACAGAAGAGCAGAAGGAAACGTTAAAGAGCGCGTTTGGAAACGCGATTTCGATTGTGGGGAAGCCGGAGAGCTTTCTGATGGTGGGATTTGAGGATGAGTATGATTTGTATCTGGGAGGAAATAAGCTTGATAAAGGCGCGTTTGTCGCAGTCAGTCTGTTCGGAAACGCGTCGTCGGATGCATATAATAAAATGACGGCTGAGATTTGCCGTATTTTGGGGCGGGAGCTTGGCATTCCGGCGGAGGCTGTCTATATCACATATGAAGGGGTAAAAGACTGGGGATGGAACGGAAGGAATTTCTGATGGAAAACGACAATCCGAATGGGTCTCATCTTAAGGCGAAGCGCCGCTGCGTTTAGGAAGATACGCGAAAGAAGATGTTGGGAGAACTCGGGCGGTAACCGTAATAGAGGATTAAAGTTCAAGAGCCGTTTAATGTAGGAATACCCGCAAAACCCCCTGCATACAATGTAAAAACAAGTATCGCAGGGGTAAATCCTTGAAAAGTTATATAGAAGAAAGAGCAGTGGAAATTGCAAAATTTATTATTGACAACAATGCAACGGTAAGGCAGACTGCAAAGCAGTTTGGGATAAGCAAGAGTACGGTACATAAGGATGTAACAGAGCGTCTGATGCAGATTAATCCGTCGCTGGCAAAGGAAGCCAGAAAGGTTTTGGATGTCAACAAGTCGGAGCGCCATATCCGCGGAGGACTTGCAACGAGAGAGAAATATTTACATGCACATATATAAGAAAAATCCAGCCCGCGGCAGGGAACCGTTGGCTGGATAATTTATCGAAGAAATCAGACGGCATGAAGGTTTTTCAGAGAGATGTCTAAAATCGGAGCCGAGTGCGTCAGAGCGCCGCTCGATATGTAGTCCACGCCGATGTCTGTGAGCATGGCAATATTTTCTTTTGTGACATTGCCCGAGCATTCCGTTTCGGCTTTTCCTCTGGCCATGTTTACGGCTTTTTTCATGTCATCCGTATTCATGTTGTCCAGCATGATAATATCCGCGCCGGCGTCTAAGGCTTCCTGAAGCATTTCAAGATTTTCTACCTCAACTTCGATTTTGCGCACAAACGGCGCGTATTCTCTCGCCATTTTAATTGCGTTTGCGACGCCTCCGGCCGCGCCGATATGGTTGTCTTTGATTAAAATACCGTCGGATAAATTGTAGCGGTGGTTGTACCCGCCTCCGACCTTTACGGCATATTTTTCGAAAACGCGCATATTGGGCGTGGTTTTTCTGGTATCTAAGAGCTTGGTTTTGCTGCCTTTTAAAAGAGTTACGACATTTCTTGTATAAGTCGCGATACCGCTCATGCGCTGTAAATAGTTGAGGGCTGTGCGTTCGCCGGAGAGAAGGACGCGCATATCTCCTTTTACGGTGGCCAGCAAGTCGCCGTTTTTGACCTCGTCTCCGTCTTGGACATACCGTTCGGTTTCCGTTGTCTCATCTAAAAGCTCGAATACGCGGCAGAAGATGTCAAGTCCCGCGATAACGCCGTCCTGTTTACAGATGAGCTGTGCGCTTCCGGTGCGTTTTTGGCGCATTACGGCATTTGTCGTCACATCCTCGCTGGAGATATCCTCTTTCAGCGCCATTAAGATAAGATGATCTGCGTTTAATTTTGTTGTAATTGAATTCATGATGCCATTTCCTTTCGGTTGTTTTCTCGTTTTATTTCGTTCCAGACGTCTTGCTTGTTTCGGGCAAGACATTCCTCCGGTTTCAGATAATCCGATAGACGGATATTGTAATATGTCTGCAGTTTTCGTTCCGTGAGAGGCGCGGCGGCAAGAAACCGCGCCGATTCCTTTTGCTGATATGTAATATCGAGCGCAGCGTTTTTTGCGAACACAAGGCTCTCGAGCAGCGAATTGCTCGCGAGGCGGTTCGCGCCGTGCACGCCGTTGCAGCTCGTCTCACCCGCAGCGTACAGATGGTTCATAGATGTCCTGCTGGAAAGGTCGACCTCTATGCCGCCCATAAAATAATGCTGTGCCGGGACAACGGGGATAAGGTCTTTTGTAATATCGAATCCTTCCATAAGACATTTTTGGCAGATGTTCGGAAATCGTTTTTTTATATCAAGATTTTGGATGGTCTGCATGGAAAGCCAGACAAATTCCGTCCCGTCTTTTTTCATCTGCCGGTAAATATGCTGCGTCAGCAGATCTCTTGGAAGCAGTTCATCCACAAACCGTTTCCCGGATTTATCGTAGAGCACGGCGCCTTCTCCGCGAACGGATTCGGAAATCAGAAAACGCCGCTCCTTTTTCCTGGAATACAGGGTGGTCGGGTGAATCTGCACGTAATTTATGTTTTTCAGGCGAATATCATGCTTTAGGGACAAGGCAAGGGCATCTCCGGTCAGGTGCGGGTAATTGGTAGAGTTTTCATAAATTCCGCCGATTCCGCCGCATGCGAGAATTACATTGTCGGCTAAGACAGCCGCAAGACGGCCTGTTTTTGTGCGGATCAAAATGCCGTCGCAGGTGTTGTTCTGGCACAGCAGGTCGATCATTTCCGTGTGTTCCGTCAACGTAATATTCGGCTGTGCACAGACTTTTTGCAGAAGCTTTTCGGTAATTTCTTTTCCGGTAACGTCTTCGTGATAGAGGATACGGTTGGTAGAATGCGCCCCTTCTCTGGTGTAGACAAGTTCGCCGTCTTTTGTCTGAAACGATACGCCGAGGGAAATCAGCTCGCGTATTATATCCGCGGAAGAGCGTATCATCATATCTACGGCGGAGCGTTTATTTTCGTAATGCCCCGCGCGAAGCGTATCTTCAAAAAAGCTGTCGTAGTCGTCTTCACTTTTTAGCACGCAGATTCCACCCTGAGCAAGAAAAGAATCGCTCTCCTCTTTTTCGCTTTTGGTTATCATTAAAATTTCTGCCGTCTTTGGCAGGTGCAGGGCGGCAAAACAGCCCGCGACACCGCAGCCTACAATAATAGCGTCATATTTATTTTTCATAATTATTTACCGGTCACAGGCGCAGATCAGGTGTGCCGCCTGCCTTTCTTAAACTCAGTCGGTTCCGGACAATTGCAGCATGCGTTCCATAGGAGAGAGCGCGCTTGCCAGTAGCGATTGTTCCAGTTCAACACTTGCGGTTTGATGTTCCAACACGTCTATAATTTTGTCCAAAGTGATTTTTTTCATGTTCGGACAAATCTGGCTGCCATCGACAGCGTAAAATTTGCGGTCCGGGCAGCGTTTTCTTAATTCGCAGAAAACTCCGGTTTCCGTTACAATAATAAATTCCGAGGCGTCGCATTTTTCGACGTGCGAGATAATTCCCGAGGTACTTCCGACGTAATCGGCCATAGAGGTTACTTCCGGCCGGCACTCCGGATGAACCAGCACGCGTGCAAACGGGTGGGCATCCTTAGCCGCTTTTATTTCAGCCGCCGTGATCTGATTATGTACATGGCAGAAGCCGTCGTTAAAAATGAAATGTTTGTCCGGCAGCTTGCCGGCGATGTAGCGGGCCAGATTCTGATCCGGGATAAAGTAAATGTATTTGTTTGGAAGGGCCTTTACGATTTTAAGCGCGTTCGCCGAAGTTACGCATACGTCCGAAGCCGCCTTTAATTTGGCCGTCGAATTGACATAGCAGACCACGGCGACGTCCGGATATTGCGCGCGAATCTCTGCAATGCGCTCGACGCTTGCCATATGAGCCATGGGACAGTCGGCGGACGCATCGGGCAGAAGCACGGTTTTTTCGGGATTTAAAATTTTAGCGCTCTCCCCCATAAATGAGACGCCGCAGAGAACAATCGTGTCCGCATGAACATTTACGGCGGCTTCGCTTAAATAATAGGAGTCGCCGATATAGTCGGCCACTGCCTGTACCTCGTCCGCAACGTAATAGTGGGCCATGATAACCGCGTTTTTTTCTTTTTTCAGCTGTTCTATTCTGAAAACATGATCCTTCAAGTCCTCATCCTCCATCGTTATTTTAAAGGTGAGTATATCACGTTTCTATACAGGTGACAAGACACTTGTACGGAAATAAATAAAAAGAATGTGCGTGGGAGGAAAAAGTAACGCCCTTTCCCTCGTTTGGAAGAATAAGCGCGGCTGCGCAGTCAAACATAAATAAGACGAGAAGAAGGGTGAGAAAAAGACGTTTAAAGCGGCGCGGAACTTTTTCCCAGAACCGTTCCAAAAACGGGGAAAAAAGACAAACCCATATCATGCCCGCAATGCCAAACCCAAGGAAGGACCAAAGGCAGACATAGCCGTGCAAATTCAGAAAGGTTCCGCTATAATCCCAATACCGCAGCTTCCACACTTTGTCAAGGAACCAGCCGATCACAAGCTCTGTACCGCCCCCGATAAGGGAAGAAAGGATAAAAACCCGTATTGGCCGATGCCGTTGATTTTTTAGCGTAAGATAAATAAGAACGGCGCCGACGCCGTAAACCGGCAGCCAGGGGCCGTAGAGGAAACCGCGTTTATAGAGTGAGCCCTCTTTTATGAAAAGAAGGATCACTTCCCAGCAAAAACCGAAGAAGGAAGCCAGGAAGAAAAAAAAGATACACTGTGAAGTTTGTTTCCAGATTGATTGTTTATTCATGAGGTATAGTATTTCCGGGAAAAAGGAAAATATACCTTGTCTTTCCCGGACGCCTATTTTATAATGAAAGATATAAATTGTGAAGTTTTTTACGATTTTATCAGGGAATTACAGGAGGATAAGGATGTGGATCAGGAAAAGGTAATCGTCATTGACTTTGGCGGGCAGTATAATCAATTAGTTGCGAGACGTGTCCGTGAATGCAATGTCTATTGTGAAATTTATTCCTATAAAACTGATATAGAAAAGATCAAAGCGATGAAGCCGAAGGGGATCATTCTCACCGGAGGACCAAACAGCTGTTATGAAGAGGATTCTCCAAGCTGCACAAGAGAACTTTTTGAGCTCGGCATTCCGGTGCTCGGTCTTTGCTATGGAGCTCAGTTAATGACGCATATTTTGGGCGGCAAGGTGGAGAGCGCTCCGGTTCGAGAGTACGGAAAGACGGAGGTCACGGTTCGGACGGAGTCGGCGTTGTTTGAAGGCGTATCGGAGAAAACCGTCTGCTGGATGAGCCATTTTGATTATATTTCAAAGCCGGCGCCGGGATTTGAGGTATGTGCGCGCACCGCGGATTGCCCGGTGGCGGCCGCTGAAAATGTGCCGGCAGGACTTTACTTGATTCAGTTCCATCCGGAGGTGCTTCATACGCAGGAGGGAACAAAGATGCTTTATAATTTTGTGCGCGGCATCTGCGGCTGTGCGGGCACATGGAAGATGGATGCGTTCGTGGAAAATTCTATTAAGGAAATCCGTGAAAAAGTAGGGGGCGGAAAGGTTCTCTGCGCCCTGTCCGGCGGCGTAGATTCGTCTGTCGCTGCCGTTATGATGGCCAGAGCGATTGGAAACCAGTTGACCTGCGTGTTTGTCGATCACGGACTGCTTCGCAAAAATGAAGGCGACGAAGTCGAAGCCGTTTTCGGTCCGGACGGTCCCTACGAGCTTAATTTTATTCGTGTCAACGCCCAGGAACGTTTTTACAAGAAGCTTGCGGGCGTAGAGGAGCCGGAGAGAAAGCGGAAAATTATCGGGGAAGAATTTATCCGTGTTTTTGAGGAGGAAGCCAAGAAAATCGGCGCAGTAGATTTTCTGGTTCAGGGAACGATCTACCCTGATGTTGTAGAGAGCGGCCTCGGAGGGGAATCGGCAGTGATCAAGTCACACCACAATGTGGGCGGCCTTCCTGACTGTGTGGATTTCAAAGAAATTATCGAGCCCCTGCGCAGCCTTTTTAAGGATGAAGTTCGCAAGGCCGGACTGGAACTTGGGATTCCCGAATATCTGGTGTTCCGCCAGCCGTTTCCGGGACCGGGGCTCGGCATTCGCATTATCGGTGACGTGACAGCCGAGAAGGTCAAAATTGTACAGGATGCGGATGCGATTTATCGAGAGGAGATAGCCAAGGCCGGATTGGATCGGTCAATCGGACAGTATTTTGCGGCGTTGACCAATATGCGTTCCGTCGGCGTTATGGGCGACGAGAGGACCTATGATTATGCTGTGGCCCTTAGAGCAGTCAATACAATTGATTTTATGACGGCGGAAAGCGCCGAGATTCCGTTTGAAGTGCTTCAGACTGTGATGAGCAGAATTATAAATGAAGTCCGCGGGGTGAATCGCGTATTCTACGATTTGACAAGTAAACCGCCGGGGACGATTGAGTTCGAGTAATTAAACGAATGAGAGAAACCCAGTATTTATGCTGGTTGCAAGCAGAATAGTTTAGTGACTGGCAACGATTTGGCAACACTTTTTCTTATTCGAGGAATGATTTATATATTTCAATATGGCATATAAGGAAACCTTACTGATATTCTGAAGTGAAAACTGAATATCGGCAAGGTTTTTCTTATCGCATTTCATTGGCTATTTCTCTGATTTCTTAATGAGGTAATCACTCATTTCTTTGGAAGGCGTCTTTGCCCAGTGATGGCTGGTGTCCAGTTCCGGGTATCGGTAACGCCATTCGTCGTATTCCTCCCTGCTGATTTCGCCGTTTTCAAGTTTTTCTGCCTGCTGTTGCCATTCCCGGAGCATGTTGCTGACCGTATCAACAGGGGAAGAACTGGAAGGATCGCGGTAAAGGCAGATGAGACCGTCTTTTTCCGTTATCTTGAATCCGTATATGTCCTCCAATGCAAAGAGGGTATGTAAAAAACCGATGTATGTGTCAATGTCTGGCACAGTCAGGGCATGGGGGCTGACACCAAGTATGCCCGCCATTTGTTTCACGAGGTTTTGTTTGGGAATCCTCGCCTCCGATTCGTACTGCGCCATGCGCACGTCGGAAGTCCTGCCCAGAAAGCCGAGTTGTTCGCCAAGCTGTTTCTGTGTCAGGTTCTTCCGGTTGCGAAAAAATTTGATGCGTTTTCCGATTGCCATAAGCAGACCTCCGTATAATTATTTTGTTGTTTAGCCATGCCAGCGCAATTTCGCTGTGACTGAACAGTTAAACAAATTTGTTGGGTACAGTATAGCATGGCACAGTGAAGATAGCAAGAAGAAATTAAATTAAAAAAGTTAAGTTTTTTCTCGGAATTCCTTGACTTAAATTAGTAAGTTTAGTAATATAGGGAATACATAGACTAAACAAACAAATTTAGTCACATTTGGAACTGCCAGTAAAAACTGCTGTCTGGAAAGAAATGCAGATTTACGGGTGCAGGCAGAGGAATCAGGAATAAAAGAGGGAAAGGGGGAAAGCAGGAAGAAAGGTTGGGAATAAGACAGGGAAAGGAGAGGATGGGTAATGGAAGGCAAAAATTTTATGACGGTTGAGGAAGTTGCGCAGGAACTGAACGTCTCCAAATCCTATGCCTACAAGGTTGTCCGGGAGCTGAATACAGAAATGCGCGGGCTTGGCTACCTGACAGTATCGGGCAGGGTGAATACAAATTTCTTCCGCAAGAAGTTGTGTTACAGTGAGTAGTTTTTCGTAAGGAATAATGTTGCAGCGAGTAGTTTTTCCGTAAGAAGTTGCAATGAGTAATTTTTCCGTAAGGAATTATGTTACAGCGAATAGTGTAGGAATCTTTAAATTTTTACCGGGGCTAACAGCAGATTTAATTACTTCTGTAGCCAGCCCCGGGGAAAGGAGGAGTGTGAGCGTATGGCTGTTTATAAGGATGGCGACAAATGGCGTGTCATCTACCGATATACGAATTACAAAGGGGAGAGGAAACAGACGCAGAAAAGGGGTTTTGCGACCAAAAGGGAGGCTTTGGGATGGGAGCGGGAAGTCATGCTCAAAAGCGAGTCCAAGCTTGACATGACGTTTGTCAGTTTCTTTGAAATCTATGAGGCGGACAAGAAGAAAAGGGTGAAGGAGAACACATGGGAATCCAAGAGCCATGTGATACGCACGAAGATACTTCCCTATTTCGGGGAGCGGAAGATTGCGGAGATTGAGCCGAAGGACGTGATTGCATGGCAAAATGAAATGCTTTCCTATAAGGGCGAAAACGGGGAGGTCTATTCCCCGACCTACTTAAAGACTATCCACGCGCAGTTAAGCGCAATTTTCAACCATGCCGTAAGGTTTTACCACCTTCCGTGCAACCCGGCGCAGAAAGCCGGGACGATGGGCAGTGAGGAACATAAAGAAATGCTGTTCTGGACGAAAGAAGAATATCTGAAATTTGCAGACGTGATGATGGACAAGCCGTTGTCCTATTATGCCTTTGAAATGCTCTACTGGTGCGGTGTCCGGCTGGGCGAAATGCTTGCGCTGACTCCGTCGGACTTTGATTTTGGGCGCAATACCGTGACGATAAACAAATCCTACCAGCGGATAAAGGGAAGGGACGTCATTACGTCCCCCAAGACAGCAAAGAGCAACCGGACGATAAAAATGCCGCATTTCTTATGCGAGGAAATGCAAGAGTATGTCAGTATGCTCTATGAAATCAGCGAAGATGAAAGGATGTTCCAGGTCACAAAATCGTATCTCCATCACGAGATGGACAGGGGAGCAAAAGCTGCAAATGTGAAACGAATCAGAATCCATGACCTGCGCCATTCACATGTTTCCCTATCATAAAGATATTTCTGGGATACCTTATGCGGTTACCCCATTTTTCATCTGTTTGGCAGTTTCACACTCTGCCTTTTCACGTTCGTACTTCCGTCTCATATAGGTTCGGTTCCATGCGCGTTTCTTGCGTCTGCGTTCTTCCTCCTTGCGCTGTTCCGGCGTGAGTTCCGGCATAGGGACATCCAGCCTGCCAACATATTTGAGGTAAATATCAATCTGTTGTATTCGTTCCCCGGTTGACTTGTCTGCTTCATGCACTACAATCTTATCAATAAATTCGTGGATCATTGGTGTAGTCAGCTCTGAAAAATCGGTATATTTCCTTACCAGTTCCATAAACTTAT
>CANDCP010000038.1 GCA_947383215.1 uncultured Roseburia sp.
TCGCAGTTTTATTTGAAGGGGGGAGCGGAGCTTGTCGCGGCAATTGAAGAAAATAAGTGGGATAAAAATAAAAGACTTCATTTTGATATAATTACAAAACTTGATTCCTTAGAACAGCAGACCTTGGACAAATTGAGGGGATTATCGAATGTATCCCTATATGATTTTCATTTTACAAAAGAAGAGCTAAACGCTTTTTATGAAAAAGCAAATATTTTGATTCATATGACAAGAATGGACAGTTTTCCGTTGACACTGCTGGAGGCATTGAAATACGGGTGCGCGTTTATCGCGGCGGATGTCTATGCGATAAGTGAAATCGTAAAAAATGAATACAACGGGTTTGTGCAAGAGCCGCCGGTGCGCTACTGGAACGCGGACAATACCTTAAACGTCCGGTTAAAGCGCAAAGAAAAGAAGCGTTTGTATCACAATTATGTCGAACGCAGTGTGGTGCGGTTCTTGTCTGAAAAAATTAACGATTTGTTGGAAGATAAGAATAAATTGACAGAATATCAAAAAAATTCGTTGGCGTTATCCAAAACCGTATTCGCGGACGAAAAGACCTTAGAAGCGTGGAGCGACGTTTTGTACAGGAATAAGGAAGGATAAGATGACAGGTATCGTAATTTTAACATACAATACATGGGATGTGACAAAGGAGTGCGTAAATAGCATTTTATCTTCTCATATTGGAGTGCCATATAAAATCTATTTAGTGGACAATCATTCTGAAACGTCCTGTACGGCGGAGATAGAAAAAATAATAAAAGACAACGGGAATATAACATATATTCGGGCAAAAGAAAACAGGGGATATTCGGCGGGAAATAATATCGGGATAAAAGAAGCGCTGAGGGATCATTGCGAATATATTCTGATCGCCAATAACGATATTATTTTTACAGACGATATTCTTACGGGGCTGACAGAGTTTCTTGAAAAAAACAAAAAGGCCGGTATCGCGGCGCCTAAAATTATTTTGCCGGACGGAAAAACGCAGGAGACAAATCTTGGCTGCAAGATGACTCTGCGGGGGAAATATTTGTGGATTTTAAGAAATACGCCGTTAGGTTTTTTATCCAGGCGGTTTTGCAATAAGTTTCATATAGATATTGACCGGTATCATTCCCCGCTTCGTGTGTTTGGCGTTTCCGGATGCTGTTTCCTGTTTCGGAGCGAATGTGTAAAAGAGATCGGCTGTTTCGATGAAAATACGTTTTTGTATGAGGAAGAGAATATTATCTCCTGTAAAATGGAGCGCAAAGGCTATGATACCTATATTATTCCGGCGTATACGGTGATTCATCATCACGGGTACTCGACGAACGCGAACAGGCCGGCGGCGTACGCCGCTTTTGTAGAATCCGAGATTTATTATTGCAGAAAATATTTGAAAGCGCCCGGAATACTTTTGATATGGCTGAGCCTGATTCGAATATTGAATTATGTTTTTTTATGTGGAAAGAGCAGGGAATACCGGTCATATTTCGGCAGGTTCCTGAAGAAATCGGTAACCGGTTTTTTTAGAAATATTTAGATTCGGGAAAAGATTGTGCGGAGGGTGATTGGATGGAGTGTGAAAAACTTGTTTCGTTTATTATTCCGGTATACAATACGCCGGTTCATTTGTTGAGACGGTGTGTAAATTGTATTTTAAAGTGCGAAAGGGCGGATATTGAACTTGTATTAGTAGACGACGGTTCCGACGGCGAAGTTCGCGGCGAGTGCGACGCTATTTTTGAAACGGATCAAAGAATAAACGTTTTTCATCAGGAGAACCAGGGGGTTTCGGTGGCGAGAAATCGCGGAATCGCCGAGAGCGGGGGACGATATCTTGTATTTATAGATCCGGATGATTTTATTTGCGATGATTTTTGGACTTGCATAGAAGAATTGCAGAACGCAGGAGAAGATATCATTCTATTTGATTATACAAGAATGGATGCGCGGGGAAACAGGACGCGGATGCAGATCAGCGAAAGAGAAGAACCGTTAGATGTAAATGAACTGATTCGAAATTCGTTGTTCTGCGGAACGAAGTATCCGGATTATTTTGCCGGCGCAGTCTGGGCAAAGGCGTTTAGAAGAAAATTCTTATTAGATAACAAGTTGGAATTTGATTCGAATTTGCGAAAATCGCAGGACAGGGCGTTTATGGCCTATGCCTTTTGCAAAACGCAGTCTGTTAAATACAGAAAGGTAAATTCATATGTATACTATCAAAACTTTGAATCTATCTGCAACAAATACAGCGCGAACGCCAGATTCCGGGCGTATGCGTTTATAAACGCAATCGACGCTTTTTTGGAGAAGAATCCGAGAGCGGGGCTGGATCGGGAACAGATAAAATATAGGCTAAGGTATTTGCAGTATTTTGAGATTCTCTATCTGGATTATTTTAACTTTCAAAATCAGAAAAACAGAAGCGTCAACCGGAAGGAAGCAAAAGACGACTATGTAAAGTTGAATATAAAAAAGGCTGCGCATATACTGAAGCTTCATGATTTCGACGGGATGATTGAGAGGACAAAATTTTTCCTGATAAAGTTCCGATGCTTTTATTTGTTAGAGATATTTATCAAATATCGCCAGAGAAAAAATCGCAAAAAGAGGAAGTGAAATGAACACAATTCGTTTGAAGCGCGTAAAAATAAAATTTGTAAGGTATCTATATATCCTCGCACTGTTCGCGGTCTTTATTATTCCCTGCGACGCGAGGAAATCATATAGCCCGTATTTACATCCGCTGGGAGTGGGAGTAATCATCGTATGTTCATTGGCGACAGGATTTGTCTTGTCGAAGAAGAAGCTGATATTGAGGAAGGAGATATTGCAGTTTGCCGTAATCTATTTATTTCTTCTGCTTAGCTTTGTACCGGCAATTGCCGGAGGAAATATCAGTTATGACATTATCCTGAGGCATTTGTTAATGTTTATTTTTTATTTTCTTATTGTAGAAGGCGGGAGTATGTCAATTTTTGAATTGGCTGCCGCTGCGGTGCTGATTAACGTCTATCTTG
Source organism: uncultured Roseburia sp. (assembly GCA_947383215.1). Classification (GTDB taxonomy): domain Bacteria; phylum Bacillota; class Clostridia; order Lachnospirales; family Lachnospiraceae; genus Roseburia_C. The sequence continues at coordinate 3,024 of CANDCP010000038.1, forward strand.
CTTACCGGTGTTTTTTTCAGGTTGGAATCAACACTTTTGTGTATTATCAGGGGACAAATATTAATTCGAATCAGTTTGCAATGACGTTAATGGGGGGAATCCTGGGCGCGTGCTATCTGTTTTTGATTCATAAAAATAAAGCCTGGAAATGGATCAGTCTGCTTCTGCTGGGAGTCTCTTTGATCTTTGTGGTACTTTCTTCGTCGCGGACAATCGCATTGCTTTGTATCCTGGCAATTTTTTTGTTTTTGATTTTCTATTTACACAATGAATTTGGAATTTATATATTTAAAAACAGAAAGCTTAAAAAAAAGCATTTTGTCACTTTGCTTGTTATTTTAGTTGTTGTTTCTTACATGGTTTTTCGCAATTATGAAATGTTATTGAACTTTTTTCTTCATAAGTGGGGCGTGTTTAATATCCTCTCAGGAAGAGATGATATCTGGAGGGACATATTCCAAAATGCAACATGGATCGGAAATAGCGGCAGTTCTCTGAACGCCAACAGTGAATTTTTTAACTGGCTACTGCAATACGGAATCGCTCCTTTTATCATGTTTTGCATTTTTATGATTTATATATTGATACATTCCATAAAAAATTATCGGAAATACCCAAATGTGGATAATTATTTTATCTTAGTCACGACAATTATTTATATCGGTATTGAATTATTTGAGAATGTATTTACTTTTTTTGGAAAACCAATCAACATCATGTTTTTGTGTATTGTGGGATTTTCGTTTAGAAGTATGGAGCGTTGCGCCGGAGAATGTGAAGCGCAAACAGTGACGGGTGAATTGGATCATGAAGTTTAAGAGAAGTTTAAATGCGCGGAGAAATGTGATATTTGGCATTCTTAACCGAATTGTATCGGTGATATTCCCATTTATTTTGCGCACCGTGATGATACAGGTGTTGGGCGCGGAATATTTGGGATTAAATAGCCTTTTTAGCGCGATTTTGCAAGTGTTGAATCTGGCGGAGCTGGGCTTTAGCGAAGCAATTGCTTACAGTATGTACCGGCCGGTGGCGGACAGCGATAAAGAAAAGATATGCGAGATATTGAATACATTTCGGAAAATATACACCGTCATAGGGTGCGTGGTTTTTGTCGCGGGTCTTTTCTTAATGCCGTTTTTACAGTATTTTATCAAAGATTCGTATCCGGATCATGTGAATATTTATATTCTCTTTTTGATTTATCTGTTTAACACGTCCATAAGTTATTGGCTGTTTGCTTACAAAAACAGTCTGTTGGTGGCGCTGCAAAGAAATGACATTATAAGTAAGATAGATATTTTTATTAAAATTATTTTGAATTTAGGGCAGATAGTAATTCTGATATTATTAAAAAATTATTATATATATTTATTGGTACTGCCCGTCTGTACATTTATCAGCAATATTTATACGTCGTATATTGTGGATAAAAAATACCCGGAGTATCCATGTAATGGGAAATTAGACAGAGAAACAAAGAACGAGATTTTTCATAATGTCGTCGGGCTTTCGATTAGTAAAATTTGTCAGACTACCAGAAATTCTCTGGACAGCATATTTACGTCAGCCTATATAGGGCTTGTTACAACGGCGATATATGGCAATTACTATCTGATCATGAACGCGGTCACATCCGTATTAACGATTATTCCAAACTCCCTGGTTTCCGTTATCGGCAATAGCATTGCAACGGAGTCGGTGGAAAAAAATTATAACGAAATGAATAAAATCAATTTTCTGTACATGTGGATAAGCGGATGGACGACGACATGTTTGTTTTGCCTCATACAACCGTTTATGAATTTGTGGGTTGGAAAAGAGTATCTTTTCGACACGCAGACGGTCCTATTGTTCTGCCTTTATTATTTTCTTTTAAAACTGGGGGATATAAGAACGCTGTATGTGCAGGGTGCGGGGCTTTATTGGCAGCAGCGGTACAGGGCCATAGGAGAATCGCTTGCCAATATCATCCTTAATTGGATTCTCGCCAGATATTTTGGGGTTATCGGGATCATTGCGGCGACGATCATCTCACTGTTTATCTTTAATTATATTTTAAGCACGCAAATTGTGTTCAAGCATTATTTTACAGGGATTTCTGTAAGATATTATCATATTCAAAATCTAAAATATTTCTTAGCGACTCTTATCGGTTCCTATGTCACCTATAAAGTGACGGCTATGGTTTCGATAAACGGAGTGCCCGGATTTTTCGTTTTGTCGGCGATCTGCTGTATCGTGCCGAATTTGGTCTGGATGATACTTTTCGGAGGTTCGAAAGAATATAGCGATTCGTTGAATTGGGTTCTGAGCGTAATAAAAATGGAAAAATTGAAGAAATACTTCATCCGTAAAAAAAATTATTGAGCGGTCAGATAACTTGTATTTTGTATGAATTGAGACAGGGAAGGAGAAAGCGATTATTTGAGGAAATAATCATGTGGAAAAATGGATAGCTTTAAAAAGATGCAATACTATGCAAAGCGCGGAGGAATCGGCAACGCGCTGGCGGTCACATTAAAAAAAGCGGGGCTTTTATCGAATGAGAATTACCGGGCGCTGAAGTGTTCAAAGAAGTTTGAAAGATATTTTCAGCAGTTAAAGCCGGAACGGTATTTGGAAGAGCTGAAAGAACAGATTTTTTTATTTGTGGAAAACGGCAGGGAATATAACATAGAACAGCCGCGTACGTTCAACGAGAAAATACAATGGCTGAAAATATACGATAACTTACCGATCAAAGCGGAGCTTTCGGACAAATACGCAGTTCGGAAATGGATCAAAGAAAAAATTGGAGAACAATATTTGGTACCGCTTGTCGGAGGCCCGTGGGAAAAAGGCGAAGAGATCGATTTCGACTTGCTGCCGGAACGGTTTGTGTTGAAAGCCAATCATGGGAGCGGAATGAATGTGATCGTAAAAGATAAAAGAAAGCTGGATATTCCAAAAACCGTAAAGACGGTAAACGGCTGGATGGACACTTTATTTGGCTGGAATGGCATGGAAACGCAGTATTTTACGATTCCAAGACGTATCATCGCAGAGGAGTACATAGAGCAGTCGGATGGAAATCTGCTGGATTATAAAATATATTGCCATAATGGGAAACCCTTATACTTTCAAATGATAGGAAACCGGGATTTTGAAACGCACAGCGGAAGGCTTGCCTTTTTTGATTTGGACTGGAATTTGCAGGATTTTAATACGGGTGATTATCCGGACTATGAATACTTGTTAGACAAGCCCGAGAATCTGCGCGAATTAATTCAGATAGCCGAGGTATTGGCGGAGGGGTTTAAATTTGTTCGTGTGGACTTATATGAGATTAACGGCGAGGTCAAGTTTGGTGAAATGACATTTACGCCCGGAAACGGCTTTTTGCCGTGGAAGCCGAAGGAGGCAAATGAGAGGATGGGGAATCTGTTGGATATTTGACGGTATTCTATAAGAAACATGAGATTAGAGATCAAAGGATTTATTTAAAGCGAAGGAGATTTCATGAAGATTGCAGTAGCGGGAACCGGATATGTCGGACTTTCAATGGCCGTATTATTAGCGCAGAATAATGACGTGTTTGCAGTGGATATAATTCCGGAAAAGGTAAATTTAATTAATAGTAAGAAGTCGCCGATTCAGGATGACTACATAAAACGGTATCTGGAAGAAAAGGAATTGCGTCTGACCGCCACTCTGGACGCGGAAACTGCATATAAGCAGGCAGATTATGTCATCATTGCGGTTCCGACGAATTATGACAGCAAAAAGAATTTTTTTGATACTTCTGCGGTAGAGGCTGTGATCGACTCTGTTATGAGATGTAATTCAGATGCGATCATGGTAATCAAGTCGACAATTCCCGTTGGATTTACAGAGCGTATCCGGGAAAAAACAGGAAGCGGGAATATCATTTTCAGTCCGGAGTTTTTACGTGAATCAAGGGCTTTATACGATAATTTATATCCCTCCAGGATCATTGTAGGCACGGACTTAAGCGACGAACGGATGGTCAGGGAAGCAAAGATATTTTCCACGCTTTTGCAGGAGGGGGCGATTAAGGAAGATATCGATACGTTAATTATGGGATTTACAGAGGCGGAGGCTGTAAAATTATTTGCGAACACGTATTTGGCGCTGCGGGTTTCCTATTTCAATGAGTTAGACACTTACGCAGAGCTGAAAGGGCTGGACAGCCGGCAAATTATTAACGGCGTATGTCTGGATCCCAGAATCGGAGCGCATTATAATAACCCGTCGTTTGGTTATGGGGGGTATTGCCTTCCGAAAGATACGAAACAGTTGTTGGCGAATTATGAAGATGTGCCGCAAAATATGATGTCTGCGATTGTCGAGAGCAATAGAACGCGCAAGGATTTTATCGCGGACAGGGTCTTAGAGAGAGCGGGATATTACAATTATTCGAATAACAGTGAATGGAACGTGGATTCGGAAAAAGAAATTACCGTCGGCATATATAGGCTGACAATGAAATCAAATTCAGATAACTTCCGCCAGTCGTCGATACAGGGAATTATGAAACGAATTAAAGCCAAAGGCGCTACGGTAATCATTTATGAACCGACGCTGAAGGATGGAGAGACATTTTTCGGAAGCAGGCTTGTAAATGATTTAGAGCGTTTCAAATCTATAAGCGATAGTATCGTTGCGAATAGATATGACAGAAGTCTGGATGATGTGATGGATAAAGTTTATACAAGAGATTTGTTTGGACGAGATTAGAACGTTTAGCGGGCTGCCTGGAAATGGCAGCCTCTTTTTTTGAAATAAAAGTGAAATTTTTGAAATAAAAGAATTGACAGCGCATAAAACTGTTGATATAATAAGTATAACTTTTAAAACGAAAGCATATTCTATAAAAACAGAGAAGGAGGACTTTTGAAATGAAAACAAGAGCGGTGAGGCTTCACGGGGCGAATGATTTGAGAGTGGACGAATTTGAACTGCCGGAGATTTCGGAGGATGAGATTCTGGTAAAGGTAGTGTCGGATAGCATCTGCATGTCGACATACAAGTGTGCGGTCCTTGGCACAGAGCACAAGCGGGTGCATGAGGATGTAGCGGATCACCCGGCGATTATGGGACATGAATTTGCAGGCGATATCGTAAAGGTGGGCGCGCTGCATCAGGATAAGTTTAAGCCGGGCATGAAGTTCACGCTGCAGCCGGCGTTAAATTATAAGGGGACGATGTGGAGCCCGGGCTATTCTTACGAATTTTTCGGCGGCGACTGCACGTACTGCGTTATTCCGGCCGAGGTTATGGAACTGGGATGCCTGCTGGAGTATAAAGGCCAGGCTTATTATGAGGCGTCTCTGGCGGAGCCGATGTCGTGCAGTATCGGGGCGTTTCACGCGGCGTATCATACAAAGATGGGCGTTTATCATCATGATATGGGAATTAAGGAGGGCGGAAAGCTTGCAATCATGGCGGGCGCGGGACCGATGGGTCTTGGGGCGCTGACGTACGCGCTTCACAGAGATGTCCGTCCTTCGATGATTGTTGTGACGGATGTAAACGAGGACCGCCTAAAGAGAGCGCAGGAGCTGTTTCCGGTTGAGGAAGCGAAAGCCGACGGGATTGACTTGTATTTTGTAAATACAGGCGAGATGGAAGATCCGGTGGCAGAGCTTCGAAAAATGACGGAAGGAGCGGGATTTGACGACGTCTTTTGTTATGCGCCGGTCGCGGCGGTCGTAGAGCAGAGCAGCGCAGTTTTGGGGAGGGACGGCTGTCTCAATTTCTTTGCGGGACCGACGGATAATCAATTCAGTGCGAAAATGAACTTCTATGATGTGCATTACAATTCGACGCACGTAATGGGGACGACGGGCGGCAATACGGCGGACATGATTGAGTCCTTAGAGCTGACGGCGGCCGGGCGCATCGACCCGGCGGTTATGGTCACGCACGTGGGCGGGCTGGACGCAGTAGCGGAGACGACCTTAAATTTACCGAAGATTCCGGGAGGGAAAAAACTGATTTATACGCATTTGAATATGCCGCTGACCGCGTTAGAGGACTTTCGCGCAAAGGCAAGCGAGGACGCCCGTTTCGGAGCGCTTGCGGATATATTAGATGCCAATAAAGGGCTGTGGTGTCCGAAAGCGGAAGAATACCTGTTAAAGAATTTTGTCGAGGAATAAGTATGGATACAATGGAACAGCGCAGAAATGCGATTGTAGATTTTATAAATGAGAAAGGGAATATCACGTTTGCGCAGCTGGAGAAAACATTTCCCGATGTCTCTCAGATGACGCTGCGGACCGACTTGAAGGCGCTGGACGAGGCGAAAAAGATCGTGCGCGTCCATGGGGGGGCCAAGTCGGTCGAGCTGGTACTGGGGACGGACGATTATATCGGCAGGCGCGTTGTGCGCAATGTGGAGGAGAAGGAGAGCATTGCGAGAAAGGCGCTGCCGTTTATCAAGCCGAATACGACGGTGTATCTGGATTCCGGAAGTACGACGGCGGCGTTGGCGAGAATATGGCCGGATCAGCCAAACTTCATTTTTACGGGAAGTATGGACTGTGTGATGGAATTGTCAAAACTTGCGCACCCGACGGTATTCGTATTGGGCGGAGAACTGAACAAATACAGTATGAGCGTATGCGGTGTGCGGGCGATCGATTCCGTCAAGGCCGTCAATTTTGATCTGGCGGTTATGGGAGTGACCAGCTATTCGAAGGACGTTGGCTTTTCCTGCGGCGTATTGATGGAGTCCTATCTGAAACAGGCGGCGATGCGGCAGGCGGAAGAGAAGATCATACTGATGGATTCCTCCAAGATTGATAAAAAAAGCACATTTCATATCTGTGGGTTAGAGGAGGCGGACATTTTGATTTCCGACCGGAACGTCCCGCAAAGCTTTCGGGAGGCATGCGACGGGGCCAGAGCGCGTCTGTTGTGACAGCAAAGACTGATTGTGAAAGGAGAAACGAAATATGAAAAATGGGGTACAAAAGTTTGGCAAGTTTTTGTCGTCCATGGTAATGCCAAACATCGGGGCGTTTATTGCATGGGGGCTTGTGACGGCGCTTTTTATTGCGGACGGCTGGATACCGAATGAAGGATTGGCGTCGATCCATCCGTATCTGCTTACATATCTGCTTCCGATTCTGATTGCGTCCACCGGAGGCGCCCTTGTGGGGGGCGAGAGGGGCCGCGTAATGGGCGCGATTGCAATTATGGGCTGTATCGCCGGCGTCGGGGGCACGGAGGGAGAGCCGATGTTAATGGGGGCCATGGTAATCGGGCCGTTTGCGGGCTGGGCGATTAAAGTGTTTGACGAGAAAATGGACGGACATATGCCGACCGGCTTTGAGATGCTGATCAATAATTTTTCCGTTGGCATTCTCGGGATGTTGATTGCCATTTTCGGATACTTTGTGATCGGGCCGGTTATGACGGCGATTCTAACCGTGTTGTCGGCGGGCGTAGATCTTTTGGTCGGGCATGGGCTTTTGCCGCTTGTCTCGGTATTTATCGAGCCGGCGAAAGTGCTGTTTTTAAATAACGCGATTAATCAGGGGATATTTACGCCGATCGGTTCGGCGCAGGCGGAAGAGCTTGGGAAATCTATCGTATATATGCTGGAAGCAAATCCCGGTCCGGGGCTTGGCGTATTGCTTGCATACTGCTTTTTCGCGAAGGAAAAAACGACAAAGCAGTCCGCTCCGGGAGCTGTGATTATTCATTTCCTCGGCGGGATTCATGAGATTTACTTTCCGTACATTTTGATGAATCCGATCGTGATTATTGCTCCGATTATCGGAAACCTGTGCGCAATCGCGTTTTTTGCGCTGACGGACTGCGGCTTAAAAGCGCCGGCCTCGCCGGGATCGATCATCGCGTTTTTATCGATGGCGCCGAAAGATAAGATGGTGTTCACGATAATCGGCGTCGTGATTGCGGCCGCGGTATCGTTTTTGATCGCCTCGCCGATTATTCGCTTTACCGACGGCAAAAAGGGAAGTCTCTCAAAGGCGCAGGATCAGATGAAGCAGATGAAAGCGCAGTCGAAGGGGCAGAGCGCGGCGCAGGAGGAAGGGAAGTTAGACGCGTCCGGCGTGAAGAAAATTATTTTTGCCTGCGATGCGGGAATGGGCTCATCTGCGATGGGGGCTACCAAGTTCCGCAACCGGCTAAAGAACGTTCGGCCTGATATTATCGTTAAAAACACATCTGTTGACAATATACCTTCGGACTGCGACGTGGCGGTGGTGCAGGTTACGCTGGCGGAGCGCGCGAAGAAATCGGCGCCGGGCGCAAGGCTGATTACGATCGGAAATTTCCTGGCGGATCCGTCCCTGGATCGCCTGTATGAAGAACTTGCCGCAAAAGGCGGCGGGAAAGCGTCAGGCGGGCAAAATGAGGCGGCGGTCGTTTCAAAAAACAGGCTGATCGACGAAAACGGCGTGAAGCTGAATCAGCCGCCGGTATCAAAGGAGGAGGCTATTCGAGCGGCGGGAGAGCTGTTGGTAAAACAAGGATGTGTCGGGGAAGCGTACATCGACGCGATGGTGGAGCGGGAAAAGCTGGTCACCACTTATATGGGGATGGGAATCGCAATACCGCATGGAACCTCCGAGGCAAAAAGCGCAGTGAAAAAGACGGGAATTGTGCTGATTCAGTACCCGAAAGGCGTAGATTTCGGCGATGAGAAAGCGAATTTAGTGTTTGGAATCGCGGGGATCGGAGACGAGCACCTTGATCTTTTGGCAAAGATCTGCGACGTACTGGAAAATCCGGATGTCATGGAACGGATGAAAACCACAGAGGATGTGGCGTGGATTTTAGAGCAGCTGCAATAAAAAGAAAAGTGGGAGAGGACGAACCGGAAGGAGCTTATCCTTCCGGTTTATACGTGTGATAAAAGTGAATAAACAGCTCTAACGACTTTGAGGGCTTTAAAGTCTTTTTATAGGCAAATCCAACTTCGCGTTTGCGCATGGGAAAGCCCGGAGAAATTTCGATAAGAGTTCCGTCGGCGAGCTCCTGTTTTACAAATTCACGGATTACGCAGGCGACGCCGAGATTGATTTTGGCAAATTCAATCAGCAGATCCATAGAAGAAGTTTCGATGGAATCGCGGATGGCAATTTGATGCTCCTGTAAATAATCGTCGATGTACTGCCGGGTCATGTTGTTTTTATCGAGCAGCATCAGGGTAGAATTAGACAGGACGAAATCAGAGGTTATCCCGCGTTTTTTTAAATTGTCAAGGTAAGTTTTCGTCGTGACAAAGATATCTTCGATTTCCGCCAGACGAAAAAAGTCGGTAGTCTTTAGGCCCGCCGGTTTTCCGATTAACCCGATGTCAATTTTGTTCTCCTCCAACAGACGAAGCGTTTCGTTGGAGGACTGGCAGGCAATCGAAATATTGATGTGGGGATAATGTTTTGTAAATTCTTTTAAATATGGGAGCAGAAGATACCGGCAGAGCGTGGAACTGACGCCGATTTTTAAGTGTCCCATGCCAAGCTCGAGAGAATTTTTCAGTTTGTCCTCGCCGAGCGCAAGCGTCTCGAAGGCGGCGCGGACGTGCGTATACAAAAGCGCGCCCTCCTCGGTTAACAGCACGCCCCTGGAGCTTCGCCGAAACAGTTCGCAGCCTAAATTGTCTTCCAGCTTTTGAATGGACTTGCTGATGGCCGGCTGGCTGATATAAAGCTCTTTCGCGGCCTTTGAGATATTCTTTGTTTTTGCCACGGTGTAAAAAATCCGGTAGCAGGAAAGGCTTTGCACCATGATTGTCTCCTTTCAATGACGTTATCGTTACATAACTTCAAATCATAGCAAACATATTTATTATGTATTTCCATTATATCATTATCTGTGTTACAATGGCAACATAGAGATAAGACACTCATATAAATTTAAGAAATCAGGAGGATTTTCACATGGGAATGACAATGACGCAGAAGATTCTTGCGGCGCATGCGGGGCTGGAAACCGTGACGGCCGGACAGCTGATTGAGGCGGATCTTGATCTGGTGCTCGGCAATGATATCACGTCGCCGGTTGCCATACATGAGATGGAGAAAATGAAGGCGGACGGGGTATTCCATAGAGATAAGATTGCGCTTGTGTTAGATCATTTTGTTCCGAACAAAGATATAAAATCGGCGCAGCACTGCAAATGCGTGAGAGAGTTTGCGTGTAAGCATGAGATTACGAATTATTTCGACGTCGGGGAGATGGGGATTGAACATGCCCTGCTTCCGGAAAAAGGATTGACGGTGGCGGGGGACGTCATTATCGGGGCCGATTCTCACACCTGCACGTACGGCGCGCTGGGCGCGTTTTCGACAGGGGTGGGAAGCACGGATATGGCGGCCGGAATGGCAACCGGAAAGGCCTGGTTTAAAGTGCCCTCCGCGATTCGGTTTCATCTTACGGGAAAGCCGGCAAAGTGGGTCAGCGGTAAGGATGTGATTTTGCACATTATCGGAATGATCGGCGTAGACGGCGCGCTCTACAAATCTATGGAGTTTACGGGCGACGGAATACGTTATCTTACCATGGACGACCGCTTTACGATTGCAAACATGGCGATCGAGGCGGGCGGCAAGAACGGAATCTTTCCTGTGGATGATGTGGCGAAAGCGTATATGCAGGAGCATTCGAAGCGCGCGTATACCGTATATGAGGCGGATGACGACGCGGAATACGAAGAGACGTACACGATTGATTTAAGCGCTTTAAAGCCGACCGTGGCGTTCCCGCATCTTCCGGAAAATACAAAGACAATTGACCAGGTGGGGGATATTGAGATCGACCAGGTTGTAATCGGTTCCTGTACCAACGGAAGACTGGAGGATTTAAAGATTGCGGCGTCTGTTTTGCAGGGGAAAAAGGTAAAAAAGGGCGTGCGCGTTATCGTGATACCGGCGACGCAGCAGATCTATCTGGACGCTATGGAGGCCGGATATATCCGCACCTTTATAGAGGCCGGTGCGATTGTCAGTACGCCGACCTGCGGACCGTGTCTCGGAGGATATATGGGGATTCTTGCAGAAAATGAGCGCTGCGTTTCTACGACAAACCGTAACTTTGTAGGGCGTATGGGTCATGTGGATTCAGAAATTTATCTTGCAAGTCCGGCGGTTGCGGCGGCGAGCGCCGTTACCGGCAGAATATCAAGTCCGGATGAAATATAGGAGGGAAGAAAATGAAAGCGGCATGCGGCATAGTATTTAAATATGGTGACAATGTAGACACCGATGTAATCATTCCTGCGAGATACTTAAACTCTTCGGAGCCAAAGGAGCTCGCGGCGCATTGTATGGAAGATATTGACAGAGAGTTTGTAGACAAGGTGCGGGAAGGCGATATCATTGTGGCGGACAAAAACTTTGGGTGCGGTTCTTCGAGGGAGCACGCTCCGATTGCGATTAAGGCGGCCGGGGTGAGCTGCGTTATCGCAGAGACCTTTGCAAGAATTTTTTACCGCAATGCGATCAATATCGGACTGCCGATTATCGAATGTCCCGAGGCGTCGAAGGGGATAGAAGCGGGGGATGAGGTAGAGGTAGATTTTGACACCGGAGTTATCACGAACAAGACGAAGGGAACGACATTTCAGGGACAGGCGTTTCCGTCTTTTATGCAGAAGATTATAGACTGCGAGGGACTGGTAAATTACATTAACCGGAAATAGAGCAGACAGAGCTGCCGCGCGGCAGCTCTGCTGTATTTATGAGTCGGGATGCGATTTTTTTACTTTGGACTTCCACACGATGTAGTAAATCATCAGCGGAACGCCCGCTCCGATCCACGCAATCGGGCTGGCAAGACGCACGCACCAGTAACCGTACGGCTTTAGAAGCAGGGCGACGATGGCAATACGGCAGAACATTTCAAAAATACCGCTGATCATTGGCATAATACCCTTCCCAAGTCCCTGGAGAGAGGTGCGGTAGAGATAGACAAGGACAAGGAACGTAAAAAAGCAGCTTACGGTATTCAGGTATTGCGTGGCGTAGGAGATCACCGTGTCGGTCGGGTTGCTTAAAAACAGGCGTACAATGTAGCGTCCGAAACCGGCGCAGATCAGGGAGGCGAGGGCCCCGGCGGCGGCGCCGACGAAAAGCGCGTATTTCATTCCCTGAAAAATCCGGTTGTATTTGCCGGCGCCGAGGTTTTGACCGCAGTAGGTGGCCATTGTCGTGCCAAGCGTAGGCAGCGTCTGCGTGGCGATCTGTTCTACCTTGGTAGCGGCGGTGAAAGCGGCGACGACGCTGGAACCGAATACGTTGACCGCGCTCTGCAAGATCATGGCGCCTACCGCAATCAGGGAGTAATTTAGGGCCATTGGAATGCCGATGGCAATTAACTGCCGGCACGTTCTTGTATCAGGCCTGCAGTCGTTTCGGCAAAGCTTTAAAATGTCAAACTTTTTAAACATATAAAGAAAGCACAGGACGGCGGAAATTCCCTGCGAGATCACCGTAGCGTAGGCGGCGCCGGGAACTCCCATTTTGCAGACGATAATAAAAAACAGATCGAGCGCAATATTTAAAAAGGACGAGAGGATCAAAAAGTAAAGCGGCGTTTTGCTGTCGCCCACACCGCGCAGAATGCCTGAGGCGATGTTGTAAAACATCGTGCACGTGATCCCCCAGAAAATAATTCGGATATAGGAATTGGCCATATCCAGAATATTATCCGGCGTATTCATAAACAGCAGAAAATTTCTGGAAAAGATAACCGTAATCAGCGTCAGAATTACGGAAACGGCAAGGCCGAGAAGCAAAGAGAGCCCTGCGTAATGTTTCAGGCGGGGGATATCCTTTGCGCCGAAGGCCTGCGAGACCATAACGCCGAATCCCTGCGCGATTCCCATGGCAAAACCGAGGACAAGAAACATGATAGAGCCCGTCGCCCCGACGGCGGCAAGGGCGTCCTCGCCGAGAAATTGTCCGACGATAATCGTATCAAACATGTTATAAAACTGCTGAAAAATATTTCCGCACAGAACCGGAACGGAAAACAGTAAGATAATCTTTAATGGATTACCGGTTGTCATATCCTTTGTCATAGCTGTCCCTCCATACAAATAAGATTATTTCTAAATTCGCCTTAGTATACTACCGGAAATTTGAAATAACAATGTAAAAATCGGTTCAATTATGGTATAATTCGCTCATGAACGCGGGGACGTGAATCTTTTAAGAGAAATGGCGGCGGAATCGAATATACGAATATTGTCTTTACTTATGGAAAAAACTTCATTATAATTGAGGGGTACAAGGAGGATATAAATATGGTAAGAGCAGTTGTTGGAGCGAACTGGGGAGACGAGGGCAAAGGAAAGATTACGGATATGCTGGCCAAGGAGGCCGATATCATTATCCGTTTTCAGGGCGGTGCAAACGCCGGTCATACGATTGTCAATGATTACGGAAAATTTGCATTGCACACGCTTCCGTCCGGCGTATTTTATGATCATACGACAAGCGTCATCGGAAACGGCGTGGCACTTGATATTCCAAGGCTGTTTGGCGAGATAAAATCAATTGTCGACCGCGGCGTTCCCACACCGAAAATTTTGGTTTCCGACCGTGCGCAGATAGTTATGCCGTATCACGTATTATTTGACCAATATGAAGAAGAACGTCTGGGAAAACATTCCTTTGGCTCCACAAAGTCGGGGATTGCGCCGTTTTATTCCGACAAATATGCGAAAATCGGTTTTCAGGTTAGCGAATTGTTTGACGAGGAGCTGTTGAGAGAAAAGGTAACGAGAGTCTGCGATACAAAAAACATACTGTTAGAGCACATGTATCACAAACCGCTGCTGGATCCGAAAGAGCTGCTTGAGACGCTGCACGGCTACCGGGATATGGTAGAGCCGTATGTATGCGATGTCTCCGCATTTTTGGACAGAGCGGTGAGGGAAGGAAAGGAGATTCTTCTTGAGGGGCAGCTTGGAACGCTGAAGGATCCGGATCACGGAATTTATCCGATGGTAACCTCTTCCTCGACGCTGGCGGCTTACGGGGCGATCGGGGCAGGCATACCGCCTTATGAGATTAAAAAGATCATCACCGTGTGCAAGGCGTATTCTTCGGCTGTCGGAGCGGGCGCGTTTGTCAGCGAGATATTTGGCGAGGAAGCGGACGAGCTTAGACGGCGCGGCGGAGACGGCGGCGAATTTGGCGCGACCACAGGGCGTCCGAGACGCATGGGCTGGTTCGACTGCGTTGCCAGTAAATACGGCTGCAGACTGCAGGGGACGACGGATGTCGCGTTTACCGTTTTGGATGTGCTCGGCTATCTGGAAGAGATTCCGGTGTGCGTGGGATATGAAATTGACGGCGAAGTTACAACAGACTTTCCGGTGACGGCAAGGCTTGAGCGCGCGAAGCCGGTGTTAGAGACGCTGCCGGGCTGGAACTGCGATATCCGCGGGATTAAGAAATATGAAGATTTGCCCGAAAACTGTAAAAAATATATTGAGTTCGTGGAGGAAAAGATCGGATATCCGATTACTATGGTATCGAACGGACCGGGCAGAGGCGATATTATTTATCGTTAACATGCAGCTTACGGAGCCTGTGGGGCGTTGTCCCATAGGCTTCTTTAAATGCGCGCATAAAGGCTTTGTAATTTGTGATGCCGTGGCGATCCAGGAGGAACGTGACGCTCTCGTCGGTCTGGATCAGATCCTGATAGAAATGTAAAAGACGCACCTGGCTTACGTAAGTGCCGAACGTCTGCCCCGTATATTTTTTAAAAAGACGGCAGAAATATTCCGGCGTCAGAGAGAGGTATCCCGCCATTTCAGCCAGAGAGATCTGTCTCTTATAATTCCTTTTTACGTACTGCATACTTTCCTCGATACGCGTAAAATCGCGTTCGGTTCGTTTTTTCGTCTCCGCGCTTAAAAGTGTGGAGCCTTCGGTATAGAGCAGATAGAGAAAACGGTAGAGCTGAATCAAAAACAAAAGATGGTGTCCGCGCTCCTTCGTGGCGTTCAGCCGGATAAATTCGGCCAGGATGCCGGTAAGCTTTTGGTTCAGGGAATCCCCTCTGCCGGAGTGCGGAAGGTATTCACGAAAATGAAGGAGCTGCCAGTTTGCGCAGATCCTCGCCAGGTGGACGGAGGGGATCTGAAGCAGATAATACCGGGAGCTGCCGTGTACATGGGTGTAGTGGATATCTCTCGGATTGACGACGGAAATGTCGGAAGGCGCGAGTTCAAAGGAGTCCTCATTGATGTAGACGGTCATGGAGCCCTCCGCGAGAAATATAATTTCAAGATGATTATGCCAGTGGGGTACGAGGATATCGTTCGTCGCCTCCACATAAGAAAAGTAAAGCTGGGTAAGATTGTCGTCTTTAATCAGTTCATGTTTCAAGCCGGAGAAACCTCTTTTCTGTTCTTTTTTTTACTTTAACGCGAAACGCCTGTGCCTGTCAATTGAAAATACATGGCGGACAAAAGAAAATGTCAAGATTGACCTATATTTTTCACAAAATTCTATATATCATAAAATGAGAAACTGTGTTTAAAATAAGAATGTGAAAAAGAAAATGAAAAAATTTTAATACAGGCGTAACGCCGGAAAAGAGGATTGCGATGAAGAAATGGACAAGGGTGATGTATCAGCCGAATCTGCCGCTTGAGAAAGGCAGATATGTAACGGCGTCGGAGGAACATATTGCGCTCTCAAAGGAAGCTGCGGGCGAGGGAATGGTGCTCTTAAAAAACGAGAACAGCCTTTTGCCGCTTGCGGCCGGAAGTAAGATTGCGCTCTTTGGAAAGGGCAGTTTTGATTATGTAAAGGGAGGCGGCGGAAGCGGGGACGTGACGACCGCTTATGTCCGGAATCTGTACGAGGGGTTAAAAATGCAGAAGGACATATCCTTATATGAACCGGTATCCGATTTTTACCGTCAAGACGTAAAAGCGCAGTACGACAACGGCGCAGATCCGGGAATGACGGTGGAGCCGGCGATTGCAATGGAGCTTATAGACGGGGCGCGGGCGTTTACGGATACGGCGGTAGTTGTAATCAGCCGTTTTTCAGGCGAGGGCTGGGACCGCTCCAGCGTGGAATACAACGGAGAGTTTAATCCGTGGGAGACAGAGACCAGTATGCCAAAGACGGCCGGAAAGATATTCCCGGACGGGGATTTCTTTTTGACGAAGGAAGAGAAGGCGATGGTAGAAGCGGTAAAGAAGCGGTTTGACCGTATTGCCGTCGTGTTAAATATCGGCGGCGTGATCGACACCTCGTGGATAAAGGAGGATGAGAAACTCTCGGCCGCGCTTATTATGTGGCAGGCGGGTATGGAGGGCGGCCTTGCGGCGGCGGAGATTCTCTGCGGAAAAGTGAACCCTTCGGGAAAGCTTCCGGATACGTTTGCCGCGGAGCCGCAGGATTATCCTTCCACCGGGAAATTCCACGAATCTCCGCATTACGTAGATTACACGGAAGATATTTACGTGGGATACCGTTACTTTGAGACGATTCCTGGCGCGGCGGAGCATGTGTGCTATCCGTTTGGTTTTGGACTTTCCTACACGCAGTTTGAGCTTGAGCCGAAGAAAGTATGCGAAAAAGACGGAGTGTGCCGTATTTTTGCAGAGGTGACAAATATCGGCGCCGTTGCAGGAAAAGAAGTTATCCAGGCTTATTACAGCGCGCCGCAAGGCGTTTTGATGAAGCCGAAGAAAGAGCTTTGCGCGTTTGAAAAGACGCACTTGCTTTTGCCGGGGGAGAGCCAGACTGTCGTGTTGGAATTTGCAAGAGAAGATATGGCCAGCTTTGACGATCTGGGTAAGATTGCGAAATCGGCTTACGTGTTAGAGAAGGGGAGCTATGAGCTCTATGTTGGAACTTCCGTGCGCGACGTAAAAAAGATGGAGCATGCGATTACCGTCGATAAGGATGAGATTGTAAAACAGCTTACCGCAAGAATGACTTCGACAAGCTTAAAGGAGAGGCTGCTTGCAGACGGGAGCTACGAGGCGCTGCCGCAGTCAGAGCCGAACGATCCGAACGCGTGCGTTCTGGTAAAAATGGAGAGCGGAACCGAGGAGGCGCTGACGCCGGCGGTTCGTTTCCGTGATCGTTATCTGCTGATGAAACCGTACGCGAAAGATGCAAGGCCGCTGCTTGAGGTGTTTGAGGGGAAACTGTCGATGGAAGATTTTCTTGCGCAGCTGAGCGACGAGGAGCTGATTGAGCTTCTGGGAGGGCAGCCGAATACGGCGGTCGCAAATACATTCGGCTACGGAAATTTGCCGGAGTACGGCGTGCCGAATATTATGACGGCGGACGGGCCGGCCGGCCTTAGAATCAGTCCGGACTGCGGCGTGAATACGACGGCATGGCCGTGCGCGACGCTGCTCTCCTCCACCTGGAATACGCAGTTAGTAGAGCGCGTTGGCGTGGCGGGCGCGCGGGAAGTCAAAGAAAATAATATTGCCGTTTGGCTGACGCCGGCGGTCAATATACACAGAAATCCGCTCTGCGGCAGAAACTTCGAGTACTACTCGGAAGATCCGTATCTGACCGGTAAGATGGGAGCCGCTATGGTGCGTGGAATCCAGTCGCAGCACATTGCGGCGGCGGTGAAGCATTTTGCCTGCAACAATAAAGAGACGAACCGTAAGCACAGCGATTCAAGAGTTTCGGAGCGCGCGCTGCGTGAAATTTACTTAAAGGGCTTCGAGATGATTGTAAAGGAGTCGGATCCGTGGGTGATTATGTCGGCGTACAATGTGATTAACGGACACCGCGCTTCGGAAAATCCTGAGTTATTGGAAGATATTTTAAGAGGCGAGTGGGGATTTAACGGAATGGTAACCTCAGACTGGTGGACGAGGGGCGAGCATTACAAAGAGATAAAAGCGGGAAATGATGTGAAAATGGCAACCGGTTTTCCGGAGCGCGTGAAAGAGGCGCTTTTGGCCGGAGCGATCGCAAGGGAAGATCTTACAAGGTGTGCGAGACGCGTGCTGGAATTAATTTTGAAGATAGACTAATTTCGGGAAAGACACATAAAAATCACAAAACAATCTTCTTTTTATCACATTTTAAAAATATGCTATTAACTGGAAATGCAGTGGGACTTTCCTGGATAAAAGCAGGCGGCAGAAAGCAATTTCTGCCGCCTTATTTTCCGAAAAAAATAAGAGGAGGAGATCATTGTGATTGAAATCAATCATCTGGTGAAAAAATATGGGAACCATTTGGCGGTGGATGATCTGAATCTGACCATTGAGCCCGGGCAGATTTACGGATTTTTAGGGCCGAACGGGGCCGGAAAATCGACGACCATGAATATTATGACGGGTTATCTCGGGGCGACCTCGGGCAGCGTTAAAATAAATGGTTTTGATATCTTTGCCAATCCGGAGGAGGCAAAAAAATGTATTGGTTACCTGCCGGAGCTGCCGCCAGTCTATATGGATATGACGGTACAGGAGTATATGAATTTTGTGGCCGAGCTGAAGAAAATTGCCAAAGAAAAGCGGAAACAGTATATAAAAGAAGCGATGGATTTGACAAAGATTACGGAGATGGGAGGAAGGCTGATTAAGAATCTGTCCAAGGGATACCGTCAGAGAGTGGGACTCGCGCAGGCGGTGCTCGGGTATCCGGAGGTAATTATTTTAGACGAGCCGACGGTAGGGCTTGATCCGAAACAGATTATTGAAATCCGCGAATTGATCAAGGAGCTTGGAAAGAAGCATACCGTGATTTTGAGCTCTCATATTCTCGCCGAAGTCAGCGCGGTGTGCGACCATGTATTTATTATTTCCCAGGGCAGGCTGGTGGCCTCGGATACGGTAGAAAATTTGACGAATCTGATGTCCGGCGGGCGGGAGCTGTCCCTTACGTTAAAGGCAAAAAAGGAGCAGGCAAAAGAGGCCTTAGAGCAGTTTGACGCGGTCGAGGTAAGCGAAGTTTCAGACGCAGAGAAGGACTGCGCGTCATTTAAGCTGCGCGTAACGGGCGAAGAAGATGTCCGCGAAGCCCTGTTTTATTTTTGCGCAGAAAACCGTCTGCCGATTCTCGAGCTGAAATCGGCGGGAAAATCTTTAGAGGATATTTTCTTAGAGCTGACATCTGTAAAAGAGGAGGGTGAAAACTGATGCTTGCGATTTTTAAGAGAGAGTTCTTCTCGTATTTCCAGTCAGTCATCGGATGGCTGTTTATGGCGGCAACGTTAAGTATTTTTGGACTGTACTTTTATGTGTATAATCTGGTTTACGGAAATCCGTCCATCGCAAATACGTTGTCTGCGGCCACGTTTATTTTTTTGCTGTCGGTACCTGTTTTGACGATGCGGATTATTGCGGAAGAGCGCAAAAACAAGACGGATCAGCTGATCTTGACAGCGCCTGTCTCCGTCGGGAAGATCGTGGCGGCAAAATTTCTTGCGATGGGGGCGGTATTTAGCGTCTGCGTTGCGGTGATTGCGGTAACGCCGCTTATTTTGTCGGGATTTGGAACGATCGCGTTTGGAGAAAACTATATCGGTCTTTTGGGATTTTGGCTGTACGGACTTTCATGTATCGCAATCGGAATGTTTCTGTCGTCGCTCACAGAGAGTCAGGTGATCGCGGCGGTGCTTACCTTTGTCTTACTGTTTCTGGGATATATGATGGAAAGCATCTGCAGTCTGATTTCAACCGGCGGTAATTTTTTGACTCGGATTTTGTCCTGCTATGATCTGACCGGCAGGCTTGACAATTTTTTCGCGGGAATGTTTGATGTCGGAGGGATTGTCTATTACGTTTCTCTCATTCTTTTGTTTTTGTTTCTGACCGTGCAGTCGATTCAAAAGCGCCGCTGGAGCATGAGCAAAAAGAAAATCGGGCTCGGCGTATTTAATACGGGAATGGTTGCGTTCGGGGTCGCGCTTGCGGTTGTCGTGAATTTGGTCGTATCGTCCCTGCCGGCGTCCTTGACGCAGATAGACGCCACGAAAAAACAGCTGTATTCCCTGACGGACGATACCAGACAGATGCTTTCTGAGCTGGAGGACGATATTACAATCTATGTGCTCTCGGCGCAGGCGTCTATGGACGATACGCTGGCGAGAACCCTGGAGCGCTATGGGGATGCAAGCTCTCATGTAACGGTCGAGTATAAAGACCCTTCAAAATATCCGAATTTTTATACGACATACACAGACGATACCTCGCTTACACGAGGCAGTATGATTGTTGTCAGCGAAAAGCGGAATAAAGTGATCAATTACAATACGATATACGAGGGCGCCTATGATTCTTCTTATAACTGGACGACAACGGGGTATGACGGGGAAGGAAAACTTACAAGCGCGATTCAGTATGTGACAAGCGACGATATGCCGGTGATTTATGAGATAGAAGGCCATAACGAGACGCCCGTTTCCGGCGGGTTTTCCGAGGTGGTTGAGAAAGCGAATATTACGCTTGAAAAAATAAATCTTTTACAGTATGACGCCGTTCCGGAGGATGCGAGGGCGGTAATTATCAACGGACCGACCGCGGATTTTTCGGCGGACGACGCAAAAAAGATAAAGGATTACCTTGCAGACGGCGGAAAGGCTTTGATTACGACGACTTATACGGACGAGGAAATGACGAACTTCCATTCGATCCTGTCAGAGTACAATGTGAGCGTCTGCGAGGGGATTGTAATAGAAAACGACAGCAGCCGTTATTACCAGCAGCCGGATTACCTGCTCCCGGAGATAAAGAGCAGTTCGATTACAAGCGCGGCGGGAGAGAATTATATCTTTGTACCGACAGCCCAGGGGCTGACTTATCCGAAACAGGAGGAGGGGGAAGAGGGCGATATTTCTTATACGGAGCTTCTTGCCACCTCAGACGGCGCGTTTTCCAAGACGAATGTGACGCAGATGATTACGGCGGAGAAAGAAGAGGGGGATATTGACGGGCCGTTTGCGATCGGACTTGACGTGAAAGTAAATCAGGGCGGGGAGGATAAAACGGAACTGATCGTATTTTCCTGTACGAGGATGTTTGCGGATAACGCGGACGCTATGGTTGCGGGCAATAACAGCGCGCTCTTTTCCGGCGCCGTGACAGAGCTGGCCGGGGATACGCAGGCGGACGCGGCCGTCATTCCGGTAAAAGAGTACGACACGGCGGCGCTTACCGTGCCGGCGTCAGTAATGCTTGCGGGGGCGGTGTTTGGTATAATTGTAATTCCTCTGCTTTTACTGGCGGCCGGAATTGTAATCTGGGTAAGGAGGAGAAAGAGGTAATGCAGAGACAGAAAAAACAGTTTATTTTGATTGTTATCCTGCTTTTTGCCGCGCTAATGCTGTACGGCGGACTTCGGATTTATAATGACAGGCAGCAGAAACAAGAAGAGCGGGAGGCGGAGAAGGCCAAAATTGCGGTGACAGATATAAAAGAAAATGTTCTTACATCGTTTTCTTATCGGTATGAGGGAGAGACTCTGGAATTTGTAAAAGAGGATGGCGTCTGGTATGCGGCGTCTGACAAGACGATTTCGATTGATCAGGATAAGATAGCGTCGATGCTTTCTTCCGTTTTGCAATTGTCGGCGGCGGAAAAGCTTGATTCATACGACGATCTTGCGGATTACGGATTAAAGGAGCCAAAAAACGAGATAACTCTGACAACCGGGACGGAGACAATGAAGCTGCTTCTTGGAGATCAAAATACCATGTTGAGTCAGTATTATGTGAAAAAGGAGGGGGAAGATCCCGTTTATCTGACAGAGACATCATTGGACGCCGTTTTTGCAAAAAGCGTCGCGGACATGACGAAAACGGAAGAGTCGACAGAAGACATAGAGGAGGCTTCGGAATAAGGTTGAAAGTTTCTCTGCTGGAAGAAATAAAATTGAAGATTGACCCATTGTGGTAAATTTGCTATAATTATATGGTGAAAAGGCAAAAGGTCTGTGCAATATGCCGCAGGCCTTTTTTCTCATAGAGAACGCTTTATTGCATTAAAGCATTGCAAGCAGAACGTTTATTGCGATAAAACGGCCTGTCGGGCAGGAGCGCCGCATGGCGGGGGTCTTGTCTGTGAAACCGTTGTTTTGTGCAAAATGCAAAAACCTGTGTGGCGGAGTATTTTGCGGATGAGGTATGGAAGCGGAGAGGGTAAACTATGAAGATGAGGAAAAGTTTAAGTGTGAAAATTGTTTTAATTCTATTTGTTTCTCTGGTGGCGGCATTTATTATACAAAATCTTGTGTCCTGCCAGATCCTGGAGCAGGAGGTGCTGAATCAGTGGATGTCGTCTGACTATAAGCTGGTACAGTCCTATGTGGAATGGATGAAGGAGCGGCAATGCAAGACGCCGGAAGAGTATCAGTCGTTTATTGATGATATCAGCGGCAAGAGTACGCTGAATTACGCGCTGTTTATTCAGGATATAGACGGCGTAGTGACGTCGGTGGCCCATACGAATCCGGAACGCGTCGGGATCGAGCTTACCGATGCGGGGAGCGTTGCGGCCGCGAGAGACGGGGAAGCGTATGTCGGGTATTATATGGATCCGACGACCGGCGGAAAGACGCTGGATGTGGTAGAAC
>CANDCP010000039.1 GCA_947383215.1 uncultured Roseburia sp.
ATAGATATTAAATTGTTTTATGTTTATAAACATGACTGTATTATAAGCAAGATTTTCGCCACCGTCAATAGCGTAATTCGCCAACTTTTACAAACAAAAACGGGTTTATTTGTGCAATTTGTCAGAAAACCAAAAGTACCATGTGCGTTTCGCACATGGTACCTCAAATAAATGTTAAAACTCCGGCTCAATCAAACCGTATGTTCCGCCTTTCCTTTTATATACAACATTCACTTCATCGCTTTCCGCATTTACAAATACAAAAAAGTCATGTCCCAAAAGCTCCATCTGTACGCACGCATCCTCCGGATACATCGGCTTCATTCCAAATCGCTTCGTACGGATAATCTTAATCTCATCATCCGCGTCCACATCCTTCTCAATAAATTCTTTCCGAAAACTGCTCACACTCTGTTTCTGCGCAATAATCTTATTCTTGTACTTTTTCAGCTGACGCTCAATAATCTCTTCCACAAGGTCAATCGAGACATACATATCATTGCTCACCTGTTCTGAACGGATAATATTGCCCTTTACCGGTATCGTAACTTCAATTTTCTGTCTTTCCTTCTCCACGCTTAAGGTTACATAAACGTCTGTCTCCGGCGTAAAATATTTCTCCAGCTTGCCGATCTTTTCTTCTACCGCTGCCTTAAGGCCGTCTGTCAACTCAATGTTTCTGCCACTAATTGTAATTCGCATGATGTCCAACCCCTTTTCACGTTTATTTGATACAGACTGCTATCATGCTTTTATTATATCATATATTGCAATTGGCACAAGCATTATTGATAAAATATGGTATACTATAATCGAAACATCTAATATCGCAAGGCCATACCCATGTCAGAAAGGATTTTATTATGCCAACCGCATTAATTACCGGCGCCTCCCGCGGAATCGGAAGAGCCGTCGCCGAAAAATTTGCCCAAAATTCTTATCGTCTGGTACTAAACAGTTTCCGTTCCAAAGAAAAATTAAACGCTCTGGCGAAAGAACTCGCCGCGACGTACCATATTTCCTGTCTCCCATACGCAGGCGACGTCAGCGACCCCGTTTTTGTCGCAGAGCTGTTTCAAAAAGCAAACGAAGCGTTCGGCGGCATCGACGTGCTTATCAATAACGCCGGAATCGCCGATATCGGGCTTTTTCATGAAATGAGCGTCCATCGGTGGCAGGAAATGATAAACACAAATCTGTCCTCTGTGTTCTATTGCTGTCGGCAGGCCGCCCCGCATATGATTCGCAAAAAATCCGGGCGGATTATCAATATCTCTTCCGTCTGGGGAATCGCGGGCGCCTCCTGCGAAGCCGCTTACTCCGCCGCAAAAGGCGGCGTCAACGCATTTACAATGGCGATTGCAAAGGAACTCGCGCCAAGCAATATCCAGGTAAACGCGATTGCCTGCGGCGCAATCGACACGCAGATGAACGCTTGCCTGTCCGCCGAGGAACAAAAAGCTCTGGAGGATGAAATTCCATGCGGCCGCTACGGCACGCCAGGGGAAGCCGCCGAACTTGCGTTTTATCTCGCATCCTCCCCGGCTTATCTCACCGGACAGATTATAAAGTTAGACGGCGGCTGGATCTGACAGCCGCGCCGGCTTCAATCATTCGGACGCCTCCCGCCCTGCGCCTCTCTCTTCCAGATTGTCAAAATATCCGATATAGTTCAGCTTGCGGCTGTCCTTCGGATACAGTTCGTGATACAGATCTACAAAATAATCGTCCGTCATACTCGCCATATAATCTACGACCATCTGATTCGGTTCCGTCTCCAGATACCTTTCTATGGAAAATCGCCTGGAATAACGGTTATTTTCCTGCAAAAATAATATATGATGCTGATAGATATAAGAGGATTTGCGAAGCTGCTTTGCCTCCTTTAATAAATAGCCGTATATTTTTTCAAACATCGGACTTAAATTTTCGTCGACAGATTTGCGAATCTTTTCACTGCCGTATATGTACGCGTAATTCTCCTTTTTCGCCTTTGTCAGCGTCTCAAAATAAATATCATCCATTTTCAGATACGGCTTCCCGTAGCTGTTTTCTATAATGTTCACCGTCAGGTTATTGATAATCTCCGCGTTTGTGCTTCCAATCTCGCCGCCCGTAAACGTATCCGTGGTGTCAAGCATCCCAAGACGGATGGCATCCTGCCTGTCCTTCCCCAGATACGCGATAATGTCGCAGATACGCATCACGCAGGATTCCAGCGTAGAGGGAACTAATTTCGCAATTTCCCTCTCGTCAACACAACAGGCCTCCACACGGTTTTCATACTCCGAAAATCCCGACAGGGCCCTCGGACGATATTCCTTCTGTTCCAGCTCTCCGTTGTGACATAAAACGCCGTCGAGCGTCTGCAAACTGATATTTCGCTCCGAAAGCTGATCCAACACTCTCACGCTATGTACATTATGATTAAAATATCTGCCCGTTTCTCCCTGCAAAAGCTCTGAGAGCATCCTCTCCCCCGCATGGCCAAACGGCGTATGGCCGATATCATGGCCAAGAGACACCGCCTCGATCAAATCCTCATTCAGCCCCAGCACTCTTCCGATATTCCTTGCAATTCTCGAGACAAGCTGCACATGAAACGCACGTCTTGAAATATCGTCATTGCGATACATCGAATAAACCTGGGTCTTATCGCCATATCGGTTATAATACGGCAGATGAAGAATCTTTTCGACATCCCTGACGAATGCCGGACGCCATATATTCGCCCTATCGTGATCCGCTTCCCTCCGCACAATATCCTCGTCGCGAAACGCGTACGGGTTGACCCGCCGCTCCCTTTTATCTTCCCGGATTCTCTCCTGCAGCTCATCTGATAAATTATGATATTCCGCCATCTGTCAATCCACCCTTTATACCTTCAGCTTATCGGCAAGCGCGTTCAGCTCCCCTGCCCGCTTCGTCAGCTGTTCCACTGTCTCGGCATTTTTCGTGCACGCTGTATAAGTCGTGTTTGTATGCGCGGCAACCTCCTCGGAAATTGCGGAAATTGTCTGTATACTCTCCGAAATCACTTCGTTTGCATCCGCCAGCTCGCCGACCACAAGGCCAAGGCCGCCGGAATGCTTCTCTATGCTCCTGGCGTTGACCGAAATCTGCTCAAAGCTTTTCGCCGTCTCATTTACCGCCGCATTCTGCGCTTTTACCTGTTGTATCATACTCTCGATCATCTCTACAACCTTCGCAATCTCAGACGACACGTTTTCAATCAGGTTCTGAATATTTACCGTCGCTTCCTGCGTCTGTGAGGCAAGGCCGGAAATCTCCGACGCCACAACCGCAAAACCCCTTCCCGCCTCGCCGGCCCTGGCCGCCTCTATGGAAGCGTTCAGCGACAGCAGGCTTGTCTGCTCCGTTATATTATTAATAATCTCAATAATAGAAAACATTTGCTCCATGTATTTTTTAAGCTGCCCCAGCTCTCCGGCCACTTTTACATTTGTCTGTTCCGTCATGGAAACCTGCTCTATCAGCTGCCCGATATTTTGATTTCCCGCTCCGATTGCCGCCTGCGTAGCCGTCATGTTGCCGGCAATCTGATCGGAAACCGTCTTTACCTGCGCAACCTTGCCCGCAATCGCCTCTGTCTGCATCAGCTGACGCTGCACCGCCTCCGCCGTGTCGCTCGCCCCCTGGGTCAACTCGTCCATAGCGCTCTGCGTAGCGCTGATCGAGTCTCCCAGCTCTCCGGCTCCGTTCGCCACATATGAGATCGTCTCCGTCATTTCCGAAGAAATCTGAAGAATCCGCTCCAGCAGCCCCTGCGAACGATCCTTCTCCGCCTTTGCCGCGTCGATCTGTATCTGGTTCATCCCGGCGGACACCCGCGCCGTATAGCTGGAGTATACCGTAGTTAAAATCAGCGCTGCAATCTGTATTTCCGCCGAGGCCAGCTCAGCCTTCTCAAAACCTCCCGGACCGTAAAACACAATCACATGGACAATATTGACAATAATAACGGCCACGCCGATTTCAATATTATAGGCCATATCATTGTACACCGCAATGGCGATCAGCATCGGAACAACATAGACAAACGCCAGCGCGTTATCCGTCGTAAACAGAATCATAATATACAGCGCCGCGTACCCAAAAGGAACAAGATGCTTTATCATCGGATGTGTCGGGCGAACTCTGTAAAAAAGAAATTCCAGGGCCACCGGTACAAAACCGATCAGAAAAACCGCCAAAAAATAGAAAACCGTCTTCGAGCCTTTGAACACCTCGAGGAGATATGCCGCCGAGAGAATCAATACCGTAATCAGATGACAATTCATCACTGTCCTGTTCGCCTTTGC
The DNA here is from genome assembly GCA_947383215.1 of uncultured Roseburia sp. GTDB lineage: Bacteria > Bacillota > Clostridia > Lachnospirales > Lachnospiraceae > Roseburia_C. The sequence goes on from CANDCP010000039.1 coordinate 4,323, forward strand.
CAGACGCGCCGCATATACCTCATTCAGTTCCTTCTTCATTCTCATATAAAATCCCTCCGCTTTTGTCTGATGATTTCTTACTGAAATTATTATACTTCATCAGACCGTCACGCGTCTATCCGAAAATTCTCTTTTATCACAGAATCTATTCTGCCGTAGAAACGTTTGAGCTTCTGATTAAACCGGCGATCGTTCTCTTTTAACAAATCGAGGTATTCCAAAAGCACTCCGGCCGTGTTGCCGTTTGGGTACGCCCGCACAAAGTCGTCATAGGCCTGCACCGCGGCCTCCTCAATATGCGCCTCATCGCTGTCCAGATAGCAATTGGTCCAATCCGACTCCCCGTCGTAAAATCCCGTAACCGCGGCGCTCAGCAATTCGCAATACTTATCGTAGACGTACGGATAGCTGACGCCTCCCATATACTGCCTGGCATGCTCTTCTAATTCTTCCGCCCGCAGTAAAAGTTGGGTCAGAGGAATCTCAATTTCGCAGTCCCCGATTGCCGGCTCATTCTGCTCACGCCGCATAATCTCTATAAATTCCTGCATTTCCTCCGAAAAATAATTCTTGTTTTTCGCCACCCTGTTATAATCTACGGCATCCGCATTGGTCAGATAACCGATCAGGCCGTTTAACAGCTGATCGGCGTCCTTCACGCTGCATCCCCCGATATGCGTTTCCAAAAACACATAGACGTCCTCCGTCTGCCGCGCCGTCACAAGAAGCGCATGATACTCCTGCAGTAAATTCTCCGTACAAAGCTCCTCCGCCTCCCGCATTATGACGGCCTCTGTCTCCGTCTCCTCCCCCGCAGGCTCCTCCGCTGTCCTTTCGCAGCCCCCCGCCGCGAATGCCAAAACCATAAACGCCGCAAGCGCTCCCTTTAATTTCATATTCCCTTCCGTTCCCGCCGGACTGCCTGTGCTTACTTTTCCGGACCACATTTTAATTTAATATTTCCAGGATCCGCGCATCTAATTCACAAAATAATCCGAAAGCGCAACCGGGCCGTCAAGAACCGTCCGGCAGACGTGAAGCGTCCCGTCCTTTCTGCTGCACACCGCCCATTTTACAAGGCTTAATTTCCCCCCGGACAGTTCGATCGCCGTGATACAGCGCGGATGTACCATACTTCCGTCATTAAAATATCCCCCCTCCCCGGGCTTCATAAATACCGGGCGGTGCGTATGTCCGCATATGACGATAATTCCGTTTTTCTCCGCAAAATTCCGAAACCGCCGCTCGCCGCGCTCACAGCGTTTGTAATTGTAGGCCGGGCGCGTCGGATCGCGGATTCCCCATTTCTCCAGCGGCCGCCAAAGAAAGCGCACAAGAAACGCCGCAAGCGGATGCAGATAATCGTTCAAAAGATCTCCCTGGTGCCCATGTAACAAAAACAGCTCCGGATAGCGCTCTGACTGCAGCCGCACCGCCTCCTCCACCTTCATCTCGGGAAACAGTTCCTCCTTTCGCCTGCTGCACTCATTCCAGAAAACCGCGTAATTTTTTTGCACAAATTTATCTTTGCGCTTTTTATTATCATGATTCCCCCATAACATAATCAGGCGGCCGTCCCTGTAAAACCGGCGCAGCATCCAATAAACGTGGCTGTGCATCTCTATGATTCTTCCCTGCTTCTTATTTTCCCAAAGCTCATCCCCGTCGCCAAGCTCCACATAAGTAAACCCTCTGTCATAATAATAACTCATTGCGGTAAAGCATACATTCTGGTTGGGCGCAAAATTATCGTTCCATCCGCCGTATCCTCTGTGACAATCACTGAAAAACACATAATTCCCATGTTCCGAAAGAGGAAGCACTCTGGCTTCCTCATAAGCTTTTTGAACCCTTGAAGAAATTCTCATGTTCCCCATCCTTTTTAAACAATTTCAAGGTCTTTCCAATCTGCAGCGCACAGGCAAATAAAAGCGGCGCTTTTGTCTGCAGATAAATCATTTTATCCGCGGTCGTCTTATAATCCTTTGTATAACTGCGATACATACGGCAGAGGAACGCGAACCATTTCAGCCGGATTTTGTCCTTCAGCGGACCCCTTGTCATCGGTTGATGCGTATGCGGGATATGGAACAGAAAACGAACCGTCTCGCCGCGCACCTGATACTCCCTGCCGGTGTAACCCGCATGCCGAAGTCCTTCTATAAATTTCTGGCACATCTGCCGGTCTAAAAAAGTCAGACTGACCTCCATCTTCAATTGGGACGGCCCCGCGCTTTTCCCTACGACAAACCCGGTCAGCCACCAGTGTTTCTCATTGCGCTCAAACAAACGCCTGCCGGAGACATAGAGATCCATATGCATTCCGATATAATCTTCTTCCTCCACGCCTCTGTAAAAACTGCCGCTCTCCTCCATTGCCTGATACAGTCCTATCTCGCCGCCGAGACTCATGCCATACTGCCCTTTCCACAATTCCAGCATCCAGCGCCTGCCGTCATAGTCAAAATAAATCGGTTCGCAGTCTATAATCATACCAAGGGGCGCAGCGGCCTCATCATAAATTCTGCTGTATCCGAACCGCTTCTGCCACGGCGACTTTTCCGAATAAAACAAATCTTTACGTCCGTCGTAGACAAAGCCTGTATCCGAGATCAGGCCGTTGACATAGTCCTCCTTTTCCTTTCTGGTACTCATCCTGATCCACTCTCTTGTAACCGCCAGCTTCCTGTGCTTACGGTACGCATATACCGCGCCCAAAACAAAGGCGAGCAATATCGCCGCAAGCAGACATATCCCGTATATGTTTTCATTGGAAAACAAAAGATTTTCCATAATTAATCTCCTTTTTGATTAATATATGAAAAATCTCAAACATGGGTTATCGTTTTTATACGATTTATTCTATTGTGCCAGAGCAGGGATTCGAAGCTCTAAATCCTCCCCGTTCCGCTCGCATATAAAGCAATGTACCGGCTGATAAAATCCTTTACTGTCCATCTCATATCCCAACGACACCGCTTTTACAAGCAACGTTTGAATTTTGTCCGCAAAATAAAGATACTCAAATTTGCCCGCTTTGATTCTTTCATAAGCCTCCCGCTGCGAAATCAGGGCCTCCTCCCCGCAGCTCTCCAACTCGACCATCCGATAATTCAACTCCGAAACCACTCCGTTCGTATTGTAAGTTAACTGGATGCTCCCGTCTAAAACCGCGCCGTCGTCTTTCTCACACATCGACGCCAAAAACGTATAGCGTCCTTCTCCGTTCTCCTCAAACGCGGCCTCCTCCGGCGCCTCAATACCATACTTCGAAAGCGCCTCTTTTATCTCCTCCTCCGTGGCATTCTCTTTTTTCTCGCCGTCAAATGTATCGTCAAAGACAGAATAATCTGTAAAACTGTAAGTAAGCCCATTTTTATACAGCCACAAACAGTAGCGTTCGTCCTTTGAGTAGTAGACGGTCACATCGTCATATTCCACCGTCCGCTCTTCCCCGATGTCCGTGCCAAGCGCCGCGAACATATCCTGCGCGCGCCGATCCATTTCCTGCCTTTCTGCGACTGCAGACCGATAGAGCGTCCCTGTTTTCTCTTCCTGCTCCAAATCACACGCCGCCGATACTTCCGCATCTTTCATATTTACCGTATAATTCGGTTCGCAGATAAGATTTCCGTAGGCCTGATTTTCATAAATCAGATACCCTGTCATATACGCCGCCAGAGTAAACGCCGCGGGAAGCAGGCCGAACCAGGCCGTTTTCCTTCGGAAGCGCGAACGAATTCCACTGCAAAAGGCAAAAAGCCCGTAACCGATCGCCGTCCCGAGCGTATTATTGATCAAATCGTCCGCCTCAAACACTCCGCGGCCCGTCGCAAGCTGTATAAGTTCAATCGCAAGCGTTGTCAAAAGACCCGCGCCTACCGTCCAGTAAAATTTCCTGAAACGGCTTGCCCAAAACGGAAGCAAGAAACCAAGCGGAACAAACAGCAAAATGTTTAAGATCAGATTCCGCCATTCCACGCTCGAAAAGCTATGCCATGCCTCTCTGTATGAATAAAACGGATAAATACAGGCCGCCCGCATTTCCGTTCCCGGCCGCAAAACTGTCGCGCCAAATAAGACCGCCAGATAACAGATACAGACTGCGCTAAGAAACAGCCTTCCCGTGCTCAGACGCGCTCTGCCTTTACACATTTTTCGATAGATTAGGCCATAGCCGATAGAAAAACAGAGCGCGGTTATCAAAACAAGACCGCCTCCAAGCATCAGATAACCTTTTCCCATTTCAAATATGTTTGTCAAACTCATAATAACGCGTCTCCTTATCGCAGCCTGCAGTCCTGAAACAGCGCGTCTACGGCTGTCTTATATTGCATATGATTCCCTGACTTCTTTATTTTTTTCGCATACCCGGAAGAATCCTCAAACAGTCCCGCCAGATAAGACCAGACTTCCTTCATTTTAAAAAGCGCATTCCGGTCGTCCCCAAAAAGCGTTCTGTAATCGCAGTACAGTCTGTCATGGAACTCCCGCAGCCGCTCATTGCTTACCTTTTGCCCCGATTTGATTTCGCCGAGAAGTCCCGGATTTGCGATTACGCCCCTCCCAAGCATTACATATTCTATCGTTGGAAATGCCTTATGAAAATTTTCATAGTCCTGTGCAGTAAACAGATCTCCGTTATAACAGAGCGGATTCCTGCTCTTTTCCACCGCCGTCTCAAAACAATCCATCCGCGGCGTATTTTTATAAAAATCCTTCTGAATGCGGGGATGGACAATCAGCTCTTTGATCGGATATTTATTAAAAATATCTAACAGCTCTTCAAAAACCGCCGGACTGTCCTTCCCCACTCTTGTCTTAACCGAAATCTGCACGGTCGCTTTCTCAAAAATTCGCTCAAAAAATTCATCCAGCTTTTGCGGCTCATCCAAAAATCCGCTCCCCCTGCCTTTTGCCACTACCGTACCGGAAGGACATCCGAGATTCAGATTCACCTCCGTGTAGCCCATGGCCTGCAGGTCGCCGGCGGTGCGCAGAAAATCCCCCGCATGGTTCGTGAGGATCTGAGGCACCGCAGACATTCCCTCATTGTGCTCCGGCAAAAGGTCGTTTCGCTCCCTCGCATTATAGCTTCGATTCGTGTGCGGCGCGATGAACGGCAGAAAATATTTGTCAAAATCTTCGAAATATCTGTGATAGGCATTTCGGTAAATATATCCTGTGATCCCCTCCATCGGCGCCAAATAGTACTTCATGCTGTCTCCTCTTTCTCAGCTCAACGGGTCCATTGAGCTACGGTTCTATTTTAAGGAAACCATTTTCCATGTCAAATGTCAAGACCTTCCCGCTCCCGGAAATATAAAAATACTTGCCTGCATACAGACCGCGATAGCTCTCCGCCCCGCCCAACGCGCCGCTTCCCTCGATTGCCTCCGATAATTTTTTTACAAATCCTTCTCCTTCCTGATACGAAAACGTCTCATAAAAAGCGCTCTCGCCGTTCTCCCCGTACTTCAACAGCATGAGGCCAATCAGATTTTTCTCCTGATCCGCCAAAACGGCTTTATAATTATACAGAGCCGGACTGTAATCGATATCTTCCAATACAAGCCTATCTTTCTCCGCAACGGCCTTCGGATCGGAGAGATCAAACATCGAAAGCTTTATGCCCTTCCTCTGCCCGCTCTGCGAATCGGTCTCATAGCCGATGCCAAGCAATTTATCCTCTCCCCAAAAATGCAGATACTCGGAAAAACCGGTTACCTTTAGCTCGCCGATAATCTGCGGATTGGCAGGTTCGGAAAAATCGACCGTAAACAGCGGATCCGTATTGCGATAAGTCACAAAATATCCTGTATTTCGCAAAAATCTTGCGGAATAAATCTGTTCTCCGCGGGCAATTCCGGAAATCTCTCCGACAAGCCTCATATCGGAATCCAGCACATAGACCGCGTTTTCCTGCTCGTCACGGCTCCAGTCGGTCGTCAATACGCGCAGATATCCCTGATACTCATTGATCGCAAAGCGATCCTCTATACTTCCGTTTACCGAAGCCGCATCCACGGCCTGAATGCTCCCCTTATCCATAGAAAACTTCGCAATGCGCGTAAAGCACTGGTTGGAAGTATACTCGGTATCATAAAGGAAAATAGCGCTGCCGCTGACATAAATATCCACATAATCACTGACTACCATCTTCGTATCAACCGTTTTCTCCGGACTCGTTATATCCAACGACGCCATGATCAGGCCGTTCGTTCCGGTCTCCGGAAGATAAATGCAGTCCGCCGAAACTGCCGTATCGTTCACTAACGGAATCCACTTTGAAACGCCGCCGCGGCTTACCGCCGCCTCTTTTTCCTCCATCGGCGCCCTCATGCCGTAATCTGTAAACAGATACAGATAATTTCCGATTTTGCGGGACGTATGGTATGTCCCGTCCTGTCTCATACACCCCTTCGGAACCGGATTCTTTCTGTCGTGAATGTCGTATACATACGCCGCCGTAACCACGTCGCTGTTCATAGAATAGATATCCTTAACCGCATAATCCGCAAGCGAATCGTCGCCGCGGTCCAGCGATATGGACGCTTCCTGCACGATCACAATCAAAAGATCTTTATCCACATACAGCTCTAAAATCTTATCCGACGCGTTCTTTTTCGACGGCGTCAGCGTTTTCGGCTTGCCCGGCAGTCCGGTGCGGATATCATAAATTTTCACCTGAGCGGCTTCCGCCGCGTAAATATAGCTTCCGTCTGTTTTTACAATATCGCTCTCATCTACTCCCGCGGTCATCAGATTTGTTTTCGAATAAGACGATTCCTCTTTTGGCGCGCTGTTCTCCGTCTGCTGACTGCCGCCTGACGTTGCCTCTGCCGCCGCCATGTCGAAAACCCCGTCGACAGACGATGTTTCTTTGCGCATCTCCTCCTCCATCTTCCTTGTGCGGTGCAGCTCCTCATATACAACCCCGTAATCCTTTGCCAGCGTATACATCTCTCCCAGCCGTTCTTTATTGGCCGCCCTGCGGTCCGTCTCCGGCATATCCGCATCCGCACTCTCCCCCGCCGTCTCCGACGACGGAACCTTTGTCTGCTCCACGGCCTTATCCTCCAGAACCTCTACCCTGGTATTCTCTGACGCATACGCGGCTCCCAGACAAAGCGCCACCGCTGCAGCCGCGGCGATCCGTCTCGTATAACGCCTGATATGTCGCCGATGCCTCTTCTTCTTTTGCCGCGCGTTATCCAGCATCCCTCTGATCTCCTGCGGCGCAAGCTCCTGCGGAACTTCGATTCCTTTTGCATCCTCCTGCAACCTTTTTAAAACCTCACGTTCATCCATACGACGCCCTCCCTAATCCTTCATCTGCTCGGCCAGCCTTTTTAATGCGCGGCTCTGCCGCGAGCGCAGGGTATTTTCATTCATGTGGAGCATTCGCGCCATCTCCTTGCTGCTGTATCCCCCAAAAAGATGCAGCGCGATAATCAGCCGTTCCTCTGCCGGCAGAGAGAAAAACATCGACCGGATTACCGCGGACTCTGCCTCATCCATCCGCTGCGACGCCGCATACGCAGCTAAACTGCGCGACGCCTCATCCAACGCCGCTTCCGTAAGCTCCGCCGTCTTTTTCCGGTACGAACTTAAAACTTGCCTGCATTTATTGGACAGAATTTTAAAAATCCATCCCTTAAACGCTTCCTCCCTGCGCAGCCTGCGTATACCGGCAAACGCGTCCGCCACCGTTTCGCTCACCACATCTTTTGCATCCTCGGGATCTTTTAATGTGTAAAGCGCAAAACGGTACATGTCCTGATACACGGTCTCATACAATCGCGCAAATGCGTCCGTATCGCCCTGTTTTGCCTGGCTCACCAGTTTTTGAAAATCTTCCATAGTCTCACCTCTTTAGTTGCGCGCACTTATTGGTGTTCGTATATACAGTGTCGGATTTTTCCGTCTCTGTTGCAGGCAAATTTTATTATACCTGGCTGATAACGAGAATATCGTTTTCCAGAACGACCGTCTCCCCATTCGGAATCATGACGTTTTCGGCGCGCTTGAGCACCAGAACCAGTTTGCCGTCTCCGATTTTTATCTTAGACAACGGTTTGTTCACCCACCTGCTGTCCGCCTCCACATGGATTTCCGTAAGATGAATGCCTAAATTTTCTTCCGGCGAAAGCGCGCTTAATACAATTTTATCGCCCGGATGCACTACCGTGTTTCCGTTCGGAATCAGCCTTTTGTCGCCCCGCAGAATCAGGACAAGAAGCAAATCCGGCAAAGATTGCAGCTCCCTGATTTTCCTATTTGCCCACGGATGATTTTTCGTCACCGATATTTTTACAAACTCAACCGGCATTTCCTCCGAATAATCGCTAAATGTCTTCATAACGTTGCCGCTCTCGTCAATCATATCCAGCTTCTTTGCGAGTATGCCGATCAGGGAGCCCTGGATACTGATCGAAAATAATACGATAAAAATTACGATATGGAACACGTCATGTTTCATATATGCCGGGCTGACTACCGCCATAATCGCAAACACAATCGACGCCGCTCCTCTAAGCCCCGCCCAGGAGACCAGAAGCTGCTGCCTGATTTTGCACCGGAACGGCGTCAGTATGAAAAATACGGAAATCGGCCGTGACACAAACGTCAAAAAAAGCGCAATCGCCAGCGCATACGGCAATATCTTCGGAAGCTGCGACGGAAAAGCCAGCAAACCCAGCAAAAAAAAGAGCAGCATTTGCATCAACCCGGTAATCCCGTCAAAAAAATGCACCAGAGATTTCTTATTTTTGAGCGGTCGGTTCCCCAAAATAATACCGGTAATATAAACGGCAAGATAACCGTTTCCGCCGATGACAGAAGCCACCGCATACGCCGCAAGCGCCATACTGAACACAAAAATCGTATCAAATCCGTCCTCTCCAAACTGCACCCTCGTCAAGACAAACGCAGAGGCCAAAGCCACTGCCACGCCGACAAGCGCACCGAATATGATCTGCGCAAGAATCATCCACACCAGCGCTCCGCCGCTGAAATCTCCGCTCATCACCGACAGAATAATTACGGTCAGCATATACGAGCAGGGATCATTGCTCCCGCTTTCAACCTCCAGCAAAGACGCCGTATTATCTTTTAAGTTCAATCGTCTGGAGCGGAGAATCGAAAATACGGACGCCGCATCTGTGGAACTGACGACCGCACCAGTCAGCATGCTCTCCCAAAAGCCAAACCGCAGCTCAAAGTAGCAGAACAGTCCGGTCAAAAGCGCCGTCAGCAAAACTCCGAGCGTGGAAAGCAGCGCCGCCTTTGCCGCCGCCGGTTTCGCATGCCTCCAGTTCGTCCCGAATCCGCCATAAAACATGATAAATATCAGCGACACGGAACAGATCTGCTCCGCGATTTTGAAATTGTCAAACGGTATTTTTAAAATACCGTCCGTCCCAAACACCATTCCAAGCAAAATAAACGCCAGCAGCATCGGAACTCCCAGCTTATTTGACACCTTTTTCAAAGAAACGCATAGTAAAATAACGGCCGATACCAGTAATATGTAGCTTGTCATAAATCCCTCTCTTTCCGTTGCAGATATCGCTTAAATCAAAAGTATATCATAAACAAGAAAGAAAAAAAAGATGCATCGGCTCCGCCTTCCGGCGGCCGCCGATACATCTTTGTATTATGTAATCTGTCCGTATGCCTTACGCCTCGTCTTTTAAGATAAAGCGTCCAACTAACTCGTTCATAGAAAGCGCCTGCGCGGACAGCTCCTGACTTGTCGCCGAAGACTCCTCCGCCGTCGCTGAATTGGACTGCACCACTTCTGAAATCTGGCTGATCCCCGCTTCCGCCTGCTCCATTGCCTGCGCCTGCTCTCCTGAAATCACGCTCAACTCCTTGGAAGCGTCGGCAATCATCTTTACGCCCTGTACTACCTCTTCAATGGACGCCGCCGCGCGCTCCGCAGCCTTATTTCCTTCCGTAATTTCGGAGAGAGAACCTTCAATCAGCTGGCGCGTGTCAACCGCCGACTGCGCGCTCTGCTCCGCCAGCTTACGGATCTGATCCGCGACAACGGCAAAACCTTTTCCTGCCTCTCCTGCCCTCGCAGCCTCAATCGCCGCATTTAACGACAGAAGGTTCGTCTGGCTTGCAATATCCTCAATCTCGGAAATAATGTTTTCAATCTTCTGGGATGTCTCGTTAATCCGCTCCATCGCGCTGACCATCAGCTGCATTTCCTCGCGGCTTCTGTCCGCTTCCTGCGCATATGTCTGCGCCTGCCTGTATGACTCTTCTACGCGCTCCGCCGTCTTTTGTACGCCCTCCGTAATGTTCGCGATCGTCGCCTGAAGCTCCTCTACGGATCCCGCCTGATCCGTCGCACCTTCGGCAAGCGCCTGCGCCGCCTCCGCAAGATTGCCGGAACCAACGGAAACCTGATTGGACGCGTCATCAATATTTCGCAGCGTCTCATTCATCTGCGCGTTCATCTTACGCATCGCATCTATCAGGGCGACAAAATCACCCGAATATTTCTCTTCGATCTTCGTATCGTCGGCGTAATTGCCTTCCGCCATCTCGCCTAAGAGCTGTCCCGTATCGTTAATAATCATATTAAGGTCATCGGCCATCGTCTTCGCCGCGCTTACCATATCGGCAACCTCATCCTGAGAATCGACCTCCGGAAACGGGGACCCCAGATCGCCGCGGGCAAACGTCTTAAAACGCTCCACCAGCGCGCCGAGAGGCGTCGCAATACCTTTCGCGATGTTCGCCCCCAGCTTTGTAGAAACAATAATCGCGATCACAATCACCACGACAATCACCAAAAGCAGTACGATGCACAAAACAGAAAGCGAGTCTGCCAGGGATTCTCCCATATCCACATTCAGGTCCATCAATTCGCCCAAGTGCTCGTATATCTCGTCGTACATAGGCGCAAGCTCCGTGTACGCCTTATCCTGCGCCTGATGATCCATCTCCTCATCCGAAGTGCTGCCCATCTCGATAATCTGCGCATCTAACGCCCAATAGGCGTCCAGCTCACCCGCGGCATTATTATATGCTTCCCACTCTTCGTCGCTTGTAAGCGTTTTCTGCAAATTATCCATGTAGCCCGTAAACGCCTCTTTTTTTTCATCGTGCGTTACGATCGCTCCCGCAATCGCCTCCTCATTCGTATATCCGATAATCGCTCTCGTCGCGCTTCTCGTATCTGCAAAGGTAACAAGCGCCTTTCCGATATCGCCCTGCGAAAAACCGTAATTTTTCAGCGCGTACTCATACCTGTTGGAAACGACAATCATCGCGATACAGCCTACGATCGCCGCTATACTCGTTATCGCAGATACCATAACGAAACCTGTTGTCAGCCTCTTTTTAATTCTCATTTGTTTCAGTTTAAACATAAGCATTTCCTCTCTGTTCTCAAAATCACTCCGCAGTCTCCTCCTGCTTCTCCTCCAATAGCTTCTGTAAACTCCTCTGTTCCTCCTCGGACAGCAATTCTCCCACATTTAACAGAACAATCAAATCTTTATTGTGATTCGCCACATCCGGCATATACTGCATACTCTGGCTGATGATTCTCGGCATCGAAATTACGTCCTCTCCCTCAACCTCCAGTATTTCCTCCACTCTGCATACCTCAAACCCGACCGGCATCCCGTTCACATCTGTCACTACAATGTTATCAATTTTTTGCTCCGGATAGCCAAATTTCCCTGCCAGACTGTAAACGGGAATTACATTTCCGTGTAATCTCATAATACCTCTGATATAGGGAAGCGGCGTTGGGATATTCGTGATATTGATTCGCTGCTCAATAGACTGAACATCCTCAATCGGTATTCCGTATTTGACTCCGTTCAGCGAAAATGTCAGCAACTGCATAATTCATCCTCCTTAATGGAACCTTCATCCTGCGCTTTCGTACTATGTTTTCTATTTTATCACTTTTTATATATTTTTCAATGCTTTTTCCAAATTTTTAGTTATAATCAACAAAAAAGGCAGCCTCACCTCTCAGCCGCCTTTTTTCGTATTTTCATTTTTATGTTTCCGGACCGCCTCCGACAACAGGTATTCGATCTGCCCGTTAATGGAACGGAATTCGTCCTCCGCCCATGACGCCAGCTCGTTCCAAAGAGAGGGGGAAAGGCGTAACAGCACCTGCTTTTTTGCATTTTCTTTCGCCCTGATCTTTTTCTCTTTCTCCTTCATCTTGGCCTCAAGCTGCTCTAACCGTTCCATTCTGGCGTGGATCTGCATTTCACGCGCGTCGAAATCGGTCTCCTTTTCGTTTTTTTCCACCAAACCCCTCCCTTCCCGAAACACAGGCTTAGTAAATCGAACCGCTGTTTACAACCGGCTGCGCGTCCTTATTCCCGCATAAGACCACCAAAAGATTGCTGACCATCGCCGCCTTGCGCTCCTCGTCGAGCATTACGATTCCGTCCTCGCTCAGCTGATTGAGCGCCATCTCTACCATGCCGACGGCCCCTTCCACAATCTTTTTGCGCGCCGCAATGATTGCCGTCGCCTGCTGCCGCTGGAGCATGGAAGCCGCAATCTCCGGCGCATACGCCAGCGTGGTGATTCGCACGTCGATAATCTCTATTCCGGCGGCCTCCACACGCTTTTGTAAATCATTCTTCAATTCATCCGCCACTTCCTGACTGCTGCCGCGCAGCGTCTTTTCCGTCTCCGTATCTTCCTCCTGCATATCGTCATATGGATAAAGCCTTGCTATATTTCGCATCGCGGAATCGCACTGTATCGACAAAAAGGTCATAAAATTATCAACCTCAAAGACTGCCTTTGTCGGATTGACTACTTTCCAGATGACAATCGACCCCACGATAATCGGATTGCCGAGCGAGTCATTAACCTTCTGTTTCTCGTTGTTTAGCGTCATCGTCTTGAGTGAAATCTTTCTCCCGAGCGCCGTCTGCACGGACTCCGAAGGCGCCTTGGGCTGCGGTCCGGATACCGCCACCGTTACCGCCTCAAGAGCCGATTTATAGGTCGGATTGACTGCCGATACAAACGGATTGACCCAATAATACCCTTCCCTTTTTATCGTTCCGTAATAATCGCCGAACAAGGTGAGCACAAGCGCTTCGTTCGGGTCGACGGCTTTTAGTCCCGCAAAAAATATGCAAAACACAATCATCCCTATCGCGCCGACCGTAATCGGCAGGCTGCCCCAAACTGCTTTTCGGTCCGCCGCAATATAAATACCGTAAACCATTATCCCAATTGACAGTGCAAGTCCTATAATACTTAAAAGCAGCATTTTAAGACCGTTTCTCTTTGTAATCTCCTTCTCATCGTATATCCTTTTTTTACCGTCCATAAACTTCCTCCGTTTCCGCCGCACATCCCTTTTCTCCTGTAATATGTACGCCATAAATTCATTAACTATATAAACGATATCATTTTGATATCATCATCTTATCACTTTAATTTTTTTGTGTCAAGATAAAATTGCCATGCAAGGGAAAACATGATATACTTTCCTAAAAAGAAGGTGATGGGACATGAAGGAAAATATTGCAACGATACCGCTGACGGACGCCTTTCGCGCCGATGACGAATGCCCGTTCTGCTACCTGGAGCGCGAGGCGGAACAGCACGCCATTTCGTTTATTCTCGGTTCTGCTTATATGGAAGATTCTATCCGGGAAAAAACAGACGAAACGGGCTTTTGCCGGCAGCATTATAAGAAAATGTACGATTACGGAAACCGTTTGGGAAACGCGCTGATTTTAAGCACGCATCTGAAAAAACTGAATCAGGAGCTGGAGCGCGAATTAAAAAATTTTGTTCCCGGCAAATCCAGCCTCCGAAAACGTATGAAAAAAACAGACGCCGCCGGCTCCGATGCCAAAACGCCGCTTGGCGCCTTTCTTTCGGCGAAGGAACGCTCCTGCTATGTCTGCGATCATTTTAAACAGATCTATAACCGGTACCTGGATACGTTTTTCGATCTCTACCGGAAAAACAAAGAATTTCAGGAGCTGTTCGAGAACGGCAAGGGCTTTTGCCTTCCCCATTTCAGGGACTTGACAGAGGCTGCTGAAGAGAAGCTCAGCGATGCCGAGAAAAAAGAGTTTTATCCGAAAACGTTCAACCTGATGCTTAAAAATATGAAAAGAGTACAGGAAGACGTCTCCTGGTTCGTCGAAAAAAACGATTACCGAAACAAAGACAAGGACTGGGGCAATTCCGCCGACAGCGTACAGCGCGCAATGCAAAAATGCACCGGCGGATATCCCGCCGACCCCGTCTTTCAATTAAAGCCCTAGCGCAATTTAAAACAAAAAATAAATAAACTGTGGGAGGATACACGATGAAAAAAACGAAACAGAAAAAAACAAAGCGCAACGGAGGATTCCGTCTTCGAATCTTGGGACTTGTAATCCTGCCGATGCTGCTGCTTGGTATTCTGATTACCTTTGCAAGCGAGTATAAGCTAAACGATATGGCTGTAAACGGCATGAAAGATAACCTGTACACTTATGCGCAGAGCACGATTGTCCGTTACAATAAAATTAACGGCGATCCATATACCTATGACGCGGAAAACGGATTTATGAAAGGCTACATATCCATGACGGGGCAGCAGGCTACGCTGGATTCTCTGAAAGAATCTACCTCCATAGAAATAAGTTTTTACTTTGGAGACACCAAGGTCCTTACAACTATGAAAAACGAAAACGGCATCCGTGAAATCGGCACGCAGCTCGAAGACGACGACATCCGCAGACGCGTTCTGGAAAACAAAGAAGAGGTTTTCGTCTCCAAAATCAGCCTCTACGGCAATGAATACAGCGGTTACTATGTGCCTCTCTACCAGGTCGGAACCGATGATCCCCAGGAAATCGCCGGCATCGTTTTTGTCGCAAAGAACCGCACCGAAATGAACGCCTCTATCAACCGCACGGCATTCTTAATCGTCGGGTTATTCCTGACCGGCATTATTCTTTGTTCCGTTATTGTAAGCATGATTGTAAGGCGGATGTCCGGCGCCCTTGAATATTCTACAACGGAGATTAAAAAGCTGGCCGACGGCGAACTCCATTTTTCGCAGAACAAGAAGAATTTAAGCCGCACGGACGAAATCGGCGACGTGGCGAAGGCGACGAGACAGGTTGTGGAAAAACTGACCGACATTGTAAAAAATATTATCGGAACAAGCAATACGCTTGCCGAATTTTCCGAGAATTTTGTACAGGCGTTCGGCCATATTAACGACAGTATCTCCGACATTGACACTGCGGTCGGCGGCATCGCAAACGGCGCCACTTCCCAGGCAATGGAAACGCAGGAGGCCAATTCCAAGGTGACGGAAATGGGCGTGGCTATGGATGAAATCTCTTCCAACATTGAGAATTTATTTACCAGCTCCGAGCATATGAAAGACTATAATTCCTCCGTAAACCACACTCTGGCCGAGCTTGCGGCCATCAGCGACCGCACGAAGGAATCCGTAGAACTCGTCTATGAGAAAACAAATGATACGAACGTTTCCGCAAACGGGATTCGCGAGGCGACGGAACTCATCACCAATATTGCCTCACAGACCAATCTGCTTTCATTGAACGCAAGCATAGAGGCCGCAAGAGCCGGCGAGATGGGGAAAGGGTTTGCCGTCGTAGCCGATGAAATCCGCATGTTATCCGAGCAGTCCAAAGAAGCCGCGGATCATATTATCGACGTTGTAAACGTTCTTTTAAACAACTCAAACCTCAGCGTAAACGCTATGGATAAAATGTCCACGGAAATGCAGAGCCAGCAGAATATGATCACCAACACGCAGGAGGTATTCCAGTCTCTGAATAAAGAAGTAAACCTTGTCGCACAGTCAATCGATCTGATCGGCGAACAGATGAAGGAGATTGACAAAATTAAAGGCGGTGTTCTGAATATTGTCGAAAACCTTGCCGCAATCGCCGAAGAAAACGCCGCAAGCACGCAGGAGGCCTCCGCAACGGTTACACAATTGGAAGGCGTTATCCACGAATGCAACAAGATTACAGAAGAGATGGTGGCTCTATCGGCACAATTAAAGAGCGATATGCAGATTTTCCGCTTTTAAGCGGCCGCGACAGGAAGATACTCCCTCATGATGTACAAAAACGCGTTCAGCAAAAAACTGAACGCGTTTTTGTATTGCGTCAAACACAAACTCCTGTGTTTTTATCATCAACACTCCTCATACCCGATTATTTTTCGATTCAAAATATAACCGCAGCACCAGATCGCACCTGCCGTCGTCAGCGACAACGCGCATTTTAGCGCAGAGATAAGCACCATACGTTTTGTCAGCGTCCCCATCACAAACGCCGCCAGCGTCTCTTTTACCGGGGCAAAGATCATCAGCCAGCCCCCGACATAAATTGCAAGAATCGTTCCTAAAAGAGAACACATTCCGCCCGCCATCACTTTTGCATAGCGCATGCTTGTCTTCTTTTCCTCAAATTCCTTGATATTCTCCTGAATATTCTCCCTGATATTTTCTTTCAGATTCTCTTTCAGGTTCCCCTGCGCCTCTCTCATGCGATCTTCCCTTTCTTCTCACGTAATTTTTGTATAATGCATATTGTAACGTGTTTTCGCCTATTCTTCAAGAGGTTTTTTCAGGAAATTTGATTGCCCACAATACGATAATACGTCTTTGACGTCACAAGAAAAACAACCAGATAAATAATGGCGAACATCAGTATGGTTCCGATTACGCACAGCACGAACAGCGATACGTTCGTAAGGTACATAATATTTAAAAGTCTTCGCACCATCGGAAATGCCGCAGCCACATGAATACTCGCCGTTATGAGCGGAAGGAAAAACACGATGATAATCTGTGACCGTATCGTCGCTTTTACCTCAGCGTTGCTCATTCCAACCTTTTCCATAATGCCAAACCGCTCTCTGTCATCATAGCCCTCCGAAATCTGTTTATAGAAAATAATCAGCACCGTGATCATTAAAAACATTCCGCCGAGAAACAGTCCGATAAATAAAAATCCTCCGTATATTGCCTGAAACTCATCCGCATTTGACTGCCGGCACTCGCTGTATACGTATTCAACTCCGCTGTCCTCGTTTTGCGCCTGTCTCCACAGACGAAGATTCTCAGCTACAAGATCCCCGCACGCTGATTTTTCTTCCTCGCTTCCGTCAATGTCCAGATTAATCTGATACTCATACTCGCTGGCCCGCTCTGCGTACGCCTCCTTCTGCATCTGATAAAAGACGTCCAACCGGCTGTCGTCGTTTACGATCACATAATAGATTTGTTTGACAATGGATGATATAAAACGATCCTCCTCCATTGTCCAGCTTCCCGTCTCTTTTATGGAAAAGCTGCGATCATTGATCACAAATTCCGTCTTTTCACTCTTGTCCGTTGAAAAGAGCAGTATCTCGTCGTCCGCAAGCTCAGGCGCCGCTTCGCCGCTCAATTTCTCATACATATCGCGCGTCATAACCTCGATTGCCGTCATACCGTCGTAATTTGTATTTATATATTCGCTGCTTACCCGCAGCGTTCCGTCGATCTCCGCCGCCATAAAATTTAAGCCGGTATATTCCTGCTTATTGATTACGGCTCTCCCACACTCCGCAACCGTATCCTCTACAATCTTATCTGCACTCGCAAAATCCGCATCCGCTCTTTTATAACTGACCGTGACGCAGATATCGTTCGGATAACGATTTTTCATCTCATCCCCCACGCCGAAAAACATACTTACTGTCGTCGATACCATGATCAGCACCATTGTGGAGAGAATGCAGATATTGGCAAGTCCCACGGCATTCTGTTTCATTCGGTATATCATAAACGATACCGCCGGAAAATGCTTCGCCTTGTAATAAAATTTCTTATTTTTGCGCAAAAGTTTTAACAGCGCTATGCTCCCTGCCGTAAACAGGCTGTACGTCCCCACAATCACAAGCACGACCGCCACGAAAAACAGCATCAGCGCCTGCAGCGGATTTTCCGTTGTAATCGCAATGTAATATCCTACTCCGATAGCCGCAATTCCCACTACCGTCATCAATATCTTTGTCTTCGGTTCACGCTCTCCAACATTCCCGCCGTGAAGCAATTCTATCGGATTCGCAAGCTTAATCTGTATCAAGTTATACAAAAGCGTCGTCGCATAAATGAATCCAAACAGGATTCCCGACGCGGCCAGTCCGCCGTTTGAGATATAAAAATCAATGCCCGCGTCATATCCCATCATCCGGTACAAAAGCATACACATTAGCTTGTTAAAAAGCACGCCTGCAATCAGGCCGCCGCCTACCGCCAACGCCGCCGTAAACAGCGTCTCACAAAACAATACTTTTGCAAGATGCTTTTTCTCCATTCCGAGAATATTGTACACGCCAAGCTCCTTTTTCCTGCGTTTTATAATAAAGCTGTTCGTGTAAAACAGAAAAATGACTGCAAATATACCGATCACAACCGTCCCCAGATCCAAAATCATCTTTACGCTTGAAGCTCCCCTCAAACGATCCAACCCCTCGTTCTCTTTTAGGGTCCACATAATGTAAAACATTGCGACCGTCAAAATCCCGGTCAAAAGATAGGGGAGGTAAAACTGCTTATTTTTCTTTATGTTCATCACGGCAAGCCTTGTATACAATCCGTTATTCATCTCTGCCTCCGTTTCTGCCGCCCGTTGTTACTATCGTCAAGGTTTCTGATATTTTTACATACAGCTCCTCATCGCTCATATTTCCCCTGTAAAGCTGATGAAATACTTCCCCGTCCTTGATAAAAAGAACACGCCCCGCGTGACTTGCCGCCTTTATACTGTGCGTCACCATCAGAATTGTCTGTCCGGCTTCATTTATTTTATTAAACTGCTCCAACAGGCTGTCGGTCGCCTTTGAATCCAACGCCCCCGTCGGTTCGTCCGCAAGAATCAGCTGCGGTCCGATTATTAAGGCCCTTGCCACCGCCGCACGCTGTTTTTGCCCGCCGGAAACCTCGTACGGATATTTATCTAAAAGCTTCTCTATTCCAAGCTTTGCCGCGATCGGAACCAGCCGTCTCTCCATCTCTTTATAATACATGCCGGAAAGCACCAGCGGCAGAACGATATTATCCCGCAGCGAAAAATTATCCAGCAAATTAAAATCCTGAAATACAAATCCAAGGTTTTCCCGCCGAAACGCCGATATTTCTTTCTCTCTAATCTGTACGATATTTTTCCGGTTTAAAAGAACTTCTCCGGCCGTAGGCTTATCCAACGCGGCAAGAATATTTAAAAGCGTTGTCTTTCCGGAGCCGGACTCCCCCATTATTGCGACGTACTCCCCCTGCTCCACCGAAAAATTAATGTCCGACAATGCCTGTACTTGGCTTCCCCCAAATCTCGTTGTGTATATTTTCTTTAAATGGCTGACCTCTAATATTGACATAAGTTCCTCCTGTTTTTTCTGATTTTTACATACAGGACGGCAGACCGGCGCCGAACGTCTTCGCCCTTATCAATTGCCAGTATAACAAAACAGGAAAATGCAAGCCATAGCTCTCGCTTACATTTTCCTGCTTTATCTAACAGTTTTGCAAGAATCGCCCTCCTCGTCGAATCGAATCATAACCCGGGTTCCTTTCCCGACCTCAGATTCAATCTCAATCGAGTGCGACAGGCGGTTCAACATCCTCTTGCACAGATATAATCCGATTCCGGTAGAACGCCTGTCATCGCGGCCGTTATATCCCGTATATCCTTTCTCGCAGACCCGCGGCAGATCCTCCGCCCGAATCCCAATCCCGGTATCTTCAATTACAAGAACCGTTCCGCCCTCCTTTTTCATATAAATAGAAATCGTTCCTCCGGGCGTATATTTTACCGCATTCGAGATCAGCTGCTCGATTACAAAACCGAGCCATTTCTCATCGGAAATTATCTGGGTGTTTAACGGCTCATAGTTTAAACGGATTTTTTTGCGGATAAAAAATCTGGCATACTTACGCACCGCCTCCCGCGCAATCTTATCAAGGTCTGTCCTGCGAATTACGAAGTCATTGGAGTCCGCATTCAGCCTGAGGTAATGGAGCGTCATTTCCACATACTGTTCAATTCGGAATAATTCCTCCAAAAGCTCGTGATTAGCCGGCGTATCCTCCTGCTGCAGCAAAAGGTTCATAGCGGCAATCGGCGTTTTAATCTGATGCACCCACATCGTATAGTATTCGGTCATGTCCGAGTACCGATTTTTCAGACGGTTGATTTCTCTCACCTTGTCTTCATAGACGGCGCGAATCAGCTCCTGATAATCTTCATCAACAATATCCGACGGCAGCCCGAGCGCCTCGACATTAATCCCGATAACTCCGCGCATTCTAACCAGCTTTTTATGCCGCTGATCATACCTGAAAAAATCATATCCGCCGAACACAGCTAAAATAAACAGGCAGAGAATAGCCGCATACTGCCACTCCGACAACGGCACACGGTTTAAATGAATGATCCCGCCCATTATTATAATACATAAAAAATCCGCCGCAATCCATCCCGCGCGCTGCCTGATATATGATATAAATACTTTCATCCCAACCGATATCCGATTCCTTTCTTTGTAATGATAAATTCCTGCAAGCCTATGCTCTCCAGTTTTCGGCGCAGGCGGTTTATATTAACCGACAGCGTATTTTCATCCACATAGCTGTCGCTCTCCCAAAGTTTCATCATCAGAACGTCTCTCGACACGACCTTCTCCTTGTTTTCCATCAGCGCCTGCAAGATCTTAAAATCATTTTTGGTAAGCTCCAGTTTCCGCTCCCGGAAGACGAGCGTCGCCTCCGTCAGATTCAGCATCGCCCCCCTGTGCTCCAATATTACGCTGCTCCCCGTAAAATCATAGCTTCTGCGCAGCATCGCCTGAATTTTCACGGTAAGCACATCCAAATCGAACGGCTTCGCAATAAAATCG
>CANDCP010000040.1 GCA_947383215.1 uncultured Roseburia sp.
CCCTCCTGCTGAAAAGTCCCCTCGTATAAATCAGCATATCCATCTATCAGCCGATAAATACACATCAGCAAAATTATGCCCGCCTTTTGCAGATCATAGCCTCTGACAAACATATAAGAAATACATACAAGCATCATCAGGACGCCGAGCCATACCTTCGTTCCATGGTACTGTGCAAAAGTAAATCTGCGTTCGACGTCTGTCACCTGGTATGTACGCATTTCAAAATACATGATATAGGCAAACATCTGGCTCAGCGTTATTGCAATTGAAAAAATGCCGCCGATGTCCTCCCCCATCACACGGATCACATAGAAGGACAAAAGCATTGACACCGCCGCAAACACGCCGCTCCCCGCCATATTCCATATAAAATTTTTTCGCTCCGTAGTCCCTTTTCCAAGGATTTTCGCTCGAATCCATTCTGTCATTTGTTTTTCCTCAGCTATCTGTCTCTGGAATTCACATCAATCACCACGCAGTCTTTATTTTCAAACGCCTTGTCAAACTGCCTGAAATATTTTCGGTTTTCCTGATAATAAGAAGACGATTTCCAAACGGCCACACGGTCAATCCCGCCGCTCTCCCACATTTCCTCCTGCTCGTCAACCGGATGGAACCAGCCGTAATACGCGGAGCTATCCTGTCCGGTCAGCGCTTCATACCAATAGCAGTACGGGTACTGGTCAATATCCGTCAAAAACGGAATTCGCTCCCCGTCCCGTTCTAAGACGTACTCCGCCAGAGAAAACATCCCGTCCGGCATCTCAAATTGCGCCCAGTCCCGCCTTAGCCACTCCTCATTCAAAAGATACAGCGCAAAAAAGGGATTCCCCCTGTTCGCGTTCACAAGAAGCGGCGACCTTTCCTGCAATTTGTTCTCCACATTCCCAAAGCAGAGCAGCGCGAAAGCCAAATAAATCGCCGCGAATGAAATAACCATCTCCCGCACATTTTCCCACAGCCAGGCGAGCGCCTCCACATTTACAATCCAAAACAGAAGCCACAACGGATAATAGAGCTTATAGTAGTAGTAACTGGACACATTTCCCGTATACGCGGCCGCGAACATCCATCCCTGCCGTGTAGAGTCCAAACACGCCGAGAAATACGGCGCGCACATTGCATTTCCGGCGCCTTATCTGATAGAGAAGAAAGAATAAGGCCAGCGGAAAGAGCCAGAAAAAATCTATATACCATTCCCGGTAAATCGCGCCCTCATTGGCAATCGCGGTCGAAAATCCGCCCGCGTTTTCCGTCAAAAGCTTTATATAACAATAATAAATGCCGAGCAGACACGGCAGCGCATAAATCTTCAACGCAAGAAGGACATTACTCTTTCTAAAAATATTCCCTTTCCCGCGCGCTTTTATGAGCAGACAGAAAAATAATGCGAGAAACGCCGCCGGCGCAAACAGCGCATAGCAGAGAATCAGGCCCGCGCAGCCCGCCATCATCATAAACACCGCCGCGCGCTCCTCGACGGCCTCTTCCATATACAAATGCGCAACATAGATCAGATACCCGATCAGCATAACGCCAATGCCCCAATAGTGGAACGTGTCTGTGTAACAATAAAGCGGATATCCCAAAACATACAGAACCGCCGCAAAAAAACCCAGCGCCTTCATCCACCCGTTTTTCAGGAACGCGCGCGTCAACGCCAAAAACATTACGGCTTCCAGAAAAAACATACTAAGATCCGCCGCCATAAATCCCTTATACAGCGTCAGTTCATTTAAAAAGGGCGATAATATCCCCACAATCATCGCATTGTACAGCGGCGCAAAATACATGTTAAACACCTCTGCGTTGCGATATGTATTTAACGCATACGTCATATGTACCGCAGCGTCGCTCGTCCAGTAGCGCAGCCTCAGCTCCGGCGTAAAATAACGAAACGCTATGCCAAGCACGAGCGCAAGCATAAGAACTACGGTCAGAATATCGTACAGCTCCCACTTATAGCCCTGCCGCCCTCCCTTTTTGCGGATAAGGCCAAGCAGCAGAAAAAAAGTGGCCAGATATGCGGTTCCCATACTAAAAAGCTGCACCGGAATCTTTATGAGCGAAAAAATTCCGGCCGGAATTACGCCCCAGCAAATTAATGTCAACAATGACAGAAACAGTCCAAAAACTCCGCTCTCTGTCCGCTCTGACCTCGGATAGAAAAACATTGCAAGCCATGCGGCCAAAAAGGCCGCGCAAAAATAGACAGACGCCAAAACCTGTATCATTTTATTTCCTCCCATGTCCGCGCAAAAGCTTTATGATATCAGTGAATCACGCGGTAAATATACATGTTCGTCTTCTCGCAAAACCGTATCTGTTCAAGAATCCCCTGATTCACAAGCTGCATTTCCCGCCGGTCGCTCACAATATAATCGACGCCCGACGTCTCTATATCCTGATAGGACAAAAGTATTTTCATCACATCCGGACTCGTGCTCTCAAACGACGTTTTTCCCTCATGCAGCTCCACAATCACATGTGCGTAACGGTTATAGACGGACGCATACTTTCCTTTTCGGTCAAATTTGGACCAATACTCCAGATTCGGCTCATACTGCGTTGCATTCACAACGTGGAGCCCGTTCGCCGCCATCACGTTCTGCTGAACCATCGTCCCCGTTATCAGCCAGCTTCCGCTGCGGTCGGCGTCAATCTCCCGCACCGCCTCTATAAACTCGCT
The DNA here is from genome assembly GCA_947383215.1 of uncultured Roseburia sp. Taxonomy (GTDB): domain Bacteria; phylum Bacillota; class Clostridia; order Lachnospirales; family Lachnospiraceae; genus Roseburia_C. The sequence goes on from CANDCP010000040.1 coordinate 2,693, forward strand.
GTCCGTCATAGAATCGGCCCCCGCAATCAGCGGATTGACGCACAGCGAAGAAAAGCCCAGCGTACAGATTAACGCAGCCGTCATTAAGCCCTGACGGTTTACAAGCAAGAGCAGCTCCAAAAATACGAATACCAGAACGCAAAACGCCAGGATTGCGTAATGCACATAGGAACCGCCATGCAGCTTTATTACCGCCGTCAGTGAAACGGCGCCGGAAATTCCTGCAAAAACCGCCAGATTCGCTTTTCCTGACGATACCGCACGCTCCCCCCTCGCCGCCATCATCAAAAGCAGCATATACGTCGCCGCCACCCCGAAAATCTGCAGATTTTTCTCTACCATAGTAAATGAAAACAGCGTGACTTTCAAAATCGCCGGCGGATAAGAGACAACGCACATGCTAAGCAGAAACAGCGCGTATACCCCGAGTAAAATCACCAGCGTCCTCTCTCCCCCGCGCTTATGTCCGCGGAAAAATTGATATAAGATAACCAAAAATGCCGGAATGAACACGAGATACGCGCTCACCTCGCAGTTATTCGAAAACGTTATCTCCCGATACGGAAGCAGAAAACTGAACAGATAATAAAAAACCGTAAGCGGATTGGTCGACCCGGTCGAAATCTGCCGCCGGCCCGGGTAAGCCGTATTGAGCACCTTTAACAGATCGGCGTAAGAATCCTTCACAAAGAACGCGAGTGTAACCGCAAGCAGCAAAACGGACGCGGCAGCAAAAGCCGCGGCATACTTGTCCCACCGAATCTCCTTTCTTTGATGAAACAGATAGTATCCCATCAAAATCAAAAGCAGATAACCGAACGGAACCTGCATTGCCGGATACAGCGAAATCACATACCCCACTCCGCTCATTGCAAACAACAGCGCCATTCCCGCCTTGACCGCTTTTCTTTTGTCAAATAAAAAATAATAAAAGCTGACAAAGAGCCATTGCCCGGCAATCATCAAATCCACCAGCGTCGTGGACTGCCACCACGTCATAACCGGAGAAAGCCCGATCAAAACGGCGCCAAACACCGAAAGCGCGACATTTTTCTTCGTGAGAATAAACGACAGCTCATACGCGCCCAGGAGTAACGCAAAAAAGCGGAACCACCAAAACCAGGACAATCCCCGCTCCGCTCCAAACAAAAAATACCCCCAGGTCTGCGGTTTCCCGACCGACGTAATATGAAATGCCGGCGAATTGCAGGCGAGGAGCATATTCTGACCATCCACGCCGATATTGCCGTTTACGACGGGAAATTTTTCTTCGCCGTTTACCTGCGCAAAATGATACTCCGTATTGACAAACCATTCGTCAGAGCGAATCGCCCTCGGCGTCCCCGCCAGAATCCGGCTCACCTGCTCCCCCGATTCATTAAAATACGCGTCCAGGCAGTTCATCGACGAGCCGCTTATCCCAAACGCGACAAGTAACAGGAACAAAATTCCTGTTACCGCATAACGATATCTTATTATCCAAAGCGCCTTCGGCGCAAGCTTATCCTTTATCCATTTTCCCGGCAAAAACAATACGACAAGAAACGCTGCCGCGTACATAATCAGATACGCAAGCTCGCTCTTACTTCGATACCCTCTCGCAAGCGTCTCCGAATAAAACAAGAGCGCATACATTATCCCGGCCGACGCAAGAACCGCCAAAAGCATCCATCTTTGCTTCACATTTTCCTTTATCATTCCAATCTCCTGTCCATCCTCCCCAACGGTTCTTCGTACGCTTCGCAAAACCGCGCCGTCAATAACACATCCTTACCATATAGCAGACCGCCGCCCACAGACACATGATAGAGACGAAGGATATCTTTGCCGTGTAGTGACTAATATCCGTCCGAACCTTTCTGGAACGGACCAAAAACAAAAGCAGCGGCAACGCCGGAACAAAATACCTCGCCTGCACGCCGTCCATAATCATCGAACCTACCGGCGTCCAGACCAGATACATAGAATACATAACCAACAGCACAATCGCGACGCCCGTTATTCCCGCAAACGCCTTCTGTCCCCGCTTCAGCCCGTACGGTTCCCCGGTATCGGTGACCGCCGTGTACAGCAAAAACAGCGGAACAAAGACAATTAAAATGCCCAGCTTGAAATTCAGACAGCCCAGCGTATTAAACTGACTCATGTAAGTAAGCCCCAGCGTGTCAAACGTCATAATATACGCGACAATCAGCGCCTTCGGGTGGCGGATACTGTACTTAATCTGCTCGAGCGCATTCACCCCTTCTTTCGCCGGCTCCTGATTTACCAGATAATTCCCTATAAACAGATAGTAAACCGCAAATATGACCGCAAGCGGCACAACAATCTCCAAAAATGTAGTCCAATACTTTCTTTTTGAACCGAATTTTTCCTGCGGAATCAAAAATACCAGAACCGCGAGAACTGCGTAAAGATATTTTACAAACGCGAGCGTCAAAACAAGTGCCGCTATCTTTGCCATATGTTTTAGGCCAAGCTCCCCCTCATATGCGAACGCATAATAGAAAATCAGTCCGATGAGTAAGAATGCCGCCCCGTTACACACCGCGTCCGAGGAGACCGACGCGGCCTGCGCAATACAAATCGGCGTACATGCAAGCGTCATCAGAATATGTTTGCCAAACGGTATCCGTTTGATTGCGAAATACGTCAGGAAAACATAGGCCAGCAGGTTTAAAAATCTCGCCATATAAAGCGTATGCAGCACATTGCAGTGGAACAGTCTCGCAATCAGTATTCCGATTGCCTGCGGAATATATCCGACAAAAGGATGGAAGCCTCCCGTAGAATCTATCGTCTTTAACTCGCCGTTCACCGACAGGCCGCGCAGCTTTATCTTTTCCTTATCGCTCTTCATTGTATATTCATAAATCTCGCGCTTCTCAAGATTCATAATATCTTCCGGTCCCGTCAGCTCATAAATGGAGTCGTTTGTCGTCAGAATAAACGGCGAGAGATTCCCATAAGAAACATCCGCCGACTTCTGAAAATGGTAGAGCTCGTCCGGAACCTGAAGCGGCGGATCCAGAGAGACAAAAATCGCTCCGGCAGAAACCGCAATCACGAAAAAGAACTGCTCCGGTTTCCACTCCCTCATTTTTTTCCAGAACAAAAACAGATATGCGAACACAACTAAAAGAATCGCACAGAGATAATAGCCGAGGTTAAAGTTCGTAAAATACGTAAGCGTAAGAACCATTCTTCCGCTCTGCTTTTCCCCGTTCACTTCAAGTTTCAGCCGATCGCTCACCCTCGTCGCAATCACCGGCGCGATGGAATTTTCCTCCGTACCGTCAATTCCCGTTATAACCAGCGTCATAGAGTCCCCGTTGCTGCTCTGCCCGGGATTGATCCCCTCAATTTTCACCGGAATCTCCCATTCCTGCCAGCGCTTGACTGACGATGTCGAACGCTCCTCGTCATAGACAACGGCTCCGCCCTGCGTATTATTGATCACCTGAATGCGCACCGTAGCTGACGCCGCCTCCCCCGTCGGCTGGACGACAAACGTAATCTTTTTCACATCCTGTACCGCTTTAAAATCCTGTCTTACAACGTCCCCTGCCTTGATCGCCTCGCCGACAACATTCTTTTTCCCGCCTGACCACGATTTTTGAAAAGTAGCTTTAAAATTTATAGAAGCAATTACCATGATAACGACAAGACTTGCAAATACGGCCACTTTCCGGATTGTCTCTTTGCTTACTCTTTTCATTGTCTAGTATCTCCCGCTCTCTTCCAGCTGCTCTACCCGTTTTTTAAGAAGCGCCAGCTCCTGCGTCAGCCGCTTCTCCTTCTCCGCCTGTTTCGATATCGTCACCGTCATCCCGAAAATCAGCAGCAGGCAGAAGCAAATCCCCACAAAAAACACCATATTGATCGGCAGGTCGATCCCCACCAAATCAGACAGCCTGCTCAAAAACCCCGGAAATATATCGATAATCAGCATACAGATCAAGCTTACGAACCAGGTCAGCGCATACTTCAAATCCAGGTCGCGGCGCTTTACGGTGCGCACGCTGCCGAGAATCACAATCACAAGGCAGACCGCTATTATTATGTTTATTTTCATGTTATCCTCCTACCTGCGTATCGCCGCCAGCAAAATAGCCAGCGACACCTTTATCATATAGTAAACCGAATTCTTCATCGATATTGAAGAGACGCCCTGTTCCCGCTCGTTCATCACAACCGGGATTTCCTTTACAAGGTTTCCTTTTTTCAGAACAGTTACCACGCTCTCCGGTTCCGGATAATCTTTCGGATACTGCCCCGCAAAAAACTCGATTAATTCGCGGCTTACCATACGCATTCCCGATGTAGGATCGGTAATCTTCTGCCCCGTCACAAATTTAATCAGCGCCGTAAAATACCGAATCCCCAGTCTTCGCAGAAAAGAGGACTGAAAACCTTTATTTTCAATAAATCTGGATCCGATCAGCATATCGAGGCGCTCCCGCTCCATTTTCTCTGCCATATCTTCCAGATAACTGCCATTGTGCTGTCCGTCCCCGTCAAACTGTACCGCAATATCATACCCCTCGCGGAAAGCATACAGGTAACCGGTCTGCACCCCTCCGCCGATTCCAAGATTCACCGGGAGGTCGATCAGATTATACCCGTGCGCCTCGCAGATCTTTTTGGTATCATCCTTCGAACAGTCATTGACAACGACGTAATCAAACGAGGGCGCATGCTCTATGATATCCTCAACAGTTTTGACAATGTTTCCCATTTCATTGTAAGCCGGGATAATTACTAACTTCTTCATCAGTCACCTCTATTTTGCAAACAGTTTCAGATAAACCGCAATCGCCACGTTCCGAATCTTTCGAATGCACATGCTAAGCTCGATTTCAAAACGCGACAGGCGCACCCTCCCGAGAATCGCATGTTTCTCCAAAAGGCGTCTGTGCTCCGCGTTATACACTTCCTGCCGTTCCCCGATCAAAACGCCCGTGTTGGAATCATTGCGAATACGAAAACTGTTTAATAACTCATGTATAATATAAACCTTCCCGGTACAGGCTAGGCGCAGCCACATATCGAAATCTAAAATATAGGTAAGCGAATTGTCAAATCCGCCCGTCTCTCTCAACGCGCTTCTGCGGATCAGGTTGTTTACCGGGGCGCCAAAATAATTCTGTATCAACAGCGATCTTTTCGCCAGCTTCGCCCCGTCCACCACGCCGGATTTCCGGTATCGGTGAAACGCCCCCGTCTTCTTCCCGTTGATATCGACTAACCTTGTGTCGCTCTCCACAAGATTTACGTCCGGATGTTCCCGCATCGCCCCTGCCTCTTTTTCAATCGCATCCGCATCCAGCAGATCATCCGCGCAGACCAGCTTGATGAACTCTCCCGTCGCAAGCTTCAGACAGCGGTTCCAGTTCCCTACCATTCCAAGGTTTTTTTCATTTCGATATAATTTCAGCCTCTCGTCTTTTACCGACTCCACAACGGACGCCGTCTCATCGGTTGACTTATCGTCAACGACAATCAGCTCGATATTGCGGTATGTCTGATTTAACACCGAGGCAATCGTGTCTCTGATATATTCCGCATTGTTATATGCCGGAATACATACGCTTACAAGAGGTTCCATATCTTCTCCCATTTCGTCTCAGTTTGTCCCTGTAAACGGCGTCTTATCTCAAAGACGTCAAATATACATCCAACGCATCCCGCCAGTCCGCCATCTTAAAATCAGACGTCAGACGCAGCATATAATTGTCAAGAACCGAATATGCCGGACGCTTCGCAGCCGCCGGATTCATCGCGGCATACTCCTCGGACGTCACATGACGCACCTTTGTGTCTTTTCCCGCTCCGGCAAAAATCGCTTCCGCAAATTCGGCCCAGTTTGTCTCCCCCTCACAGGTGGCATGAAAAGTTCCGTAATTCTCGGTCGGCTCCAGATAATGTATCATCCTCGCCAGCTCCGCGGCGCTCGTCGGAGACCCCTTCTGGTCGCTGACGACGCTTACCTCGTCCCTGTTCTCGGAGAGCCTAAGCATTGTCTTAACAAAATTTTTACCGTCGCCATAGAGCCAAGCCGTTCTCAAAATAAAGTATTTTTCCGCAAATTCTTTTACAAACCGCTCCCCCTCTAATTTCGTCTTACCATACGCGCTCACCGGATTCGGCTCGTCGAACTCCGTATACGGCCGGTTCCCGTTCCCCTCAAACACGTAATCCGTCGATACGTGGATCAGCTTCGCCCCCGTATCCCTCGCCGCTATACTTAAGTTTCTCGGCCCAATCGCATTGATTTTGTATGCCAGATCCCACTGCTCCTCGCATTTATCTACGTTTGTATGCGCGGCGCAGTTAATAATCACATCCGGTCTCAGGCTTCGAACCAGATCAAGAACAGCCTTTGTATTTGTGATATCAAGGGCCAAAATCCCCTCTCCCTCTGTCACATCGGTAGAAATCAGTTCCACATCATCCCCGCAATATTCCTGGTTTAATGCCCTGCCGAGCTGCCCGTCGCTGCCTGTGATAAGAATTTTTCTCATATCCGCTCCTTTTTAATCAGAATCATACTGAATAATTCTTTATTTCTTCCATTATTTCCATTATTTTTTTCTTAATTTTTTCTTTTATTCGCCAAGTCCGCTCTCCACGGCGCCCACCATCGCCGCGAGAGCCTCCTCCTCGTCCTCTCCCTCGCAGCAAAATTCAATTTCGTCGCCCGTCTTTATGCAGGCCCCCAAAACGCTGAGCACGCTTTTGGCATTTGCGGTATTTCCCTTATAATGAAACGTAATCAGCGACTTATACTGCATTGCCTCTTTGCACAATATCCCCGCAGGACGCAGATGCAGCCCTGTCGGATTTTTTATTTTCACTCTCTGACTTACCATACTTCATCCCTCATTTATTACATAGTGTTTGCCTTTATCTGACTACAACATGATCCTTGTGATTAAATTCGCAAGCCTTTTGGCCTCCGCATCAATCGCCGCCTTATCCTTCCCCTCGATCATAACGCGGACAAGCGGTTCCGTCCCCGACGGGCGAATCAGCACGCGTCCTTCTCCGTTAAACTTTTTTTCCACTTCCGCGATCGCTTCCGCAATCTCGGAATACTCCATAAATTTCTCTTTTTTGTGATTCGGAACCTTCGCGTTTACAAGCGCCTGCGGAAGGACTTCCATGACCTTCGCAAGCTCCGAGAGCGGCTTGCCCGTATCCACCATAACCTGCAGCAAATGGAGCGCGCTCAAAAGACCGTCGCCGGTGGTATTGTCATCCAGAAAGATAATATGGCCGGACTGTTCCCCTCCGATATTATAGCCGTTCTCAAGCATGTTCTCAAGCACATAGCGGTCGCCGACCTTCGTCTTCTCCACATGGATGCCGTTCTTCTCCCCCATCAATGAGAACCCAAGATTCGACATGACCGTGACCACAATCGTATTTTTCTTTAAAATCCCCTTCGCCTTCATATTCGTTCCGCAGATCGCAAGAAGCTGATCTCCGTCGATCACGTCTCCGTTCTCATCCACCGCCAGCATCCTGTCTGCGTCTCCGTCGAACGCGATTCCCAGCGCCGCCTTCTCATATACCACCCTGGCCTGAAGCTCCTCCATATGCGTGGAACCGCAGTTTGCGTTAATATTCGTCCCGTCCGGGTTCGTATGGATCGCCACCAGCTTTGCGCCGAGATCCTGCAGCGTCTTTACCGCCGTATAATGAGACGCGCCCTCCGCACAGTCGACGACAATTTTCATGCCGTTCAAATCCACCGGCACGGTTTTTTTCATAAATTCCACATATTCGTCCCGAATATCAAAACGATAATCGATTCTTCCCACGCCGGAACCGATCGGAAGGACGATGTCTTTCATACTGTTGGAAATCATCTCCTCAATCTCGTCCTCCAGCGCGTCGGAAAGCTTATAGCCGTCGCCGTTAAAAAATTTTATCCCGTTAAATTCCATCGGATTATGGGACGCCGAAATCACAACGCCCGCGTCTACTCTGTGCTTCCGCGTCAGATAGGCGATGGCGGGCGTCGGCGCCACCCCGACATAAATCGCATTCGCACCCACGGAACAGATTCCAGCCATCAACGCGCTCGCGAGCATTCCGCCCGAAATTCTTGTATCGCACCCAACGATGATCGTCGGCTGGTGCGCCTGCTCTCTGGTCAAAACATACGCGCCCGCCTGCCCCAGCTGTGTCGCCAATTCTATTGTCAGCTCCGCACCCGCAACGCCTCTCACACCATCTGTACCAAACAATCTGCCCATATATAAACCCTCCGTTTTTCTGTTCAGCAGTCCGGCCTAACGCTCTGTCACGTCCTCCGGCCTGTTATTTTCGGGAATGTTTCCCGAATCCCCCTTCGAATCATCCTCTTTTGATGTATCCTTCTCGTCCTCTTTGTCGCCTTTCGAATCAGAGTCCGAATCTTCCTCGTCGTCTCCCTGCTGCTTTTTTTCTTTTATCTCAAGCATAACCGTCTGCTTTCCGTTGGTCGAATATAACTCCTCGTTCAATTCCAGCGTCAGCTCCAGCACATGCTCGCCCTCCGTAAGCCCGGCCGCGTCCACGGACACGCGGATCTCGTCCGGATTGAGATTATCCAGATCTGACCGCCGGCCTCTGATATATACTTCCACGACATCTTCCGCAAAAGAGCTGCGGAAAGCCGAAGACAAATTCTTGACTACAATATTCTTTGTCGGAATCTCAACCGTTCTGGTTTCGATCTGCTCGATTGCTACCGTAACCTGAATCTTCTTATCCTCGTCATTGACAAGCGTAACTCCCTCCGGCAGGTACATAGAAATATCCACCGTCTGCTCTACCGTCTCGGTTGCATCGGAAATGTCTACGATCCCCTCCGGTATCTCAATCGCATTTACCATGTTAAGCGTCGCCGCCGGTCCTTTTATCGTAACCGTCTGCGGAGAGCATACCGCTTCCATACTTACATATCCCGCTCTCGGGTTCCCCGATACCGCCACGTTCACAACAACGCCCTTTACGTCCAGAATCTCAGCCCGAATATTCACCGTCTGCACATTCAGCTCCAGCTTTGTCGTGTCAATCGGATTGCCGGCCTTATCAAGAAGTATCGGAACCACGCTGTCTGTTATTGTCGTCGTAATACCCTCCACGTTGATGGACGCCTTCGCGCTGTCAACCTTTGAAACCAGCGACGCGGGGCCGGACACACGAACCACATTCGGCGCGATTACTTTTACCTCGCCGACCGCGCAGCCGGCCGCCGGCGCCCCCTCGTAATCGGCGTTTATCGCAAGCTGTTTTGTCTGTAAATCCTCCACGCGAACTTCCAGATACTGCGTTCTCGATGAAAATGAGACGGACGACGTGTAGCGCGTCGCCGAGATCTCAATCGGCACCCGCGTCCAGTCCTCAATTCTGCTCATATCTGCCGTCGCCCGGAAATCCGTATTGCTGAGCATCCGGAGAACCGAACGTTTTGCCGACACTTTAAAGTTAATCGTATTGCTTCCGTTTACAATCTCATAACACTTGCCCATATCGGTAATTGCGCTTTCGTTTTCTATCAGCACGGAGGTCGTAAAACTTTTCGTCTGCATCGGATCGTCAATATTCACCACCACGAGCCACAACACAACCGCAAAAAGCAGCGCCATAATTTTTAATCCGAAATTATTGGTCACTATTTTTGCTACTTTTTTTAACATGGCCAAGCCTCCTTTGCAAAATTGTAAACCGCTTCGGCTCAACATTATGATTCTGCACGAATTTCAGCTTGCTCCGCAGAAATTCCGCGTCCACATTCCGATACAACTCTCCGCCCATTGCAATCGACACCCTGCCGGTCTCCTCCGACACTACAATCGTAAGGGAATCGCTCACCTCGCTGATTCCCACCGCCGCGCGGTGCCTTGTCCCAAGCTCCTTGCTCAGTCCCATATTATCTGACAGCGGCAGGTAACACGTCGCCGATACGATCCTGTCTCCGCGCACGACAATCGCGCCATCATGCAGCGGCGTATTCTTCTCAAATATGTTGATCAGAAGCTGGCTTGACACGATAGAATCCAGCATGATCCCCGTCCTCTCATACTCGGACAGCACCACCTCATTTTCAACGACAATCAGCGCCCCCGTCTTCACTTTGCCCATCTCATAGCAGGCCTTCACGAGCTCATTGATCGTCCTTTCGCTGAAACGGTCTAAGTCCGTCTTGGAAAACTCAAAATTAAATATCGATGAAAGAAATTTCTTGCGCCCCAGCTGTTCCAGGGCAATTCGAAGCTCCGGCTGAAAAATCACGACCAGCGCAATAATCGCGACATTAATCGTTTTTTCGGCAATCCACAGAATTGTGCTCATCTGGAAAATTGCAGCCACAAGAACAAATGCGAGAATGACCAAAATCCCTTTAAACAGCATCCATCCCCGCGTTTTTTTGATCCATACCATAACCTCGTAAATCAAAAAGGCAATGATAATAATCTCTACGATATCCGTTTTATGCACATCCGGCAGATCTATCCAGCTAAGATATTTATCTTTAAAATCTCCAAACATTGCGAGCAAATCCTGCACTTGTTTCACTCCCTTTTGCTTATATTATCTATAAATCCAGCAGATCTCTGTCAATATCCAAATCCTCCGCCAAATCTTCTCTGGATATACGCTCCCTCTCTCTTTGCCCGTCCCGTCCCTTTCCGCCAAAGCTTTTGACTCTTTTTTCTTTGGTAGGCACATAAAGCTTCGGCACTGCCTTGACATAATAATAGTATTCGTCATCCTCAAACTGAACGCGCTCCGTTCTTGTATAATCCAGATTAAAAAACAGGAATTGCAAAACAAATCCGAGAGCCGCGCATATCGCGTTGCCCGCAACCAGCCATACGGTCTTCCCTTCAATCCCCAACGTCAAAAATCCCGCAAACAGCACGATAAACTCTACCAAAATCCCCGTCACGATCGCAATGGTCCATGCGTGGTCAACCGACATTCTGCGTATAAAATAGACCAGTAAGGACATCAGCGCGAACGCCGCCAAAACAAGATACATCTCCCTGTTTCCCGTCAACGGATTCAACGCCACAACAAACTTTGACACCGCGCTCGTATCCTCCTGCACCTCGCTCAAAAGCACCGCATTGTCCTTCACTCCCGCCAGAAAATAATAAACCACCGTCCCGCAGACCACAGACACCGCCGAAACGGGATTCTTCAGCAATCCCACCGCAAGCGGCATGGCATACGGAATATGCAGCGTATAGCAGATTGGCGTAAGCACCGTAAAATATCCGTCTTTCGGCGAAAAACGAAAATATAAAAGCCCGATAACGGCAAAGAGTACCACGCCGACAATACAAACCTCAAGGGAAAGCGCGTACAAATTCGCAAGAACAATCACTGTAACGAACAGTATAATCGCATTTACCGGCAAAATCGCGCACAACAGAGCCAATATAAGATTGACAGACAGACCGTTAATCCTCTCCATATAACCGATATTGCTCCCGATCAGCCAGAAAGTCGCAAACGCCAAAACGAACTTGACAACCGGCAGAAGGTATACCTCATATTTCCCGTAAAAATGCCTCACACGCTCTTTTAGCTCCAATAAGTCGCTCATGACAGCCTCCTACATTCCTCTAGTCTTCCAAACCATTCTGTCTGCCCTCACTTTCATACAGACGGCTTACTTTTCTCAACCTGTTATAAAACAGGCGTATCTTTTTTCTTCCTCTCGTGTACCGCATATTGTATACAATATATGTGATCAACAAATACACAGCCATAAATATAAGATATTTTATGAGTATTTCCGTTCCAAAGGAAATCAAATCTATTTCGTTAATATTATCCATCAGGAAATCCATCTCGCAGACTGCCCAGATTCCGATTACGATCGCAAACGATATCGTGCCGGACAAAAAACTCTTCAACAGCTCCAACCCTACATAATCCCGGCGAAAATACTGCGTCATCTTCCGATACTCTTTTCCCTCTCTCTCTTCAAAGGCCGCAAGCTTTGTCATATGTCTGACCCGTTCTTTACTAATCATAGTCCACCCCATCATAATAAGCATTACTTTTCTCATTATACCATAATTGCCCATCTATGCAAAGTTTTTCCGAAAAAAACTGCCGAATCATCCCGGCAGTTTTACATTTTCACTTATTATTTATCGAGAAATCTCATTCTGTCCTTCGTATGCGTCTTCGTATCCTTCACTACTGTCGCAATTTTCTTGCCCGCAATACTGTCAAGCTCATTCTTTACCTTATTTCTGCACTCTTCGCAAAATCTCCCTGTCTTTATGGTCTTTCCGCACCCCTCGCACTCAATTCCGATCGGGGAATCCGGTGAAAATGTCAGACGCTCCTCACGCACCCACTGGCGGATCTGCGCCACCGACACATCGTTGTCATCCGACACCGCCTGTATCGACGAATCCGGATACTCTCGCAAATAAGACTTTACCTGCTGGAATTTATCCTCCAGCGCCGCCCTGCACACCTGACAAATCGGCGGTCCGGAAAGGTAATTAAATAATCTGCCACAACTTCTGCAATTCCGTACATCCATTTTTTTGTCCTCCTAAAACCCCATTCCTATACTTACACATACGAAAAATACATCCTGCGCCCCTGCCTGCTTTAACGCCTTTGCAGCCGCGTCAACCGTACTGCCTGTGGTATATATATCATCCACCAGAAGTATATATTTAAATTGTACTATATTTTTTTTACATTTAAAAGCCCTTTTCATATTATTTTTTCTCTGAGTCCGATCAAGCTCCTTCTGCGGCCTTGTGTCCGCCCGGCGCACCAGCCAGTTTCTGATTACCGGAATCCCAAGCGACCGCCCCAAATGGCGGGCGTACAGCTCCGCCTGATTGTATCCCCTTTCTTTTTTCCGGTTCTTATGGAGCGGAACGGGCACAATCGCCTCAACGCGCCGCCGCCTGATCCACTCCCCGCGAAAGCGCGCCGTCTGCGCCGCATAAAAGAGCGCGTATTCTCTCTTATTCTCATACTTAAAGCGATAAAGCGAATCCCTCACCGCTCCCTGGTGAACAAAAAGAGCCGTCCCCTCCCTGTACTCATGTTCCCTCTTCGCGCAGTCAAAACAATACTCCTCCTCCGTCTCCAGAGGCTTCCCACACCGCCTGCAAAACGGTTCCTCAATGTACGTAAGCTTTTTCTCACATACAGGGCAAATCAGTCCGCCCCAGTCCACAACCCCATCGCACAGCGGGCAGCGCCGCGGATACAGCAAATCGACAATCTCCCGGATCATATGCTCCTTCCCAAACTCTCCTGTAATTCATCTTAACACGCCCACGCCCCTTTGAGCCATTAAAATTCTGTTAACTTTTTATTTTTAATAATGATTGACTTTGATATTTGTACTTATTATAATTTAACTATTCCTATTTCTTTGTGTCTTTAACGCGTCAAAGAAATAAAGTTTCTATAAAATACCACATTTTCAGGAGGATTACCATGAAAAACATGAAAAAGTTTGCAGCCCTTGGCATGACAATCGCCATGGCTCTCGGTGTAACCGCATGCGGTTCCGAAAAGGATTCCTACACAGTCGGAATCTGCCAGCTTGTACAGCACGACGCGCTGGACGCGGCAACAAAAGGATTCCGGGACGCCCTGACAGAAAAGCTGGGCGACAAAGTCAAGTTTGATGAACAGAACGCGCAGGGCGATAACGCTACCTGTCCTACGATTATCAATTCTTTCGTATCCGACAATGTAGATTTAATTCTCGCAAACGCGACGGCGCCGCTGCAGTCCGCCGCTGCCGCTACCACAGAAATTCCGATCCTCGGGACTTCCATCACCGATTACGCGACCGCTCTCGACATTGCGGACTGGACAGGCGTTACCGGCAGAAATATTTCCGGAACTTCCGACCTCGCCCCATTGGCAGAGCAGGCGGCTATGCTCAAGGAACTGTTCCCTGACGCAAAAAAAGTCGGCCTTGTTTACTGCTCCGCGGAGCCGAATTCCCAGTATCAGGTTGACATCGTAAAATCCGAGCTCGAAAATCTCGGCTATACGTGCGATACCTATTCCTTTGTCGACTCCAACGACATTGCGACAATCGTGCAGAACGCCGTAAGTTCGAACGAAGTCATCTACATCCCGACAGACAATACGGCAGCCTCCAGCACTCAGGTTATCAACAACATCGCAAGCGAAGCGGGCATTCCGATCATCACCGGGGAAGCCAATATGTGCCGCGGGTGCGGCGTCGCCACTCTGTCAATCAGCTACTATGACTTAGGCTATCAGACGGGCGAAATGGCCGCTGAGATTCTCTCCCAGGGCAAAGACATCTCCAAAATGGAAATCAAATACGCCCCGGAGGTCACCAAGCAGTACAATCCCGTTCTTTGTGAAAAGCTGAACATCACGCCTCCGGACGATTACGAAGCGCTTGATATGTCAGCAGAATAAAGAAACCGGAGGAACAGCTGTGGATATTTCAAATTTACTGAGCGCAATGCCGGGCGCCATCTCCCAGGGACTTATCTGGGGAATCATGGCAATCGGCGTATACATCACATACAAAATACAGGATGTGGCGGATCTTACCGTCGACGGCACGATGAGCCTCGGCGGCGCCGTATGCATCCTGATGCTTACAAACGGCCAGAACATCTGGGTTGCCGTTATCGCCGCCACACTCGCCGGTATGCTGGCGGGACTTGTCACCGGGATTTTCCATACCTGGATGGGAATCCCCGTTATCCTGGCCGGAATATTGACTCAGCTCGGCCTTTACTCAATTAACTTAAAAATCCTCGGCGGGAAGGCAAACCAGGCAATCAGCGCGGACAATTACGATCTGATCATCTCTCTTCGTTATGTAAAAGGCGTTCCGTTTTACAGAAACACCATTCTGATCGTAGCTATTTTCGTAGTTGCGATTATCGGAATTTTGTACTGGTTTTTTGGAACCGAACGCGGATGCTCTATCCGCGCCACGGGGTGCAATCCGAATATGAGCCGCGCCCAGGGAATCAACACGAACTTTAATACCGTTTTGGGGCTTATGCTTTCCAACGGAATTGTAGGGCTTGCAAGCGCCCTCTACTCCCAATACCAGGGATTTGCGGACGTCAACGCCGGACGCGGAGCCATCGTAATCGGGCTTGCGGCGGTAATTATCGGCGGCGTCATATTCGAAAAGATTTTCCACAATTTTGCGTTAAAACTGCTTGCCGTTGCGTTAGGCGCCGTGATTTACTATATCGTTCTGCAAATTGTGATCTGGCTCGGATTAGACTCTAATTACCTGAAGCTTCTATCCGCGTTAGTCGTTGCCGTATTCCTCGCTTTCCCTCACTGGAAACAGAAGTATATGGCAAAACCTGTGAAGAAGGGAGCAAACGGCAATGCTTAACATTCAAAATATTTACAAAACCTTCAACATCGGTACAATCAATGAGAAAACAGCCCTGAACGGCGCGTCGCTCACCTTAAACGAGGGCGACTTTGTAACCGTTATCGGCGGAAACGGAGCCGGAAAATCCACGCTGCTGAACGCAGTAGCGGGCACATGGTTTGTAGATGAAGGCTCTATCTTAATTGACAATGTGGACGTGACAAAAATGCCCGAACATAAGCGCGCCCAGTTCCTAGGCCGTGTATTTCAGGATCCGATGATGGGAACCGCCGCAACCATGGGAATTGACGAAAATCTTGCTCTGGCGGCGCGCAGAGGACAGCGCAGAGGACTTGGCACGGGCATTAGCAAAGCCGAGCGCGAACATTATATGGAGCTTTTGACGGAACTGGATCTGGGGCTGGAAAACCGCCTCACCTCCAAGGTCGGACTTCTCTCCGGCGGACAGCGTCAGGCTCTCACGCTCCTCATGGCAACGTTAAAAAAACCAAAGCTGCTGTTGTTGGATGAGCACACGGCGGCGCTGGACCCAAAAACCGCGGCCAAGGTGCTCGCCCTTTCCGACAAAATTGTCGCGGAACACAATCTGACAACGCTTATGGTCACGCACAACATGCGCGACGCTATCGCCCACGGCAACCGCCTCATCATGATGAACGAAGGACGGGTTATGCTTGATATTTCGGGCAAAGAAAAGAAAAGCCTCACCGTTGACGATCTTCTTTCAAAATTCGAGGAAGTCAGCGGAGAAGAGTTTGCAAACGATCAGGCTCTTTTGTCAAAATAACATGTCGCAGAAAAGCCCGGTTCGGACGGCTTTTCCTATAACAAAAACCCGTGACGTTTACATTTCGTCACGGGTTTCGCTTTGTTCTCTTATCCTCTCTTTCAGTCCGCTGTAACGCTTCTGCTCCGACATATTGTTGATCATATCCGCAAAACAGGCATCATTCCCGACCAGCGTCACACATTTTCTGGCACGCGTGACCGCGGTATACAAAAGATTTCGATTCATCAGCATTCTCGGCCCGTTCAAAAGCGGAATCACCGCCGCCGGATACTCGCTCCCCTGCGACTTGTGAATCGTAATCGCATACGCATGTTCAAGCTCTTCCAGAAGCTTAAACGGATACTCCACAACCTTTTCATCATCATATTCCACCGTCATGGTTTCCGCATACTCGTTAATTTCCTTTACAATTCCCATATCCCCGTTGAAAACGCCCATCCCTTTTTCTACGGCAAACCCGTATCTGCTGCGAATTTCCCATTCCAGCTGATAATTATTTTTCGTCTGCATTACTTTGTCGCCCTCGCGGAAAACCTTATCGCCGTACTCCCTCTCCTTTTTCTCCTTTGACGGCGGATTCAGATAGCGCTGCAAAATCGTATTCAAACGCTCCACTCCAAGATTCCCCTTTTTCATCGGCGTCAATACCTGTATGTCATACGGAGCGGCATCTACAAATTTGGGCAGCTTCTGTTTCACAAGCTGCAGCACAACATTAATGATAACGTCCGCGTCATAACGCTTTAAAAAGAAAAAATCCATGCTCTTGTTATCCAACGCCACCGCCTCGCCACGGTTAATTTTGTGCGCATTGACAATAATATCGCTCTGGCTTGCCTGACGGAATATCTTCGTCAGCTTTACCACATGAAACGCTTCGGAGTCAATGATATCTTTCAGCACGCTTCCCGCCCCGACACTTGGCAGCTGATTCACGTCCCCCACAAGAATCAGCCTGGTCCCCTGCGCAACCGCGTTCAAAAGCGAATTCATCAGCGATATATCCACCATAGACATTTCGTCCACGATGACTACATCCGTCTCCAACGGATTCGTTTCATTGCGCTCAAACCCCTCTTTGCCGTTCGCACCGCCGCCAAGCTCCAGCATACGATGTATTGTCCGGGCTTCGTACCCCGTCATCTCGCTCATACGCTTTGCCGCCCTCCCGGTCGGCGCCGCCAGAAAAATATCGAGCCCCTCCATCTCAAAATACCGTATTATCGTGTTAATCGTTGTCGTCTTGCCCGTACCCGGCCCGCCCGTTATCACAAGCAGTCCACTGCGCACGGCCTCCTTCACGGCGTCAAGCTGCTTTTCATCCAGCTCCATCCCGGTCTGTTTTCCGATCTTATGTATGCGCTGTTCCACCTCGGCGTCGGGAATGTCATAGCGCACATTAAGCCTCAGAAGCATCGACGCAACGCTTACCTCCATAAAGTAAAAAGCGGCTGCATAAACCGCCGTCTCGCCCCCCGTCTCTTTTATCGCAAGCTTTCGCTCAATTGCAAGATCCATATAATGCTTTGAAATATACTCCTGCTCAACGCCCAGCAATTCGCTTGTCCGTCTCGTCAATTCCTCCTCAGGCAGGTACGTATGTCCCTCCCCCGCCGCCTGCATGAGCTCATACACGATTCCGCTGCGAATTCGAAAATCGGAATCCGTGCGAATCCCAATCCTGGATGCAATTTCATCCGCAATTTTAAATCCCACGCCGTCTATATCGTCCGCCAAACGATACGGATTCTCACGAATAATCCCATATACTTCCCGCCCGTATTGACGATAAATTTTTACCGCAAGCGTCAACGATATCCCGTATTGCTGCAAAAAGATCACCGCCTGCCTGAGCTCCTTTTTTTCCGTCACCTGATCCGCAATTTCACGCGCCAGCCTCTCGCTGATCCCCTTTACTTCCGCAAGCCGCTCCGGCTCCTCCTCGATAATTCGAAATGTGTCGGCCCCAAACCGGCGCACAATCCTCGCCGCAAGCGCAGCCCCGATCCCCCTAACCGCGCCCGAGCCCAGGTAGCGCTCAATCGACAATTCATCTGTCGGCTCCTTCACGGTAAACGAAGACGCCTGAAACTGTTTCCCATACGTGGGGTGCGTGATGTACTCCCCGCTCGCCTCTATATTTTCGCCCTCCGACACAGCCGAAAAGCTGCCGACACACGTAACCTCCTCTTCCCCGCACAAAAGCGCCATAACCGTATATCCGTTTTCGACATTCCGAAATATAATATGATCTACAAAACCCGTAATTTTTTCCACGCCTGTACCTCAATTAAAAGAGAATGTCCCAAAAGTCCTCCATCCCATCGTGATTTCCTACTTTAAGACATTCTCCCGTCTGTCAGATTATCATCTTCCCATCTACAAATTGTAATTCCGCTTCATCTGCTCATACATCATCTGCGCGAAGCTGTTCCCGCTCTGGTCGCCGATCTTGCCGGCCAGATTCTGCACCAACGTCTCTTTATGGAAATTCGTAAGCTGAGACGCGGCAGAATTCCCCTCCTGATTCGGCAGGGTCTTCTGGACTTCCTTCAAAACCTGCTCTATAAAATACGCCTCGAACTGTTTGCATACACTCATCAGTTCCTCATCCGACGCCGAGGAGAAATCCGAACCGAGCTTTTTTTGCAGATTCGTTCCCGACGACGCGGTCTTCGTTGTATCGAAATATGACGCCATATTGTCCAAAGAAATACTCATATACGCCACCCCTCACTATCTTCTAAGTTGGTTTGCCTGCCCAAGCATCTCATCCGACGCCTGAATCGCCTTGGAATTCATCTCATACGCCCGCTGCGCGACAATCAAATTTACCATCTCGTCTGCAATGTGAACGTTCGATCCCTCCAGATACTTCTGATGAACCTTGCTCCGCACGAGTCCTTCCGCCGTCGCCTCGTTCAAAGGCTGACCGGAAGCC
Source organism: uncultured Roseburia sp. (assembly GCA_947383215.1). Lineage (GTDB taxonomy): Bacteria > Bacillota > Clostridia > Lachnospirales > Lachnospiraceae > Roseburia_C. The sequence goes on from CANDCP010000040.1 coordinate 21,830, forward strand.
GCCGTAACCTGATACAGACTCCCCGCAAGCTTATCCAGACCTGCCGGATTGTTAAACTGAAACAGGCCGACTCCCGCGCTGAACGTCACATACTGACCGTTCGCCCCTTTATATGTAAAGTTACCGTCCTCTGTAACCTGCACGCTGCTCGCCGCCACTTCGTTCGGAACGACAATCTCATTCCCCTCCGCATCCAATACCGGATACCCGTCCGAATTGCAAAGCGTCAGTCCATTCGCGCCGATAGCCCAGTCAAACGCGCCGTTCCTCGTATAATATGTATTGCCGTCGGCGCCTCTCACCGCAAAAAAGCCCTGCCCCTCAATCGCAAAAGCCGTATTGCTGGAACTGGCCAGCATCGGTCCCTGCTCAAAGCTCGTCGTCGTCGACGCCACCCTGGTTCCAAGACCCGCCTGCGCCGGAATCGGTTTCTGCTCGCCGTTGGCGGTCGTCGTCCTCGCCTGTATCGTTTGGTACAAGAGGGATTTAAACTCCGTCTTCTCCGCCTTAAACCCTGTCGTATTCACGTTTGAAAGATTGTTGGATATGGTATCCACATTCGTCTGCTGCGCAATCATCCCCGACGCCGCAGTCCACAATGATCTCATCATAATGTATTGCCCTTTCCAAGCCGACTTACGCTTCCCTTCACGGCTTTTCACGGACATCCTGTCCTTCTGATTCTATACTCTATATTTATCGGTCAAATCAAAGCTTTACTTTATACCTTGCCTACCTGATTTGACGATTTCTCAAGCATTGTGTCCACTGTCTGTATTACCTTCTGCCCGGCCTCGTATGCTCTTGTGATCGTTATCATATCCACCATCTCTTTTACCACATTGACATTCGACGCCTCGATCACGCCCTGCTCCACCTTCGCATCCGACGCGACAATCTGCGCTCCCTCCACAAAATCATAGAGGTTCTCTCCATATTTCTGAATAAAGTCATAGTTTGTCACATCCGCCACGCCAAGCGTCGCCACCAACTCTCCGTTCTGATAAATATCGCCAAACTCGTCGATTTTAAAGTCAATATTCGGATCCAGACGGATATAGTTAGCTTCCGCCGGGTTCTGATTTAACGCGCCGTTCTGATTCAGCACAAAATCTCCGTCCTTCGTGACAAGATACCCTTCGGTATTTACGGTAAAGGCGCCGTCTCTTGTATATTTTACAGAGGTCTCCCCCGCTTTATTGGTATATGACACGGCAAAAAAACCGTCCCCGTCCAGCGCCACATCATACTTGCTGTCCGTAACTCTGAAGTTGCCCTGCCCGTAATCCGTGTAAGTCTGCCCCAGATGCACTCCCAGGCTGATATCGCCGATCCCCTTTGACAGATAATAATCCGAGGAATCCCTGATTTTAATTGCGAGCGTATCCGCAAACGTGCGGTTCGTCGTCCCCTCTTTTTTATAACCGTTTGTACTCGCGTTCGCAAGATTATTCGACAATACGTCCAAACGCTTCTGTTCGTTGATCATGCCCGTATACGCGGTGTATAATCCCTTAACCATTCTTCTTCTCCTTCCACAGCCTCTGCGCCGTTCCTACTCGTCGTCACGCCTGCCTGCAAGAAACTCCACAAACTTTCCTGTTCCGATTGCAACGCACGTCATCGGCTCCTCCGACGTCATCGTATTAATTCCCGTCTTATCTTCTATCAGCTCCTCCAGCCCGCGAAGCAGCGACCCTCCTCCGGTCAGTACGATTCCGCGATCCGCGACGTCCGCAGCCAGCTCCGGCGGCGTTTTCTCCAACACACTGTGAACGGCTTCCACAATCTGTAAGGTCGGCTCCCGCAGCGCTTCCTCCGTCTCTTCCGAAGATACTGT
>CANDCP010000041.1 GCA_947383215.1 uncultured Roseburia sp.
GGCGTCCTATAAGCAGGTATTAAGAAACGCCGGAATATCCGGAAAAAATCAGAAAATCAGATAAGAGAGCGACGGCCAGATTATTCTGGTCGTTTTTTTTGTGGCTAATAAAAAAATAAAACGCGAAAGAGGCCTCTGTTTTCTCTAAATAATCTTGAAAGAATTTAAGCAAAACTTAAGAAACTAAGATTGTTTTCCTAAGTATTAAATGATAAGATAGTCACAAACGGCAAATTTATGGTAAGGTAGGAGGAAAACAATGAGCAAAAAGAAAGCAGGCATTCTGATAGGCGGTGTTGTTGTAGTTGCGGCAGCGGCCGTGATAGGACTATATTTCAGCGGAGCATTGGAGGGAAAAGGAGGAAGCTCGAAGGATAAAGTTTACGTGGAGTCCGTTTCCAAAATTATGGGAATGGGGATCTCAGGGAACAACAGATACAGCGGCGTGGTGGAGCCGCAGGACAGCTGGGATGTCAATAAGGACGAGAATCGGACCGTCTCGGAGGTGTTTGTGTCGGTTGGGGACGAGGTTTCGGAGGGAAGCCAGCTGTTTGCGTACGATACAGACGAGATGGAGCTTCAATTAGAGCAGCAGAAGCTGGAAATCGAGAATATCGAGAACGAGATATCCGGGTATAATTCGCAGATACGGGAGCTTCAGACAGAAAAGTCGTCCGCTCCGGCCGACCAGCAGTTTGAGTATACGACGCAGATTCAGACTGTTCAGACGCAGATTAAGCAGGCGGAGTATAACAAGAAAAGCAAAGAAGCCGAGATGGAGAAGACGAGAAAAGCGATGGATAATTCGGTAGTTACAAGTAAGATCGCAGGGGTCGTAAAATCCATTAACGAAAGCGGAATAGATGAGAACGGCAATTCGGCGGCGTATATGACGATCCTGGCAACCGGCGAATATCAGATTAAGGGGATTGTCAACGAGCAGAACCGTATGATGATTTCGCAGGATCAGCAGGTGATCATCCGCTCCAGAGTGGACGAGGAGCAGACATGGATAGGGACGGTCACGAAGGTTGATACGGAAAATACAGTCGGCGGCAATAACGACTATTATATGGAAGGGGGCGGCGACGAGACGACGACTTCCACAAAATATCCGTTTTATGTGGCGCTGGATTCTATGGAAGGGCTGATGCTGGGTCAGCATGTTTTTATTGAGCTCGATATGGGCCAGCAGGAAGTTAAGGAAGGCGTATGGCTGTACAGCTATTATATTGTGATGGATGACGGCGACCCGTACGTGTGGGCGGCGACAGAAAAGAATAAGCTGGAAAAACGTTTGGTAGAGCTTGGAGAATATGACGAAATTATGGATCAGTATGAGATTGTTTCCGGTCTTGCCGAGGAAGATCTGATTGCTTTTCCGATGCCTGCGCTCTATGAGGGCGTAACGACCGTTACAAACGCAGACGAGGTGGATTATGAAGCGCCTCTCTATCAGCAGGACGGAAGCGAGATGCCGGGCGACGACGAATTTATGTATGACACGGAATTTCCTGTTGATGACGAGTCGATGTATGGAACGGATATGCCGTTTGAAGGCGAAATGCTGGATGGCAGTACCGAAACGCCGGGGGAAGGCGGAATGGTCGATGATTTTATGGACGAGATAGACGGCGACGCGAAAGATCGTATGGAGGTGGCCGAATGATACTGAATTTGCAGAATATATACAAGGATTACCAGCAGGATAAGCTTGTGGTTCCGGTGTTAAAGGATGTTTCTCTGCAGGTGGAGGAAGGCGAGTATGTGGCGATTATGGGTCCGTCCGGCTCCGGCAAGACGACGCTTATGAATATTGTCGGCTGTCTGGACCGTCCGACTTCCGGTACATATGAGCTTGCGGGTGAAAATGTGCTGGGGCTGAAAGATAAGGAGCTTTCCGCGGCCCGCTTGAACCGTATCGGGTTTGTGTTTCAGAGCTTTCAGCTGATGCCGAGGGAAAGCGCGTTGGATAATGTCTCGCTTCCTCTAAGCTATGCCGGAATTAAAAAGAAGGAGCGCAGAGAGAGGGCGATGAAGGCGCTTGAGCGCGTCGGGCTTGGAGACCGCGCGACCTTCAAGCCGACCCAGCTTTCCGGAGGGCAGAAGCAGCGCGTGGCGATCGCGCGCGCAATGGTCAATAATCCGAAAATTCTTTTGGCCGACGAGCCGACCGGAGCGCTCGATTCCAAGTCGGGAAAGCAGATTATGGAGCTGTTTCAAAAGCTGAATGACGAGGGCGTTACGATCGTTATGATTACCCATGATATCAATATTGCGAAGCAGGCGAAGCGCACGCTGCATATTATTGACGGTGAGATATCCGAAAACGGCAGAGAGGAGAACAGAGTATGAAAAAGAAAATAATAATAACGGTGATTGTTCTGCTTATCGTGGCGGGTGCGGCGACGGGAGGCGTGTTTGCTTACAAGTCTTATCAGGACAAAAAGCTTGTAGCCGACGTGACGCCGGTATCGAATTTAAACTGGGGTTACTGGGGCGACGAGATGAACAGCTACGGAACCGTGACGAACGACTTGTCGCAGGATATTCATCTGGACAGCGGACAGGTAGTATCGGAGGTTTACGTAGAAGAGGGGCAGAGCGTTGCCATCGGAGATAAACTGCTGGCGTACGATATCACCGAGACAGAGTTGAATCTGGAGATGAAAAAACTGGAGATTCAGGGAATCGAAAACGACATTACGCTTGCCGAGAAGGAGCTGGCGAAGCTTCGCGCGACAAAGCCGATTCCGGAGACACCGCAGACGCCGGTGGCGCCGCCGGAACCGGAGACGCCGCCGGAGCCGGTTCCAAACAAGCTGCCTGAAAAAACAAAAAATGCTTATAACTATATTAAAAAGGGAGCGAAACCGTATACGGGAGACGGAAGCGAAGAGGAGCCGTTTCGTTTCCTCTGTACGAAGGAAGCGTATGTGTACGGGAGTTATCTGAATTACCTGAAGAAGAAATCCTACACGGCGATTTTTGAGATACGAGAGGGTAACAAGAAAAAGGGGACCTTAATCAGCTCCTGGACCGTAAACGGCGCTGCGATGGATTCGGTTGACGACGATTCCGAGTGGTCCGTTTTAGAGCGTGCCGAGATTACCGATTACGACCCGGCGGAGGACGATCCGGTCGAAGAGGAGCCGGTTGACAACGAACCGATGGAGCCAGAAGGCTATACGGCGGCTGAGCTTGCAAAAGAAATCGCGGCAAAAGAAGGCGAATTAAAGGATCTTGACCTGGATAAGCGAAGCGCCGAGCTGGAACAAAAGGAGCTTGAAAAGGCGGTAGAAAACGGCGTCGTCTATGCGACGATCAACGGAACCGTAAAGACGGTCGGCGATCCTGCCAATCTTCCGAATGACGGAAGCGCGTTTTTAACGGTGTCCGGCTCGGAGGGCTTATATGTAACGGGGGATATCAGTGAGATGATGCTCGACACCATCAAGGAGGGGCAGCAGATTACGGCGACCTCCTGGGAGAGCGGGATGACGTTTTCCGCGTCTATTACGGAGATATCCAAGTATCCGAAATCCGGTTCCAATTATTACGGCGAGGGCAATCCGAACGCGTCTTATTATCCGTTTACGGCATATATTGAAGATTCTACCGGGCTGAGAAACGGCGAGATGGTAGATATGTCTATGACGGTTGGAGGAGACACTTCGTCGCAGGAGACAATTTGCATTGAAAAGGCGTATGTCAGAGAGGAGAACGGAAGATCTTACGTTTACAAGGCAGATGAGAATAATCGTCTTGTAAAACAGTATGTGACGATCGGAAAAATGGTGTACGGGCAGGCTCTGATTATTCAGGAAGGCCTGACGATGGAGGATCGAATTGCATTTCCTTACGGAAAGACGGCGAAAGAGGGAGTTGCAGTTAAGGAATCCGACTCGGCAGATTATTAGGAGGAAAGCAGATGTTTGAAAATATTAGATTATCTTTTCAGGGAATATGGTCTCATAAAATGCGTTCGTTCCTGACAATGCTGGGTATCATTATCGGTATCGCCGCGATTATCGCAATTGTGTCTACGATTAAGGGAACGAACAAGCAGATTGAGCAAAATTTAATCGGAGCCGGCGATAATACGGTGGATGTGCAGGTTTACCAGGGGGATTGGCCGTATGAATTTTCTTACAATCCGGTGCCGGAGGGCCTGCCGATGATTACGGACAGCGTGCTGCAGGAGATTAAGGATCTGGAGTCCGTAGAGGCGGCGTCTCTGTATTTAAGCCGCCAGGATTACAGCGCCGTATATTATCAGAATACTTCGCTTTCCGGCGGTTATGTGACGGGGATAGACAGAAACTACTTAAGTACCTGTAATTACCTGGTTCAGAGGGGCAGAGGATTTACGGAGAAAGATTATACGGATTACAGAAAAGTGGCGCTTCTCGACAAGGACTCGGCCAATGTGCTGTTTCAGGGGCAGGATCCGATCGGAAAGACCATTGAGATTAAGCAGGAACCGTTTGTGGTTGTGGGAATCATAGCAAAAGCGGATGAGTTTGAGCCGGTTATCAATTCCATGGACGATTATTATACGTACTCGCAGGACGCCAGCGGTAAGGTCTATATACCGGACAGCGCGTGGCCGATTATTTATCAGTTTGACGAGCCGCAGCAGCTTGTCGTAAAGGCTACGAGCACCAACGCTATGACGGATGCGGGAAAGAAGAGCGCGGATATTTTGAACAATACGCTGAGCGTCTCGGATGAGACGATTTGCTATAAATCCGAGGATTTGCTGAAGCAGGCAAAGGAAATTCAGCAGTTAAGCCAGAGTACAAACTCTATGTTGATCTGGATTGCCGGAATATCTCTGATTGTAGGCGGTATCGGCGTTATGAATATTATGCTCGTGTCCGTTACCGAGCGTACGAGCGAGATCGGATTAAAGAAAGCGATCGGCGCGAGAAAATCTATTATCCTAGGACAGTTTTTGACGGAGGCGGCGGTGCTTACGAGTCTTGGCGGGCTGATCGGGGTAATTGTCGGGATCATCCTCGCGGAGGCGATATCCAGGCTGAACGAGATGCCGGTCGCAATCAGCGTGCCTTCGGCTGTGGTAGCGGTGCTGTTCTCGATGATTATCGGAATTGTATTTGGACTGCTTCCGTCGTACAAAGCGGCGAATCTGGATCCGATTGAGGCGCTTCGTCATGAGTAGAAAAAGTTCTTGCGTCCTGTGAATAATCGCGTTATAATAGACAAAGAATATTTTTACAGTGATAATGAGAGCCATGGGGGATCCCATTGAGTGAGCGGTATTTTTGACAATTCGTATGGTAATGCGGAGTCCTTTCGTCCCATGTGAGTATTTGGCATGGGATGAAAGGATTTTTCTAATATAAGATTTTATACCAGGAGGACGACATGATCGATTTAAAATTTTTAAGAGAAAACCCGGAGCTTGTGAAGCAGAATATCAAAAATAAATTTCAGGACCACAAGCTTTCGCTTGTCGACGAGGTGATTGCGCTTGACGAAGACTCCAGAAAAGCGAAGCAGGAGGCGGACGCTCTTCGGGCGAACCGGAATGCGCTTTCCAAACAGATCGGCGGTCTGATGAAAGAAGGAAAGAAGGAGGAGGCGGCCGCGCTGAAAGAACAGGTGGCAAAGGACGCCGAGCGTCTTGCGGCATTGGAGGCAGACGAGCGGGAGCTTGCGGATAAGGTTACGCAGATTATGATGAAGATTCCCAACATCATTGATCCGTCTGTGCCGATCGGCGAGGACGATTCCTGCAATGTGGAGATTGAAAAGTTCGGCGACCCGCATGTCCCGGAGTTTGAGGTTCCGTATCACACCGAGATTATGGAGCGGTTTTGCGGGATTGATCTTGACGCCGCGGGAAAGGTGGCGGGGAACGGTTTTTATTATCTGATGGGTGATATCGCGAGACTTCACTCGGCGGTGATTTCTTATGCGAGGGATTTTATGATTGAGCGCGGGTTTACCTACTGCGTGCCGCCGTTTATGATTCGAAGCAACGTGGTGACGGGCGTTATGAGCTTTGAGGAAATGGACGCCATGATGTATAAAATCGAGGGGGAGGATTTGTATCTGATCGGGACGAGCGAACATTCCATGATCGGTAAGTTTATTGACACCATCAACGACGAGGAGCGGCTTCCGTATACCCTGACGAGCTATTCTCCGTGCTTTCGCAAGGAGAAAGGCGCGCACGGCATCGAGGAGCGCGGCGTTTACCGCATTCACCAGTTCGAAAAGCAGGAGATGATCGTAGTCTGCAAGCCGGAAGAATCGAAAATGTGGTATGAGAGGCTGTGGCAGAATACCGTAGATCTCTTCCGCAGTCTCGACATTCCAGTTCGCACGCTCGAGTGCTGTTCCGGAGATCTTGCGGATTTGAAGGTAAAGTCGTGCGATGTGGAGGCATGGTCTCCGAGACAGAAAAAGTATTTTGAGGTCGGGAGCTGTTCCAACCTCGGAGACGCGCAGGCGAGAAGATTGAAAATCCGGGTAAAGGGCAAGGGCGGTAAGTATTTTGCGCATACGTTAAACAATACGGTGGTGGCCCCGCCGCGTATGCTGATCGCCTTTCTGGAAAATAATCTGAACGCGGACGGGAGCGTAAATATACCGGAAGCGTTGAGAATGTATATGGGCGGAAAAGAAAAACTGATTCCGAAGAATTAGAAGGGCGCGGTCATGGAAAAGGATAATGATTTTCTGGGAACGGCCCCGGTGGGAAAGCTTTTGTTTTCTCTTGCGCTTCCTGCAATTGCGGCGCAGGTGATCAATCTTTTGTATAATCTCGTGGACCGCGTCTATATCGGGCATATACCGGGAGACGGGGCGCTCGCGCTGACCGGCGTCGGCGTATGTATGCCGGTTATTATGATTGTCTCGTCGTTTGCGGCGCTTGTGAGCATGGGCGGCGCGCCGCGGGCGTCCATTTTTCTGGGAAAAGGCGATAAAGAGAGCGCGGAGAAGACGCTTGGGGGCTGCTTTGTGCTTCAGGTTATCCTGTCGGCGGTTCTCACCCTGGTTCTTCTTTTGTGGAACCGTGATTTGCTGCTGGTATTCGGGGCAAGTGAAAATACAATAGGGTATGCGACGGATTATATGAAAATTTATGCGGTCGGAACCGTATTTGTCCAGCTTACGCTCGGAATGAACGCGTTTATCACGGGACAGGGGTTTGCAAAGACAGGGATGCTCTCCGTATTGATTGGCGCGGCGTTAAATATTGCGCTGGATCCGCTGTTTATTTATGCGTTTGGGATGGGCGTGCGCGGAGCCGCGCTTGCGACGGTAATTTCACAGGCGGTCTCCACGCTGTGGGTGCTTCTCTTTCTGTCCGGAAAAAAGACGGTGATTCGTCTTAGGAGAGAGCGCATGAGGCTGCGCGCGGAAACGGTGCTTCCGTGTATGGCGCTCGGACTTTCGCCCTTTATTATGCAGGCGAGCGAGAGCGCGATTATGGTCTGTTTTAACTCCTCTCTGCTGAAATACGGCGGGGATGTGGCGGTGGGAGCGATGACGATATTGACAAGTATCATGCAGTTTTCCATGCTGCCGCTTCAGGGGCTCGCGCAGGGCGCGCAGCCGATCACCAGCTTTAATTACGGGGCGGGCTCGATGGAGAGGGTGAAACGTGTGTTTCGCCTTCTGGTCACGGCGAGTCTTGCCTACTCCCTGTTTCTGTGGATAATTATTATGTTGTTTCCACAGGTTTTTGCAATGATATTTACGCCGGACGCCAAGTTGATTGCTTACACGAAATGGGCGCTGCGCATTTATGCGGCGGCGATGGGGATATTTGGAGCGCAGACGGCTTGTCAGATGACGTTTATCGCGCTCGGAAACGCGAAATGTTCGATACTTGTCGCGGTGATGCGCAAATTTATTCTTTTGATACCGCTGATCTATACCCTGCCGAATTTGTTCTCCGACAAGGCGATGGCGGTATATCTGGCCGAACCGGCGGCGGATTTTCTCTCGGTTGTATTCTGCGTAAGTTTGTTTGCGGTGCAGTTTAAGAAGGCGGTATATGGCGACCGAAAACCGGAAGAGACATTATAACAGAATTTTTAGTTGAAACCATCCGTCTTTTGCGGTAAACGAACAAAACGCGTCATACTTTTTGCAGAAAGCCATAATCGAGCGGGCGCCGACGCCGTGCCCCTCTTCTTTTGAGAGAGGGAGCCCGTCTTCTGAGAAGGCGACGGGGCCGCTGTAAGGATTGGAGATTTCCAGCATTAGCCTGGGCTTATGGATACATTTGAAGATAATTTTTCTCTGTCCGGCCGGGAGGCTGCGGCAGGCTTTGACGGCGTTTTCCAGCGCGTTTGCAATGGCGATGGAAAATTCGCCGGAATGAACGGGGAGCATTTCGGGGATGGAAAGGCGCGTCTCCAATACAATGCCCGCCTCCTTCGCCTGTCCGAAATAGGAGGCTAAAGTGGCGTTCAGGATAACGTCTTTGCAAAACAACGCGGGTTCTTTCGTATGAAGCTGCGAGATAGACTGCCGGACATAGGCGAGCGCCTCGGCGGTATTCCCGTTCTCAAGCAAAGAGGAGACAGTCTGAAGTCTGTGGCGCATGTCGTGCCTGTCAATTCTGGATTTTTCCGCGTATAACGTGTCTTGTGTTATTTTTTCTTTCAGATATCCCAATTGAAAATTCAAAAGCTCCAGATCCTGTTTGGCCATTTGGAGGCGGTACTGTGTAAACAGGTACTGGAAGATCGAAAAATAGATGACGATGATGACCGCGCCAAACAGATACATAAAAATAACGTTTGTCGGATTCTCGGTGTAAGAGACGGGATAGGTGGCAAGCGCGACGGAAAAAATCATCAGGGAGCAGGGGATTAAAGCAAGAATCAGCCAGCCCTTTTCGGTAATCGCGGCGAGGCGCAGAAACGGACGGCGCAGAAAGCGGTATTCGAGCGCGATGATCAATCCGTAAGCGGCAAGGCGCATCAAAAAATCGGTAAGCGTTGAGCCGTGAACGGCGGCGTTTATCAGTGTGATGGATGCGGATACATACATGGAAAACAAAATCTGCGTCGCATAATTGAAAACGGCTTTTGACGGCGTTACCTGAGCCAGCCGAAACACAAGGTAAACGGCGGGAGCGGAGATCGTGAACAAGAAAACGCGTAAAAAGGATGTGTAGCCGAATATGGTGATAATCGCGACGCTTGAAACGGTTACATAGCAAAGGTACAGAGAAAAGACGAGGGCGATTCGCTTTGCGCCGTGCCTGAGCTTTACCGTGGAACACATCATGCCAAGTGTTCCGGTGACAACTAGTATAATTTTTAGCGTGGCGTATGGAATATTATCTTCAAATAACATGGCATTCTCCTCCGTTCAGCCAATAGTCCGACCATTCGGATTTGTATAATTCGTACTTTCCGCGGGGAATCGCAATCCTGCGTTCTCCTGAAACGATCAGATCATGTCTTGTGATTTCCGTCACATAATGCAAATTCACCGCAAAAGAAGAACCGACAAGAAGAAAACCTCTGTATTTAAGCAGCGGCAAGACGGCGTCTCGGAAGGCGCCGTTAAATGTCGCGCTGTTTATCACAGAATGGTCGTTCAAATGATAGCAGATTAGACGCTTGACGCGCTCCGCGTAGCATAGGTTGTATACCGGGACGATCCGGACGGAATCGGATGTTTTGATTTCGACCGCGTCTCTTTGGAACCGGATAAAGCGGTCGACCGCCTTATCCAGGCAGCGAAAAAACGAAGCGGCGTCGATCGGTTTTAACAGATACTGAAAAGCCTCAACCGTATAGGAATCCACGGCAAAATCAGGGGAGGAAGTCAGATACAGAATCATTCCCTCGTCGCCTTGTCGGCGTAAGATTTGGCCCAATTGGATACCGCTCATCTTTGGCATGATAATATCAAGAATATATAAATCAAATCCCCCGTGCTCACAGGTAAAATTCAAAAGCTCTTTCACAGAAGAAAAGGCGGATACGGAAAACGATAAATTCTGTCTTGTCCGTTTATATTCCCGAATCAGATTCAGAATCCTCTCCCGGTAAATCTTTTCGTCATCACACACAGCGATACGCATTTGTCCTTCCCCTTCTCTGTATTATTTCCGGTTAGTTTCCCGGCAGGCTCAACGAAGCCAGGGTGAAAAATTTACAACGAATCCGACAAAATTTACAATTCGCCGCAAAAGGTAGTTTCTTTCTATACAATGGACTTAAGAACGGTCTGTTAAAATTATGCCCAAAGTATGCGTGCGCGTCAATAAAAAAATCGAAATATGCCGAAAAAAGTGCAAATCGTCCCCGGATGGAAAATATATCCCGTTTTTTTGATAAAATGAAATCCGGGCCAATCAGAGCGCTTCGCGCTGGCCGGACACATAAAGATATGTCTTTGCAGGCTGAGTTTGGGAGGATAGAAGAGTGGGAACACAGTTGGATTTTTTTGAACAAAACGATGCGAAAGTATGTAAAAAATTAGTGAAGGTGCTGCGGTGGATGACGCTTGTTTTTCCGGTTCTGTTTCTGGCGACGGCCGCCGGGGTATTCCAGATACCGTATGATGATCTGGCGCTTTTGTCTGCGCTGGGCTGCGTGTGTACGCTTGGGCCGGGGGCGCTCCAGAAGCTCGGGGTTCCGGTTCGCATCATGAAATACGTCAGTATCCTTTCAGTTGGCCTGGTCGTCATGCTTTTGGGCGGCAACTCGGCCGTTGGAATCTACATGACCTATGGGCTGGCGATGTTGTTTAGCTGTATGTTTTTTGATACGAAATTCACAAAACAGATTTCCGCTGTCAGTTATGTATTTCTGCTGATATCGCTTTTTCTGAGGTCTCAGAATGTTCAGCAGATTGAGTACCCGACGAATATGGAGTGGTTTCTGACGCGTTCGGCCGGATTTACAATCGAGCAGATTGTCATGAGCGTGGTATTTGTCAATATTGCGGGCGCATCCAGAAAGCTTCTGGAAAACCTGCACAGTACAGAGCAAGTGGCGGCCGTTGTCTCTAAGTGCGAGGAGGTTTCCGGAAAGCTTGTGACGATGATGGATGAGCTTGCGGAGAATGTGCAGGAGTCGAAAACGACGAATGAAACAATCGTATCTTCGGCGCAGGATACCTCCGCGGATTGTATGAAGAGCCTTTCCCATGTCAGCTCTATGAATGATATTGTTTCGGAAATGGTTCAGGCGTCCGGCTCAATTGATGAGAGCACAAAAAATGTACTGGTGATTTCGGATGAAATATGCCGCCACATGGATCATTATGTAAATATCATGGATCATGCGGTGACGGATATGAAGGTGATCGGACAGGCGGCAAGCTCAACGGAAGAAGCGATTTTGAATCTTGAAAAGACGATTATGGAAATTTCAGGTTTTACGAATGAAATTTCCGAAATCACCGGGCAGACGAACCTCCTCGCGCTCAACGCGTCGATTGAAGCGGCGCGTGCCGGAGAATTGGGCAAAGGTTTTTCTGTCGTGGCGGAGGAGGTCCGCGTGCTGGCGGAGCGCTCTAAACAGTCGAATGGTTCCATAACCGCTATGGTTTCCAGGATGGTTGAAATGTTAAAGGATGTGAAGCTGTCTAACGAGAAAAATCTGGCTTCCGTGGATGCGGGAATTACGCAGATTTCCGATGCGCGGCAGGAGGCGGTCAATCTGGGGCGGCTTCAGGCGGATTCCAGGACAAGGATAGAACAGATCGCAAAGGACTGCGATCAGACAAAGCGGTGCAGCCAGGACGTGCGGGGCATGTCAGATCAGATGGAAGAGCTGGTAAAAAATTCGCAGGTCCGCGCGAGCGCTATTGTGGATGAGGCGAACAATCAAAGCCGGATTACAGGCATGACGGAAGAAACCTTTTCGCATGTGGAACAAATCGCGAAAGAGTTGTTGGAACTGAGTAAAATAGAGAAGTAGGGCGAGGGAGGATATAGCATGTATCTTATATTAGAAGCGTTCATGCTGGTTTCGCTGGGGGGATTAATTGCCGCATTCCAGAATGATCTTGCCGGATGGACGGTTGTGTTAAAGGCGTTTACCAGTATGCTGTTTGTCTTTGCCGCTGTCTGCGGATACAGAAAAAGAGAACAGAATAAAAAGATTTCCCGGACAATGATGATTGCGTTTCTTTGTTCGCTGGCGGGGGATGTATTGCTTGCGCTCGATAAAGAGGAAGGAATTTTATTTATTCTCGGCGTTGTAAGCTTTGCGCTGGCTCATGTGATGTTTTCTGTCTCATTTTGCAGGATATCCGCCGTTAAAAGAGCAGATTTGGCCGGGGCGCTTTTCGTGTTTGGGGCGGAGATGATGATATTGGGCCTGGGAAAGTTCGATTTTCAGGGGTTGTTTCCTGTTTTGGCGGGATATGCGGCGGTGATCTCTTTTATGGTTGTAAAGGCATTATCCTTCTTTCGATGCAGACAGGGGAGAGAGCGGGCGGCATACCTGATTATGACAGGCGGCGTGTTGTTTCTGCTTTCCGATGTCCTGCTGCTTTTCTGGCTTTTCGGAATCGGGGTTCCAAAAGAGATCCAGTCTTTTAATTGGATTCTCTATTATCTGGCGCAGGGATGTTTGTCTGCCTCACTGAGTGAAAATATCTGCCATTCGTCTGCGGAAAGGCGAGTATGATTTTATAATAGGAAAGGGGAAGGATTATGTATCGGATTGCGCTCTGCGATGATGAATCGGCAGAACTTGATAAGCTAGAATCTATGCTTGTATCTTATCGCAGACTGCATGCGGAATGTGATTTTTCCGTAGAGCGGTTTTCTGATGTCGACGAATTGCTCTGCCGGATATTGAAAGAGGAATATGCGCCGGACCTGCTTCTTCTGGATATTTACATGAAGGGGAAATCGGGGATGGAGGCGGCGAGGGAGCTTCGCGGGGCTGGAAAAAAATGCGGGATTCTTTTTATTACGTCGTCTAAGGAGCATGCGCTTGAGGCGTTTGGCGTAGACGCCGTCCAATATCTGGTGAAACCGGTTTCAAATAAAGAGTTGTTTTTGGTGCTTGACCGGTTTGTTGAGGATATGAAGGTGAAGAAGAAATATATTCTGTTGAAGGATCATGGAATGAAACGGGTTGAGCTGCATGATATCGTGTACTGCGAGGCACAGAGAAAAAGCCAGTATATCTGTCTGACGAACGGGACCGAGCTGCTTCAGAATATGACTCTGGCAAAAATTTATGAGATGCTGTCGGTCTGTCGGGAATTTGTTAAGATAGGGATTTCTTATATCGTCAATTTGGAGCATATTGACAATTTGAACGCGCGGGAAGTGCGGATGGATAACGGAAAGACGATTTATTTGCCCAGAGGGGCGTATCGGAGCCTGCGGGAGCAATATTTTGATTATTACTGTGGAGAGGAAGAGGGCGGATGATGGACGCCGTAAGAGACGCGCTTGTTACAAACGTGATTAACAATATTTTTCATGTGATATGGCTTTCCTGTATTACGCTGGAACCGAAATACAGTCGGAAAAAGACCGTGCTCATTTTGGCGTCCGCGGGCGGATTTTATCAGCTCCTGGTAATCGTGCTGAGCTATACCGGCATTTTGGGCAGGATGTTTTATTTGGCCAGTTATAGCCTCGCCGCGCTTATTTTCGGCGCGGCCTATATCTTTGGCGTGTCGGTTAATCCCTCAAAGTCCATTTTTCTGATGTGCGCTTACTATTGTCTCTGGACGTTTATCTACAACACGATTTCCGTTGTCACGGATTCCTTTGTAGGGGAGGGAAATGCGGCGATATGGCTTTTGCGTATCGGGTTAAATCTGTTTTTTCTGTTTCTGTATCAGTTCTTTTTTAAGAAGCGTTTTCTTCTTGCGTGCCGCGACATCCGGCATGGGGACAGCAGCGTCACCATATTATCGCTGCTGACGTTTTACATGGTGTCTCTTTTGCTGATCGGCAGCGAAAAGCTGCACAGCCATAGCGCGTATTATTTTTACATACTGATATCCGTTTATGTTTTCGTGGTGGTCGTGTATGTCGTTTTGTTCCGGTTTATGGGGCGGCTGAACGATGAATGGCAGTTAAAGCAGCTGCAGCTCCACGAGAGGCTCCTTCTGTCGCAGATCGATTCCTATGAGGAGATCGAGCAAAACGCGAGGCAGACGAGGCATGATTTCAGACACCATAATATCGTGGTGGCGGAATTTGCGAAAAACAGAGATTATCAGGGGATATTGGATTATCTGCGAAAATATGAAGAAGAGGAAGCGGAGAAATATACCGGAACTTTTTGCGCCAACCATGCGGTGGATCATGCCCTGTCCGCGTATGTGTCGAGAGCGGAGAATCGGGGAATAAAGGTAGAGACGGATATCCGGTTCTGGAATACCGCCGGCATTTCCGATGTCGATCTGGTATCGATCGTTGCAAATCTTATGGAAAATGCGATAAATGGTTGTATGCAGGCAAAGGGGGAGAGGCGGCTTTCGCTCTCTGTCAGCCAGAAGGGGACGAAGCTTTCGATTGTCTGCAAAAACGCCTGTGCGCAGGACATCTTTTTTGAAAACGGCGTTCCAAGGAATCGGGATCGCGACAGCGTGGGGGTAGAAAGTATCCTGCGAACCGCCGAAAAATATTCGGGCGATGCGGACTTTGCAGCCGAAGACGGCGTTTTTACCTGCCGGGTGGTGCTCTGTTGCCGAAAGTGAGAGATGTTTTTAGTATCTGAATCAGACTACGAAAGGAGAGGAAGGATAATGCTTGGGGGTTCATTCTGGATTTCTTTTTTACGCAACGGACTGAGCGCGGGATTGATCATAACAATTTTTATGCTGTTAGAGCATCCTGCGGCGTCTCTGCGAAAAACGGTCGGAAGATGTATTCTGTTCTGTCTGCTCGTCACAACCGGCTTCAGTTTTTGGTATCTGTTTGATTCAGAGAATTTTATCCGGTTTGCGGGAATGCTGTCCATTCCGATCGTGGGAATATTTTGTATTCTGATCAGCAGGGACGGCCTGTATTTGCTGCTGTACAAGCTGACATTGGGATTCTATCTGCTCACAGTGACGATTTTCTGCGGCATTGACTCGTCGCGGCTGTGGTTTCGGGGAAGCATTTGGGCGGATATCGTTGTAAGGATCGCGTTAGCGGCAGTCATCGTGTTTATCTTTGCGACAAAGGTAAGGAAAAGCTTTCTGGACGGCGTAGATTATCTGCGGGAGGAAATGGACTGGTTCAGCGCCGTTACGCTTCTGCTGTCTGTTTTGATTGCCGCGCTTGTGGCGTTTTGGCCCGGGAGCCATGATTTTTCCATTCTCCATATCGGGCGGACGGCAATCCTTTTGTTTATGACCGGTCTGATTCAGTATATGGTGTTCGATTTGTATCTGCACAGGGGGAAAGAAAAACGCCGCCGAGCCGAGCATGAGCTGCTGGAGATGAATGAACAGCTCATCCGCCATCAGTTAGAGCTTATCGAAAGGGTGAGGGAAGAGACAAAGGGCAGCCGCCGGAAACGGATCTGTGAAAATGAGACGGTTGACCGCATCCTGTCCACCTATGAGGGGTGGGCGGAGAAGGAGAATATTCAGGCGGACATATGTGTGAGAATGGCAGGGGATACGACGGTGTCGGACGGCGACCTCGCCGCCGTGCTCGCCAATATCTTTGAAAACGCCATTTACAGCTGTCTGAAATCCGGGCAGCCCGTCATGCGGATTCGTCTGTCCGTCGTCCAGAAAACAAAAAAACTTGCCATCTTGTGCAGAAATACCTGTTCTTCCGATATCAGGATGAGAGACGGTGTCTTAGAGATGGGAACCGGCAGCGAACCGGGCGTTTCGCTTGTGACAAAAATTGTGTCATTCTATCAGGGGGAGGCGGATTTTTCTGTGGAGAACGGCGTATTTACAACCAGAATCCTTCTGAATATCCCGGAACACACGCAGCGCACTCCATGAAAACCGTGAACCCTGCCATGTGCGCCGCCGCATAAAATACGAAGTTAATCTGTAAAAAAGGTTGAAAAAGTCTCTTCAATATGGTACACTTTTTACAATTTAGGTATATGTTGTCTCTCAGGATTCGAATGTCGAAGGCGTCTTTGCCTTCCGGATCCTGGCAGGCATACGCAGATTGTCAGGATAAATTGAATGATGGAAATGGGATCGGTCTGATTTCGATTTCATTTAATGGAAAGAAAAAAAGAAACAGATTTTTTTTTTTGGGAAAAATTGAGCGGCGGACAGCCAAAAGGAAGGGATCAGGTGAACGAATGAAAGCTTTTCTTATACTCGAGGATGGGACAGTATTTACCGGGACCAGTATCGGTTCTGCGCGGGAAGTCATTAGCGAGATCGTGTTTAATACGTCGATGACGGGATATTTAGAGGTGATGACGGATCCGTCCTATGCGGGACAGGCTGTCGTTATGACGTATCCGCTGATTGGAAATTACGGCGTTACGCCGGATATGGAGTCAGAGAGGCCGTGGGTGGACGGTTATATTGTGAGGGAGCTTTCCAGAATGCCGAGCAATTTTCGCTGTGAGGGAACCGTCCAGGAGTTTCTTGAGACGTATGATATCCCGGGCGTTGCCGGAATTGATACGAGGGCATTGACGAAAATTCTCCGCGAGAAGGGTACCATGAACGGCATGATTACCACGGATGAAAACTATAAGATAGAAGAGGTTCTTCCTCGTCTGAAAGAATACCGGACGGGAAACGTCGTGGACAGGGTGACTTGCACGGAGAAGAAGATTTTAAAAGGAAAAGGAAAGAAGGTTGCGCTTTTAGATCTCGGGGCAAAAAATAATATTGCGAAGTCTCTCAATAAGAGAGGATGCGAGGTGACGATTTATCCGGCGCACACCGCGGCGGAGGAAATTTTATTGGAGCGTCCCGACGGTATTATGCTCTCGAACGGACCGGGCGATCCGAAGGATTGCGGCGCGATCATAGAGGAGATTAAGAAGCTTTACCATTCGGATATTCCGATTTTTGCAATCTGTCTGGGGCATCAGCTGATGGCGCTTGCGGCTGGGGCGGATACGCACAAGCTGAAATACGGACACCGGGGCGGGAATCATCCGGTGAAGGATTTGAGGACGGGCCGTGTCTACATTTCTTCACAGAATCACGGTTATGTAGTGGATACGGACAAGTTAGACGAAAGCATTGCTAGGCCGGCGTTTCTCAATGTAAACGACGGGACGAACGAGGGACTTGAATATATCGGAAAAAACATATTTACCGTGCAGTTTCATCCGGAGGCGTGCCCGGGACCGCAGGATTCCGCGTATCTGTTCGACCGGTTTATTGAGATGATGGGAGGAGCAAAATAATGCCAAAAAATCAGGACATTCGAAAAGTATTAGTGATCGGTTCCGGTCCTATCGTTATCGGGCAGGCGGCAGAGTTTGATTATGCCGGAACACAGGCGTGCCGTTCTCTGAAAGAGGAGGGCGTTGAGGTTGTTCTTGTAAACTCGAATCCGGCGACGATTATGACGGATAAGGATATTGCGGACGAGGTTTATATTGAACCGCTGACGGTAAAGGTATTAGAACAGATTATTTTAAAGGAGAAGCCGGACAGCGTGCTTCCGACGCTTGGCGGACAGGCCGGATTGAATCTCGGCATGGAGCTGGCGGAATCAGGTTTTTTGGAGAAGCACGGCGTAAAGCTGATCGGAACTACCGCGGAGACAATTTATAAGGCGGAGGACCGCCAGGCGTTTAAAGACACGATGGAGAAAATCGGCGAGCCTTGCGCGGCCTCGCTTGTCGTACACAATGTGGATGACGGCATTAAGTTTACAAATACGATCGGGTATCCGGTTGTGCTCCGCCCGGCGTATACGCTTGGCGGCAGCGGCGGCGGAATCGCGCACAACGAAACCGAGCTGATCGATATCCTCTCGAACGGACTTCGTCTAAGCCGTGTCGGCGAGGTACTGGTGGAGCGCTGTATTGCGGGCTGGAAGGAAATCGAGTACGAGGTGATGCGGGACGCCCGCGGCAACTGCATCACTGTCTGTAATATGGAAAATATTGATCCGGTCGGGGTGCACACCGGAGATTCGATCGTAGTCGCGCCGTCCCAGACGTTGGGCGATAAGGAGTATCAGATGCTGCGCACCTCGGCGCTCAATATTATTTCCGAGCTGAATATTACGGGCGGATGCAATGTGCAGTATGCGCTTCATCCCGAGACGTTTGAGTACTGTGTCATTGAGGTGAATCCGCGTGTGAGCCGATCCTCCGCGCTCGCGTCTAAGGCGACCGGCTATCCGATCGCGAAGGTGGCGGCAAAGATCGCGCTCGGCTATACGTTGGATGAGATTAAAAACGCGATTACGGGCAAGACGTATGCGAGCTTTGAGCCGATGCTTGACTACTGTGTCGTAAAAATTCCGAGACTTCCGTTTGATAAGTTTATTACGGCGAAGAGAACGCTCACGACACAGATGAAGGCGACCGGAGAGGTGATGAGTATCTGCGATAATTTTGAGGGCGCGCTGATGAAAGCGATCCGTTCGTTAGAGCAGCATGTGGACAGTCTGATGGCGTACGAGTTTGACCGGCTTTCCGACGAGGAGCTTGAGGCGGCGCTTAAGATTGTAGACGACAGAAGGATTTTCTGTATCGCGGAAGCGCTGCGGCGCGGCGTGAGCTACGATGCGATTCATGAGATTTCGGGAATCGACCTCTGGTTTATTGATAAGCTTGCGATTCTTGTGGAGATGGAGAAATCTTTAAAAGAAGAGCCGCTTACCGTGGAACTCCTAAAGGAGGCGAAGCGTCTGGAATTTCCGGATTGCGTGATTGCGCGCCTTGCCGGCAGGAGCGAAGAGGAAATCAAACAGATGCGTTATGACAACGGCATTACGGCCGCATTTAAGATGGTAGATACATGCGCGGCGGAGTTTGAGGCGTCTACGCCTTATTACTATTCTGTCTTTGGGAGTGAAAATGAGGCGGATGCGACAAGGAAGAGAAAGAAAATTCTTGTGCTCGGCTCCGGACCGATCCGTATCGGGCAGGGAATTGAATTTGATTACTGCAGCGTGCACAGCACCTGGGCGTTTGCAAAAGAGGGCTATGAGACAATTATTGTAAACAATAACCCGGAGACGGTTTCTACGGATTTTGATATTGCGGATAAATTGTATTTTGAGCCGTTGACGCCGGAGGATGTAGAGAATATTGTAAGGCTGGAAAAACCGGACGGCGCGGTTGTGCAGTTCGGCGGACAGACGGCGATCAAGCTGACCGAAAGTCTTATGAAAATGGGCGTGACGATACTCGGGACGAAGGCCGAGGATGTGGACGCGGCGGAGGACCGGGAGCTGTTCGATAGGATTTTGGAGGAGACAGGGATTCCGAGAGCCGCGGGCGGCACCGTGTTTACGGCCAGGGAGGCCAAAGAGGTTGCGAACCGTCTCGGCTATCCGGTTTTGGTGCGTCCGTCTTATGTGCTCGGCGGACAGGGGATGAAGATTGCCTTCAACGACGAGGAGATAGAGGAATTTATCGGAATCATTAACCGGATTGCGCAGGATCATCCGATTCTTGTCGACAAGTATCTGCAGGGAAAAGAAATTGAAGTCGACGCGGTTTGCGACGGAACCGATATTTTGATTCCGGGTATCATGGAACACATTGAGCGGACCGGCGTTCATTCCGGAGACAGTATCTCTGTATATCCGGCGAATACGATCAGCGAGCAGGTAAAGGAGACGCTGACGGAATACACAAAGAGACTGGCAAGGGCGCTTCATGTCGTGGGGCTGATTAACATTCAGTTCATCGTGATGGATGAAGAGGTTTACGTGATAGAGGTGAACCCGCGTTCCTCAAGGACCGTGCCTTATATCAGCAAGGTGACGGGGATCCCGATTGTGGACCTTGCGACGAAGGTAATTATCGGAAACACGATAAAGGGGTTGGGTTATACGCCGGGACTTGCGCCGGAGGCCGACTATGTGGCAATCAAGATGCCGGTATTCTCGTTTGAGAAGCTCCGCGGCGCGGAGATCAGCCTGGGACCGGAAATGAAATCGACCGGAGAGTGCCTGGGAATCGGGAAGACCTTTAATGAAGCGCTCTATAAGGCGTTTTTGGGCGCCGGAATAGAACTTCCGAAGCATAAACAGATGATTATAACCGTAAAGGATGCGGATAAGCCGGAGGCGGCAGAGGTGGCGGCGCGTTTTGAAAAGCTGGGATATAAGATCTATGCGACGAGAAGCACCGCGAAATATCTGCAAAAGCAAGGGGTGAATGCGCTGCGGGTCAACAAGATTACGCAGGAATCTCCGAACGTGATGGATTTGATTTTGGGGCATAAAATTGACCTTGTTATCGATACGCCGACCCAGGGAAACGGGGATAAGACGAGGGACGGTTTCCTGATTCGAAGGAACGCCATAGAGACCGGCGTATATTGTATCACGGCGATGGATACGGCAAACGCGCTCGCGACGAGCTTGGAGCATGCGCATGAGGAATTGACGCTTGTGGATATTGCGAAAGTGAAGAATATATAAATAAGATGTTGAAAAAGAAAAACGGCGCTGTGTGAAATACGCATGGCGTCGTTTTTATATGTTTATGAAATAGAAATCAGAGAAAAATTCCGTGAAATATATATTACATGATTTGTAAAAGGATTTCGGCCGGGGTAAACACAGGAATACCAAATCCCTCAAAATCTCTTTTGTTTCGTGTGACGATAGAATCGCAATGTATAGATTTGGCGCAGGTGGCGACAAGACAATCCTCAAAATCCTTTGCCTTTTTCTGAAATGCGATAAGAACATCGTTGTTCGTAACACTGCATACTTTGACGATCTCCAAAAGCTTTCCGATCGCATTATACGCCAGATCAGAGCTATGGGTATATTTTCTTACAAGATAGTAGACGTCTGTGACAGAAGATGCGGATACAAAACCGTCTATTTTGCGTTCCTCGCATAGTTTCAGAACTTTGTAAGAGTCCTCTATAAAAGGTTCTCTTTCCAGTAGTACGTCAATGATTATGTTCGTATCACACATTATCTTCATATTTTAACAGACGCTCCTCCCGCAAAGAATCCATATCTATATCAGAGGAAATACCGCCAAGCATTCCGCGCAGGGAATCTACGGCAGAAATGTGGGGATTTACAACTTTAGCAACCGTTTTTCCATTCCGGGTAATAAAGATATCTTCTTTGGCAATTAATTCAAGGTACTTTCCGAAATTGGCTTTAAATTCTGTCGCTGTAACAACCATGCCGAAAACCTCCTTTTTATTTATGTTATTCTTATTATATGCGATTTTTGAAAAGAAATCAATAAAATCGTGCGAAACAGAAATAGATAACATTGATAATCGTTCGATATGAAACAAAAAAATTTTTCTCGAATAGCAAACGCCAACCGATTGTATTTTCCGGAATGTAATAAAAGGCATGGAAATTGTTGTAAAAAGGGCTTGAAAATCGCAGATATGCAGAGTAGAATAAAAGTAGAAAACTAGAAGGAAGGAGGATATATTATGGCAAACGCAACGTTTAATTTCAGTACATTGCTTGGCGGTGGAACATCCGGTTTCAATCTTGGCGATTATGCTGCAATAAAAAATGGAAGCTATCGCAAGTTGTTGGGAGCTTACTATAAATCGCTTGATTCTTCATCGACATCGAAGACCAAGACGCGTTCCAGCAGGTATGAAGTTAAAAATGAGGCGGACAGATATGGAACAAGCGAGGCCAAGGCTCCGGAAAATACGGAGAAGAAAGATCTGATCGCGGTACAGAATAAAGCGGTCTCATTGAAAAATTCTACAGATAAGCTTATGGGGACGAGCGTTAGCTCTGTTTTTGACAGAGTAGTCAAAGAGAATGATAAGGGCGAGACGTCGTATGATTACGATAGGGAAGCAATTTATCAGTCTGTGAAATCTTTCGTAAGCAATTACAACTCTGCGGTTGGCGCAGGCTCGGTATCTACCTCCGCAAATGTAACTCGTACTGCGAAAACGATGGTGAATCAGACAGAGGCAAAGCGCGATACCTTAAGCGCGGTCGGAATTTCAATCGGTGCGGATAACAAGCTCTCTATTGATGCGGATAAGTTCAAGAGCGCGGATATGGAGACCGTAAGGTCGCTTTTTGACGGAGACAATTCCTATGGAGCGAAGATTTCGTCGCAGGCGGCGTTGATGAATACCTATGCGAAGAGCGCGGCGGCAGTGAGCAGCATCTATACGCAGGGAGCAAAGTATTCATATTATGATTACAGTTCCATGTTCAGTACAAACGCTTAATGTGGGTTTGGGGCAACCGAACCTTTCATTCTTAGAGGTTTCTTTTATTAGAGATTTCTTGAAAACTTAACAAATAAAACGGGAAGTAATTGTCTTGGCAGTTACTTCCCGTTTTCTGTCGTGAGAATATCTTTTTAGATAAATTCTATTCTACGCGATAGCGCCCCTTTTGTATGAGATAAGCGCGTTTTCTGCGAAATTCGTCCGCGACTCTTTTGATAACGTCGTCGGCATAAAAATGTTTTAAGGCTTCCTCGTCGATGACAATGCGGTTGTCCATGGTCTTCATAATATCCTGTACCTGAAATTCTTTTGATATTTCGGGATCGCGCAAATCGTAAATCTGGTTGTCAGAAAATTTTAAGATCAGAGGCTGCATAAAATTGTCAGGATTTTCCACCAGCACAAGAGCTTTTTCGTGGGTGGATAAATCCACGCAGCATCCTGTAGGCAGGATATTGATACTTGCCGAGAGCGCCTGAACTGTTTTTGAATCAAATCTGTGCGGGCGTTCAGATAAATACTGAATGGCAACGACCTCAGAGAGCGGCTCCTCGTCGATACTCATGGCCGTCATGCGGTCAAAGGCGTCGGCGACTTTCAAAATTTTGGTTCCGCTTAAGAGGGAAATTCCTGAAGTGTCCGTCTGTCCGGCCGAGCCGGTAACGTAGATGACCTGCGAGATCAGTTTCATCGTCGCGTCATTTAGGAAAGGATGCGCTTTTGCTTTCAACTTTTCATAGCCGATTTTCCGACATTCGTCAACAATCTTCTGGTCGGAAAGATTTGTGTTTTTGCCGCGTTCTAAAATATCCTGCGATACGAAAAGATAACCGATGTCATAGAGCAGAGCGGCCGTTACGCAGGAAACCTGAACCTCATGCGGAATCCTCAGTCCGTGGGAAATCATAGCCGTTAAAATAGCGGTGCTGATCGAGTGTTTATAAATAAAATCGCTGGAGCTGCGCAGATTTTGGGTGAAGTTTAACTTATGGTCCAAAGACCCGTAATTCAGAATGATTTTTTGTACCAGCTCTTTTAGGCCGCCCGGCTGGTTGCCGTTGCAGATTTGTTCCATACAGTCGCGAAGCTGAAACATCGAGACGGTTTGAAATTGTTCAAAGGCGATATCCTCTTCGGAGAGCGGCGGAACCGGCTCGGCGGGTTCCAGGATATAAATGCCGATCAGGTTAAATTTTTTTATGCTTTCAATGCCCTGGGCGTTTAATTTCGTATCTCTTTCGTACAACAGGACACCGATCTTGTTGTAA
>CANDCP010000042.1 GCA_947383215.1 uncultured Roseburia sp.
GTATTCTTTAAGAGTTAAATTCAGAAATTTTCATAGAGTTAGATACTCTGTGAAAAAGTTCCGCCTTGAAACGCTTTATTGTGTCAAATACAGTCACAAAGTAATCTCCTGTCTCTCATTTTCAATCATCTGAATTTACGCTTCTTTTTCATATATTCAATTTATAGAACAAAAATCAATTCCATCCCGAAACCGCTTTCAAACGGAATTCGCGAAACCGGCCGTACCTCTACGCACAGCTTTCTCGCATACTTGCGCACAAGATAAAGCCCCATTCCGGTCGCCTTCTGGCGGTTGGGATAGCTGCCGGTAAATCCTTTATCAAAAATAAACGGCAAATCTTCGGGCAGCACGCCCTCGCCGTTGTTGTATAGTCTAAGATAAATTTTATCCCGGTCAGACTCCATCGTAACGGATATTCTGCCCTCGCGGCTATCCGCATATTTCACGGCGTTGCTAAAAAGCTGCGACAGAATAAACAGCACGATTCTGCGGTCCGACACAACTTCAAGCGGCCGGGAATTCTGGCTCAGCGCGATACGCCTCTCATCCATAAACGTCTGGTATTCTAAGAGAACCTCCGCGAGACATTCATCCAGACGGAATCGCGTGAATTTGATATCTGAATGCTCCTCCTGCAGACGCGCGTAATATAAAACACGTTCCATATTTTCATTCAACTGATGCCGGATATAACAAAACCGCGCGTATACATAGGGAGACATTTCGTCGCGATGATTATTGCAAACCAGCGTTAACAGCGACAAGGGCGTTTTTACTTCATGTACCCACGCTTCTATATATTCCCGATATTCCGACAGCTCCACCGTTTTCTCATTGGCAAGAGATTTCCCGGCGAGAAAACGCTTACCAAGCGCGCAGACTGCCTCGCTGTCTCCGAACTGCGCGAAAAGAATTTCCTGTGTCTTGTCATTCGGATCTTCTAAAAAATTTAAAAGCGCAGCCTCGCTCTTTCTCTGCCGATACAGCTCGACGGCCAATCCGGCGGCCAAAGCAAATACGGTAAACAGAGAAAGAAACAGGGACATATATTTTATCGCCTCGCGGCGTACAATCCATGTTACAAACACAAAGACCGCATCGGTGAGAAAAAACAATATCATCCAATGCCGGGTTCTTTTCAGATATCGTCTCATAATCGCTCCACCTCTAATTGATATCCCTTTCCCCTGATATTTTTCACAACGTTTTCCAACCCGATTTCCGATAAATTTTTTCTTAACCTGCTCATGTTCACCTGAAGAATATTTTCATCGACAAATTCTTCCGTCCCCCACAGTCCGGACAACAATTCGCCTTTGCCGACAATGTGCGGGTACCGCTCCATCAAAAGCCTCATAATCTTTCCTTCCGTTTCTGCAAGAATCAAAAATTTGTCCGAATACACCAGCTTATACGTATCGGTATCCAGCGACAGCGGACCGGCCCGCAGCACGGCGCACAGCTGCCGATCATAGGTTTTCAGCAGCCGCCGCGCTCTTGCAATAAGACGGTCGGGATGGCAGGGCTTGGCAAGAAAATCATCCGCCCCAAGCCCCAATGCCGTCAATTCGTCGGAGAGCGTATCCCGCGCCGTCAGGATCAAAATCGCAAACGACGCTTTTGCCTTGAGGAGCTTGCATAATTCATAGCCGGATTTTCCCGGCAAATTTACATCCAATACCACAAGATCCGGCCGAAGCGCCTTCAACTCCTCCTCTACGCTTTCAAAAGAGGCGGGACCCGACGCGTCGTATCCGGCTTTTTGAAAAGTATGGATCAATTCTTCCCGCAGATAAACATCGTCCTCCACGATTACAATCCGTTGCACAAAATCACCTCCGTCTGGTTATTTCAATTTGGCTTACCTCCCGGCTTGCCGCCCGTTTGACAATACCGATATACAAAACTTCAACCGCGCAAAAAACGAAAAGCGCCGCCGCCGAAAGGATTATCACCGTCGAGACGGAAACTCCCACCGGCAGTTTTGTAAAGCTTGTAAACATTGTAAAAATCGCTGCAAAACTGCTGACAAGCGCCGAGGCCAGCACAAGAACAAAGTATATTCCGATCTGCTTTCTCACGGAACGGCATATAGACGGCATATCCGCCCCTAACATAGTCAGCGTCTCATATCGATGCTTTGTCTGTCTCTGACTGATCAAATACTTAAGCCCTATCACCGTATTGGCAATCAGCCAGAAAAGAATTCCAAGATATATAGTCAGATAGCTTGCCGCTACCGTATAAAAAAGGTTCCTTCCGATTCCGCTGAGATAGCTGTCGTATTCGATTCCGGCAGCCGCCAGCTGCGCGTCTACTTTCTGCACCGCCTGCATCAGACCCATTTCGTCTACCGCTTCATCCGACAGGTTTACATTCCGACAGTATGCCCCGGGTTCTCTGGCAAGCCGGGCAAAAAGCTCATCCGGCACGATCAGCGCCATATACAGCGTGATAGCCCGATCCGCCACGACATTATCCATACACAGCGCAGGGCGAACACGATATTGCACATCGTCGATACCGACAGATGTTTTTTGCCGTATCGCTTTTGTCAAAATCGTTCCGAAATCGCCGTCATTGGCAATTGAAGTATAAATCGCCGTCTCATCATCTGCAAGCTTTAATTCTTCCTTACCCATATTTTTCAAGATCCGGTTATATGAGCTTTCAGCTATGACGTACTCAATATGAAGATTTTCTATGATATTTTCAGACCCTTCAACCGTGCGAAGCGCTTCCTCAAGTTTTGCAGTGTCAAACGCTTTTTCTTCATCACGAAAATATCCGTCCCCCACCACGGAAAGATACAGCGGATACGAATCCTTCACCATCTGGCGAACGCCGTCTTTTTCTAAAACAGCGTCAATCTGTTCTTCGGCGCCAAACACAGAAAAGTCAAGGGAACGACTGCTTGCAGAACGCCCAATCCCCATAGAAATACCGTAAGAAATACACGCCAGCGCCATTAACAGAAGGAGCGAAGACACCGCCAGGGATTTGTGCTGGGAAATTACATTTTCCTGCACCTGCCTTGCGGTAAAATTCCAAAGGCCCGCCGTATCGGGACTTTTCCGGCGGATATACAGTCCGAGAAAACCGCCGAGACCGCGGTACAAAAGAAAAGTTCCCAAAATTCCGCATACGATTAAGGCAAGCATCACCTCCATCTGCAGCGCGCCCAGCCGGAACATTCCTAAATAATATGCCGTCAGCAAAAGTCCAACTCCGGCGACAAAACACGCCGTGCTTTTTGCGCCGGATATGGACGCCTGCCGTTTGACATCACCGGAACCGAAGAATTCCGCCGTCTCCGTTTTCCCAAGCCTCATACAGATGATCAGCATAGACAGCAGCTGTACGAGAACAAAGCCGCAGACAGTCCAGAGAATGGCGTCGTACGAAAGTGAAAAATGATGCCCGATAATACCCAGTCCCGCCATTTTCGCGGTCGTAAGGCTGATCCCCTCCGTTAAAAACAATGCCACGGGAAGTCCGATCAGCAGAGAAACTCCACTGCTCCACAGCGTCTCGAAAAACAACATGGAAAACAAGCGGTTGCGCTTCATTCCCAACATTAAATACAGTCCAAACTCCCGCCTGCGGCTGTCTGCCTGATACTTACATGCAAAGTATACAAGAAAAAACACAAAAAATAAAGAAACCGCATACACAACGGGAAGAAGCCCCATAAGCTTGCCTACCGCGTCGCTCTCCACCGTGGCAAGATAACGCATCACATCCTGCGCGCCCAGAGAGAGCAGCGTATAGAAAGCCACAATCGCAATTACAAGCGAGCCGAAAAACAGCCCGTTTCCT
This sequence comes from uncultured Roseburia sp., assembly GCA_947383215.1. GTDB lineage: Bacteria > Bacillota > Clostridia > Lachnospirales > Lachnospiraceae > Roseburia_C. Next base: position 3,823 of record CANDCP010000042.1, read on the forward strand.
TTTCGGTTTTTGGCAGCGTTACGCCGTACCTGCTTAAAGAACATTTGCACTGCCTCCTCCCAACTGAGCCATAACGACCACGATACGGTCGTAAAAGGCTTCGATAGATTCTGTCTGCCTGTTCCTGCGCAGTTCATGAAATATACATCCGTCCTGTATAAATAAAATCCTTGAACAGTAGCTCGCAGCGTTGGCGTCATGCGTTACCATCATAATCGTTTTATTCTGCTCTCCGTTAATCGCGGACAGCTTATTCATCAGCGTCTTGGAATTCTTGCTGTCAAGGGCTCCGGTCGGCTCGTCGGCAAGCACGATATCCGGGTCGGAGATCAGAGCTCTCGCCGCCGCTACGCGCTGTTTTTGTCCGCCGGACATCTGCGACGGAAATTTATCGAGCACATCGGCAATATCTAACAGATCGGCGAGCGTCTCAATATCAGCCTTCGCCTTCCCAGCCGTGACGCCGTGCAGACAGAGGGGAAGCGCAATATTCTCCCTCGCCGTCAGGTTATCCAACAGTTCAAATTCCTGAAACAGATATCCGATTTCATTTCCGCGGTAATCCGCAAGCTTTCTTCCGTGAAAACCGGAAATATCCTGCCCGCGAAGAATGATTTTCCCGGAAGTAGGCTTCAGCATGGTGGCGATACAGTTAAGCAGCGTAGTCTTTCCGGAACCGCTGGCCCCCATAATGCCTAAAAATTCTCCCTCCCAGACATCAAATGTAATACCCTTTAACGCCTCCGTCTTGTTTTGGCCTTTTCCGTAAGTTTTTGTAAGGCTTTCCACCTGTAAAATCTGATTTTGCATATTCATAAAAGGTTTTTCCTCCTTTCTTTCTGGCATCAGTATATCAGAGGCGGCGGGCAAATACCACTTACAGCTTTTGTAAGGTTTCCTTCTTCCCCGAAAAGACCGTTCATAACAATAAAGAGCGCGAACCCGCGACGGGAACGCCCTCTTCTTCCTATTCTTTCCTATTTTAAATATGCTTATCCTCCAGATATTTTTTCCTGTGTTCGTTTTCGTTTGGCACGTCACTATCCTCTTTGATATATTTTTACAAAATCTCTGTAATAGCTCTTCATGCCATCAAACTCTTCCCTATCCAATACCATGAAGTCGTTGATATCCTGATACTGATCAAACAGTTCAAAACAAAAATCATTATGACGCAATCCCGCTTCGCCGCCTGAATGATCCGCCACAACTATGATTTCACTCGCGCCCTCTTTCTTCTTACAATAAATTGCCTCTATATCATCGCTTGTTCTCCCAACTGCGCAAACAGTGTTTGTAGGTTTGGCGATACTATAACAATCTTACAGATAAAATTCAATAGATGCGCCAAAATTTTATGGCTTACAAGCGATTTTCACCGGCATCCTACGCCATCCCGATTCTCTCCTCGCTCTTATCCCCAATACCCATACAGCCCCGCATCGTAATCCGCGGCCCTCCGGTCTTTTCTACGTATTCTTTCGTGATCGTCACCATGCCGATATTGTCGTCTTTGGGAATCTCGTACATAATATCGAGCATAAACTCTTCAATGATCGCGCGGAGCGCTCTGGCCCCGACCTTCTTCTCCTTCGCCATTTTCGCAATAGAATGAAGCGCTTCCTCTTCAAATTCCAGCCTGACCTCGTCATACTCCAAGAGCTTTTGGTATTGTTTTACAATCGCATTCTTCGGCTCTCTGAGAATGCGCACCAGCATATCTTCCGTCAGAGCCTCAAGCGAAAACAGAATCGGCAGACGTCCCAGAAACTCCGGTATCATCCCAAATTTGCGGACATCCTCCACCGTAACCTTCTGTAAAAGATTCTCGTCATGGTCGTACTTGTCTTTTAAATCTGCCCGAAAACCGATCGACGCTTCCTTATTCAGACGCTCCTTGATCACTTCCTCTAAATCCGGAAACGCACCGCCGCAGATAAAAAGGATATCCTTTGTGTTTACCGTTGTGAGCGGTACCATGGCGTTCTTGCTGCTCGCTCCAACCGGCACTTCTATCTCCGCTCCCTCCAGAAGCTTTAGCATCCCCTGCTGCACGGATTCGCCGCTGACGTCGCGCTGGTTCGTATTGCGCTTCTTCGCAATCTTATCAATCTCATCAATAAAGATAATGCCGTGCTCGGCCTTTTCCACGTCATTGTCCGCCGCCGCCAAAAGCTTGCTGACTACGCTCTCAATATCGTCTCCGATATAGCCGGCCTCCGTCAGGGAGGTCGCGTCCGTAATCGCGAGCGGCACATCGAGAAGCCTTGCTAACGTCTTGACAAGATACGTCTTCCCGCTTCCTGTCGGTCCGATCATCAGCATATTTGATTTTTCAATCTCAACTGCGTCCTCATTCTTATCCGCGTCGCCGGCCACACGCTTGTAGTGATTGTAGACGGCTACCGACATTACTTTTTTGGCGTGCTCCTGTCCGATAATATATTCGTCGAGACTCGCCTTAATCTTATGCGGCGCAGGAATTGAATGAATATCAAGCGCCGGCTCCTTTGCTTTCTCTTTCTTTGCCTTTTTCTTTTTCAGTTTCTGGCTCTGCGGCATAAACCCCTGAAGATCCGAAAGATTGATCATGCTGATATTCGGCGTCTTTCCCGCGCCGATCAAATCTTCCAGATTCATCCCGCCAAAATTCAGATTCCCCATCCCCGCATTGTTCATGCTGTCAAACGTCCGCTGCATACAATCCTGACAAATACAGATGTCGTTCGGAATCTTAATCATCTTTCCCGCTACGCTCTCCGGACGTCTGCAAATATAACAGATATCCTCAAAATCATCCTTTGGCCCCTCCTGCGTCTTTCCCGCGTCGCTGCCAACGATCTCCCCACTCTCAAATTCTCTATCTTTATCTGACATTATTTTCTCCTCTAAAGTCTCCCTGAACAGACTTCACATGGTTATTATAATTCACCCCGAAAAGAATCGCAAGAAAATCCCTTAATTTTCATAGAAAATTCAGATATCGGCATTTCTTTTAGGCTTTTTCTCATTTCCTTGCTTCAACCTTTCCTTAATCCTGCGGCAGAGCCTTCTCCCCTCTAAAACCTCCTCCTCTGACGGAACATACTCCGAAAACGCCGCCCGCTTTACGCATTCCATAAAATCCGAAAATCCCGTTTCGCCCCGCCGCCTCAGCCACTCCCCGGCCCGGGCGATATACTCCTCATCCGTCATTTCCTTCTCACTGATTACGCCCGCACGCCAAAACGCTCTGCGGATGCCAAAGGAGAGCTCCAAAACCGCAGTCCGTGTATCCGCCCTGCGCATCCTTCTTCGCGCGTTTCTTCCCCTTTTTACTGCGCAAAAAACCGCCGTCCCTGTTACGCACGCCGCCGCGGTCAGAAGAACCCATAGTCCGCCGTTTTCTTTCCCGTGCCCTCTCTGCGGCTGCAAAGACGTTTTCTGCGTCCCCGAATTTTCTTCTGTCTGCGCAACATTTTCCCGCTCTTTCAGAGTCTCTTCCCGCTCCTCCTCGTCTTTTCCCAAAATCTTGCGCATCATCTCGGCATTTCTTCTGGAATCCTCATCCATCCCATACCCCATACCGGGCGTCCCTGCCGTGACTTCAATCGGTATCCAGCCCGCATGATCCATAAAAACCTCCACCCACGCATGGCCGTTTCGATCCAGCACAGCCGCCATATAGCTCCCGTCCGGGTTCTTTTTAAACTGATCGGGGTCAACCGTGTATCCGCTGACATAGCGCGCCGGAACCCCGAGCCTTCTCAACAAAAGCGTCGCGGCGGAAGCATAGTGAACGCAAAATCCCTTCCGGCTGTCAAACAGAAAGTTTTCTATCACGTCCGAGCCGAAAGGAACCCTCCCCGGACTTAAGCTGTACGTCGTCCTCGTATCCAGCTCTTCTACCACCTTGCTGATTGGAATCGCGTAATTAAAATCATACGGTTCCACTCCATACCCCTCCCGCTTCCAGGTATCGGCAAGCGACAAAAGCCTGTCGACTCCCTGTTCGGGAACTTTCGTATAATGGTTTCTGGACTGTCTGGAATATTGCAAAACAAGCTGATCCATCCCCGGAATCTGTACCGTATACTGGTACCCCATACCGCTGAGATCCTTCGCGTTCATCTGTATCATGGCAAACGCAAGATGGCTCGTCTCCTCCGGCCTTCTTATAACGGCGTCCGCATCAACCATAAGCCCTGAAAGTTCCATTCCGTAGAGATTTGAGAAATACGGAAGATAGGCATAATCGCCGCAGTCGTCCGAATAGAGCATCTCCACCATCTCATGCTGCATGCCAAGCCACATATTTCCAAATTCATACGACAGATTCAGTATCTCCCGCCCCGCATCCTCCGGCAGAAAAGCGGTCTGATCCACCATCGGAAAAAATTCCTCTTCATCCGTCGCGCTCCATTTTCCGTTCTCATACGTATCTCCCACAAATCCGCGGAAATATAATTTTGTCTCTGGCTTCCGGTCCATTGCAACCCAAAACATCTCTTTGTCTGTATACCGCGGACTCCGGTTTGTAATCCGCCCGTTGGAGCTGTTTCCTCCAAAAACGGAAAATCCTCCTTCAAACTCATCGGCAAACGCAATGATCTGCCGCTCCAGATTTCTCTGATACGCCAAAAGACTGTCGTGATTTTCCTTCATTGCCGCAGACAACTTTTCTCCCGCAATCGCATATAACGCCATTCCCGCCGCGAGCGCCGCCACCGCGAACAGCCCGTTTTTTGCCAGACGCAGCCTGTGACGAATCCCGCCGACGCAACGCAGTCCCCCCGCAAACGAAAGAGCCGGCAGCGTCCCCGCAAGCATAAGAAAAAACGCTTCTCCATCCGGCCCTTTTCCCACAAGCAGACCAAGGCAAACGATAGCGGCACAAGGCGTCAAAATACAGATTCTGCCCGACGCACGAAAGGCAGAGCGGACAAAAAGAAAAATAAACCATACCAGCGTGTAAAGCAAAAAATAAGAAAGCTCCGATTTTCCCACATAATACCCGCTGTAATGCGTATCAAAATAATAATTCCAGGATTCTATTACCGCATTCAGAAAATTTCTTGCGCCCTGAAAAAGACGGACATGATTGAAAATCCCTGTTACAATCAACAACAGGGACGCTACGGCAGACAGAAAAGGAATTTTTTCTCCCAGACAGACGACAAGCGACATTCCGGCGGAGATAAGGAAAATAAAAAGCGTAAACTCCGTCCGGTATTCCGTCTGCCAGATCCTTGCGAAGTCCAAAAGGAACCCCGTAAACACAAGCGCGCAGGATAAAGACACAACAAACCAGACCGATACGCCGCTTATTTTTATCTGCGTATCCGTCTGTTTATATCCTGTAAGAAGGGGTTCCCCCGCAATCCCAAGACCCTCCTTTTTCCTTTTCCAAGCTCCGCTTCTCTGTCGTCTCTTTCCCATTTCCGATCCCTACACATTGATAACCAGCTCCGCCAGCTCTTCTTTCATACGCTCCGGCAGACATGTCCAAACTTCTTCCCCTCTGACAGAAAGCGTCAGCCCTTGATTCACATAAATATCGGTCACATACTCCTCACCCTTATAACGCTCCCTGTATTCTGACTTTAAATCGCGCGCTTCGCGGGAAACGTCTTCGGCAAACATTCTGTTAAGAAAAAAGTACAGTCCTTCTTCGTCGTCTACGCGAACGCGCACAAGCTCCTGTTCTTTTTTCGCATACCAGGCAATATAGTGCGGACATTTCGCCTCGGCTAACGCAAAGGATATACTCGCCGCCAGCGAAATCATATCCTCCATATTGCCGGCCGCTCTTTTTCCCTCCGCAGAAAAATCAAGAAACAGTACGACCGCGCAGGCCAACGGCTGCCCGTTCTCCCTCACAATCCACGCTTCTTCCTTGGCGCTTAATTTCCAGTGAATATCTTTTAACTTGTCCCCTTTGCGAAATTCCCGTATCTGAAAAGTCTCGGACGCATCGTCCCCGCCTCGGAGGCTGTCGTAAATATCGCTGTCCCCCTGAAAATGGCGCACCCGCTCGGAAACCAAAACGCCCGTCGCATAAATCGGCGGTATAATGTCAAGCCTCTGTGAGAGCGCAAACCTTTTCCTCACAAAAAACAGCGACAGCGGATCATACAACTTTATTTTTGCCGCCTCAAAATCATAACATCCGCTCTCAAAGCTTTCTATATGGGCAGACAGCTGCACCTCTCTCTTGCTCTCAAAAAAACCCGAAAGCTTTAAAACTCTCTTTTTTCCTTTCGGAAACCTGCGGTATTCTAAAAGAATATCGGCTTTCGCGCTCAAAAATCCCCCCGTATTCTTTAACGCAAGCTCCACCGGAATCCGCTGTCCCCTCTCTGCCACCGGCAGAGGAAGCGTTAACAAAACGCTGCATTTGCGCCTCTGATAAAGAAAAAACGCCCCGTCCAGCAACAGAAAACAAAGCTCCGTCAAAAACAGAAAAAGCAACGGTTCACTGGAATAGATGACCCCGACATAAACCGTAAGCCCCATAGCCAGAATATATGCGAGAATCCTAAACATAATATTCCTTTTTCTCCTTCTGTATCGTAGGCGAGGAAACCTCTTTCACAATCGCTTTTAATATCGCCTCCGGCGCAATATGCGTTGCCCGCGCCTTCGTATTCGGCACAATCCGGTGTCTCGCAACGTCATAAAACACTTCCCGCACATCCTCCGGCAGCACATAATCCCTCCCGCAAAGAAAAGCCTGCGATTTTGCCATTCTGGTTAGCGCGACGGTTCCTCGGGGGCTGACCCCCAGATCGATATATCCGTTCTCTCTCGTCGCCGCGACCAGATTCACGATATAGCGGTATACATTTTCATGTACATAGACATTCTCAACCATATCCATCAATTCCATCAAGCCCTCGTCGTTTAATACCTGCGCAATTTCCTCCGTTCCCTCTTTTACGCTCCGCCCCTTTGCAATCTCAATCTCATACTCCGCCTTCGGATATCCCATACTGATACAGATCATAAAGCGGTCAAGCTGGGATTCTGGCAAAAGCTGCGTCCCCGCGCTTCCCTTTGGATTCTGCGTCGCCATCACGATAAAGGGAGTCGGCACCGCTCTTGTCACGCCGTCCACGGTTACGCTCCCCTCCTCCATAACCTCTAACAGAGCCGACTGCGTCTTCGGCGAAGTCCGGTTGATCTCGTCCGCAAGAAACAGATTACACATAACCGGCCCCGGACAATACACAAACTCCATCGTATCTTTACGGTACATGGAAAATCCCAGTATATCGGAAGGCAGCACATCCGGCGTAAACTGCACCCTCTGGCTCTGCAGCGTCATAACCTTTGCAAACGCTGTCGCAAGCGTCGTCTTTCCCACTCCCGGCACGTCCTCAATCAATATATGCCCGCCCGCCAAAATTGCCGATAACGCCTTTCGGATACAGTCGGATTTTCCCTTTACGCTTTTTTCCACTTCCTGTATCGCCTGAATCACCTTTTGATGCGCCGCATTCATATTTACGCTCCTTCCCTGTTTCCCCTTTACTTTCGAATCTGCGCCGTATACCGGCACTCCGGAAAATTACTGCACCCTAAAAATTCGCCGAATTTTCCGTTTCTCCTCTTCAGCTCGCCGCCGCATTTCGGGCACAGATCGATATGAATGCTCTCCTGCAGCTCTCCAAGCTTTTCATAGCATTTCAGATTCATGATGCAATCATTTAACGCCCGGTGCGCTCCCTCGATACTAATCCGAAAATAAGACGCCACATCCGTCAACTTGTGATGGGCAAGCTGCGGCAGACACTGTCTTGCCATATACAGCGTATCGATATAATCGTTGTCCACCGTCCTGCCGAACAGATTCTTTGCCTTTTCCTGAATAAACTTCAGATCGAAGGAATGAATATTATGCCCCACCAGCACAAAATCCTTTGTATACGCAAAAAAATCCGACAACGCTTCCTTAATTTGCGGCGCCTCCCGTACCATTTCATCGGTAATGCCGTTTACCTGCGTCGCCTGCCACGGAATCGGACAGCCGGGGTTGACCAATGTGGAAAATGTATCCACAACTGCCCGTTCCTTCACCCGCACCGCCGAAATCTCGATAATCTCATCCGCCGCCGGATTTATGCCCGTAGTCTCGAGATCAAATATCACATAATCCGGCACATACTTTACAAGTCTTTTTCCTCTGTTTTTCTCCGCCATAACGTTTTCTCCATACTGTGAAACATGCCAAAGCGCAACGCCCGTCTAAAGAAGCTCTTTTAAAATCTGATTTACCATCGCCGGATTGGCCTTTCCGCGCATTGCCTTCATTGTCTGCCCCACAAGAAATCCAATTGCCTTTTCTTTTCCGCTCCGATAATCTTCTACGGACTTCGGATAATCCCGGATCACCTGCTCAATGACAGACCGCAGCTCGCCCTCGTCGCTCACTGTCTTTAATCCGTTTTCCCGCACATACGCGTCCGGGTCAATGTCGTCCGCAAATACTTTCTCAAACACTTCTTTGGCCGTGGCGCCGTTTACGGTTCCCGCTTCCGTAAGCGCAATTAGCTTCGCAAGATTTTCCGGTGAAAACCGAATATCCTCCGGCTCCATCGCATGTTCTTTTAACAGCCGCATCGTCTCCACCATCAGCCAGTTGGACACTTTTTTCGGCTTTCCGCAGATTTTCGCCGTCTCTTCAAAAATATCCGCAAGCCTTTTGGAGCCTGTAATTATGCCTGCATCATAGTCCGGCAGGCCGTACTCTTTTTTATAGCGCGCAATCTTTTCTTCCCGAAGCTCCGGCTGACGGCCTCTGATCTCCTCGATCCACTCATCGTCGATTATGATCGGAACCAGATCCGGCTCCGGAAAATACCGGTAATCCTGCGCGTCCTCTTTCGAACGCATTGCATAGGAATACTCCTTTGCGTCATCCCATCGCCTCGTCTCCTGAATTACCGCTTCTCCGGATTCAAGTAAGTCGATCTGACGGTTTCTCTCGTTTTCTATGGCCCTTGCAATTGCGCGGAACGAGTTCAAATTCTTCATCTCCGTGCGCGTGCCAAACTCCTTTTCCCCCGCTTCCCGGACCGACAGATTGACGTCCGCACGCATCGACCCTTCCTGCAGCTTACAGTCGGAGGCCCCCAGATACTGAATCGTCATGCGCAGCTTATCGAGATACGCGATCACTTCCTCGGCCGAGCGCATATCCGGCTCCGACACGATCTCAATCAAAGGCACGCCGGAACGGTTAAAATCCACAAGCGAACAGTCCTCCCAGTCGTCATGAATCAACTTTCCCGCATCCTCCTCCATATGAATCTCATGGATTCCGATTTTCTTCGCGCCGTTTTCGGTCTGAATCTCCACGCTCCCGTTTCTGCAAATCGGAAGATACAGCTGCGATATCTGGTAATTCTGCGGATTATCGGGATAAAAGTAATTTTTTCGGTCAAACTTGCAGCAGCGGGTGATCTCACAGTTTGTCGCAAGCCCAACCGCCATCGCATACTCTACGACCCGCCTGTTTAACACCGGAAGCGACCCCGGCATTCCGGTGCATACCGGACACGTATGCGTATTAGGAGCTCCTCCGAACGCAGTGGAACAGGAGCAGAAAATTTTAGTTTTTGTCGCCAGCTCTACGTGCACCTCTAAGCCGATGACTGTCTCATACTGTTTACTCATCCTCGTCCTCCCTTCGATTCCTCTGTAATCGGACAGCGGCGATATTCCCGCGTGCGCTCAAACGCATAGGCCGCCCGAATTATTTTTTTCTCCTGGAAGCAATCCCCGATTATCTGCATTCCGATCGGAAGTCCGCCGCCGTCGACTCCGCACGGGAGCGATATCCCCGGAAGTCCCGCAAGATTGACGGATATCGTGTAGATATCGCCCAGATACATTTTAATCGGATCGTCTAAGGATTCGCCGAGACGCGGCGCCGTGGTCGGGGCGGCCGGCCCCAAAATCACGTCGTATTTTTCAAACGCACGGTCAAACGCCTGCTTTATCAATGCCTTGGTGCGAAGCGCCTTTAAATAATAAGCGTCATAATATCCGGAGCTTAAAACAAACGACCCCAACATAATCCGGCGTTTTACCTCCGGCCCAAACCCCTGGGAACGCGTCTTTTTATACATATCATGGAGGCCTTCAAACGCCTCCGCGCGGTATCCGTATTTGACCCCGTCAAACCGCGCAAGATTGGAGCTCGCCTCCGCGGACGCGATCACATAATACGCTGGGATAGCATATTCTACAAGGCTTAAATCAAACTCCTCCACAACGGCCCCCTTTTCTTCCAGCTTACCTGCCGCCGCAAGAACTGCCTCTTTTACTTCCCGATCAAGTCCTTCCCCAAAATAATCTCTCGGAATTCCGATCCGCATTCCCTTTACATCGTCTACAAGCGCCGATGTAAAATCGGTATCCTCCCGCTTAACCGAGGTAGAATCCTTTTTGTCATAGGAAGAAATAACCTCCAAAATCGCCGCGCAGTCCGCCACATCCTTTGCAACCGGACCGATCTGATCCAGAGAAGAGCCGTATGCAATCAGTCCATAGCGGGATACCGTTCCGTAGGTCGGTTTTATCCCAGTCACGCCGCAAAAGGCGCTTGGCTGGCGAATCGAGCCGCCGGTATCGGAGCCCAGCGCATAAAAGCACTCCTCCGCCGCCACAGCCGCGCAGCTTCCGCCGGAGGAACCGCCCGGAACATGAGCCGTATTCCACGGATTTCTTGTCACGCCGAACGCGGACGTCTCCGTCGTGCTGCCCATCGCGAACTCATCCATATTGGTCTTTCCAAGTATAACCGCGCCGGCCGCCTCTAAATTTTCTACCGCCTGCGCCGTATAGGTCGGCACAAAATTGCTCAATATCCTGGAACTGCACGTCGTCTTTATCCCGCTCGTACACAGATTATCTTTCACAGCTACCGGGACGCCCGCAAGCGCGCCTGTCAGCGTCTTATCGTCAATCAGCTTCTGAACTTCCCCCGCCCGCTTTAATGCGCCCTCTCTGTCTACGGTTACAAAGCTGTGGACGTCCTTTTCCCGTTTTTCAATCGCGTCAAGCGCCGCCTCTACGGCCTCTAAGACAGTCGCTTCTCCTGCCTTTATTTTATTCGACAGCTCTAGCGCCGTCAGCCTCGTCAAGCTCATGCCTTATCCTCCTCTATCCGATTGTTTTTGGCGCCATATAGCTCTTTTCTTTTACGCTCGGCGCATTTTTTAACATATTGTCGGAATCATCGCCGTTTTCCACCACGTCTTCGCGAAATACGTTATTTACCGGAAAGACATGGGATATCGGCTCCACGCCCGTCGTATCCAGTTCGTTCAACTTATCAATATAGTCCAGCATATCGCCCATATCCTTTTTCGCGCGCTGTCTTTCTTCCTCAGATAATTCCAGCTTCGCAAGAATTCCCACATACTCGATCGTCTCGTCCGAAATTATATTTGCCATGGCCGCCTCCCTTTCTAGCTCCTCACCTTAATATGAACCTCTCGCAGCTGCTGCTCCGTCACCTCGCCCGGAGCCTGACACATCAGATCCTCCGCGTTTCCGTTCATCGGATACGCAATCACCTCGCGGATATTTTCTTCATTTCGAAGCAGCATAATCATGCGGTCAACTCCCGGTGCCATTCCCGCGTGCGGCGGCGCCCCAAACTGAAACGCCTGATAAAGCGCTCCGAATTTATTTTTTAATTCTTCTTCATCATACCCGGCGATTTCAAATGCCTTCACCATAATTTTCATGTCGTGGTTTCTGACCGCGCCCGAGGAGAGCTCCACACCGTTGCAGACAATGTCGTATTGATACGCCAGAACATCAAGCGGGTCTTTCGTATTCAACGCCTCAAGACCTCCCTGGGGCATGGAAAAAGGATTGTGGGTAAATCCGATTTTCTTTGTGTCCAGATCTCTTTCAAACATCGGAAAATCATTGATATAACAGAAACGGTACGCGTTCTTTTCAATCAAATCAAGCTGCTGTCCAAGTCTTGTGCGCAGCATACCCGCATAATACGCCGCGCGCTCTTCTTTATCCGCCATAAAAAAGATCGTATCTCCGACGCCGACGCCCGTCAGAGTTTTAAATTCTTCTTTCATATCTTCCGGAATAAATTTATCAATCGGCCCTTTGTAGCTTCCGTCCTCCATCACTTCCAGATATCCAAGACCGCCCATCCCGAGCCCCATCGCAAATTTTAACAGCTTTTCGTGGAAGCTTTTCGACATTTTTTCCCGTACCTTTATCGCCCGCACGGTCTTTTTGATAAACGGCTGAAACGTGCATCTCTGGAAAAATTCAGTGACGTCTATAATGCGCAGCGGGTTGCGGAGATCCGGTTTGTCCGTTCCAAACTCTAACATCGCCTGCTTGTAGCTGATTACCGGGTACGGCGCCTTCGTAACGGCGCAGCCCTCCGGCGCAAATTTTTCAAACGTTTTTGTCAGCACCTCTTCTCCCACCGCGAACACATCCTCCTGCGTTGCGAAGCTCATCTCAAAATCCAGCTGATAAAATTCTCCCGGCGAACGGTCCGCCCGCGCATCCTCATCCCGAAAACACGGCGCAATCTGAAAATACTTGTCAAACCCGGACGCCATCAAAAGCTGCTTATACTGCTGCGGCGCCTGCGGCAGGGCGTAAAATCTGCCCTTAAATTTCCTGGACGGAACAATGTAATCTCTCGCCCCCTCCGGCGACGACGCGCAGAGAATCGGCGTCTGCACCTCCAAAAATCCCATCTCTGTCATGGTCTGGCGCAAAAATGAAATCACGTTGGAACGAAATACGATATTGTCTTTTACTTTTCTGTTTCTGAGATCCAGATAACGATATTTCAGACGAACGTCCTCCCTCACCTCGCGGCTGGTCGTTATTTCAAACGGAAGCGTCTGGTAGACGTCCCCTAAAATATCAATTTTATGCGCCTCAAGCTCAATGGTCCCGGTCGGTATTTTCGGGTTATACGTCTCCTCGTCTCTCTTTTCAACCAACCCCTCAATGGAAATCGCCTGCTCTTTTTTAATGCCCTTTAAGAGTTCCCCGTCGCGGATCACGACCTGCATTACGGCGTACATATCCCTCAAATCCAGGAACGATACGCCGCCGTGGTCGCGGATATTCTCTACCCACCCGGCTATCCGAAGTTCCCTGTCAATATCTGCCTCGCTTACATGGTTTAAGGTTACGTCTCTGTAAATGTTACTCATTGTTCTGCTCCTTTCCGTTTTCTGTATCTGTCATCCGTGGGCTGAATCTCTTTACAGAGATGCTCTTTTTCTAAATCGAGCAGGGGAAAGCGTTTCTCCTCCACTCGCTGCGTGGCCCGCATGCCGCGTAGCGGTAAACTTCCAAACGTTGGCCCGAGCATACAAAAACCCCGGAATACAGACAAGTATTCCGGGGCGAATAACGTTCATTATCCGTGGTACCACCCGCATTGAAACATAATCGTATCCGCCTGCGGCGTTCTGATTATCTTCCCTCTCTTCGTGCGTAACGCGCACCCCGCGTACCGACCTACTAACGCTGCGCCGCGCATCCCGCGCGCATTGTCCCTTTCAACCGGTCTGCTCCGGAGCGTTCCCTTTGTTTTCTCTTTCAAGCGGCGCTCTCAGTCGGCGACGCCGCATTCCTGTCGACTTCTGAAAACAAGAGTCTCCTTCTTCGCATTTCACAGACGCCGATGAAATCAGCGTCAAAGTTTTAGTGTTCCCATCATATCACACATGTTTTTATTTTGCAATAAGTTTTTCCGCAGCGCAGGCCAAACGCCGCGCCGCCTCCTACTCTCTGCCGTCCCAGCAGTATGTGCAGAGCTTGCACTTGTCGATGCCTACGGCGTCCAGCATATCGTCCAGCCTATTAAAGCGCAGGGACGTAAAATTCAGTTCCTTCCGGATCTCCTCTACCATACGCTCATATTTTTCGGATTCCGGATCGGCGTACTCTCTGAGCGCCTCGTCCGTTACATCGCCGCCTTCAAGCCGTTCAATCACACGGCTTGTAATCAAATCCAGCTCTGACGAGGACCTGGAAAAATTCAGATATTTACATCCGTACAAAAGCGGCGGACAGGCCGGCCGAATGTGTACCTCTTTCGCGCCGCTCTTATACAGAAACTCCGTCGTCTCTCCGAGCTGCGTCCCCCTCACAATGGAATCGTCGATCAGCAAAAGGCTTTTATCCCGAATCAAATCCTCCACCGCAAGCAGTTTCATCTTGGCAATCAGATTTCTCTGGCTCTGAATGGTCGGCATAAAGGAGCGCGGCCAGGTAGGCGTATATTTAATAAACGGTCTCGAAAACGGGATTCCCGATTCGTTTGCATATCCGATTGCATGCGCAATCCCGGAATCCGGCACCCCTGCTACAATATCCGGCTTCACATGATCGCGCTTTGCCATATTTGCGCCGCAGTTGTAGCGCATCTGCTCCACACTGACGCCCTCGTAAGAACTGGACGGATAACCGTAGTATACCCACAGAAAGGTACATATTTTCATCTCATGATTCGGATCTACAAGCGTTTTACACCCCTTGTCCGTCATAACGATAACTTCCCCCGGTCCCAGCTCTTTATAATCCGTATACCCCAGATTTTTATAAGAAAAGCTCTCAAACGCCGCGCAGAAAGCGTCCTCCTTTTTTCCGATTGCAATCGGCGTACGCCCGTACTTATCGCGCGCCGCATAAACTCCCGCCTGATTCATTAAAAGGAGGGACAGCGAACCGTCTATCTGATCGAGCGCATAACAAATCCCCTCTATTAAATTCTCTTTCTGATTTATCAGCGAAGCCACCAGCTCTGTCGCATTGATATCGCCGCCGCTCATCTCCAGGAAATGCGAGTGACCGTTTTCAAACAGATTTTTTGCAATCTCTTTCATATTGTTGATTTTGCTTACCGTCGTAATCGCGTAGGTGCCGTGATGAGACTGAACAATCAGCGGCTGCGGCTCATAATCCGAAATACAGCCGATTCCAAAATTCCCCTTCATCTCCTGCATATCTTTATCAAACTTCGTACGAAACGGCGCGTTTTCTATGTTGTGTATCGAACGGTCGAAACCGTTCTCCCCATACACTGCCATCCCGCCGCGTCTGGTCCCCAGATGAGAATGATAATCTATGCCAAAAAACAAATCGAATACGCAGTCCTGCTTTGACGCCACTCCAAAAAAGCCACCCATTTTTTATCCTCATTTCTTAAATTTACATTCATCGTTTTCATTGTGACAGTTCAGACAGACTGAACCGGTATTTTTCTTCATTATCAATTTTGTCAATTCCCCATGCAGCCGTGTCCGTCCCCGCCGCAGCGATGGTCCCCTTCATGATGCCCATGACCGTGATGGTCGCAGCGAACCTCGGGATCAAATTCAAGCTTCCCCGCAAGCAAGGCGTCTACCGCTTCATCCGCGCTGCCGGACACTCCTCCGTAAAGTCTGATTCCGGCTTCTTCTAACGCCATCTGAGCACCCGCGCCGATTCCGCCGCAAATTAACGTATCGACCTTCCAGTCGGAAAGCATTCCCGCCAAAGCGCCATGTCCGTTCCCATCCGCGCCGAAAACCTTAGCTCCCAGAACTTTTCCTTCCTCAATATCATAAACCTTAAACTGTTGTGTATGCCCAAAATGCTGAAATATATTTCCGTCTTCATAAGTAACTGCAATTTTTCTAACTTCTATACGATCCATGCGTCCACCTCCGTTTTTATATATGACGATAACATTATAGCCGAAAGAAATGCGGGAATCAAGATACTTTGAAATTTATTCCGGCAAAGGAAAAAACAGGTTATTTCTATGCTGCAAAATTGTTCTGTGACTTTGTCACTGAATAAAATAACGCTTTTACTTATATTTATTTACAGAAATATTCATAACAAAAGGAGATTTTCCATGATAAAGAAAAAAGCAACCGTCAGCATTCGGGAATGCGTAGCCTGCGGATGCTGTATGAAAGTTTGTCCCAAAAACGCGATAACTATTCCAGAAGGCGTATACGCCGAAATTGACAGGACGCTTTGCGTCGGATGCGGAAAGTGCGCAAAAGAATGCCCCGCAAGTATCATCACATTGGAGGAAGTCACATCATGAAACAAAAAAAATGGTACGATTATCTTTGGATTGCGTCCCTCGCTTACTTAATTTTAGGATTTTTCAATATCCTGTTTGCCTGGCTTGGGCTTCTGTGTTTCTTCATCCCGCTGATTATTGCAATTGTAAAAGGAAATAAAGCCTACTGCAATAAATATTGCGGAAGGGGACAGTTATTTTCTCTTGTCGGCGGCAGATTCGGACTTTCCCGCAAAAAAGATATTCCGAAATGGATGAAATCCGCCTGTTTTAGATACGGATTCTTGGCATTCTTTTTTGCAATGTTCTTCCTTATGCTGTTTAACACTTATCTGGTGTTCGCCGGAACAAGAAGTTTGCGTATGACGGTCACCCTGCTTTGGACATTTCGGCTTCCGTGGCACTGGGCGTATCACGGCACACTGTTTTCAGACGGAACCGCGCAGTTTGCATTCGGCTTTTACAGCGTAATGCTTACCTCCACTGTCCTTGGGTTTCTTACGATGATTTTATTCAAACCCCGTTCTTGGTGCGTATACTGTCCGATGGGAACAATGACGCAGCTTATATGCAAAGCAAAAAAACTTCCGCCAAATGGGAAGCAATCGTAACTTGGTCACAGAAATAAACGAAAGTATAATGTATCATACTTACAAATAATAGAAAGGCAGGTAACACTTATGTTCATACTCAATGTAAATAAAGATAATTTTGATTCTATTAAAACAAGCGAGAAGCCGGTTCTTCTCGATTTCTACGCCGACTGGTGCGCGCCTTGCCGCATGGTCTCTCCCATCATAGATGAAATCGCAGAGGAAAATCCGCAATATCTCGTAGGAAAAATCAATGTGGACAAAGAGCCGGAGCTGGCGCAGGCATTCGACGTTTTAAGCATTCCGACACTGGCTGTCATGAAAAACGGAAAAGTAATCCGTCAATCAGCCGGCGCAAAATTAAAACCGCAGATCCTCTCCATGTTAGAAGGCTAAAACGACTTCCCTCCGTTGGGATTTTGGAGCGAAACGAGCTGACGGAGCCGTTTTTTGTCAAGGATTTTCACCCCTTTGCGGGAAACTTCCACAATCCCTTCATTGGAAAAATATTTCAGCATTCTTGACACAACCTCACGGGCAGACCCCATATACCGGGCGATCTGTCCGTGCGTCAGCGCAATCAAATCTAAGCCTGTTCTCGCCGACTCGTCCAGCAGAAAAATGGCAAGCCGTTTGTCCATGCTCATAAAGAGAATCTGCTGCATCACCCACATCACATCTGAAAAACGGCTGACAGCCGTCTCAAGCGCAAATATTTTAATGCAGGGATTGCGCTCTGCAACCGACGCAAAGGCGGAACCGCCTATCACATAGCACTCGCTGTCCTCCTCTGCGTCTACAAACACATCAAAAGTAATTGCATCCAGCACACAGGATGCAGACAGCATACACATATCTCCTCTGTGCAGCCGGTATAGCGTAATGTCCCTGCCCTCCTCCGACATCATATAAAGCCTCAGACTTCCCGAGCGGACAAGAATCACGCCGGAACAATCATTGCCATTATGTATATTTTTCCCCGCAGGATAGGAAACGACATGCGAATTTTCACAGATATCATCTTTTTCTTTATCCGATATTGCATCCCAAAAAGGAAAGATTTCTTTATAAACCGCCTCAAAATCTGTTTGCGCCATAACATACGCCTCCGTATTTTTTCATAATTTTTGCTTCCCCTGACCGCGCAAATATTCCAAAAATGCCCGGCACCCCTCCTCAATCTGCTCATAGGTTTTTTGGAAATTTCCCGTATACCAGGGATCCGCGATACTGCCCGGCCTCTCTGAAAAACTCAAAAGCATGTGAATTTTCCCGCCTTTATGCCCGGTTATTCGCTCTATATTGCGGATATTTGCGTCATCCATTCCTATTAGGTAATCATATGCCTCATAATCCTGCCTGCGCAGCTGCACTGCCCGTTTGCCCTCGCAGGAAATCCCATGGCGCGCAAGTTCTTGCCTTGCCGGCGGATACACCGGATTTCCCACTCCGTTCCAAATTTCCTCCGTACTGGTGGCCGCCGAAGAAACTTCAAACCGCTCCGACATCCCCAGCTTTGAAACCATGTCCTTGAAGACGAACTCGGCCATCGGAGAACGGCAGATGTTGCCGTGGCAGATGAATAGTATTTTTATCATATCTTTTATATCCCTTCATAAGCCTTCAAACCTTGATATTTCAAGCTTTTAGGCGCTTTTTCCGTTTTTGGTTTTTTACCCTTAGTTTGCGTAATTCGTTATAAATCTACGCAGATTTATGGGCAAATGGTGTAGTAATTGGTGTAGTAGATTAGTGTATTTTCTCAACCTGATTTTCTCTGTTTTTCATGTATATCTGTTTCTTTTTCTTTGAAGTCTAAAATCTTTGCCATCTGCTCCGCCGCACGGTCATAGCTGGCATGAGTATAAACATTCAGTGTAACGCCTACATCGGAATGTCCCATTACATACTGTAAGGTCTTAATATCCATTCCTGCATTTGCCATGTTGGTGCAGAATGTATGACGGAACACATGGGGCGTGATATGTGGCAATGGTCTATCCGGATATAGCTTTTTGTATTTCTTCATTGCCCACCGCATTTCGTTTTCAATATGCAGTGCTACTTTCGGCTTATCATCTTTGTCCAGCAGAAGAAAGCTACTGTATCCATCAACAAGCATTTCTGTTTTCAACTTCTTACGATTGACAAGGATATTTTTCAGGCTTCGATAGACTTCTTCTGTCATGGGAATAAAACGGCATCCACACTCGGTCTTTGTTTTCTCAACATAATATTTTCCGCCCCGTTCCC
The DNA here is from genome assembly GCA_947383215.1 of uncultured Roseburia sp. Lineage (GTDB taxonomy): Bacteria > Bacillota > Clostridia > Lachnospirales > Lachnospiraceae > Roseburia_C. The sequence goes on from CANDCP010000042.1 coordinate 22,744, forward strand.
TGACAAGCTGTTTGTCAACACGGATTTTTCGATTTTGAAAATCAAGGTCACTTTTCGTCAAACCACAAAATTCACTGACACGCATTCCTGTTCCCAACAGAACAACAAACTCATCATAATACTTTGTGTAGGTTTTATCTTTGCGTATAAACCCCATCCAAAGTTCCTGCTGTTCCTCTGTCATGGCGATACGTTTCTGCGAATCGTTTGGAACAACGTCTACCAGCTTGAAATCAAAGGGATTTTTGCGGATAATATCCTCGTTGTATGCCATCTGAAAAGCAGGTTTTACAACGCCCCTGACACTTGTAATGGTACTGTATCCTTTACCGTCATTATGCAGCTTCATAATCCATTGCTGGGCATCCGACACCTTAATATCCCTTATCTGCCGATAACCAAAATCTTCTTTCTTAATCAGATTCA
>CANDCP010000043.1 GCA_947383215.1 uncultured Roseburia sp.
GAGCATGCGGGAAGCGGAGTGCCTAATATTTTTAACGTATGGGAAGACCAAGGGTGGGAAGAGCCTGACATAAAGGAAGATTTTGATCCGGACAGGACATCGCTGACTTTAAAATTCATAAAAAAACAAGCGATAAAAACAAGCGATAAAAAACAAGCGATAAAAACAAGCGATAAAAAACAAGCGATAAAAACAAGGAATAATCAGGAAAAAATCAGATTGTATTTACAGGGGAATGAAACAGCAAAAACCAGAGATATCGCAGAGTTGCTGGGTTTGAGCATGGCGAGGGCGAGAAAAATACTCTCTGTAATGGATGATGTGGAAGCGATAGGAAGAAATAAGACAAGGATATACCGCTTGCGAAAAGAATTTTCTAAAATGAATAGGTCCTGACTTGACACAAGCAGAAGGACAGGTCTTCGGAATCGGATGTAAGATCTTTACGATCGCCGGCCCGGTAATTCTGTATGGAATCTTTACGGGCTGGGCGCCTTCCTCAAAGCAATTGTTTTTTATAACGTTGAGGGATAAAAAAAGGAGAGCGTATGTTACAAAAGCAAAAGGAAAAAGTAATAAAATGGGGAAGAGAGCTTCGCGCAAAGAGGGCGGCCTGTCATGAGAGAAATTGGAAGAATACGTATCGACCGGTCTATCTGACGGCTGTTTTCTTGTTTGCGTTTTTATCGGGCATAGGCGGCGCGCAGTTTTTTCGTCAGAAAATTTTGGCGTTTTTGCTGGGGGCGTTCATAGGTTTTTTCATTGCAAGTCTTGTTCTGAAAACTTTGAGCGTGCTCGTGTCCGCGTGCCTGAAATCCGGAGTAAAAAATTTTGTTTGTTGCGCATTCATTTTGTCTCTCACGGTAGTATTGTGCGCGGTGGGGACGCCCGGAGGTTCCGGCGTATGGAGCGTCGCGTCCGGGGTGATTTTCGGATCGCTGTTTATCATTTTTGGAAAATCGCTCTGGGCGTTTTTTCACAATAGGGTACATACGGGAGTCGTCGCATTTTCCGCGATACTCAGCGGGATACCGCTGTTGCTTGCCGGGCTCCTTTTTTGCGGCGTCGGGTTTAAAGACGAATCAGCTTTGAATTGTCTGTCTTTGGAGAGAACGGGGCGGCAGCCGGTCGAAGGTTTTGAGGCGGAGCTGAAAAACGGGAGGTATACGGCGCTGTGCCTGGAGTACGGACCGTCCGAAGCATACGATCTGAAATCCAAGACCGTGGATTTGTCTTATGCGGTATCGAATGCCGGAGGGATTGAGGGCGTGTGGAGAGGACTGGTGTCGGATTACGATGTATCGGAGGCGGCTGTGGCGGGTAAGGTCTGGTATCCAAAAGAATCTGCGGATTGTCCCGTCTTATTTCTTGTCCACGGCAATCACAGTATTCTGACCGATTCTTATCTGGGGTATGATTATTTGGGCGAGTATCTGGCGTCGCATGGGTATGTTTTTGTGTCGATAGATGAAAATGTATTAAATGGGCTTTCGGGGGAAAACGACGCCAGGGCGATTTTGCTTTTGGAGAATATAAAGCAGGCGCTTGCATATAGCGGGGAGAACGGCGGCCCTCTTAGCGGGAAAATAGACGAAAGACGTATTGCGATTGCGGGGCATTCCAGAGGTGGAGAGGCGGCGGCGACCGCGTTTTTGTTTAACGGTTACAGCCGTTATCCCGAAAATGGGAGATACCGGTTTGATTATCATTTTCCTATACGTTCCGTGATTGCGATTGCTCCGACGGTCGATCAGTATATGCCTGCGGATCATCAGGTGGAGCTTTGCGACGTGAATTACCTTTTGCTACACGGGGCAAACGATCAGGACGTCAATACGTTTATGGGAAATGTACAGTATGAGAATATTGAATTTAAAGAAAAAGAAAAATATATTAAAACATCATTATATATTTCTGACGCAAATCACGGACAGTTTAATACACTCTGGGGCGAATATGACCTTCCGTCTCCGCTCGCATGGTTTTTGAATACCGAAAATTTTATTTCAATGGAAGAACAGCAGACGATTTTAAAAGTATTTGCAAAGGTATTTCTGGATAAGACTTTAAAAGGAATTGAGAAATACGAAACCCTTCTCACGGATTGCGGCCGGTACGGCGAGTATCTGCCGGACACGGTTTACATACAGCAGTATGAGAAGTCGGGGACCCATATGTTGTGTAACTATGAGGAGGACTCCGATTTGCTGACCGGAACGGATCCGAATGTCCGTCTGCAGGCGCGCAACATGTATCTTTGGACAGAGGAGATGCTGCGTTTTTCGGGGGAATCCGGTGACAAGAAAAATAATTATGCGCTCCGGCTTATTTGGAGCGGGACAAAGGAAGCGTCTTACTCCGTTACATTTCAAGAGCCCGCGATGATTAAGAACGGAAGGATTGCGTTTGATATCTGCGATATGGATATAGAAGCGGCAAAGGAGGGCGCCGGCGAAAAACTCGAACCGGAGCTTCGCATCCGGGATACCGATGGAAACGAGGCGAACCTGTCCGTTTCGGATTATGCGGCGATTTATCCGCCGCTTCCGGTAAAACTCGGAAAGATACAGTGTTTGACGGGGCAGAGCGAGTATAAACGACAGCATCAGACCGTGAGTATCCCCGCGGATCTGTTCATTTCGTCCGACAAAGAAGTGGATTTGGAACATATTTCTAAAATCGAAATTTTATTTCCGAATAATAGTTCCGGAAATGTAAGCGTTGACAATGTTTGTATACAAAGAGACGAGCAGTAGGCAGATGCGTGTTATTGTGTGCAAAAGCGGCCGTGGGGAATCTGCCTGCGGGAAAAAATGTATAGAATGAAAAAAATTTGAGACAATATAGGAAAAAGGAAAAGAGAGGATATAGGATGTCTCAAATGATAGGAAAACAGAGTATATCATTTGACAGGCCGCCCTTTTTGATCGCTTCCGGGAATGTGGTTGGGAAAAAGGAAGGCGAGGGGCCGCTTGGTAAATGCTTTGATATGGTGTGCGACGATGATAAATTTGGCGCCGAGTCGTGGGAGGAGGCGGAGAGCACGCTTCAGAAAGAGGCGGTGGCTCTTGCGCTTGGAAAAGCAGGATTGGAGCCGGAAGAAATCCGCTATATTTTTGCGGGGGATCTGCTTGGACAGACGATTGCGACTTCCTTTGGAATTATGAATTATAAAATTCCGCTGTTCGGTCTTTACGGGGCATGTTCGACCGCGGGGGAATCGCTGTCACTCGCAGCAATGTCCGTTGCAGGGGGCTTTGCCGATACGGTTATGGCGGTAACCTCAAGTCATTTCGCAAGCGCCGAAAAACAGTTTCGTTTTCCGCTGGAGTACGGAAACCAAAGACCTGTGTCAGCTACCTGGACGGTTACCGGAAGCGGGGCTTTTGTAGTCGGCACAAAAAAAACGCATGCAAAAATAACCGGAATTACAACAGGAAAGATCGTAGATTACGGAATACGCGATTCGATGAATATGGGGGCGGCTATGGCGCCTGCGGCCTGTGATTTGATAGCGGCGCATTTTGAGGATTTCCAGAGGAAGCCCGAAGATTATGATAAGATTATCACCGGGGATTTGGGGTATGTGGGAAAAAAGATATTGCTGGATTTACTAAAAGAAAAAGGGTTTGATATCAGTGAAATGCATACCGATTGCGGGATTGAGATATTTGACAAGGACTCGCAGGGGACGGATTCCGGCGGTTCGGGCTGCGGCTGCAGCGCGGTGACGCTGAGCGCGCATTTTCTGCCTCATATTGAAAAGGGAGTATTAAAAAGGGTTCTGTTCGTCCCGACCGGAGCTCTTTTATCGACAGTCAGCTTTAACGAGGGACAAAATGTGCCGGGAATTGCGCATGGCGTAGTCATCGAGTACGAAGAATAAAATGCGGTCAGCAGGAAAGGACAGAATATGGATTATTTGAATGCGTTCTGGGTGGGCGGGCTTATCTGCGCGCTTGTTCAGATTTTAATGGAAAAGACGAAAATGATGCCGGGCCGGATCATGGTGCTTCTTGTCTGCACCGGCGCCGTATTGGGGGCGGTCGGGCTATATCCGAAGTTTGTAGAATTTGCAGGCGCCGGGGCGAGCGTTCCGCTGCTCGGTTTTGGGAATACATTGTTTAAAGGGGTGCGCGAGGCAATCAACACGGACGGTTTTCTTGGGATATTTATGGGAGGATTTACGGCGAGCGCGGTGGGAATCAGCGCGGCGCTGATTTTCGGTTATCTTGCCTCCCTGATTTTTGAGCCGAAGATGCGGAAATAGATTGTATAAAAACAGCAAATACGTTTACACTATACTATGAAAAACAATGAAAAGGAGAAGTATCATGAAAAAGTTTAAAACATTACTGGTTATGGCGGCGCTTGTTCTGACACTTGGCGTATGTGTGACGGCCTGTGGAAACGACAACGGAAAAGATAAGAATAACACAAATTCCGCGACAGACGGAAATACGACGGGCGGAGGAACAAACGGCGGGAATACAAACGGCAATAACACGAACGACAACAATGCCAATGATAACAACGCAAATGACGGAAATACGAACAGCAACGGCAATACAAACGGAAATACGAATGGGAGCAACAGCTCCACGAACGGAAACGGAAGCGTGACAGACGACATCAAAGATATGGGCGAGGATGCGGTTGACGGTATCGAGGATATCGGAAATGACGCGGCGAACGCGGTAGACGACGCGGTGAACGGGAACGATTCCAACAACACGGAAAACGGAACGTCAAAGGGAAATAATACGAAGAACAATCGGTAAGACACGGCTGAATAAATAAAGGGGCGTTGCACGAATACGTGTTTGGCCCCTTTGTTGTGTGATTTGGCTGCAAATTATTTATTGTCGTCGATACTGTAATTCGGAGCCTCCTTTGTGATATGAATGTCATGAGGATGACTTTCCTTTAGAGAGGCGGCCGAGATCTTTACGAACTGTCCGTTTTCTTTCAGCTCTTCAATCGTCGGACATCCGCAGTAGCCCATACCGGAGCGGATACCGCCGACTAACTGGAATACCGTATCTTCTACGTTGCCCTTGTAAGCGACGCGTCCTTCTACGCCTTCCGGAACGAGCTTCTTCGCGTTTTCCTGAAAATAGCGGTCCTTACTTCCGTTTTCCATGGCGGCAAGCGAACCCATGCCGCGGTATACCTTGTATTTGCGTCCCTGATACAGCTCAAACGTGCCCGGAGCCTCGTCGCATCCGGCAAACATACTTCCCATCATACATACGTTTGCGCCGGCCGCGATCGCTTTTGTCATATCGCCGGAATACTTGATGCCGCCGTCCGCGATAATCGGAATACCGGATTCCTTTGCCGCTTCGTAACAATCCATGATTGCGGTAATCTGCGGTACGCCGATACCTGCGACGACACGCGTCGTACAGATCGAGCCGGGGCCGATTCCTACCTTGACGGCGTCGACGCCTGCCTCGATTAAAGCCTTTGTGGCATCTCCCGTGGCTACGTTTCCGGCAATGACCTGCAGGGCCGGATATGCCTCTTTGATCTTTTTCACCGCGTTTAGTATATTTAAAGAATGTCCGTGGGCGGAATCCACCACCACGACGTCTACGTGGGCTTTTACCAGCGCGTCGATGCGGTCCATCACGTTTGCGGTTATGCCGACCGCGGCGCCGCAGAGAAGACGTCCGAGGGAATCTTTTGCGGAAAGCGGGTATTTAATCTGCTTCTCAATATCCTTGATTGTGATAAGTCCTTTGAGGTTGAAATCTTTGTCGACGATTGGAAGTTTTTCTTTTCTCGCTTTGGCTAAAATTGCTTTGGCTTCCTCTAACGTAATGCCTTCCGGCGCGGTGATAAGCCCCTCGGAAGTCATGGATGATTTGATTTTTTTTGTGAAATCTGTTTCGAATTTGAGATCGCGGTTCGTAATAATTCCGACTAATTTGCCGTTTTCGGTGATCGGCACGCCGGAGATGCGGAATTTGCGCATTAATTCTTCCGCGTCCTGCAAAGTATGTTCGGGAGAAAGAAAAAAGGGATCGGTGATAACGCCGTTTTCCGAACGTTTTACCTTGTCGACTTCTTCAGCCTGCGCTTCAATAGACATGTTCTTATGGATAATCCCGATACCGCCCTGTCTTGCCATTGCGATCGCCATGCGGTGTTCCGTAACGGTATCCATGCCGGCGCTCATCATCGGAATGTTCAGCTCGATTGTCTTCGTCAGATGCGTAGTCAGATCGATCATATTTGGTGTCACTTCGGAATAGGCCGGAACTAACAGTACGTCGTCAAAAGTAATTCCCTCGCCGATAATTTTTCCCATTTTTTCATCCTCACTTTCTCTTTTTTGGTGTAGTTTTTAATTTCACAATTTTAACAAAAAAAATATGGCATGTCAATGTAAATTATGGTATCTTGTTTTATGATCAGTGCAGTTGATCGGAAGGGGGCGTTAGACGATGGAATTTCGTCCGTGTATAGATATCCACAACGGAAAAGTGAAGCAGATTGTGGGAGGCAGTTTAAGAGACGAGGGGGATTTCGCAAAAGAAAATTTTGTCTCCGAAATGGACGCGGCGTTTTTTGCGGAGTATTACAGGAAAGACGGCATACGGGGCGGTCACATTATTTTATTAAATTCCCCGGACAGCGCGTTTTATGAGGCGACGAAGGCGCAGGCCGTAAAAGCGCTGCGCGCATATCCCGGGGCGTTTCAGATCGGGGGAGGAATAAATGACAGAAACGCCGCATATTTTCTGGAGCAGGGCGCGAGCCATGTGATTGTAACGTCTTATGTGTTTTCGGACGGAAAGGTGGATTACGCGAAGCTTCAAAAGCTTGTGGAATCGGTCGGTAAAAAGCGCCTTACGCTGGATTTAAGCTGCCGTAAAAGGGATGGAAATTATTATATTGTCACAGACCGGTGGCAGAAGTTTACCGATGAGACCGTGACGAGAGAGCTGTTAGATAAATTAAGCGGGTATGCGGACGAGTTTCTGATACACGCGGTGGACGTAGAAGGAAAGTCTGCGGGGATCGAGGAGGAGCTTGTAAAGCTGCTGGGGGACTGGGACGGGCTTTCTGTCACTTATGCGGGGGGCGTCGGAAGTTTTTCGGATCTGCAGAAATTAAAAGCGTATGGAAGAGGAAGGGTGAATGTGACAATCGGAAGCGCGCTCGATTTATTCGGGGGCGATATGCCGTACCGCGAAGTGCTTGCGTTTGTCAGAGAAGAAGCATAGCAATACGGCGTTTGACAGATATTAAGAAAAAGGAGAAAAAAGATGAGTAAGTATACGAAGCAGGATATTATGCGGATTGTGGAGGAGGAGGACGTAGAGTTTATCCGTCTGCAATTTACCGATATGTTCGGGACGTTAAAGAACGTAGCGATTACGAAAAGTCAGCTTGGCCGGGCGCTTGAGAATGAGTGTATGTTCGACGGTTCTTCTATTGAGGGGTTTGTCCGCATTGAGGAGTCCGATATGTACCTGCACCCGGATTTGGATACGTTTTGTATTTTTCCGTGGAGGCCGCAGCAGGGAAAGGTGGCGCGGATTATCTGCGATATCTACTGCGCCGACGGCACGCCGTTTGAGGGAGATCCGCGGTATATCCTGAAGAAAGAGATCGCGCGGGCAAAGGAGATGGGGTATACCTTTCATGTAGGGCCGGAGTGCGAATTTTTTCTGTTTCACACGGACGAAGACGGGCAGCCTACGACGGTGTCCCACGAGAAGGCCGGATATTTTGATCTTGGCCCGGTGGATCTGGGGGAGAATGCGAGACGCGATATGGTGCTGACCCTGGAGGATATGGGGTTTGAGGTGGAGGCTTCCCATCATGAGGTGGCTCCGGCGCAGCATGAGATCGATTTTAAATACGACGAGGCGCTGGCGACCGCGGATAATATCATGACGTTTAAGCTCGCCGTAAAGACAATTGCAAAGCGGCACGGCCTTTTTGCCAGCTTTATGCCGAAACCGAAGTACGGGGTCAACGGCTCGGGCATGCATGTCAATATGTCTCTGTCGCGGGACGGAAAAAACATTTTCAACGAGCCGGATGGGGAGCTTGGGCTTAGCAGGGAGGCGTACTATTTTATCGGGGGAATCCTAAAGCATATCAAAGGTATGACGGCGATCACGAATCCGCTTGTCAATTCCTACAAGCGTCTTGTGCCCGGCTATGAGGCGCCGATTTATATCGCGTGGTCGGCCACGAACCGAAGTCCGTTAATCCGCATTCCGGCGACAAGGGGCGAGGGCACAAGGGTAGAGCTTCGTTCCCCCGACGCGTCGTCCAATCCGTATCTTACGCTTGCAGTGTGTCTTGCGGCCGGGCTTTACGGCATCGAGAATCAGATCATGCCCCCGGAGCAGGTAAAGGAAAATGTATTTGAGATGCGGCTCTCTAAGAAAGCAAGGCTTGGGATTGAGTCGCTTCCGGCGGATTTGAACGCGGCGGTAAGGGCGCTGGAAGAAGACGAATATATCCGGGGCGTATTGGGAAATCATATATCGGAAAAGTATACGGAGGCGAAAAAGGCGGAGTGGAAAAATTACCGCACACAGGTGACGCAGTGGGAAATTGACGAGTATCTCTATAAAATCTGATAAAGCGCGGTTACAAATGACATTGGCAGGAGAAAAGCTTTGATCAATTTAATTGTTGCGTTTCCGAAAAAGGAAAACGCGGAAAACATAAAGAAAATCTTATCGAGAAGCGGATTTTTGGTGGACGGTATCGCGACGACCGGGGCGAAGGCGCTGCAGCTTGCGAACGGTCTCGACGGGGGGATTTTGATTTGCAGCCATCGCTTTGTGGATATGATGTATACGGAGCTGTACGGATATCTTCCGAAGGATTTCCAGATGCTTCTTGTCGCGTCCAGGGCGGTCTGCAATGAGCGGGAGATTGAAGGTCTGATGTGTCTTGCAATGCCGTTGAAAGTGCATGAGCTGGTGCATACGATCGAGATGATGTCCCAGTCTATCAGGCGCCAGAGGAAAAAGAGGCCCGGCTTACGCAGCGAGGAGGATCAGCGGCTGCTGCGCCAGGCAAAGCAGCTTTTGATGGTCCGAAACCACATGACGGAGGAGGAAGCCCACAGATACATCCAGAAGCGCAGCATGGATAACGGGACGGGACTTGTAGAGACGGCGCAGATGGTGATGGGGCTGTTGAACCAATAGGCAGAGTTGAAAAGCCGCTTGCAAGAGAGACAGAACATGTTATACTTATAAGAAGACAGAAAAAGGAAAGAGGAGAAATTATGTATCAAGTAAATGATAATTATCAGAAGTTACCGGGAAGTTATCTTTTTAGCAATATTGCGAAAAAGGTTCAGGCATATACGGCGGCAAACCCGGATAAGAACGTGATTCGTCTTGGAATCGGCGATGTGACGCAGCCTTTGGCGCCGGCGATTATAGAGGCGATGCACCGCGCCGTAGATGAGATGGCGAGCGCTGAGACCTTTCACGGCTATGCGCCGGATCTCGGGTATGAGTTTTTAAGGAAGGCGATCGCGGAGAATGATTATGCGGCGAGAGGATGCGACATCGCGGCCGATGAGATTTTTGTTTCGGACGGGGCGAAAAGCGATTCCGCCAATATACAGGAGCTTTTTTCCGTAAACAATAAAATTGCCGTGTGCGATCCCGTTTATCCGGTGTATGTGGATTCCAATGTAATGGCCGGAAGAACCGGTACATACGATCCTGCGACCGAGATGTGGAGCAATGTCATTTATATGCCTTGTACAAGAGAGAACGATTTTGTGCCGGAATTTCCAAAGGAGACGCCGGACATTATTTATCTGTGTCTTCCGAACAATCCGACCGGGACGACGATTACAAAAGCCAGGCTTCAGGAGTGGGTGGATTACGCGAATCGAAGCGGCGCGCTTATTATCTATGACGGGGCGTATGAAGCTTATATTTCAGAGGAAGACGTCGCGCATTCCATCTATGAGTGCCAGGGTGCGAAGACGTGCGCGATCGAGTTGAAGAGCTTTTCGAAAAACGCCGGCTTTACGGGCGTGCGTCTCGGCTATGCCGTAGTTCCCAAAGAGTTAAAATGCGGGGAGATTTCGCTGCGCGACATGTGGGCGAGACGGCACGGGACAAAGTTTAACGGCGCGCCTTATATTATTCAGAGAGCCGGCGAGGCGGTGTATTCGAACGAGGGAAAGGCGCAGTTAAAGCAGCAGGTTGCCTATTATATGAGAAATGCGTCGACCATCAAAGAGGGATTAAAGGATGCCGGATATGAGGTTTACGGCGGGGTCAACGCGCCGTACATCTGGTTAAAAACCCCGGAAAACATGTCCTCCTGGGACTTCTTTGATTTCCTGTTGGAGAAGGCAAATGTAGTCGGTACGCCGGGTTCCGGATTTGGACCGAGCGGGGAGGGTTATTTCAGGCTGACCGCATTTGGAAGCTATGAGAACACGGTAGCGGCATTGGAGAGAATCAAGGCGCTATAATTTCGGAAAGCGTCTGTCATCGGTTCCGGTAATAAAACACCGCAAGCTGAGTCCGGTCTCTCAAATTCAACTTTTCGAGAATCACGCTTAAGTAATTGCGGACGGTTCCCTCGCTTAAAAAGAGTTTTTCCGCAATTTCCCGGTTGCTTAAGCCGGAGGCAATCAGCTCTATAATTTCAAGCTCTCTGTCGCTGATGTCATGTTCTCTGTAATTGAACCGGCCTGCCTCCGGGATGAGGTGAGAGAGTCCGGAGACAATTTCACTGCCAAAAACGCTCTGACCGTTTGTGACGGCGGTCAGAGCAGGAAAAAGATTTTCAAAATCCTGTTTTAATATATAACCTTTTGCGCCGATATGCAGCGCCTGGATAATGTATTCGTCGTCAGAGAAGGTAGTGAGAAATAAGATTTTTGCGTCGGGGTGCAGCTGTAAGATTTGTTCGGCCGCCTCCAGTCCATTCATTGTATCCATGCGGATATCCATTAAGAGGACGTCGGGCTGATGTGTCTCATAGAGCTCGATTGCTTCTTTCCCGTTTTTTCCGATACCAAGAACGGTAACGTCTCCGCTGGATTCTAAAATTGTCTTTAAAGAAATGGAAACAAAACTGTCATCGTCTACGATAATAAGATTCATGAAAATTCCCCCTTTGGAATGGAAATAAAAATACGAAAGCCGTTTTCCGTGTGGATGGTAAGCGTGCCGTTCAAAAGCTGAACGCGCTCCTGCATTCCGGCGAGTCCGATGCCGGAGTCTTCTATGGCAATGTCGGTCCCGTCGTCAATAATCGTCAGGTGATAGATGCGGGGCTGTTCGCGCATAAGAATTTCGATTCGTCCGGCATTGCTGTGTTTTACGATATTCGACAGCGCCTCTCTGGTGACAGAGATAAAACAATATTTAATCTCGCGGGGCAGTATGCGCCCCATGTCATAGTCGAAATGGATCCGATATTGCGTATACGTTTCCAGAAGCTGTGTGACGGAGGCCTTTAAATCCACGGAATCATCGTGAAGATCGTGAACGCTCTCGCGAATATTGTCCATCGCGCAGGAGAGCGTGTCCTTTAAGGCGTAAAGCGGCTGCGTCATCTGCGCGTCCCGGTTGACGGCGATCAGGGCGCCCGACTGTAAAATCGAGCGGGAAAGCATATGTCCGACATTGTCGTGGATTTCCCTTGCAATACGGTTCCGCTCCTTTAACGTTGCGAGATAGATTTCGTAATCCTGTTTTTCAAGGAGGTCGCGGTTCTTTTGCGCCAGTATGAGCTGGTATTCCGTGCTGTTGTCCCGGATGGTTTTAATTTGCCGTTCCAGAGCAAGGATTCGCAGACTTTTGTGATGCAGCAGAACGGACAGCGAAGAAAGCAGAAGCAGCAGGGCGCCAATCGGCGCGTCAAAGGAAAACAGAAGGTACGCGTATGCCGCAAGGCACAAAAAATAAGGGGCGAGAAACCGGAAAAAAAGTATATCGTAAAAAATTAAGGGCAGAAACATAAATCCTTCCGGCAATAGGAGACAGAGAAATATATAAGATGCGGGCACGAAAAAAAGCAGTATATTTTTTTTAAACCCGGTCAGGCACTTCCCGTTGGGATTCAAATAAGCGCTCAGGCAGGAAAGCGTAAATGCAGCCAGGCACAGAAATACGGAATAGAAGTTGAGCGCGGGCGCATAAAAGAGCAGCAGGATAAAGCTGCAGATAAAAATGGCGGTTTTGTCAATTAAGATATACATAGCCTTCTCCTGTATGGATAGTATTTCGCATTAAAATTACTATAATATAATTTGAAAGAAAGCGCAATCACAGTGAAAAAAAATGACATTTGTCATAAAAAAGGATGACGATTTGCACTGTAAAAGCGTGCGGGGCAAAGCTAAAATAACGCATATAGAATATGGAATGAGGAGGAGAAGAGATGACACAGCCTGTTGTGGTTATTGAAAATCTGGTAAAGCGCTACAAAGAGTTAGTGGCGCTGGATCATTTAAATCTGCAGATAAACGAGGGGGAGATTTTTGGCCTGCTCGGTCCGAACGGTTCGGGAAAGACGACGGCGATTAGCTGCGTGCTGGCGCTTTTGAACTTTGATAAGGGAAGCGTAAAAGTGTTTGGCAAAGAGATCCAGCCGGACAGCTATGACATTAAGAAAAATATTGGCGTGGTACTTCAGAATGTAGCGGTATTCAGGGAGCTTACGGTATATGAAAATATCGATTATTTCTGCGGGCTTTATATCAAAGATAAGCGTTTAAGAAAGCAGTATGTCAATGAGGCGGTTGAGTTTGTCGGTTTGGGCGAGTATGTGAAGTTTTATCCCAAAAAACTTTCCGGAGGACTGCTGCGCAGGTTAAATATTGCCTGCGGAATTGCGCATAAGCCGAAACTAATTATATTAGATGAGCCTACGGTTGCCGTGGATCCTCAGAGCCGAAACCGGATACTGGAGGGGATTGAGGATTTGAACGCGCAGGGGGCGACCGTCATTTACACATCCCATTATATGGAAGAGGTGGAACAGGTCTGCAGCAGGATCGCAATTATTGATAAGGGGAGAAAAATTGCGGAAGGGACGAAAGAGGAGTTAAAGAAGATGATCAAAACCGACGAGAAGATACATATCGAAGTCGTCGGTTTGAGTGAAACGCAGCTTTCACAGTTAAGGCAGCTGCCGCACGTATATCGGGCGGACTATGCCGCGAATGAGTTGACGGTATACTGCAACGGGGGGAAGCACAATATTGTTCATATCCTGAAATATTTGCAGGAAAACGAAGTCAGTTTCGGGAGAGTATATACGCAGCTTCCGACTCTGAACGACGTGTTCCTTGAGATTACGGGAAAAGAGCTTCGGGATTAGGAGGGAAGAATATGTTTTTTCATTCGTTTTATTATAATGTAAAGTGCCAGCTTCGCACGAAAGAGCTGGTATTTTGGAACCTGTTTTTTCCGATCATTCTCGGCACGCTTTTTGTTTCCACTTTCGGGGGTAATATGCAAAAAGAAGAAATCTTTTTTACCATCGATGTGGCATACGTTGCAGAGGACGGGGGAGAAGAGGGATTTGTAGAGCTGCTGAACGGCCTTCAGGAAGGGGAAGATCAGCTTCTTTCCGTGAAGACATGCGGGATGGACGAAGCGGAGGATCTGCTTGGAAAACAGGAAATACGGGGGATTTTTATCAATGGAAAAGACGGGATTCGTCTGCTTGTAAAAGAGGAGGGAATCACGGAGAGTATTCTAAAGACCATATTAAACCAATATCAGAAGACCCAGTCTATGATCGGGAAAGTTATGAGGGAGCGTCCGGAGAAGCTTGGGGACGTGATTGCCGGTTTGGGCGAGGAAATTTCGTTTGTCACGGAAGAAAAGTATACGGAAGCTTCGATGGATGCGATGACAGGATATTTCTATGCGTTAATTGCGATGAACTGTCTCTATGGCTGTTTTGCCGGCGTGACATGCGCGGTCAGTATCAAAGCGGACGTCACGTCTTTGGCGGTCAGGCGCAACATTGCGAGCACAAATCGTTTTGTAGTGATGGCGGCGGATCTTATTTCTTCTGTTTTGTTCCAGTTTTGCTACACAATGGTTTCCGTCGTTTATCTAAAGTATGTTCAAAAGGTTGATTTTGGAAATAAAATGCCGTATCTGTTCATTGTTGTCGCGGTCGGTTCGTTTATCGGGGTTGCGACAGGATTTTTTATCGGCTCTGTCGGAAAGGCGAGGGCCGGAACCAAAATTGGGCTGGCGCTCTCGGTTACGATGACAGAATGTTTTTTGAGCGGCCTGATGATTGGGAACCTTTATCATGTCATACAGAGCGTGTGTCCGATTTTAAATAAGATCAATCCGGCGGCATTGATCGTAGACGCGTTGTACAGTCTGGATATATACAGTGATTTCCGTCGTTTTTGGGGTAACATGGAAATTATGGGGCTCATGTCGTTTCTTTTGATCGCCGCAGGCTATTTGACAGTCAGGAGGGAGCGCTATGCAAGTATTTAAAGCGTACATGAAAATTGTGAAAAAGAAAATACCGTCTATTATCGTCTATTTTGCGATCTTTATAGGAATCAGCATCGCAATGACGCAGGCGGGCAGCGAGAGCGAGAGGAAGGATTTTGCACAGACTGAATTAAAAATTGCAATAGAGAATCTTGATGACGGCGAGCTGTCAAAAGCGCTTGTCGATTACCTTCAGGTAAACCATGAGGTGACTGAGATACCGGAGACAGAGGATGAGCTGCTGGACGCGATTTTTTGCCGTAAGCTGGATTACGTTTTGTATATTCCGGCAGGTTTTACGGAGAAATTTCTGGCGGGAGAGCGGGAAGGAAGCTTAAGAGACAGGAAAGTGCCGCAGAGCAGCAGCGGAATGTTCGCGGACAGTCAGGTGGAAGGATTTTTATCAACGCTCGGCGTCTATTTGGACGCGGGATTTTCTGTGGATGAGAGTATAAAGAATACGATGGAGGACTATGAGCTGTCCGTGGAGGTTGCTTTTTTGAACGGCGAAAATGCGGCCGAGAAGCATATGGCGGTCTATTATTTCCAGTATCTTCCGTATATTTTTATCTCCACCATTATCCTTGCGATCGGCCCGGTGTTGCTTGTATTTTTGCGCAGAGATATCAATGCCAGAAATAAGTGTTCGTCGGTATCCTTTCAGACGAGAAACCTGTGGCTGATTGGAGGCAGTATTGTGGTCGCGCTCGCGGAATATCTGTTTCTGATGGCGATTGGCATATGTATGTACCCGGATTACATTCTGACGCTCAAGGGAGCTGTCGGAGCGTTCAATGCATTTCTGTCTCTGTTATTTGCCTTATCGGTAACGTTTCTGTTTGCGCAGATTGTGAAAAAAGAAAACGCGCTGAATATGGTCAGCAATGTCTGCAGTCTGACGCTTGCGTTTTTGGGAGGCATCTTTGTGCCGTTAGATATTTTTGGAGAAAATGTTTTGAAGGTTTCCAAGTTTATTCCGACCTACTGGTATGTGACCGCAAACGATGCGATCGCGCATGTGACGAAATTTTCGGAGATTACGGATCCCATCTGGCACGGGTTTGCGATACAGGGAATTTATGCCGTGGCGCTTCTTACGCTTGGAATGCTGATAAACAGAATACGTGCGAGAGAATAAAGGAATGGGGGAGACGGGCAGAAGAAAACGGAGCCTTTTCGGGCTCCGTTTTGCATGCGCTTTTATTTTTTAAATCCCGCACGTTTTCTCAAGGTTGGGTCGAGGATACGCTTTCGGATACGAAGGCTTTCCGGCGTTACCTCAAGCAGTTCATCCACGTCGATGAAGTCTAACGCCTGCTCTAAGCTTAGGATCTTCGGAGGGGTTAACGTTAAGGCTTCGTCTGCGGAGGAGGAGCGCGTGTTCGTCAAATGCTTTTTCTTGCAGACATTTAGCTCGATATCTTCCGATTTGGCCGAGGAGCCGATGACCATGCCGGCGTAAACCTTCGCGCCGGGACCGATAAACAAAGAGCCGCGTTCCTGGGCGGAAAAGAGGCCGTAGGTAACAGCCTCGCCCGATTCAAAGGCAATCAGGGAGCCGAGCTTGCGGTAAGAGATTTCTCCCTTGTACGGCGCGTATCCGTTGAAAATGGTGTTGATAATGCCGTTCCCCTTTGTGTCCGTTAAAAATTCGCCGCGGTAGCCGATCAGGCCGCGGGAGGGGATCTGAAATTCGAGGCGCGTATAGCCGCCGGCAATCGGGCGCATATTTTGCAGCTCTCCTTTGCGCTGGCTTAGCTTGTCTATTACCGTTCCGGTAAACTCATCGGGAACATCCACATATGCAATTTCCATCGGCTCTAATTTTTTGCCGTTTTCATCGGTGTGATATAATACTTCCGCTTTGCTCACCGCAAATTCATATCCCTCGCGGCGCATATTTTCAATCAGAACGGATAAGTGCAGCTCCCCGCGGCCGGATACCTTGAGGCTGTCGGCGCTGTCGGTCTCTTCTACGCGCAGGCTGACGTCCGTATTCAGTTCCTTAAACAGGCGGTCGCGTATATGGCGCGAGGTGACATATTTGCCCTCCTGTCCGGCAAGCGGGCTGTCATTGACAATGAAGTTCATAGACAGGGTCGGTTCCGATATTTTTT
Organism: uncultured Roseburia sp.; assembly: GCA_947383215.1. Taxonomy (GTDB): domain Bacteria; phylum Bacillota; class Clostridia; order Lachnospirales; family Lachnospiraceae; genus Roseburia_C. Next base: position 16,610 of record CANDCP010000043.1, read on the forward strand.
GAAACGGAATAGATTTCGGGTCTTCCGGCGAACAGATCGTATCGCCGATATGAATGTCCGCAATACCGGAAATGGCGACGATGGAGCCGATTTTGGCTTCCGCCACCTCGACCTTTTTCAGGCCGTCAAACTCGTACATTTTGCTGATGCGGACCTTTTTTTGCTTGTCCGGTTCATGGTGATTGAGCACAACGGCGTCCTGGTTTACTTTCAGGATACCGTTGTCGACCTTTCCGACTCCGATACGTCCCACGTATTCATTGTAATCGATCGTACTGATTAACACCTGGGTATTGGCGTCCGGGTCGCCGGTCGGCGCCGGGATATAGTCGATGATCGTCTCAAACAGAGCGGTCATATCCTTTTTTTCATCCTTCAGATCTTTTACGGCGTAACCGTCTCTTGCCGATGCGTAGATAAACGGGCAGTCTAATTGTTCGTCCGATGCGTCTAAGTCCATAAACAGCTCGAGAACCTCGTCGATCACCTCGTCCGGCCTTGCCTCGGGGCGGTCGATTTTGTTAATGCAGACGATGACCGGAAGATTTAATTCCAGCGCTTTCATCAGCACGAACTTCGTCTGCGGCATAGCGCCCTCAAAAGCGTCTACCACCAGAACGACGCCGTTTACCATTTTTAAAACGCGTTCTACCTCGCCGCCGAAGTCGGCGTGCCCGGGTGTGTCGATAATATTGATTTTTGTATTTTTGTAGAAAACGGCGGTATTTTTGGAAAGAATCGTAATGCCGCGCTCCCGTTCAATGTCGTTCGAATCCATAACACGTTCCTGCACTTCCTGGTTGGCACGGAACACGCCGCTTTGTTTGAGCAGCTCGTCCACCAGCGTTGTCTTTCCGTGGTCAACATGAGCGATAATTGCAATATTGCGGATGTCGTCTCTTGTAGTTTTCATAAATTCAGTCCTTTCTTCTAATAACAAAAGTTATTATGACCAGGCTGCTGTTGTTTTACAGCCAATTTCTTTATTTTATCATAATATTTGGAAAAAACAAGATTTTTTGTTATAATGGGCGTGTAACGAGTTACTGTTTATCCATAACTTATCCATAACGAAACGCAAGTTATCGACAGATTTTGCGAAGTTTCTATCTAAAGTCAATGGTAAATTAAGGAAGTTCTAAACGGGATGTATCCGGAATACACTGTAACAATAAAAGTCGATATGCCATCGATATACATACGCCGACGGGCTTAAAATGTGCCGGGCTGGAGGAAGGGAGAAAAAATTCATGGCAGATAAAGTATTTGAAAACAACCAGGTATCTATTGTAGGGGAAATCACGTCAGATTTTACGTTTAGCCACGAGGTTTACGGCGAAGGTTTTTATATGGTGGAGGTAGCGGTCAGCCGTCTCAGCAATTTCGCGGATTACATACCTCTTATGGTATCGGAGCGTTTGATTGATGTGACTCAGAATTATATCGGACAGAAAATTTATGCGACGGGGCAGTTTCGATCTTATAACAAACATGAGGAGAACAAAAATCGACTTGTGTTATCTGTGTTCGTCCGGGAAATAGAGTTTGTAGAGGGGGAGGACGATGAGATTAAGAGTAATCAGATTTATCTGGACGGATATATCTGCAAGGAACCGATTTACCGCAAGACGCCGCTTGGAAGGGAAATTGCCGATTTGCTGATCGCGGTTAACCGTTCTTACGGAAAATCAGATTACATACCGTGCATCTGCTGGGGCAGGAACGCGAGATTCGCATCCGGTTTTGAGGTTGGCGGCCACGTACAGATCTGGGGAAGGATACAGAGCAGGGAATATGTGAAAAAGATTAATGAGAATGATGTGGAAAAGAGAACGGCATACGAAATTTCTGTGAGTAAGATCGATTTTCTTGAAAAATGATTCCGAAGTTGCTTTTTTAATGAGAGTGTGGTATTTTAGAAAAATCTGGAATGCATCACGGAGGTAAAAAGTAATGATGGAAAAAAGTCCCATTCAGATTTATTACGGAGAAGGCCGCGGGAAAACAAACGCGGCGCTTGGAAGCGCGCTCTGCGCCGCAGCCGCGGGTAAGACGGTGTTCATTGTGCAGTTTATGAAGGGCAAGGGCGGCGCCAGCGGAGAGCTTGTGCAGCGATTGGAGCCGGATATTAAGATTTTTCGCTTTGAGAAGTCGGACGAATATTATGAAGCGCTCTCGGACGACGAGAAAAACGAGGAAAAGATGAATATGAGAAACGGTCTGAATTTTGCAAAAAAAGTACTTGTGACCGGAGAATGCAATCTTCTGATTTTGGACGAGGTTTTGGGACTGGTAGATAACGGCGTGATTACTTCAGAGGAGCTTGAGACGCTTTTGCAGGCAAAGACGGATGAGACGGAGATTATCATGACAGGCCGCGTTTTAGGGGAACCGATGCGGGCTTATGCGGACGAAATCTATCATATTGAGGCGGAAAAGCCTGGCAGCTGTTGACACATCGGGAATGGAGTGTTATATTGTACATAGAATGAAATAGGAGATAGAGGTTGCGCGCTTTATCAGTAACTGGTCGGATGTGACAGGACAGAGGAAGATCAGAGAAAGGGGAGCGTGCCGAAAGAGCGTTTCACCTGCCGGAATGTATCTTGGGCATAAGTTTAAGAGACTTATGACTGTCATCTTTGCAGATGGGGCGCTATCGTTGTTTGAATGGAATGCAAGAATCGAACCGGCTCATTGGGAGCCGGTTTTTTCTACATAGGATAGACTTGAAACGGGTGTTCGGTTACCCGGCGGCATACTATATAAGAGAAAGAGTAGGAGGAAGTTTTATGGCGATTTTCAAGGGAGCGGGAGTGGCGATTGTCACGCCGATGAAGGACAATTACGAAGTAAATTACGACAAGCTTGAGGAGCTGATTCATTTTCAGATCGACAATGGGACGGACTGTATTATTATTGCGGGAACGACAGGCGAGAGTTCGACCCTTTCGATGGAAGAGCATCATCAGGTGATCAAGGCGGCGGTGGAGTTTACGAAGGGCCGGATTCCGGTCGTGGCGGGAACCGGTTCAAATTGTACGGCTACGGCGGTGCAGCTTACCCGGGAGGCGAAGGAAGCCGGTGTGGACGGAGCTTTGATTGTGACGCCTTACTATAATAAGGCGACGCAAAAAGGATTGATCGCGCATTATTCCAAGATTGCACAGGCCGTGGATTTGCCGATTATTTTGTACAATGTGCCTGGCAGAACGGGCTGCAATCTTTTGCCTGAGACGGTGGCAGAGCTTGTGAACACACAGAAAAATATTGTGGGCTTAAAAGAGGCGACCGGAAATATTGCGCAGGCTTCAAAGACAATGAGCCTTACGGACGGGAAACTGGATTTGTATTCCGGGGAAGACGGGATCGTCGTCCCGCTTATGGCAATCGGGGCCGTCGGCGTAATTTCCGTATGGTCGAATATTGCGCCGAAGAATGTGCACGACATGTGCGAGGCGTTTTTTAGGGGAGATATCGAGACGGCCCGCAGGCTCCAGTTTGAGGCGCTTCCGCTGATTGACGCGCTCTTTAGCGAGGTAAACCCGATTCCGGTTAAGAAAGCGTTAAATCTTATGGGGATGAATGCAGGGACGCTGCGCGCGCCGCTTAGCGAGATGACAGAGGAGAACGCCGCGAAGCTTGCGAAGGCGATGGCGGCATACGGGCTGAAGCTTTCGGGTGAGGCGTCCGGCGAAGTACGCAACGGTTGAGAAGGAGAATACGACATGATAAAAGTGATTGTGCATGGCTGCAACGGTAAGATGGGCCAGGTCATCAGTAATATATTGAGGGAGGACGAAGAGGCTGCGGTTGTGGCAGGGATCGATGTGTATGATGAAAAAAAGAATGATTATCTGGTTTATTCCGCCGCGGATGAATGTCAGGTGGATGCGGACGTTATCATAGACTTTTCCAATGCGCAGGCAGTGGATGCCTTGTTGGCGTACAGCGAGAGGAGGAGAATTCCCGTAGTGCTTTGCACCACAGGGCTTTCAGAGGACCAGCTGGAAAAGGTCAAGGCGCTTTCCGGTAAAGTCGCCGTTTTGAAGTCGGCGAATATGTCGCTCGGTGTGAATACGCTGATGGATCTTTTGAGGAAGGCGGCCGCGGTGTTGGCTCCAGCAGGCTTTGACATTGAGATCGTTGAACGGCATCATAACCAGAAGGTGGATGCGCCGAGCGGAACGGCGCTGGCGTTGGCGGACGCGATCAATGAGACCATGGATTGGACCTATGAATATCAGTATGACAGAAGTTCCAGGAGAGAGAAGCGCGGCAAACACGAGATCGGAATTTCCGCAGTGCGGGGCGGCACGATTGTCGGAGAGCATGACGTGATATTTGCCGGAAACGATGAAGTTATAGAGATCAAACATACGGCGTTTTCCAAGGCGATTTTTGCGAAAGGGGCCGTGGAGGCGGCAAAATTTCTGGCCGGCCGGCCGGCGGGGATGTACGATATGCAGGATGTGATTAAGAACAGAAAATGATAGGTTCTAACTTTTCGTTCCTCGCCGGGGCCTGGCGGCGCGAGACGGCGTTTGGACGGGAAAGAACCGAAAGGTATTTGACATGCTGGAAAAATGTGTTATACTGGATTGTGTAATGGGCGAGAGATGAAAAATATGTTTGGCTGTGGGCTGGTGCGATCGTATGAATTTATATGTTTGGATTTTAAAACCGATTACAGAAGTAATCGGTTTTTTTGTATGATAGATTGGCAGGACAGCAATGGAGTCTCTCGGAAACGGGATGCATTACAGGCAATGAAACAGGGCGGATATTTGCCCTAAATTTGAAAGGAGTACGATTTTATGAAAAACAAAAAATGGCTCAGTTTGTTCTGTGCAGCGACAATCGCGGTCACTTCCGTGGCGCAGCCGGCGTATGCAGCCGCACATTCCTGCGGGATTTTGCAGGAGCCGGGATCGGAAGAGGACTTTGAGGAGATGGATTACGAAGTCTTAAAGACGGATGAAAAGGGAAGACCGCTTCTGGTGAAAAACGGCGGCGTATACGTAACGTCAGAGTATGAGGATGAGAACAAAAGCTCTGTCACATATTATTCCAACGGACCGCTTGCGGGCGAGAATTATATTGAGAAGATTACAACGCAGGAAATCGAAGAGAATGAGTTTCACAGCGTAAGCGTGGTAACGGACGAGACGGCAGGAAAAACTGTCGTTGAGGAATACGACAAAGATGAGAATCTGACAAGAAGGGTGGATGAAGACGGCCGTACGGAAGTGAATGAGTATGATGCGGACGGAAACCTATCTGCAACTCATCAATCATTATTTGTATTTCAGTACGGAAGTGAATGAGTATGATGCGGACGGAAACCTCATAAAGCAGATTTCACCTTACCAGGGAAATGGGGACGACCGCTTACATACGGTATATTACGAGTATGACAAAGACGGGCATATGATTCTAA
>CANDCP010000044.1 GCA_947383215.1 uncultured Roseburia sp.
TTTTTGGACCAGTAGCAAGAGAGCTTCGTGAAAAACAGTTTATGAAAATTGTTTCTCTGGCTCCGGAAGTATTGTAGGAGGAAACGAAGATGGCAAGTTTAAAAATAAAGACTGGCGATACGGTTAAGGTGATCGCAGGCAAAGATAAAGATAAAGAGGGCAAGGTAATTGCCGTAAACAAAAAGAATAACACGCTTCTTGTTGAGGGTGTTAATATGGTGACAAAGCATACTAAGCCGAGCATGGCGAATCAGCAGGGCGGTATCGTTCATCAGGAAGCCCCGATCCATGTTTCTAATGTGATGTATCTTCATAAGGGCAAAGCAACAAGAGTTGGTTTTAAAATGGACGGAGACAAAAAGGTTCGTTTTGCAAAATCTACAGGTGATATCATCGATTGATTCAGGAGAGGAGGTTTAGAAAGTTGAGTAGATTGAGAGAGCAGTATCAGAATGAGATCGTAGACGCTATGATCAAAAAATTTGGATATAAGAATAAAATGCAGGTTCCGAAGCTTTTCAAAGTTGTTATCAACATGGGTGTCGGCGAGGCAAAAGAAAATGCCAAGATCCTTGAGATGGCAATGAAGGATATGGAGACGATCGCCGGTCAGAAGCCGGTAATGACAAAAGCTAAGAATTCTGTGGCAAACTTTAAGATTCGTGAGGGAATGCCGATCGGCTGTAAAGTGACGTTAAGAGGCGAGAAAATGTATGAGTTTGTAGATCGTCTTGTAAACCTGGCATTGCCGCGTGTGCGCGATTTCAGGGGCGTGAATCCGAACGCGTTCGACGGAAGAGGGAACTACGCGCTTGGTATCAAAGAACAGTTGATTTTCCCGGAGATTGAATATGATAAGATCGACAAAATAAGGGGAATGGATATTATCTTTGTTACAACCGCAAAGACGGACGAAGAAGCACGTGAATTATTGACGCAGTTCAATATGCCATTCGCAAAATAAGACAGGAGGGAATTCAAATGGCAAAGACTTCGATGAAAGTAAAACAGCAGCGTAAACAAAAATTCTCTTCTAGAGAATACAATCGTTGTAAAATCTGTGGCCGTCCACATGCATATTTAAGGAAATACGGTGTCTGCAGAGTTTGCTTCCGTGAGCTGGCGTATAAGGGCCAGATTCCGGGTGTCAAAAAAGCCAGCTGGTAATTGGCGCTGCCGATGTTGTATTGAGAAAAAGTAGAAGAAAATATAGGAGGAAAACACATCATGACGATGACAAGTGATCCAATTGCAGATATGCTTACTAGAATCCGTAATGCAAACACTGCGAAACATGATACCGTTGATATTCCATCTTCCAAAATCAAAGTGGCAATCGCAGATATTTTGGTGAGAGAGGGATATATCGTAAAGTATGATATCATTGAAGATGGTATTGTAAAGACTATTCGTGTTACATTAAAATACGGTGCAGATAAAAACGAAAAGATTATCACAGGTTTAAAGAGAATATCCAAGCCGGGACTTCGCGTATATGCGGGCAAAGATAATCTGCCAAAAGTTCTTGGCGGACTGGGAATTGCAATTCTTTCCACGAATCAGGGAATCGTCACGGATAAAGAAGCGCGCAAGCTTCAGGTCGGCGGCGAGGTATTAGCGTTTGTTTGGTAGACGGAAGTGATTTCGCAAAGAAACATTTCACGGCGTACCTTATTGGACAGAGTTTTCAGTAAGGCACATTCAATAGAAGTTCTAAAAGTATAACCCGCCTTGTAAGGACGGACATACTCATAAATGTAAAAATGCCTGCACGGCAGGCAAAATGAAATAGCAGGCGACGGCGCAGGCCGTTCAACAAAAACAGGAGGTACGGGCATGTCACGTATAGGAAGAATGCCAATCGCAATTCCGGCAGGCGTAACTGTTGAGATTGCAGAAAATAATCAGGTGACTGTAAAAGGTCCTAAAGGAACATTAAACAGAGTATTACCATCCGAGATGGAAATCAAAGCAGAGGGTTCTGAAGTAACCGTTACCAGACCGAATGACTTGAAGAAAATGAAATCCTTACACGGTTTGACAAGAACTCTGATTAACAATATGGTTGTCGGCGTAACAGACGGTTTTACCAAAGAGTTAGAGGTAAACGGCGTCGGTTACAAGGCATCAAAATCCGGTAAAAAACTGACATTAAACCTTGGCTATTCACATCCGGTAGAGATGGAAGATCCGGAAGGCTTAGAGTCTACGGTGGAGGGCAATAAGATTTTTGTCAAAGGTATCGATAAAGAAAAAGTTGGCCAGTATGCAGCTGAAATCAGAGATAAGAGAAGACCTGAGCCGTATAAAGGAAAAGGTATCAAATATGCGGATGAGGTAATCAGACGTAAAGTCGGTAAGACCGGTAAAAAATAACAAAGGTATATTATGATGCCGGAAATCGGGTATTATGAATGAAAGGATGACAGGAAATGGTTAATAAGGAGTCGAGAACTAAAGTTCGTGAGAAAAAGCATAGAAGAGTGCGGAACCGTTTGTCTGGAACAACGGAAAGACCACGTTTGGCTGTATTCAGAAGTAACAATCATATGTACGCTCAGATTATTGACGATACAGTCGGAAACACGCTTGCGGCAGCTTCCACACTTGACAAGGAAGTAAAGGCGGCATGTGAGAAAACGAATAACGTTGATGCAGCGGCACAGGTTGGCACTGCGATTGCAAAGAAGGCATTAGAAAAAGGTATTTCAACTGTTGTCTTTGACAGAGGCGGTTTCTTATATGCAGGAAAAGTAAAGGCATTGGCTGATGCGGCCAGAGAAGCCGGATTGAATTTCTAGTAAGGAGGAAAACAGTACATGAAACGTACAATTATTGATGCTAGTCAATTGGAATTAACAGAAAAAGTGGTATCAATTAAGCGTGTAACAAAGGTTGTAAAGGGCGGACGTAATTTCCGTTTTACAGCGTTAGTTGTTGTCGGAGACGGCAACGGCCATGTTGGCGCAGGTTTGGGAAAAGCCGCTGAAATTCCGGAAGCAATCCGCAAGGGAAAAGAAGACGCTATGAAGAAGCTGATTTCTGTTAAATTAGATGAAAATCATAGTATTACGCATGATATTTCGGGAAAGCATACAGGCGCTTCCGTGTTGTTAAAGAGAGCTCCGGAAGGTACCGGTGTTATCGCGGGCGGTCCTGCGCGAAATGTGTGTGAGCTTGCGGGAATTCAGAACATCCGTACAAAATCTCTGGGCTCGAACAATAAGCAGAACGTTGTGCTTGCAACGCTGAATGCCTTGAGTCAGTTAAAATCCCCGGAAGAAGTAGCGAAACTTCGCGGCTTATCCGTTGAAGAAGTAGTGGGTTAAGGAGGAATTTAAAATGGCAGAGAAATTAAAAATCACACTGATAAAATCTACAATCGGTGCAGTGCCGAAGAACAGAAAGACGGTTGAAGCTTTGGGCTTGAATAAAATCGGCAAGACAGTAGAAATGCCTGATAATAAAGCCGTCAGAGGTATGATCCAGAACGTGAAACATTTGGTAAAAGTAGAAGAAGTATAAATGAAAAAGGAGGTGCCATAATGGACTTATCCAATTTACAGCCAGCGGCAGGTTCAAAACAGAGCGATAATTTCAGAAGAGGCCGCGGACATGGTTCGGGAAATGGCAAGACGGCCGGCAAAGGACATAAGGGACAGAAAGCTCGTTCAGGAGCGCCAAGGCCAGGATTTGAAGGCGGTCAGATGCCATTATACAGAAGATTACCAAAGAGAGGATTTAAGTGCAGAAATTCCAAGATTATGATTGGGATTAACTTGTCCGCTCTGGAAGTATTCGACAATGATGCAGTAGTATCTGTTGAAACATTGATTGAAAAAGGAATCGTAAAGAATCCAAGAGACGGCGTTAAGATTCTTGGAAATGGAGAACTTACTAAGAAGCTTACAGTTCAGGCTAATGCATTCAGCGCAAGCGCAAAGGAAAAAATTGAGGCTCTTGGTGGAAAAGCTGAGGTGATCTAATGTTTGAAACAGTCCGCAATGCGTTTAAGGACGACAATATACGAAAAAGGATTATTTTTACGTTTTTTATGTTGATTGTAATTCGTCTTGGCTCACAGCTGCCGATTCCTGGGGTTAACCAGGCGGTGTTTGCCGAATGGTTTGCAAACCAGAGCAGCGACGCGTTTAGCTTTTTTGATGCAATTACAGGCGGTTCTTTTCTGCAAATGTCTATTTTTGCATTAAATATTACGCCATATATCACGTCATCTATTATTATGCAGCTGCTCACGATTGCAATTCCGAAGTTAGAGGAAATGCAGCGTGACGGTGAGGACGGAAGAAAGAAAATTGCAGAAATCACACGGTATGTGACCGTAGCGCTTGCGCTTATTGAGTCTATTGCGATGGCAATCGGGTTTGGAAGAAGCGGATATCTGACAGAGTATAATTTTATGACGACGCTGCAGGTGATTGTAACATTAACTGCGGGTTCGGCCGTACTCATGTGGATTGGCGAGAGGATTACGGACAAGGGTATCGGAAACGGTATTTCCATCGTTCTCGTTATCAATATTGTTTCGCGTATTCCGCAGGATTTTGCAACGCTGTTTGAACAGTTTGTGACAGGAAAAAATATTGCGCAGGCAACACTTGCGGTCGTAATAATTCTTGCGATTATATTAGTTACCGTTGTATTCGTTATCCTTTTACAGGATGCGGAAAGAAGGATTCCGGTGACATATTCGAAAAAAATTCAGGGAAGAAAGACGGTTGGCGGACAGTCGACGCATATCCCGTTGAAGGTTAATACCGGCGGTGTTATTCCTGTTATTTTTGCACAGTCCCTGATGCAGTTTCCGGTGGTTATCGCCCAGATTTTAGGAAAGGGTAACGGAACCGGAATCGGAAGCAAGATATTAAAAGCGTTGTCCCAGTCAAACTGGTGCAATCCGTCCGAAATGGTTTACAGTATCGGACTGGTCGTATATATTGTGTTGATTATCGCGTTTGCGTATTTCTACACATCTATTACGTTCAATCCGTTGGAAATTGCGAACAATATGAAAAAACAGGGCGGATTTATTCCGGGAATCAGACCGGGAAAACCAACCAGTGATTTCTTAAACAAAATCTTAAATTACATTGTGTTCATCGGGGCGGCAGGCCTGACGATTGTCACGATCATACCGATCTTTTTCAACGGTGTGTTTAAGGCGGACGTTTCCTTCGGTGGAACATCCATCATCATTATCGTTGGCGTTGTAATTGAGACGATTAAGCAGATTGAATCACAGATGTTGGTACGTCACTATAAAGGCTTTTTGAATAATTAATGTGTGCCATGGAGATGCGGCTTTGCCGTATCTCCCGTGGTGCACTAAAGTTGTTTATGGAGAAACGTAAACAAAATTAACATAAAACAAAAAGGAGGTTTATCGGTATGAAGATAATCATGTTAGGCGCGCCGGGAGCGGGAAAAGGAACACAGGCAAAGCAGATTGCGGGAAAATATAATATTCCGCATATTTCTACGGGCGATATTTTCCGCGCAAATATTAAAGAGGGAACGGAGCTTGGGAAAAAAGCGAAAGAGTACATGGACCAGGGGCTTCTGGTTCCTGACGAGCTGACTTGCGACCTTGTCGTCGACAGGATTCAGCAGGACGACTGCAAGGGCGGCTTTGTGCTGGACGGTTTCCCTAGAACGATTCCGCAGGCCGAGGCGCTGGACGCGGCTTTAACGAAGCTCGGACAGAAAATGGATTACGCGATTGACGTAGACGTTCCGGACGAGAATATTGTAAACCGTATGGGCGGCAGACGCGCATGTATCAACTGTGGCGCAACGTACCATATTGTGTCTATTCCGCCGAAGAAAGAGGGCGTGTGCGACACTTGCGGAAATGAGCTTGTGTTAAGAGACGACGACAAGCCGGAGACGGTTCAGAAGCGTTTGAATGTATATCATGAGCAGACGCAGCCGTTGATCGACTATTATACAAAGCAGGGAATCTTAAAGTCTGTAGACGGGACGCAGCCGATGGAGGACGTATTTGCATCTATCGTAAAGATTTTAGGAGCATAGGGAATGTCAGTGACAATAAAATCTGCCAGAGAGATAGAGTTGATGAGAGCGGCAGGAAAGATTCTTGCGAAGGTCCATCAGAATCTGGGACATGAAATTAAGCCGGGGATGTCCACTTGGGACATCAACCGGCTGGGGGATGAAATGATTCGCGATTATGGATGCGTTCCTAATTTTCTGGATTACCAGGGATACCCTGCTTCGGTATGCGTGTCGGTAAATGAGGAGGTTGTCCATGGAATACCAAGCAAAAAACGCATTTTAGAGGAAGGCGATATCGTGAGCCTGGATATGGGGCTTATTTATAAAGGGTATCACTCGGACGCCGCGCGCACGCATGGCGTAGGTGAAATTTCGAAAGAAGCGGCCGATCTGATTGCGCGCACAAAGCAAAGTTTTTTTGAGGGGATTCGTTTCGCAAAGGCCGGGAATCATCTGTACGATATATCGGCTGCGATCGGCGATTATGCGGAGAGCTTCGGTTACGGAGTCGTCTATGATTTGGTCGGACACGGAATCGGAACACATCTCCATGAGGCGCCGGAGATTCCCAATTACAGGCAGCCGCGCAGAGGAATCCGTTTAAAAAGCGGTATGACACTTGCCATTGAGCCGATGATCAATGCCGGCACGGCGGATGTCTTATGGCTTGACGACGAGTGGACGGTTGTGTCAAAAGATCGTTCATTATCGGCACACTATGAGAATACGGTTCTGATTACCGATAAAGAACCGGAAATTCTGACGCTGACAGAGGAGGAAGCGGAGGATGGAATTTGCAATAGTTAAGGCGGGGCATGATAAGGGGCAGATGTATTTTATTGTAAAGGAAGAGACAGAATTTGTTTATCTGGTCAATGGAGCTACAAGGCCGGTGGAAAAGCCGAAGAAGAAAAATAAGAAACATATTCAGCCCGTAAAAAGGATTCCGCAGGAGGTTTGCAATATTATGGAAGAACGCCTGCCGGAAAATCAAAAAATAAAAAAAGCGATAAAAACCCTAAAGGCATCATATAAATGATACCGTAATTTCGATGAAACAGAGGAGAATGAAAATGTCAAAATCAGATGTGATTGAAGTAGAAGGAACCGTGTTGGAGAAACTTCCAAACGCGATGTTCCAGGTAGAGTTGGAAAATGGCCATCAGGTATTGGCGCATATCAGCGGAAAGCTCCGCATGAATTTTATTCGTATTTTACCAGGCGATAAGGTGACAATAGAAATGTCGCCGTATGATCTTTCTAAGGGAAGAATTATATGGAGAGATAAATAAAGAAGTCTTTTTTGCACTGGGAGAGCCACAGGCAGCTGGGAATCGGGTCGATATATTTGAGGTGGATAGTGAGAGGACGTTTCAAGCAGAGATAAAGTCCTCGTCTGCGGGAAATATATCGACCCGATTTCCGGCTGTAACCGGATTTACCGGTAAAGAATGTGAAAAAAAGGAAAAAACGCATTGCATTTTAAAGAGGGATATGCTAAAATAGAGAACGGTGCCATTCGGCATAGCATAAGAAAGGGGGCTTTTCTGTGAAGGTAAGATCATCCGTAAAACCTATTTGCGAAAAGTGCAAAGTAATTAAAAGGAAGGGAAGTATCAGAGTGATCTGTGAGAACCCGAAGCACAAACAGAGACAGGGTTAATTTGGAATGTTTGTGAGAGAAGTATAAATATGGCGGCTGCATGATCGGATTCGATGATGTTCATATGTTATACTTTGTTTACTGCGTAAATAATCTATGCAGTTCTACGTTACCCCACATACCGGGGGTATGCAGATATCATCCCCAAGCAGGATGGTGTCAGTTCAACTTGCAGAGTTGAAATATTTGTAACGAAAGACTTAAACAAAATCTTATGGAGGTGTAAACACACATGGCTCGTATCGCAGGTGTAGATTTACCAAGAGAAAAACGTGTAGAGATCGGTCTGACATATATCTACGGAATCGGAAGAGTAAGTTCAAACCGTATATTGGCGGAAGCCAAGGTTAATCCGGATACCCGTGTCAGAGATTTGACAGACGATGAAGTAAAAAGAATCAGTGCAGTTATCGACGAGACTCAGACCGTAGAAGGTGATCTGAGACGTGAAATCGCGCTTAATATCAAGAGATTGCAGGAAATTGGATGCTATCGCGGTATCCGTCACAGAAAAGGACTTCCGGTTCGCGGCCAGAAGACAAAGACGAACGCGAGAACAAGAAAAGGTCCGAAGAGAACGGTTGCAAACAAGAAAAAATAGAGCGCTTAGCGAGAGTTCGCAATGAACGAAATTAGAATAGTATAGAAAGTAGGTTAGTTTAGATATGGCTAATAAAGTTACAAAAAAAGTGACAAAAAAGCGTGTTAAGAAAAACGTTGAACATGGACAGGCACATATTCAGTCATCTTTTAACAATACAATTGTAACGCTGACTGACGCTGCAGGTAATGCTCTGTCATGGGCCAGTGCCGGTGGTCTTGGATTTAGAGGTTCAAAGAAATCTACTCCTTATGCTGCGCAGATGGCAGCTGAAACCGCTACAAAGGCGGCTCTTATACATGGATTAAAAACAGTAGACGTTATGGTAAAAGGACCGGGTTCAGGAAGGGAAGCTGCGATCCGTGCGCTTCAGGCGTGCGGGCTTGAGGTTGTCTCAATCAGAGACGTAACACCGGTACCTCACAATGGATGTCGTCCACCAAAACGTAGAAGAGTGTAATAGGAGGGAAAATCTAAGATGGCAGTTAATAAAGTTCCTGTTTTGAAAAGATGCAGATCTCTTGGTTTAGAGCCAAGTTTTTTGGGATATGATAAGAAATCTAACAGAGAATTAAAAAGAGCGAATAAAAAAGTGTCCGAGTACGGACTTCAGCTTAGAGAAAAGCAGAAAGCAAAATTTATTTACGGAGTATTGGAGAAGCCGTTCCGTAATTACTATGAAAAAGCAGACCGCATGAAAGGCATGACGGGTGCGAACCTTATGACAATCTTAGAGTCCAGACTGGATAATGTTATTTTCCGTCTTGGATTTGCGAGAACAAGAAGAGAGGCAAGACAGATCGTTGATCATAAGTTTGTTACTGTAAACGGCAAGCTTGTAAATATCCCGTCTTACCTGGTAAAGGCAGGGGATGTTGTTGAGATTAATGAAAAGCACAAAAGCATCCAGAGAATGAAAGACATTATCGCGGTTACAGGCGGAAGATTAATTCCGGAGTGGCTTGACGTGGATGTAGAGAAGTTACAGGGTGTTGTAAAGGAGCTTCCTTCCAGAGAGGTGATTGACGTACCGGTAGACGAAATGCTTATTGTCGAGTTATATTCGAAGTAATGCACACCGCATAAATAGTCCTAGATAATGAGTCAAATTACCCGAAAAGGAGGGACGCTGTAGTGTTCGATTTTGAAAAACCAAGAATTGAGATTGCTGAAATTTCAGACGACAAAAGATATGGCAGATTTGTTGTAGAACCCCTTGAGAGAGGATATGGTACGACCCTTGGTAATTCGCTGAGAAGAATTATGCTTTCTTCGTTGCCGGGAGCAGCAGTCAGTCAGGTAAAAATAGATGGTGTTTTGCACGAATTCAGTTCAATCCCGGGTGTAAAAGAAGATGTAACTGAAATTATCATGAATATCAAGAATCTTGCGATCAAGAACAACAGCAGCACAAATGAGTCCAAGATTGCATATATCGAGTTCTCAGGTGAGGGTGTTGTGACGGCGGCGGATATCCAGGTGGACCAGGATATTGAGATTCTGAATCCGGAGCTTGTAATCGCACATTTAAATGGCGGCGTTGACTGCAAGCTGTACATGGAGCTTACGATTACGCGCGGCAGAGGTTATGTGAGCGCGGACAAGAACAAAAGTCCTGAGCTTCCGATCGGCATGATTGCGGTGGATTCCATTTATACGCCGGTAGAGCGGGTAAATCTTACGATTCAGAATACCCGTGTGGGTCAGATTACGGATTTTGATAAACTTACGTTAGATGTCTACACAAACGGAACACTTGCTCCGGACGAAGCGGTAAGCTTGGCAGCTAAGGTATTAAGCGAGCATTTAAGTCTCTTTATAGATCTTTCAGAGAATGCGAAGACAGCGGAGGTTATGATCGAGAAAGAGGATAATGCGAAAGAAAAAGTTCTTGAGATGAATATTGACGAACTTGAATTGTCCGTTCGTTCTTATAATTGCTTAAAGAGGGCAGGCATCAACACTGTGGAAGAGTTGACGAACAGAACGCCGGAGGATATGATGAAGGTACGAAATCTTGGACGGAAGTCTTTGGAGGAAGTGCTTGCAAAATTAAAAGAATTAGGTCTTCAGCTCAATCAGGGCGAGGATTAAATGATGAAACCCGTGTGGCATATCATAAGCATCCGGTGAGTAAGCCCAAAGAGCGTGATCGGATGTACCACAGATGGAGGATTAGAAAATGGCAAAGTATAGAAAATTAGGAAGAACATCTTCTCAGAGAAAGGCATTGCTCCGCAATCAGGTGACAGCGCTGTTGAATAACGGCCGGATTGTTACAACGGAGGCAAAGGCGAAGGAAGTGCGCAAAATAGCGGAAGGCTTGATCGCGATGGCTGTAAAAGAGAAGGACAACTACGAGGAAGTGACCGTAAAGGCAAAGGTAGCTAAGAAGGACGCCAATGGCAAGAGAGTCAAAGAGGTAGTAGACGGCAAGAAAGTAACCGTGTATGACGAAGTTGAGAAGACGATCAAGAAGGATAAGCCGTCCCGCCTTCATGCGAGAAGACAGATGTTAAAGGTTCTCTATCCGGTAAAAGAGGTTCCGAAGGAGGCGGCCGGAAGAAAGAGAAATACGAAGCAGGTAGATTTGCCGGCGAAGTTATTCGACGAGATCGCACCAAAATACGTAGGCCGCAATGGCGGTTATACGAGAATTGTAAAAATCGGCCAGCGCAAAGGCGACGGAGCGTTGGAAGTTCTGCTTGAGCTTGTTTAGGGAATGATAAAAGAGAGGATTATATGTCCTCTCTTTTTTTACTGAGCGGAAGCGTAAAAATGAATTCCGTTCCTACGCCTTCTGTGCTGATTACATTTATATTTTCGTTGTGAGCCTGGATAATTTCTTTTACAATGGAAAGTCCCAGCCCCGTCCCTTTTTTGTCTTTTCCGCGGGACAAATCGGTTTTGTAGAAGCGTTCCCATATTTTATTCAGGCTGTCTTTGGGAATACCGATTCCGCTGTCTTTTATGGATACAAATACCTTTTCATTTTTTTCCGTCGTCTCAATTTTAATTTCGGAGTCCGGATGCGAAAATTTGATCGCATTGTCAATCAGATTGTAGATGACCTGCTGAATTTTAGACATATCCGCCGTCACATAGAGGGTTTGGCCCGAGAGAATCAGGTGAAAGGAAATATGCTTCTCCTTGCAGGCGCCCTCAAATGTCTGAACGGTAGTTTTGATATTCTGGTTAATATCGAAATCGCTCCGGTCCAGCATGGTTCCGTGCGAACCATATTTATTTAATTCCAACAGGCTATGCGTTAATTTCGTCAGCCGTTCGGTTTCAAAAAGAATAATGTTTAAGTATTTTTCCTGCATTTCAAACGGGATAGTGCCGTCCAGCATAGCTTCAATATACCCTTTGATAGAGGTCAAGGGGGAGCGGAAGTCGTGAGAGACATTTGATACGAATTTGCGCTGATCGTCTTCCAGCGTGTTTAATTCATTTGCCATATAATTTAAGGAAGCCGTGAGATAGCCGATTTCATCATTGCTGTGCACGTCTATCTTATAGCTGAAGTCTCCGTTGGCATAGGCGTCTGCTCCAAGGATTATTTTTCGTATCGGAAGATAAATTGTAAAGGTAATAAAAATCAACAGGACAAAGGCGCAGGCAAAAAGAATCAGGAGCGTAAGATACGACTGATTTAAAAGGCCGTTGTGGTAGGATGAGATATCCGAGAGCGGTTTATGGATAAACACGTAACCCTGTACCTTGTAATTTATCGTAAACTGTGAAAATACACTCAGATTTTTCTGCGCCAGCATACCGTAAAAATTGCCGGTCTGATAATAGCGGCTGCCGAAATCCGTGATATTAAAATTGTGAATGATAGTTTGATTGTCCATATCCACCGGTTCTCTGGAATTAACCAAAAGTTTGCCCTGCGTATCTACAATCCATATTTGGGCGGCAAGATATGTGTCGAGCGTTTTTAATTGTCGCTGCAAGTCCTCCAGAGTGACGGCGCTGTTATAGTAGTTTGTCGCGTAGGTGGAGGCAATCAGGTTTGCCTCCCGGTATAGCGCGTCGGCTTCGTTTTCCTGTATATAATCCATAGAAATGCGCGAGGTAAAGGTGGATACCGTGATAAACCCTAAGACGCCGAATATCAGATAGCCCAGGAGGATTTTTAGATAGAGTGTCCGTTTCATTCTTTAACCTCAAATTTGTAGCCGATTCCCCAGACCGTTGTAATGCCCCAGGAACGGTGATCTTTAATTTTTTCGCGAAGGCGCTTTACATGCACGTCCACGGTTCTGGTGTCGCCGATATATTCATATCCCCATATATGATCTAAAAGCTGCTCTCTCGTAAATACCTGATTTGGCGAGGAGGCAAGAAAATATAAGAGCTCAAGCTCTTTTGGCGGCATGTCCAGAGATCTGCCGTAATATTCTACCGAATAATTGGAGAGATTGATAGTAAGATCCGGGTAGGAGACGCATTTTATTTCGGAATTGCTCTGCTCCGGTTTGACCGGCTGATAGCGCCGCAGCACGGCCTTAACCCTTGCCACAAGTTCTTTGGAATCGAAGGGTTTCATAATATAGTCGTCCGCGCCGAGCTCAAGACCTAAAACCTTGTCAAATATTTCGCCCTTCGCAGAGAGCATAATAATCGGCACGTTTGCCTTTGCGCGTATTTCACGGCATACCTGGTAGCCGTCGATGCCCGGAAGCATCAGGTCGAGCAAAATCAGGTTCGGCTGATAGGCGTTAAATTCTGTAAGCGCAGCCTCGCCGTCGTGTACCATATGCGTATCGAAGCATTCCTTTGTCAGATAAAGGGAAATCAGTTCCGCGATGTTTACGTCGTCGTCTACGATAAGTATTTTTTGTTTTGATGCCATAAAAATCTCCTTATAAAATTGTGCGGCTATTTAAATTCTGCGATAGTAACGCCGGAGTCGCCTTCCCCAAATTCCCCGAGATGAAAGCTTTTTACATATTTTTGGCGCTTGAGGTGCCCCTGCACGGCGTTTCTTAGAGCGCCCGTTCCTTTCCCGTGAACAATCCGTACGGAAGGGAGGTGGGCGAGGTAAGCGTCGTCGAGGTATTTGTCGAGTACGGCAAGCGCTTCGTCCACAGTTTTCCCGATCAGATTAATTTCGGTGGAGACAGAGGCGGATTTTGCCATTTTTAATTTCCCGGCGCCGGTTTTTCCGTTCTGTCGGCCAAACGAGGAGGTTTCGTCCTCTAAAAGAATCAAGTCCCGTATATTAACTTGTGAGCGAAGAATCCCCATTTGAACGGACAGGTTGCCTCTCGCGTCCGGAAGCGTGTGGACGGTTCCCTTCAGATTCATACTCAAAACTTTGACGCTGTCTCCGATTTTTAAGTTTTTAGGAGCCTTGTGGTTCGGCTGTAAATCTTTTTTTGAGGACGCAAGCTTTTTGTCGTTGGCAGACATTTTTTCGCGCAGTTTTGTGCGTTCCCGCTCCATTTCGCTGATATCCGGGCGTGTGCTTCCGTAACGGTTGAAATTGCGGATAGCCGCGTCTGCAGTCTCTTTTGCTTCCTTTAAAATAGCATTTGCCTCTTCGTTTGCCTTGCGAAGAATTTCGTCGCGCCGGGTATCCAGTTTTTCCTGCTTTTGTTCAAGGCGTTTTTTCAGAGTTTCTATTTCGGATTTGTACCGGTTGATTTCTAATTGTTCCCGTTCAATTGTCAGGCGGCTTTTTTCCAGATTAGAAATCAAATCTTCAAAGTTTTGTTCATTTTCCGTAATTCGCTGTTTGGCGTCCGCAATAATGTGGTGCGATAATCCGAGTTTTTGCGAGATTGCAAAGGCGTTGCTCTTTCCCGGGATGCCGATTAGCAGGCGGTAGGTCGGACTCAGGGTTTCCATATCGAATTCGCAGCATGCGTTTTCAATGCCCTCCGTGCTCAACGCGTAGATTTTGATTTCGCTGTAATGCGTTGTAGCCATTGTGCGAATATGGCGTTTATGGAACCACGATAAAATAGATACCGCGAGCGCGGCTCCTTCCGCGGGGTCCGTACCTGCGCACAGTTCGTCAAAGAGTACAAGCGACTGCGCGTCTGCGAGGGAGAGAATTTCCGTAATATTTGTCATGTGCGACGAGAATGTGCTGAGGTTCTGCTCGATGCTTTGTTCGTCTCCGATGTCGGCAAACACATTGTGGAAAACCGCAAGCTCCGATCGATCGCCGGCCGGTATCAACATGCCGGACTGTCCCATAAGCGTTAAGAGGCCGACTGTTTTTAAAGAAACTGTTTTTCCGCCGGTATTCGGTCCTGTAATAACAAGCTGGTCAAATTCGCCGCCGAGCCGGATATCAATCGGAACGACTTTCTTTTTATCCAGAAGAGGGTGCCTGCCCTTTTTTATGTGAATCCGCCCTTCTGTGTTCAAGGACGGTGCGCTTCCATTGTATGCAAGCGCGTAGGCGGCTTTGGCAAAAATGAAATCCAGCATAGTCAACCGCTCGTAATCCGCAAGAATTTCACAGACGGATTCTGCCGCAAGGCTGCTTAGGGATGCCAAAATTGCTTCAATTTCTTCCTGTTCCTTTAAAAACATTTCGCGCAGGTCGTTGTTGAGATTCACGACGGCCATAGGCTCGATAAAGAGCGTGGAGCCGGAGGAGGACTGATCGTGAATCATGCCGGTAACCTGATTTTTGGCTTCCGCCTTTACAGGAAGGCAGTATCTTCCGTCGCGCATGGTGATAACAGCGTCTTGCAGATACCCGCGTATCGTGGAATTATTCACCATGGAGTTCATCTGCGCATGTATTTTGTCGTTAATGCGCCGGATCGAGCGGCGCACGGATTTCAGACCGCTGCTGGCGTCGTCGCTGATTTCTTCTTCAGATATGATACAGCGTTTTATTTCCGAGGCAAGCGGGGTGAGCGGTTCGAGGCCGTTGAATAAATCGGTCAAAGAATCCGCAGTCATTTCATCCTTGTCGTTTCTGCCATACGCTTTTGTGCGCCTGGCGGCTTCTAAAAGGGAAGACAGGCGCAGAAGCTCAGGTATACTTAAGCTTCCGCCGATTTCCAGGCGTTTGAGGGAAGCGCCGACGTCGTGGATCCCGGAGAGAAGGGGAGCGCCTTTTTTGTAGATACGGCTTAACGCATCGTTTGTCTGAAGCAGCGCCTGTGAAATTTCATCCTGATCTGTGGACGGAACAAGACGGCGGCACATCTCTTTTGCTTTTTCGCTCGAGGCGTAAGACGCCAGCGTTTTGGTAATTTTGTTATATTCTAAAGTTGCAAAAACTTTTTGGTTCATATGATTTTGTACCTCTTTGATCTGTAATTCTTTAAATGGAATGTATGCTCTTATTTTAACGCAAAAGCGGTGGGATGAAAAGTAAAAGAAACGATATTTTTAGACTCCTGCGAAGAAGTAAAAAACAAGAAAAATATTGCAACCGGAGAGCGAAAAACGTATAATAAAAGTTAGTCAGGAGATGCGAAGATAGAAAAGAGGTCATTCTATGCCGGAGAAGCAAAATGAAGAGTTCGATTTTATCAGAGAAAAAATAAAAAATAAGCCGATTAATAAAAAACGATTGGCGCAGCAGCTTCTAAAGACAGCGGTGTTTGCGGTGTTTTTTGGTTTTGTCGCATGTCTTGTTTTTACTTTGATGCGTCCGGTGATGGAAAGATGGTTTTATGAGCAGGACGATCCGGTTGTAAAGATACCGAGAGACGATGAAAGCCTGTTTACGGAGACGGAAGGGACGCATACGGAAAAGGAATCCGAAGAGAAGGAGAGCGAGAGTGAAACCCAAAAGCCGGATACGCAGATTATAGAAGTTCCGAGGGATTTGGAAATAGAGGATTATCAGAAGCTTCAGGATAAGTTGTACGCGGTGGGGACGAAGGCCAACAAGTCAATTGTGACGGTGACCGGGGTGAAAAGCGATATGGACTGGTTTGATTCGCCGTATGAAACGGCAGGCCAGTCGAGCGGCATTGTAATTGCAAATAACGGCAGGGAGCTGCTTGTCATGACGGAGAAAAAGGTGATTGTCGACGCGCTGGCAATCAGCGTTACTTTTTTTAACGGAGCCGTGGCCGACGCAATGTTAAAGCAGTACGACGGCAATACGGGCATTGCGATTTTGAGCGTGCCGTTGGAGGGGGTAAAGGAGTCCGATCTCAAAAATATAGAGACGGCGCAGCTTGGCAATTCCTATCAGGTATCACAGGGCAATGTTGTGATTGCAGTGGGAAGTCCGCTCGGATCCAATTATTCGATATTGACGGGGAATATTACTTCTGTCAACAACAGCGTCTCTACAATTGACAGTAATTTTACGGTTTTTACGACAAATATTTTGGGAAGTCAGGATGGAAGCGGCGTGCTTTTGAATGTGAAGGGCGAAATTATTGGCCTTGTGATGCAGGATTACGGCAGTAAAGGCGAGGAGAATACGTTGACGGCATTTTCTATTTCAGAGCTTAAGGAGATTATAGAGATGCTGTCGAATAATCAGGCGCTCTCTTATTTAGGGCTGAAGGTCAGCACGGTTACAGGCGAGATAGAAGAGACGTACGGACTGCCGCGCGGCGTCTATATTAAGTCCGTTGAAATGGATTCACCGGCGCTTGCGGCAGGACTGCAAAACGGGGATATTATCACGCGGGTGGACGACGCTGAGATTTTGACGGTAGAGCAATATGAACAGTATATCAGGAAGCTTGCGCCCGGAAGCAATGTCACAATTACGATTCTGCGTCAGGGAAACGACGGTTATTCGGAAATAAAATGCCAGACGGAAACAGGTCATTTATAAAAATTAGGAAGAGGAAAAAACATGCATTATATTGAAACTTTACGTGAGGGAGAGCGTGTGAACGAAATCTATTTATGCAAGAGTAAGCAGGCTGCGCTCACAAAGGCCGGGAAGCCATACGAAACGATTATTTTGCAGGATAAAACGGGAACGCTTGACGCTAAAATCTGGGAACCGGGTTCTCAGGGAATCGACGACTATGAGAAGCTTGATTACATAAATGTATACGGAGATGTGACCAGTTTTCAGGGGGCGCTTCAGTTAAATATTAAGAGAGTCAGAAGGGTTCAGCCGGGGGAGTATGACCCTGCGGATTATCTTCCGGTCACAGAGTATGATATAGAAGAAATGTATGCGCAGCTCACCGGATTTATCGTAAAAATGACCAATCCGTTCCTGCGTCGTCTGGCCTCCAGCTTCTTTTTGGAGGATGACGAGTTTATGAAGCGTTTTAAGTTTCACTCTGCCGCCAAAAGCGTGCATCATGGTTTTGTCGGGGGGCTTTTGGAGCATACCCTGGGCGTTACCAAAATGAGCGGTCATCTGGCAAAGACGTATCCTATGTTGAATGAGGACTTGCTGTTGACGGCGGCAATGTTTCACGATATTGGGAAACTCGAAGAGCTTTCTACATTTCCGGAGAATGATTATACGGACGAAGGGCAGCTTTTAGGACATATTATGATCGGGGCGATGCGCGTTAGGGAGCGTATCCGTGAAATTGCTAATTTCCCGCAGAAGCTGGAAAATGAGCTGCTTCACTGCATCTTGGCTCATCATGGAGAGTTGGAGTTTGGCTCGCCCAAAAAACCGGCGCTTGCGGAGGCGGTTGCGCTTAGTTTTGCGGATAATATTGATGCGAAGATGGAAACGATGCGGGAAGCCTTTGCGAACGTGCCGGAGGGCAATACGGATTGGCTTGGGTTTAACAGGCTATTTGAGTCCAATATTCGAATGACGAGTAAATAGTATGAAGAAGAATGAGATTGTAACGGTTAAAATTGAAGACATCGGTACTGCCGGGGAGGGTATCGGAAGGGCGGAGGGCATGACGCTATTTATCAAGGATGCACTCCCGGGCGATGTGGTGACGGCTGTTGTTATGAAGCTGAAGAAGACCTATGGATATGCCAGGCTTCTTGAGATTTTGACGCCGTCGCCACATCGCGTTATACCGAAATGTTTGGAGAGCCGCAGGTGCGGCGGCTGCCAGATACAGGCGCTTGCGTACGAGGAGCAGCTTTTGTTTAAGCAAAGTCTGGTCAGAAATCATCTCATCCGCATCGGCGGTTTTCCAGCGGATGAAGTGCAAAAATGGATGCAGCCGGTAATCGGCATGGAAAATCCATATCATTATCGAAACAAAGCTCAATTTCCGATCGGAACGGATAAGGACGGAAATCCTGTCGCCGGTTTTTACGCCGGCAGAACGCACACTATTATCCCGATTGAGAAGTGTTATCTCGGAGTATCCTGCAATGAAGAGATTCTGGATATTCTGCTTTCTTTTATGCGGGAAAATGATATTCGGCCTTATGACGAGGAAACCGGGCGTGGCCTTGTGCGCCATGTTTTGATTCGTTACGGATTTACGACAAAAGAAATTATGGTGTGCATCGTAATCAATGGAGAGACGATTCCCGGGCAGGAGCTTCTTGTCGAAAAGCTTTCCGCGGTTTCGGGTATGACAAGTATTTCTGTCAATATAAACAGGAAGCGGACGAATGTAATTCTGGGCGATACCGTGAAAACAATCTGGGGAAGCGATTATATAATCGATTATATTGGCGATGTGAAATACCGGATTTCACCGCATTCTTTCTATCAGGTTAATCCGGTACAGACGGTAAAGCTGTATCAGACTGCATTGGAGTACGCCGGTCTAACCGGGAATGAAACCGTGTGGGATTTGTATTGTGGAATAGGGACAATTTCTCTTTTTCTGGCAAAGAAGGCGCGCATGGTATACGGCGTTGAGATTGTTCCGCAGGCAGTTGCGGATGCGAAAAACAATGCAAAAATGAACGGTATTAACAATGCGAAGTTTTTTGTCGGAAAGGCAGAGGAGGTCCTGCCCGACTTTTACGATAAACGGACAGTCGGGGAGGAGGAGGCTGACATGCTTCACCCGGACGTCATTGTAGTCGATCCGCCGCGCAAGGGCTGTGAGGAGAGCTTGCTGTCCACAATGTTAGAAATGTCGCCGGAGAGGATTGTTTATGTGAGCTGTGACAGCGCGACGCTGGCTCGGGATTTGAAATATTTGCGCGCAGGCGGATACGAGGTGAGAAGCGTGCAGCCGGTGGACCAGTTTTGTCATACGGTACACACAGAATGTGTGGTGGGAATACAAAGGAAACATATCTAGAAATCCTTTATTTTAAGCAGCTTTATAAGCATTTTGTGTTTACGGAAGGTGAGGAAGGGAATCAGAATAAGAGGATGGACAAGTATTTTGAGGTTTCAGCGGTGGTTGATGTGGGGTGTGGGAGTACAAAGAGTTGATTTTTTTATTTATTAGGTATAGAAGGTGATGGATATAAGATTTTTGCTGAGAGTTGCTATTAAGTTGCAAAAATAATACAAGATGTATAGGAATAACAAAAAAGATTTTTTAGTGTTACAGAGGAGGAAAAGAAAATGGCACAGACAGTTAATCTTGATGCACTTATTCCCAGAGAGGATTTTGATAATAAGGAAGATACAAATGGAATTCCAAGAAATGTCAGTACGCTTTCTATCACAGATTTAAAATATGATTCATTCTTTTTTGCTAATTTAAGAAAACCCGATTTTCAAAGAGAAACAAATGAATGGGATTCCGATAAGATAGTGAGCTTAGTTGAAAGTTTCATAGATCAACAATTAATCCCTGCAATAATTTTATGGAGAAATGCAAATAGTTCTACATTTGTTATAGATGGCTCCCATCGCTTAAGCGCATTAGCTGCATGGGTAAATGATGATTATGGTGATGGAAAAATTTCTAAAGAATTTTATGATGGACGAATACCTGATGAGGAAATTGCAAGTGCAGAAAAAACAAGGAATCTGATAAAAAAGAAAGTGGGCTTATTTTCAGATTATGAATTAGCTATCCATCATCCCGAAAAAGTGAAAGAAGAAATAGCGGCTAAGGCGAAATTTTTGGGAGCTATACCGCTCCAATTACAGTGGGTTGACGGGAATGCTGAAAGGGCTGAGCAATCATTTTTTAAGATTAATCAACAAG
Organism: uncultured Roseburia sp.; assembly: GCA_947383215.1. Lineage (GTDB taxonomy): Bacteria > Bacillota > Clostridia > Lachnospirales > Lachnospiraceae > Roseburia_C. The sequence continues at coordinate 20,315 of CANDCP010000044.1, forward strand.
CAGTTTCCATTAATAAGACAGAATTAAAATTATTGAAATCGAGACGTAAACCGAGTGGTGTAGCTACACGTGCGATTATGCGGAGTGGTATAGGTCATAAATATTGGTCTTTTTTAGCGATAGAAAAACAAGTTGAGATTCAAATGATAGCTAAGGAAATTCATTCATTATTATTTGAACCAAAACTGACAAATCCGATTAAAACGTTAGATTTGCCATTAGCTGGAAAATCTACTTCTACACAAACACAATCTTTGATTTTGGATTTCGTTAATATTGTAAATTCTGATAAATTTGTAAAAGAAAAATACGAAGCTAACGATGTAGATGGTGAAATGACAGTACAATGCTTGAAGAACTGTAGAAAAATACTTTATCGTATCAATAGTTCAAATCCATCATCTTTGGGTTTACACCCTGCAATATATTTATATTCAATAAATGGTAGATTTAAAACCACATCTTTTTATGCGTTGTTACATTTTATAAATTTTTTGGAAAAAAGCAAAGGATTTGATAAGTTTATAGAGTGTCGTGAGCTTTCTGAAGAATTGATAAGAGACTATGATTATTTAATACAAGCAATCGTAAGGAATAAGCGAGAATCAATGAAAGCGTATCCATTTGTGGCAGACTTTTATGTGATGGCTGTTGGGTCTTTGCTTGAAACAAAAGATGTAAAGGAAACAGTGGAGCAAATAAAAAGTAGTGATAAATTCAGTGGAATTTTAAAAGATGCCTCATTAGAAAAGGAAGAAACATTAAGTTCAACTTTTTCTAGATCAGTGAAGTCTGCGACATTTATAAAAGAAGCTTTAAAAAATACTCCTAAATGTGCTATTTGTGGCGGTTTATTACATAAATGTTCTATTAGTATTGACCACATCAACAGGAAAGTTGATGGTGGTTTGGGGAATTCTGATAATGCACAATTAACTCATCCATATTGTAATAGTACAATTAAAAATTAAAGTTATCATAAGTGGAATTTTCATAAACGAAAGGTTTTGAATAATTATGGAGGATTGAGTATGAAGAAACTGATTGCAGAAGAATATAAACGATTTGAAGATATCAAACAGATTCATGAGGACGGTTCGGAATTTTGGAGTGCAAGAG
>CANDCP010000045.1 GCA_947383215.1 uncultured Roseburia sp.
TCATAACCTTCGCGGTGATTTTATCGATATCAATCTGCGGAGGCGGCGTTTTTTTCTCTGTCTTCCTCAATTCTCTCAGCGTCTGTTTTTGCTCTCTGAGCTGATGAACCGTCTCGGTCCGCTCAAAAAAATCGTCCGCAAGGATGCGTACCAGCTTTTTTTCCGCTTTTTTCGCCTTATCCGGCTGCGTCTGCCGATTTTCAAATATTGTACTGATATAGCGGTAGACCGAATCCCTGCCGCCCTCCCGGTATGCCGCATGCCTGATTTCTTCCCGAAAACGCTTGTAAACGGCCTGCCCGAGGAGATTCCAGTTGATCACGGCCGGCGCTTGTTTTGCCGCCTCCCTTTTTGCAAACACAAGCGCCGGAGCGTTTAGCCTGCTTCTTCCAAATTTTTCATGTCTGTCTATGATTTGTCTTGCAAACGGCAAAAATTTACCGGTATATAATTCCGTCATGTACAATCTCCAGCCTTTCTATCAGAACGGAACTGTTCATCGCGTCCAGGCCGGAAATATCCCATTTTGTAACGATCCCGTCCGATATTCCGAACTGCCGCGCCGTCATCCTTCCGTTTTCGTCCAGGAGAATAATGTGAAGCCAGGTGCCGAGCGACATTCCGGGCTTTAGCGTTCTAAACCAGCTGTCCGCCGGAAGTACGCCCCTCTCCAGTATCAGCGGCTGGTGTTTCTTGTGGGGCGCGCATAAAATATGCGGACCGTCATTTTTTCCCCCCTCCGAAATCTCCTCCTGCTCCATCGCAATCTCAACGCCGGAAACTTTTGAAAAACAGATACTGCCGACAGACGGAAGCATACCTGTGATCCGATCCCTGCCGGTGAGCACAAGAAAGCGAAAATCCGAAACATATTTCCTGCGAATCATTCTCGCACCTCCCTCGCAAAACAGCGCGGCCAAACTAGACCTCAAACGCATTCTCAGGGTCATTGTTGAGCTGCCCGTTAATCTTTGAAATTTCTTTGCACCAGCGGAGACGGTCCACATGGCTCATAGACATAATATCGTCATGGCTCCAGTGCATATAGTATGCGATAAACGCAGCCTCCTCATAGATTTTTTCCGCCGGATACACTTCTAATGGCCGGCCTCCATAAAATTTATCGGAATGTCAATTTCCTGCCCGCAATGCGGGCACACGGCTTTGTAGCCCGGCACGTCCATGCCGTTAATTTTCTGATATAAATCCTGCAGATACGCCAAATCCATCGTATAGAGGTTCTCAATCACTCTGGTGTCTACCGTCGGAAGCGATCCAAGGCCCGTAACCACCCTTGCCAGCAAAATCACCGTCAGGTAACCCGGATTCTGCTGCACTCTCGGATCTTTTAACGGCAAGATTTCGTCCCCCGCATTGGCAAGACGCATCATCCCCTCCTTGTGCAGAACGCCGCCGCGATCCAAATACCCCCTTGGCAATACAAATGAATATTCTGTCTGAAAAGCCATCTTTTTCCCCCTCTCAAATTATGATTCTCTGGTCATTCCCTCATGCGCTATCTCAAGCGTCTCCACCGCAACCTCTGACGAAGTCGCGTTGAAATCCGGTCCCGTATATTTTACCGGCCATGCATTGATCACGCGCCATGACGCGACCGCCGACTCCGTCGCGTCGAGCAGGGTAATCGTAATTGTCTTTCGCTCCACCTCTCCGGTGACTCCCGCGTCCAGCCAGTCATAGAGCGCTCTGGAGTCCGCAAGCCCTTTTTTGAGCGTAATGTTCCCGTATTTTTTCAACCCCGGTATTTTCATCGGCGTCTGAACCATATCTCCCTCGCGGTATTCCATAACGTCGATCGACGCGTCAAATCCCGTTACCTCCGAAAACCCCCCGGCCGTAATTCCGTCGATCTCTACCTTATATCTGAACCTTCCATATGGATATGTAGCCATTGCCCTTCACCCTCCTCTACTGTGCGTCGCCTGTCTTCTGGGAAATTCTAAAGATCACAAATTCGGCCGGTTTTACCGGCGCGACGCCGATCACACAGATTAAACGGCCATTGTCAATATCGTCCTGGCTCATTGTCTCATGGCCGATGTTTACAAAAAACGCCTCGTCCGGTGAAACGCCCGCAAGCGAACCGTCGCGCCACATTCCCGTGAGAAACACTTCAATCGTCCGTTTCACGCGCACCCAGAGCACCTCGTCGTTCGGCTCGAATACCGCCCAGTTGGTGTTGGCCTTGATCGACTCCTCGATAAAAATAAAAAGTCTGCGGACATTGATATATTTCCAGCTCGGATTGCTGGTGGCCGTCCTCGCTCCCCATACGCGAATCCCCATACCCGGAAACGAACGGATCAGATTTACGCCCTTGGGATTTAAAATATCCTGCTCGCCTTTATTAAACTGACAGTCCAAACCCACGCAGGCCCGCACAACCTCATTGGCCGGCGCCTTATGTACCCCTCTTGTGTTGTCGCTCCTTGCATAGATACCCAGAATAGAACCGGAAGGCGGAATCGCTATATTCCGCTTGTCCAGAGGATCAAATACCGTAAGCCACGGATGATATAACGCCGCATAGTCGGAATCAAAAATATCTCTGTGCGCGGTTATCTCGTCAATCTTTTTCGCATCGCGCGGAATGTCTAACGCCGCAAATCTGCTCGCCGTATTTTCACAGTGCGCGACCAGCATCAGCTGTACGTTCGGGTCCGTAATTCCGGGAACCGCTATAATCGACACATTGTCATTGTCCAAAAAAGCCTGTATCCCGCTTCGTTTTCCCGCCCCGTTATCGGTCCCGATAAACTCCGCCGCGCTCAGCGAAGCCACGTCTCCGTTTGTTCCCCCGCTTAAGTTCACGGAAAGAACCGCCTTATCTTCATCTCCCCCGGCCAGAGAAAGAAACGGCGGCAAAATCTGCTGCTGCGCCGGCGGCGTGCACTTTACCCGGATCATCTCAGACTTCGCCAATTTCTTTTCGACGTATCCCGACGCCTCTATATTAAACGAAACGTTTTCATACAGCTCTACCTGATCGTCCGCCTTTACTTCCATTGTAAACTCGCAGGTCGTAATTACTTTTTGCGGAAGCAGTCCCGTATCAACCGCGTCCTCATCAAATTGATCCTCGAATTCAATCACATTTTCCTGGCTTTTTACGATACGGTTATATCGGACCTTCTCTCCGTCGGAAAACATTACGACGTCCCCCGCCAAAAATCCCGCCGCATTCTTTACCGCGCACTTTTTCCCCTCGGTATGTTCTATAATCTCAAGTATCTGCGTCTTCGCCTTACTGCCGGGAGCAATTACTATATTAATGCCGTTCCCCCAGACCCCCGGATTTTTGGCCGAAATCTCGAGGATCGGCGACTCTGCCGGAACGCTTCCCAGCGCACAGGCCGCGTCTTCCGGCGCTACTCTTGCGATAAACGCCCGCGAACCGCCGTTTATAAAAAAATGCTCTACGGCATACGCGAGAAAACGGTACTCCCCAAATTCATTTTCCGAAAGGTATCCTCCGTACTTTCTTTTAAAATCCGCAAAATTCGTTACAAGCTGCGGAACGCCATAGATCGCGCCCCGCGCCGCAAGACCGATAAAGCCCGCCGTGCTGGTGCCAACGCCTTCCATTGGCTTTTCGCCGGACTCAAATTCTTCCACATAAACACCTGGTGATAAATACTCTGCCATACGCTGCCGGTTTTCTGTCTCGGTTTTACGTCGTCAATTCATAATAAGAAAACCGGATACCTCCTTTCCAACCTGTCATTTTACAGCTTCTCAAATATTTGATTCGTTCTCTCTTTCAATATTTCTCTTTCGACATTATTCTACCCAAAAATACTTAACATTTTCTTAACAATCCGGCTGCGCGCCGTTTTGCCTCTCACGCCTTCTCTTTGCCAGTTTTACAAAGTCTTCAAAGCTTTTTTCCGGCTTCTCGCCCAGCTCCTCTTTGCACATTTTTTCCATTTTTACATACTGCCGTTTTGCACCCCTGATATCGCCCGCGAGAAGCAGGCACTCCACGAGCGCCTCTAAAATAAATACCGCGTAGGAGTCGACCCCCGCGGCCCTCTGCAAAAGAAGAACGGCCTGTTTATATTTTCCTTCATTCATCTCTATCTCTGCGAGATTTCCCATGGTCTGCAAAAAAATCTGTTCTATGTACTCCCGATATTCCGCAAGCCAGATGTAATCTTCCCCATACATATAGCAATCGTGATAGATCGACGCCGCCTCCCAAATATTCGCGTTTTCCGGTATATGCCCGGCTCCGGCATACCGGCTCCAATTCATCAAAAGCGAAAGATCCGAATTTACGTTGGCAAGATTGAGCGCGTACGTCTGGTTTTCAACCACTAACAAATCTGCCACACCGGATTTATCCAGCGCTCTCCGCAGATAGGAAACGGTCGTGTAAAAGAGCGTCGAAGCCCGCTCCCTGTCCGTTTCCGGCCAAAGACGTTCCATTAACGTGTCGCGCTTAACGCCTCTTCCCTCCTCAAAAAAGAGGCAGGCAAACAGCTCCCTGGTCTTTCTCGTCCGAAAAGCGACGCTTCCGGACGGCCCTTTTACCGAAAACTGCCCCAGACATTTAATCTGGAGAACTTGTCTTTCCCCGTATGTCTGCGCATACGGAAACGATCTGTCCCAATCGCCGCGCCTCGCATAATACTCCGACGCCTGATAAATAATTTGCTCCTTTCTCTCCTTCTTTAGCATACTGCTCAGGAAGTCTGAAAAAACAAACGCATAGCTGTATTTCGTTGTCCGTCCCTTCTGTTTGGAAATAAAAAGATTCTCACGCGCGAGATATTCCAGAATTTGTTCTGAATCGCTGCGCCCAAGCGCGCAGTCGCAGAGCTTTGCATCCATCTCCCCAAGAACGGATGTCTCCGCCAAAAACTTTTGAATATCAGCCGGTAATTTTCGAAAAATTTCACAGAATATGTAATCATAAAGATATGACTCGTCAAAATAGAATGGACGACGGTCCTCTGACCCGTCATTTTTCATACCGATCCCCGCGAACACTACCCCAGCGGGCCACCCCCTTGTATACTCGTGAATACGTTCCACCAGCGTACCCGGCAGCTCTTTTCCGGTTATTTTATTTAAAAGCAGCCCCGTCTCTTTTCCGTCAAACTGCATATGCCGCGCGCATACCGTCAACACTCTCTGGCGCATCAGATGCGCGGCGAGAAACCGTGGGAAATCCCCTTTTACCGCAAACATCAGGCGAATCTTTCCGCGTCCGTATTCGATCAGACTTTCGATAAACTTATATACACATTCATTTTCGATTGTCTGAAAGTCGTCAAAGCAAATGTAAAAAACGTGTTCCCTAAGGCGCAGGAGAAATCCCGAGAGAAACTTCCGATACAGCTCCCCGACGTCCTCCTCTAACTCCCTCGTTTTTATCACGTTAAAGTTTGTCCCCATTGCTTTTGAAACGGCTAAACGGATTCCCTGTAAAAAATTGTGCGGATTCTCATCCAGCTCGTTGATCCGGTACCATCCGCAGTGCCCGCTGTGCCGTCTTGCAAATTCCGCCATAAGAGCCGTCTTTCCGAATCCTGCCCCCGCCCAAAAAACAATAACGTCTTCCTCGCTCTTTTCAAGCCGCTGAATCAGGCTGTCTCTGCTTATCATATTTTTTTCCTCTGCCGGAATACAAATTTTTGATTCCAGAAGAGGCGCCAATTCTTCTTCGCTCACATTTACGCTCCCACATTTTTATTTTATCCGATCACGGCAATCTGAATGCCCGGTCGGCGTCTCTTCCAATAATTTCTTTTTTCTATTTTAACGCTTCCGCCGGTTTGATTCAAGCGCATCCGGTTCCCGTTATTTTACAGTTGAGAAAAACAGGCGGCATATCCTCTCTGCCGGATACGCCGCCTGCCTGCCTTCTGCTTCACCCTATCTACTGTTCCATCTGACGTCCGAGAAACCCCGCCGCCGTCATGGCCAGCTTACTCTCCGTCTCCCCAACCTGGCTTTTTTCATCTTTGTTATACAAAATGACGGAACCGATCGCATCCCCCTCGCAGATAATCGTACTGATCGCCTCCCCCGCATAATCTCCTCCGTCGTCAAGCGTCACCCTGATAAATTTACTGTCCGACTGGGAGGCTAAGATATTGGCTCTCTCTTCGATTGCAATCTCAAGCTGCTTGCTGATCGGTTTTCCCTCAAAATCCTTCTTCCCGTTTCCCGCCGCCGCAATCACATGATCGCGGTCTGTAATACAGACAAGCTGCCCCGTGGTCTGCGCTAAACTCTCCGCATACTGTCCTGCAAACTGCCCCAGCTCCCCGATCGGAGAATATTTTTTTAAAATAATTTCTCCCTGCCTGTCCGTAAATATCTCCAGCGGATCTCCCTCTCGGATCCGAAGCGTCCTCCGGATCTCTTTCGGCACGACTACTCTTCCCAGATCATCTATTCTTCTAACTATTCCTGTTGCTTTCATATCAATAATCCTCCATTTACAAATCTCTGTCAAATTCAGTGATTCTAGTATCTGTAAACGGTGGGATTTTATACCTCAATTATTACCTCAATAATTTTTATGTTTCCATTGTTTGATCTCTTCAAGCTTTCTCTTAACGTCAAACTCCGCTCCCTCACCTGACGGACGATAATATTCCCTGTCAGCAAGAGAATCCGGCAGACAGGACATCTTTGTAAGCTTCTCTTTATAATCATGGGCATACTGATATCCCTCTCCGTACTTTAAGTCCTTCATCAAAGATGTTACGGCGTTTCGAAGCTGCATCGGTACGGGTTCCGCCTTTTTCTCACGAATATCCGCCTTCGCCTCCTCGCACGCAACATACAGCGCGTTGGATTTCGGCGCCATAGAAAGATATACAACGGCATGGGCAAGATTCACGTCACACTCGGGCATCCCGTTAAAATGACATGCCTGATACGCGTTAACCGCTACCTGCAATGCATGGCTGTCGGCAAGACCTATGTCCTCGCTTGCAAAACGAATCAGGCGTCTGGCTACATAAAGCGGGCTCTCGCCGCCCTCTAGCATGCGCTCCATCCAATACACCGCCGCATCCGGATCACTGTTTCGCATAGACTTATGAAGCGCCGAGATCATATTGTAGTGTTCTTCCCCCGTCTTATCATAGAGCAGAGATTTTCTGCTGACGCACTGCTCCATCCCCGCATCCGTCACAGTAATTCCGTCCGCGCTGATCTCACCGTTTAACACGGCCATCTCCAGCGCATTCAGTGCCGTCCGCGCGTCGCCGTTCGCAAAGGAAGCGATCGCATTTAAGTGGCGTTCGCAAATCTTAACGTTTTGATTTAAAAATCCACGCGGACTTTTTAAGGCATGCTCCAAAAGCTTTTTGATCTCGCTCTCTCCCAGGGCCTTTAACACAAACACCTTGCACCTTGAAAGCAGAGCCGCATTCACCTCGAAAGACGGATTCTCCGTCGTAGCTCCGATCAATACGATACTCCCCTTTTCCACAAAGGGCAGAAACGCATCCTGCTGCGCCTTGTTAAAACGATGAATCTCGTCTACAAACAGCACGGTCTTTATCCCTGTCTTCCGACTCATCTCCGCCCGATTCATAACCTCTCTGATCTCTTTCACACCGCTGGTCACCGCGCTGAAAGTGATAAAATCCGCCCTGGTCTTTCCGGCGATAATACCTGCAAGACTCGTCTTTCCAACTCCCGGCGGCCCCCAAAATATCATAGAAGATATTTGATCGCGCTCTATCAGCTGCCGCAGCGCCTTCCCTCTGCCAAGCAGGTGCTCCTGCCCGACAAATTCTTCCAGATCTGCCGGGCGAAGACGGCTGGCAAGCGGAACGCTCTGGTCGCTTTGGTCGAACAGGGACATTTGCTCCATACTTACACCTCCATAAAGAACATTTGTTCTTATATGATGGTAACATAAATTCAAATAAAAAGCAAGATAATAATATCAAAAGACGCCGCCGCGCTATCCGACCTGATGCGCCCGGAATTTCCGAAACGCTCCGAAAGCCAGAAGTAAAATTATCGGAATTACAATGAGCGCCCCATACTGATACGGAGTAAAATATGCCGCGCCGATTTTCAACGGCATGTCGTCCAAAACCGCGCCTCCGCTCATCAGCTTTCCCGGCAGAAAATGCAGCAATACGCGAAGAAATTTATACTGGTAGGGCGCTTCTAAAAATATTCCACCGAACAAAATTACGGTAATGACAATAATAACGGAAAACGAAGATCTGGCGAGCGCAGACAGCAGCATGGCAATCGCCGCTATAAGACAAACTGCCAGCACGTTATACAAAAACATAAATTCTACCGTCTCAAGCATCGTCAACGGATAGCTGCTCGTAACGTATCCCAGCTGAATCGGCGCGTCCGCGCCCTCAAAGCCGTGAAGAATGCCCAGCTCGAGAAAGCAAGCCAGCAAAAAAACGAGGCTTACCACAATAGAAAAAGAAAATCCCGTCAACAGCTTTGCCGCAATCACTTTGTTTTTTCCATATTTTGACGAAAGCATCAGGCCGTCTACCCCGCTTGTATACTCCCCCGCAAAGATTCCCGCAAGACAGACCGCCACCGCAAAAGCGGTAAAGATTCCGTTTGTATACTGCAGAGAAATAAACCGGCGGTACGTCCTTGTATAGTCGTATCGAAAGGGTTTTTCCACCTGATCGTCAAGCTTTTTTAAAAACTCTTTTTGCCCCGCGCTTAAATCCTGCTCGTCTTGCATCTCCTCCATCGCCGCCCGCCGATACTCATAAAACCCGTTCAAATCCATGGTAAGGATATCGGCGCCCACACTCTGCGTCAAAGATACCAGAGAATTATACGGACGCGCATACATGCGATAGGCATCCCACGCTTCCTTTGTCTCGTACGCATTCGTCGTATAATCAGACGGATACTTTTTAAACGTATCCCGCGCCTCGCGCAGCAATTTTTCGTCTACCGCCTCGCCCGCATAACTTATTTCTTCCGCCTTTCTGTCTTTTTCATTCTGATAACCGCTGCTTACCACCTCGCCGCCTGCGGTAATGCTGCCGTTTAAAACGGCGATTCCCCCGGAAAACAAAATGACTGCAAAGACTGCCGCAAGCGCAATTTTTGCAGCGGATTGCTTTAAAATCTTCTTATATTCAAAATACATCAAATGAAATACTTCACACATAGGATTCCTCCTGCTCTCCAAAATAATTCATATAGAGCTCCTCCAGCGGCTGCTCCTCTTTTTCCTCCTCTTTGTTTCGCGTTCCGTGATAAATAATGCTGCCCGCTTTCATCATCAAAACTTCATTCGCAATATGTTCCACATCCGACACAATATGGGTGGACAAAATAACGATTCTCTTGCCTCCAAGGTTTTGTATCATACTTCGAAATTTTACCCGCTCCTTCGGATCCAGTCCCGACGTCGGCTCATCCAACACGAGGAGATCCGGATCATTGATCAGCGCCTGCGCAATCCCAAGCCTCTGCTTCATACCGCCGGAAAACACTTTGATTTTCTTTTTTGCATCATGAGACAAATTCACGATTTCAAGCAGTTCCTCCGCCTTTCGTCCCGCAATTTTTTTCGGAATTCCTTTTAAAGACGCCATATATAAAAGAAAATCCTGTGCCGAAAAATTGGGATAGTAACCGAAGTTCTGCGGCAGATATCCCAGCCTGTCGCGATATGCCTCCCCTTTCACATCGACGCCGTCCAGACGCACCTCGCCGCTTGTCGGCGTAAGAACGCCGCAAATTAAGCGCATCAGCGTTGTCTTTCCCGCGCCGTTTGCCCCGAGAAGGCCGTATATTCCCGGATGCATCTTCAGCGATATGCGGTCTACCGCAATTTTATTTTTGTATTGCTTACTCACTCGGTCAAGTACAAGTTCCATCGTCCTTCCTCCAAATTCTTTTTTATTTTCAGTATCTGCCTTATCAGAATATAACAGAGCGCGGTAAATACAGACACCCACATGCCAAAATATCTCTCACTGTATAATTCGCCCGCAGCGCCCGGCAGACAAAATGAAAGCGCTCCCACAAAAATACCGGCCGCCGTATAATACCAGCGCTTCTCTTCGCCTCTGTTAAGGCTTTGTATTGCGAGGATCAGCACGCAGGTCAAAAGATACGGCATAAATAGATAAATTCCCAAAGCCAACGCCCCATAGGAAACGCTTCCCCTCAACATCAGAAACGTGCCAAACAGCACAACCAGATTCACTCCGCATAAAAATCCCGTCCGCACTAGCATAATTTCAGGCAGATGATAACGGCAGCAGCATTCAAGTTCCGCCATCCGGCACCGGGAAGAACGGCCGCTCTCCGCCACAACCGCCACGGCAAACAGCGGCAAAACGGCCGCAATCATCCAAAGCAGCGCGTCCCCCGAAAAATGCATCTTCCATTTTCCGACTCCCACAACGGATGCGAGCGCCAAAAACGCCGCCACAACGCCTTTTTTCCCGACATAGGAAAGCTGTGTCATCACAAATCGATACGCCGGTTCTCTCGGCATACGCAAGCGTGATAAAAATTCTTCCCGCCGCGCCGGACCCGGCGCTTTAAAACAATCCGCAAGCTCTTTTTTCAATTCTCTCCTCATTTAATCTCCTCCCAGACTTTTACAGAGACGCCTTAACGCTTCCTTCTCTCTTCGGTAAACCGCGAATCTTGACAGACCGCAAATTTGGGCAATCTCCCCCACGGACAATTCATTTGCATAGCGCAGCATAATAATTTCCTGCTGTTCCTTCGGCAGACTGTCCACCGCCGCCTTTAATATCACCCGATCCTCCAGCCGCGACGTCCACTCCTCCCAGCCATCCCGGCAGGTCAAACTTACCTCCTCTGTAAATTCTTGTGCGGCCGCGGCTCCTCCTTTCCTGTAATAATCTACACAGAGATTGTGGGCGATCGTGTACAAATACGCCAGCTTCTTTCCCCTGTGAATATATGTATTCTGCGCAAAATACCGAAGAAAGGCTTCCTGTGTCAAATCTTCTGCCGTATATCTGTCATGCACCCGAAAATAACAGTAACGATACACTTTTTCATAATGATCCTTCAATTCTTCCGACACCGTTTTCCCTCCCTCTGTTATGTTTAACGCATCTGCCCGGGAAAGTGTGCGGCTTTTTTGTATTACAGACGCGCTATTATCGTTTCCCTCTTTTCAACGACACGTACTTTCCTATAATATAAAAATCTTCGAAATACCGATGCGCTGTGCGTCTGGAGCCTCTCGTCCCCATAACGCACACCCTTTCGGTATCCCGAAGAATTTTTATCGTAATCTATGCCGTTTTGCTTTTACATTTTTTTCCCGATCACTCTATACGCAATTCCAAAGATTATAACTTCTATATACATCGCCCCGATTGCAAGCCATGACTCCAGATATGCTCCCAGTAATATATAAACGAACGCCAGAATCACAAACAGAAATAGCGCCCCCATAGCCGCCACCGTATACGCGGCGCGCGTCAGCTGAATATTTCTTTCGTCATTTTTCTCGATTTCCCGCTCTTTTAACTTTTCTTTCGAGCTAAAACGATTGCGCAGCAGCCGGACTACTCCGACTATGAGTATGCCGCAGCCAAATCCCGTCAACATCCCCGCAAAGCGGCTGATATTCGGCGTCTGCGTTTCCCCTGTGATCTGCAGGCGCGCCTCTATCAATATTCCGAACACAAGCGTTATTACTCCAAGCAGCATCTCAAAATAATTCACTCGCTTTTTACACATGTTATTCATCTTTTTCTTCCTCATAAATAAAGATTTCTTCTATCCTAAGACCAAAATACCTCGCCAGCTTAAACGCGAGCTGTATCGACGGATTATAACGCCCGTTTTCCAGCGAGCTGATTGTCTGTCTCGATACCTCAAGCGTCCGCGCAAGCTCCTCCTGACGGATTCCTCTCTCCATCCGAAGCTCCTCTATCCTGTTTTTCATGCGAATATCTCTTTCCTGCTCTTAGGCAACTTGGGGATTCGCCCTCGTTTGCTTAATTAATTTTTAATATATAATTATATTAACACTAAAAAAATTAACCGTCAATTATTATACTTGAAAGTTTAAAATATTGGAGACTTTATATTACATACTTGATTGATCTTGGAAGAATAAGTATAATAGTAAAAAATATTTTAGTCAAAACAAAGGAGGAGTTTGAATATGAAAGAAATGTGTCGTACAATGGGAACTGTCGTTTTGGTTTTGGGTATTATCGCCTCTATTGCATTGGCATGGAAAAACGGAGTTACTATAACAGATATCTATTATTCCGGCGTCGTTGAGGAACGAAACTTTTTCCTTACCGTAATATGGTTTTTATGCGGAATCGTCACGACGGCGATTACAGCCACAATCTTACATGCGCTTGGAGAAATACTGGAGATTGCGAGCAAAGAAGTAATTCCCATAATAAAAAATACGGTATGTTCAAATTTCTTTTCTTTTTCTTCTACCTCCTCGAGCATACAAGCCGTCATTGGCGCTTACCCACAAACGGCGACTCCCCCTGAAACGTATTTTCTATAATAAAAGGGCCTTCTATGATTTTCACTTTATCATAAAAGACCCTTTAAAACGTCATTTACAGGAAAACTTTACAAGCTCCAAATAAACTCTGCTAATTATTTACCAACTTCCAAGGACCCCATTGCCCCTGATCCTGCGGATTTGTTCCCTGCGTCCACCAGGATGCCGTATATACTTTTCCGTTATAAACAACCTTATCTCCGCCTGTATATACCTTCGACGCGCTCCACGCATCAATTCCTTCGACATTTCCCGGATTATTTCCGGATTCTCCTTCATTTCCCGTATTCCCCTCAGAGCCTCCTTCTGTCTCGCCTCCTGTACTGCCGCCGGAAACGTCGCCGATCAATTTCCAAGGACCCCACTGGCCCTGATCCTGCGGATTTGTCCCCTGTGTCCACCAGGACGCCTCATAAACTTTTCCGTTGTAGCTCACTCTCTCTCCGCCCGTGTACGCCTTAGATGCGCTCCATGCAGGGGCGTCCGCCGGTTTTTCTGTATCATCCGGCTTCTCTGTCTCAGTCGGCTTTTCTGTCTCGTCCGGCTTCTCCGTCTCAGTCGGCCTTTCTGTCTCGTCCGGCCTCTCGTTTCCGCCAATCTCTACATCCGGAAGCTCATCCATCGCCGCGTCCATCGCTTTCGCCCACGCATAATTATTTGTCGCATCCCAGTTAATCGACCAGGTCATAACGCCGCGGATGGAAGGATACGCCTTTGGAGCCGTAAAGCTGCCGGAAGACGTCTTGTAAGCAAGCGCATCTATCGCTTTTTTGACTACGGACGGCGCTACATAGCCGCTGCCCGCCGCCTGCGAGGTAGACGGAACGCCGAGCGCTACCTGATCCGGTCTTAGGCCCGCCTCAATGATTAAGGTAGATAAAGAAGTTAAAAAGTCTGCATTTCCCGGATTCACAATAGAACCGCCGTAACCGTTCATTCCGCCCGTATTATAAAACTGCGGATAGCAGATTGTCAAAATATCTTTAATCTCGAGCGCAAGTCTTAAATAAGACGTCGTAATGTCGTTTGAAGAAAGTCTGTCTGCCTGAATATAATAAGTTTCAGGCGCCATGGTAATAATAAAATCCTCACCGAAATGATCGTGCACCGTACGCAGCGCGCTGGCAATATAATTTACGCCGGATACCGCGGAACCTTCTAAATCAATGTCCACGCCCTCGAATCCGTACTCTTCGATGATACGGATCAAACCTTTCGTAAACAGATCCGCCGCTTTCTCGCTGTTAATCTCAATCCTTCCCTCGGCGCCGCCGACAGAAATAATCACATGCTGTCCTTTTTCTTTTAAATCTTTAATATCCTGTATAAACTCTGCCTTTGTATAGCCGCCCAACGCCCTGCACAGATCGCCATCCAGCTCGAATGTCACTTCCCCCGGCGTCGCCGTATTTCCGGTAAACGCAACGCAAATCATATCATAATACGAAGGAACATCGCTTAACTTCAAATTTGTCGAACCGTTGCAGAAATTATGCCAGTAGCCTGTCACCATGTGCTGCGGTAATTTTTCATTTACGTAATAATTGTTTTCCGTGTCGCCGCCGTTTTCCGTCTCGGTATCCCCGCCTTCCGACGGCTGATTTCCCTCTACATGCACAAGATCCGCCCTCTCCTTCCAGAGCGTCGGCGTACCGTCCGGCAGCCATCCGCCATGTGAGGTATGCGCATACGTACACTCGTATACTTTTCCCTGATAAGAAACGAGATCCCCCAGCTTATACGCCATGCCAGACGCCCACGCAGGATATGTCCCCGGCTGTGTTCCAGGAGTTACCTGGCTCTCCGTCTCGCTGTCCGTCCCTGGCGTTACCTGACTTTCTGTCTCGCTGTCCGTTCCTGGCGTCACCTGACTCTCCGTCTCACTGTCCGTCCCCGGCGTCACAACCTCTGTATCCTTATTTGTCTCGCCGCTTCCGATATCGCCGCCGACATCCGCGCCGTAAACAGACTGCGCGCCAAACTCCTCCAAGGAAGTTAAGATACGCTGCGTCATGGTAATTCCCTCAATATCCGTCACATTCGCATTGCCCGAAACACGAACCGTAAACGTATGGGAAGTTCCCGGCTTTAAAGCCTTTGCCGCATATATGGAAGCCAAATCGATCACGCCGTATCCGTTCTGATTTGTCACTGCTCCGCTCTGGGAACCGGCGCTAAACGTTGCGCCGCTCTTCGTCTTAATGTAAAGCTTCGGATACATAACCGTCTTTTTGAATAACTCTGCGTCCTTTAACGCCGTATTAGTCTCAATCGCTTTCTCATTATTCGCAAGCGTAATTGTATAGGCAGAACCTTCCGCCGTCACAGAGACAGAAGCTTTTGGACTTGCCACTTTAATTTCCTGCGCCGGAAGCTTCGCGTCCCCGTATAAGGATTCCTTCATCGTTTTCGTCACGGAATTGGTGCTGTCTAAAGAAGCCATCCAGGAAATCAACCCGCCAAGGCCGTTTTTCTTTACATATTCGCCCTTTGCCGCTACGGAACGCTCATTGTCGCAGGTGAAAAAGTATCCGGTCTTCGGACTGTAATAGTACGCCGCCTGCGCGGTCTCGTCATAGTACTCCTGCAGCTGATACTGCGACTTTAAAGTCTCAATATCGCCGTATGCAAACGTGCCGCTTGTCGTACCGTCCGCAGCCTTCACACTGTTTGGCTCCGCCGTCGCGTACAGGCCCGGATTTTTCGGGTCCGATCCGTCGTCTTTCACGCCTGCCCAGCCCCTCGTATACGGAGCAACGCCGATTACGATTTTGGAATAATCAATCTTATCTCCATATGTCTGTTTTAAATACTGGATACAGGCGTCTACCGAAAACTGTCCGTCTTTCTGCGTCTCTTTATCGTACGCCGGGTTGGTGTATAGCGCCGTCTGATGTCCGGTATAGCCGTTCCACGCACCGTTTAAATCGTACGTCATCATGTTCGCAAAGTCGACGATATCCATTACCTTGTCATATTCAATCTTGGACATCATTGCCGGCGATGCCGACATTGCGACGGATAACTCATAATACTTTCCGTTACTTTTTTCAAGGGAATCCAGCTCATCGCGGATTGCCTGCATCAACAGCGTAAAGTTCTGCGTATCCGCCTCTGTTCCCGGGCAGCCTTCGTCGATCGTCACACCGTTGCCCGCCGGATCGCTCGCACGCACCGCCGTCGGATACTCCCAGTCGATATCTACGAAATCGTACCCCAGATAATCTACAAACTTCGCAATATTTTTTGCAAAATTTGCACGCTTTGCCGGATCCGCCGCGACCGCCGAAAAATCGCCTGACCGCGTCCATCCGCCGACCGAAATACCAATCTTCATATTCGGGTATTTCGAACGCAGAATATTCATTGCCCCGAGAACGCCGGCATACGGCTCCCCGTATGTGAGTCCGTTCTGCTCAGGCAAAATCGTCTGAAAATCCGCATGCTCATCGCATAAGACAAGATCGCCGTTTGCGTCCATATCTAAAAACGCAAAATTCAAATGTGTAATCTGACTTCCGTCAATCTTGCTGGGATAAAAATACTTCTGTCCGGAATATATTGACCACTCGCCATAATACATGACATTGCGGTACTCCGGTGTCGTTTCGGCCGCCTCAACGCGCAGAACCGAAGACGGCGCTGCAAATCCGCCGAAAATACTGGTGGCTGTAAGAGCCAGCGATAACAAAATACCTAAACCTCTTTTTTTCACAATATTTCCTTCCTTTCTCAGATATCTTCTCCCCAATGCGGACACAATCTCCACATCTTTCCAAAACTTAGTATACAAAAAACCGCTCCTCATTCCCATGTATCGATTTGCTTTTTTTTGAACAAATTTGCCTATGTCTGTATATTTTTATACGGAAACATCGTAATGTTTTTCTGGTTTTCAAGGATAATTCCTCCCTGACGCGGAACTTTTTCTGTAATACGAAAAACGCGGCGCAACCGAAACGGGATATTTCGATTGTGCCGCGCTATATTTCTTTCGCTCTGTCTCTTACTTTATCTTTATCTTAACTGTCTTTTTCTTATTAGTGCCGTCCGTAGCTCTCGCCGTAATCTTTACCGTCTTTCCTTTTCCGGCTTTTTTTGTCTTAACGACGCCTTTTGACGTCACCGTCGCATATTTAGGATTACTGCTCTCCCATTTCAGCTTACTGTTAATTTTCTTTGCGGAAGCTTTCGGCGTTACCGTCGCCTTAATTTTTATCTTCTTTCCCGCCTTTACCGGATTAGAAGAAACCTTCAGCGCAATCTTTTTGACCGCCTTTGCCATAAGCTTGATCTTATACTCGGCCGTCACTCCGCTTCCGTCGTTTGCAGTCGCAACGATTGTCACCGTTTTATTCTTTCCGGCCTTCTTTGTCGTAACAAGACCCGTCTTTGCGTCTACGCTCGCATATTTTGCATTCTTATCCGCCTTAACGGACCATGTCACAGACGCGTTCGCTGCATTCGCAGGCGTCGCCACAGCCGTCAATAAAACTTTTTTGCCCGCCGCGATTTTCTTGGAAATTCCGCTGATTTTCAGCCCTGTCACTTTTACGGCCGACGCAGGCGCATTCACCGCTTCCCACTGCGCGACTAATGTAATATCGCCGTTTACAGCCGCTTTGAAATCGTAAGGCGCATTGTTAAGCTTCCAGCCTTTAAATATAAATCCTGCCTTTACAGGCGCGGCCGGCTGCGCCGCTGTTCCTCCCTCTGCCACGGTCTGTGAAGCGACTGCGCTGCCTCCGTTGGAATCAAACGTTACGGTATATTTCTTCGTCTCCACCGCTCCCTTTGCTTTCACGGTAACCGCACAAGCTGCCGTCGCCCCGCCGTCGGCCGCCGTCGCCGTAATAATTGTTTTTCCTTCTTTTAACGCAAGAATCTGCCCGTCTGATGTCACAATCGCTACCGAAGAATCGGACGATTTCCAGATAATATGCTTGTACGTCGCGCTCGCAGGCGTAACTGCCGCCGCAAGCGAGGCATCCTCATTCACCTCAAGCTCCAGCGCGGATTTATTCAATTCGACGCTCTCCACCCGGATACTTCCGGCCTCTCTCTTTGTCACGGTAACCGTCACGACAGCCGTCTTATTCCCGTCCGCCGTTGTCACTGTGATCGTCGCGTTTCCCGCCGTAACCGCGGTTACAACTCCGTCCTCCGAAACAGTCGCAACGCGCTCATCCGAAGAAGTCCATGTAACGGAGCGATTACTTGCATTTGACGGCGTAATCACTGCTGTAAGCGCGCTGGAAATTCCTTCCGGAAGCGTAAGGCTTGTTTCACTCACACTCACGCTCTCAACCGCCACCGGCGTCACTGTCACCGCACACACCGCCTGGAAGCTTCCGTCTGCCGTTATCGCCGTAATGGTCGCCTCTCCCTCTTTTCTCGCAAGCACCGATCCTTCTGAGGAGACGAATACCACATTCTCGTCGGAGGACTTCCAAAATACATTTTTATTCGTCGCGTTCGACGGCTCGATTGCCGCCTGCAGTGACGCGGTTTCTCCCTCCTTCAAATTAAGCGCCGCCGTATTTAATGTCACGCCCGTAACGCTCACCGTCGCGGCGTCCCTCTCTTTAATCGTAACCGTAATGGACGCTGTCTTAGCCCCGTCATCCGAAGTTACCGTGATTACGGCAGTTCCCGGTTTTACCGCCGTTACAATTCCGTCCTTTGAAACCGTTGCGACCGATGTATCGGAAGATTTCCATGTCACAGCCTGGTTTGTCGCGTTCGACGGCTCAACCGACGCTTTAATCTGCTCGGACATTCCCTGCTCTAAGGAGAAATCCGCGCGGTTTACGGTCACTCCCGTAACGCTTATTGTCTGCTGCTCTTTCTCCTTAACCGTCACATCACATACCGCCGTCTTGTTTCCGTCGTTTGTCTTTACCGTAATCTGCGCCTCTCCCGCTTTTTTGCCGACGACAACGCCGCCTGAAACGGTGGCCACCGATGTGTCGGAGGAGCTCCATGTCACGGTTTTATTCGTTGCGTCCGCCGGAGCCACAGTCGCCTTCAGCGTTTCGAAAGCTCCTTCCTCCAACGTAATGGAAGTTTTATCTAATGTTACGCCCGTAACAGGTTTGTCTTTTTTATCGCCCGGATCCGTGCTTCCGTTATCGACAACCGGAAGCTTGCTCATAGCCTCGTCCATCGCCTTGGCCCACTCATAATTATTAGTCGCATCCCAGTTAATCGACCACGTCATAACGCCGCGGAACGTCGGATATGCCTTCGGCGCGGTAAAGCCGCCCGAGGAGGTTCCGTTGATCATCGCGTCGACCGCCGTCTTTACAACATCCGTAGATACATAGCCGCTGGTGGCAGCCAGAGAAGTGGACGGAACGCCGATTGCCACCTGATCCGGCCTTAAGCCTCCGGTCTCGATTACCAATGTCGATAAGGACGTCAGGAAATCCGCGCTCCCCGGATTCACAATGGAACCGCCGTATCCGTTCATCCCGCCGGAATTGTAAAACTGCGGATAACAGATGGTAAGAATATCCTTTATCTTAAGCGCCAGCCTTAAATATGCCGTTGTGATATCGTTAGAAGAAAGCCTGTCGGCCTGAATATAGTAAGTCTCCGGCGCCATGGTAATAATAAAATCCTTGCCAAAATGATTGTGGACCGTACGAAGCGCGTCCGCAATATAATCCGTGCCCGAAACGGCGGAGCCCTCCAAGTCGATATCTACGCCTTCAAACCCATATTCCTCAATAATGCCAATTAAGCCTTCCGCAAATTTCTCTCCGGCCTCATCGCTGTCAATCTCAATTCTTCCCTCTGCGCCGCCTACGGAGATAATGACATGCTGTCCCTTCTGCTTTAAGTCTTTGATATCCTGTATAAATTCCGCCTTTGTATACCCGCCCAGCGCGTTACACAAATCGCCGTCCAGCTCAAACGTCACCTCGCCCGGCGTCGTCGTATTTCCAGTAAACGCAACGCAGATCATATCGTAATAAGCCGGTACGTCGCTAAGCTTCAAATTCGCGGAACCGTTCACAAAATTATGCCAGTATCCCGTCACCATATGCTGCGGCAGCATACCGTTTACATAGTAATTATTTCCCGGCTCCTCCGGATTATCGTCTCCGCCGCCGGAAGGAATATTTACAAGGTCCGGGCGTACCTTCCAGAGCGTCTCCCCGCCCTCGTCCGGCTTCCATCCGTCGTGCGACGTATGATTTATGATACACTCATATACTTTATCCTTGTGGGATACCAGATCGCCGACTTTATATGTTTCCCCGGATTTCCACGGAGCGTACGTGCCTGTGCCGCCCTCGGTATTTTTCTCGGTGTCGTCTTCTGTGTTCTTTTCGCTGTTATCCTCCGTGTTCTTTTCACTGTTGTCTTCCGTATTCTTCTCCGTATCGTCCCCGCCCGGGATATTGCCCCCAGAGCCTTCCCCGTAGACTGTCTGCGCGCCGTACTCTTTGGAACTTGCAAGCAGCCTTTGCGTCATTGTCACGCCTTCAATATCGGTTACGTCGGCATTGCCCGCCACGTTAACCGTAAATGTAAAGGATTTGCCCGGCTCAAGCATTTTCGCGCCGTAAACGCCGGATAAATCGATCACGCCGTATCCGTTCGCGTTTGTCACCGTACCGCTCTGCGAGCCGGCGCTAAACGCGTTTCCGCTTTTTGTCTTTATATATAAAGTAGGATAGGTAACCGTTTTCTTTACAAGCTCGGCATATTTTAACGCCGCGTTCGACTCTGTCGCCGTCTCGTTATTCTTAATCGTGATGCTGTACTGCGAACCGCTCGCCGTAATTGAAACATCCACGTTCGGATTCGTCACGACAACCTCCTGGTCCGGAAGCTTCGCATTGCCGTAAAGGGAATCCTTCATCGTCTTAGTCAGCGAGTTTGTACTGTCTAATGACGCCATCCAGGAAATCAGACCGCCCAGGCCCTGCTCTTTTACATAATTCCCCTTTGCCGCTACGGAGCGCTCATTGTCGCAGGTAAAGAAATACCCCGTCTCCGGACTGTAATAGTATGCGGCCTGCGCCGTCTCGTCATAATATTCCTTCAACTGATACTGGGATATCAGCGTATCGATATCGCCGTACGCAAAGGTTCCGCTCGTCGTACCGTCGGGCGCCTTTACGCTGTTTGGCGCTGCAGTCGCATATAATCCCGGATTCTTCGCATCCGGACCGTCGTTCTTTACTTCCGCCCACCCTCTGGTGTACGGCGCGACACCGATTACCACTTTGGAATAATCGATCTTGTTCCCATAGGTATCCTTCAAATACTGGATACACGTGTCGACGGAAAACTGTCCGTCCTTCTGTGTCTCCTTGTCATACGCCGGATTCGTATACAGCGCCGTCTGATGCCCCGTATAGGCATTCCACGCGCCGTTCAAGTCATACGTCATCATATTTGCAAAGTCGACGATATCAAGCACCTTATCATACTCAATCTTCGCCATCATAGCCGGAGACGCCGACATCGCAACCGACAGCTCGTAATATTTTCCGGTCTTTTTCTCAAGCGCGCTTAATTCATCCCGGATTGCCTGAAGCATCAGCGTAAAATTCTCCGTATCCGCTTCTGATCCCTTACAGCCTTTATCAATCGTCACGCCGTTTCCTTCCGGATCCGGATCGCGGTCGGCCGTCGGGTACTCCCAGTCAATATCTACAAAATCGTATCCCAGATAATCTACAAACTTTGCAATGTTTTTGGCAAAATTCTGCCGCGTTGCCGCGGACGCCGCCAGCTTCGGAAAATCACCCGATCTCGTCCAGCCGCCGACA
>CANDCP010000046.1 GCA_947383215.1 uncultured Roseburia sp.
GACCCGGTGAATAAGACAGACCGGGGCGGGCATTGGGGGACAGATACACATAAGGAGATATCGGCTACGGCATTGGCTGGAAATGGATATACCAATGCGTCTATGAAGGAATGTATCAATTATACGGCAGGATGGGCGGATACCTATTTTCATTATAACAAAGATCATACATATAAGCTGCTTTTATCAGAACAGAGTAAAAAGCGAATGAATTTGAGTAATTTAAAGGGATATTGTGATCAAAGTAAAGTGAATCTTACAACAGGAACAAAGTTAAACCGATACGGGACACCATATCATGGAAGAGGGACATATAATAGCTATTTGGCGTATTTAATGGGATTGGCCTTGCAATTTCAAAAGGGCTATCAGATCTCAAGCCTGACATTAAGGAATGATAATGAGATTTTTCAGCAAATGAATTTTGATACGCTGATCCATTTATCTGGCCGTTATGAATCTGTAACAGGGAAAAGTATGACAAGAAATTTATACAGTTATTTGATTCTTGGGATGGCGCTGCATTTGGCTGAGGATTTGTGGGCGCATGTGGCGATTGTGGATGATTCTGCGAGCGTACTTAGAAGTTATTCGGATTATTTTATAGACGTAGATGATTTGATTACAGCGTTAAATCAGAATGTGCCTGTTACTTATCTGGAGCTTTCTTTTTTTACCAAACCGGGTATGTATGATCCACTTCATAGCAAATTAGGGGAGAAAAAAGAAGCATCTGCATTAGCAAGAAAAGAGGTTGCGAGACAGTCGGCGACGCGTTTGGTACAGTTTTATAAAAACGGGCGTATAATGTATTCAGGAAATAAAACATTGTCAGGGACATCCGGTGCAAATCAAACAGATGTAGCGTATTTAAGGAGCGTGGTGTGTCCAAACGCGTCATGGGGAAGTCAGGTTTATGATGTGAAAAATGCACAAGGCTGGTCAAGAAGGATATTTCATCGGTATGTGTGCAGCTCGTGCGATGCAAATAA
Organism: uncultured Roseburia sp.; assembly: GCA_947383215.1. Classification (GTDB taxonomy): domain Bacteria; phylum Bacillota; class Clostridia; order Lachnospirales; family Lachnospiraceae; genus Roseburia_C. The sequence goes on from CANDCP010000046.1 coordinate 993, forward strand.
AAAAGATAGCTGTTATTTATTTTTTTATAGGAAAATGGGAGCAAACAATGGATTAGGGCACCGGGAACTTGAACCTGGAGATTATCAGTAGAAATAAAAATTGTGAGGGAGGTAGACGACATGAAGAAAAGAGCTTTTGGAGTGTTGTGCGCGCTATGTATTACAGTTACGTCGTTTTCACAGGAAGCAGTTGCGGTGGAGCCGCAAAATCAAATGGCAGAGAATCTATCGTCAGATTTAAAACCACTGCCCCCTGTGATTGTAGGACTGCAGGAGCAGCCAACGGAGAGTCAACGGTCAAATACGACGATGAAAAAGGCCGTTGAATTGGAAAATACGAAGTTGTATGATGATGTATTTACATCTGAAAAACGTAAAAGGTATTATAAACTATCGGTAAAAAACGTATCGTTTTTTGTGTTTGGGATACATTCGGAGAAGGGGGCGAAGGTTAGATTATTAAATGAAAAAGGTCGCAAGTTATCGGCATGGAAAGTTGGGGCTAATAACAGGTTTACATACTGGTCGGACTTGAATGGAGCTGAATCAATTATATTTTCGGATGACGGACATCCTAACGGTGAGGTAGAAACACTGGAAACAGGAACATATTATCTGGAAATTTCTGTTGATAGCAATGAGTTTTCTAACGGGATAACAAGCGTAAGATTTCATGCAATGGGAAAAATATTACCGTTAGATCCGGAAGTGAAGCTTAGCAAGACAAGTGCGGTTTATACAGGGAAGAAGATAAAAAGGCCGTCGGTACAATTGAAATGGGAAATAAAGCCTTCCTGTGATCCGAAATACCTTGATCCATATAACAAGGTTTATGATATGAGAACTGGTAAGCGCGTAAAGTCTGTAAAAGAGATCGGGCGATATATTATTACCACGAAGTATTTTGAACCGAATTATTACGGGGACGGTTGGGGAATTTTTACCGTAACACCACAAAAGGGTGTAATAAAGAATGTTAAAAGTAAAAAGAAGGGGCAGGTCCAGGTTACGGCTAAAAACAATACGGCAGCGGGAAGATACCAAATTCAGATATCTACAGATAGAAGCTTTGAGAAAGATGTAAAAGAGATAAATACGAGAAATACCAGGCAGGCTGTGAAGAAGTTAAAGTCGAAACAAACGTATTATGTGCGTCTTAGGTATTACAAAAATGTTTCTAAAAAATACATCCATGGACAGAGCGAGCCGGAGCCGATTTACGGAGCCTGGAGTAAAACAAAGACCGTTATCTGTAAATAAACAGTTGCAGGAAAATTAAAATGGCGGGATTAACCGCCATTTTGACCTGTATTATACGAAGGGGTGAAGAAATGAAAAAAAGAATTTATGGAATCTTTTGCGTATTATGTATTACAGTCGCATCGTTTTCACAGGAAGCAGTTGCGGTGGAGCCGCAAAATCAAATGGCAGAGAATCTATCGTCAGATTTAAAACCACTGCCCCCTGTGATTGTAGGACCGCAGGAGCAGCCAACGGAGAGTCAACCGTCAAATACGACGATGGAAAAGGCCGTTGAATTGGAAAATATGAAGTTGTATGACGATGTGTTTACAGCAGAAAGAAATACTAGATATTATAAGATAACCGTAAAAAAAATGGCGGATTTTGTTTTTAATGTAAATTCAGATGCAAAAGGAGAAGTAAAACTTTTAAACGAAAAAGGGCAAATGATAATCGGATGGAAGCTCCGCGGTAAAAATTGGGGATTTACTTATACGGAGTGTGGAGCGTATGATCCGGGATTATTGTTATATGATACGAATGGTCATTGGATAGGAGAGGAAGAATTGCTGGAGCCGGGTACGTATTACGTACAAGTAGCTGCTAAAAAGGAGCAGTTTGGGCAGGGGACAGAAGAGATACGGTTTCATGCAATGGGAACGGTACAAGAGCTGGAACCATATTTAACATTAAAGAAGGGAACTGCCGTATATACAGGGAAAAAGATAGCGATACCGAAGGTAAAAGCAAATGGAAAAGAAAAATACGATTATAATGCATCGGGGAAAAAATATCTTATTAAATATAACCGGATTTTTGACAGACAGGCCGGCAAAGAAGTAAAGTCAATAAGAAATATAGGAAGTTATTTGATCTGTAACAGAGCGTTTTTGATAAATGCTCTGGATTCCCCGGGAGACAGTTGCGTCGTGTTTACAGTAACGCCGCAAAAAGGCGTTTTAAAAGAAGTAAAGAGTAGAAAAAGAGGACAAATTCAGGTTGTTGCCAAGAAAAATTCTGCTGCCGGAAGGTATCAGATTCAGGTATCGACAGATAAGAAATTTGAAACCGGCGTTCATACGATTAAAACAAAAAATGTAAAGCAGGCCGTAAAAAATTTGGAGGCGGGAAAAAGATATTATGTGCGCGTCAGGTATTATAAAAACGTATCCATAAAATACATTCACGGAAAGGGAAAATCGCAGCCGATTTACGGAGCCTGGAGTAAAACAAAGACCGTTGTATGTAAATAGGCAGTTGCAGGAAAATTAAAATGGCGGGATTAACCGCCATTTTGACCTGTATTATACGAAGGGGTGAAGAAATGAAAAAAAGAATTTATGGAATCTTTTGCGTATTATGTATTACAGTCGCATCGTTTTCACAGGAAGCAGTTGCGGTGGAGCCGCAAAATCAAATGGCAGAGAATCTATCGTCAGATTTAAAACCACTGCCCCCTGTGATTGTAGGACCGCAGGAGCAGCCAATGGAGAGTCAACCGTCAAATACGACAATGAAGACGGCGGTTCAGCTAGTAGGTAATAAATTGTACAGCGATGAATTTACTCGGGAGAATAATAAGAGGTATTATAAGTTTCAGACGGAGAAAATGTCATTAATGGCGTTTGGGGTAAACTCCAAGGCAGAGAGTACGGTTAGACTTTTAGACGGCAGGGGGCGGCAGTTAACAATGCGGAGGGTAAATGGATATGGAGATTTTGATTATTATAAGATGGAGCTGGGAGAATTTTCACTTTTAATGCCTTCGGTAGACAGCTGCTATCTTGTGGGCGCGGAAACGGTAGAGCCAGGCAATTATTATATAGAAGTTTCGATTGCCAAAAAACAGTTTTCGAAAAAGGTGACAAGTATTAGAGTTGATGTAATGGGGGACGTCGAGCCGTTAGAGCCGTTCGTAAAGCTTGGAAGGATGAGCTCTGTTTATACAGGAAAAAAAATAAAGATGCCATCGGTAAAATTGGTATGGAAAAGAGAACCTTCCGTTGACCAAAAGTACCTTGATTCATATGATACGATTTATGATATGAGAACTGGAAAGAAAGTGAAGTCTATAAAGAAAATTGGGAGATACATCATCAGCACGAAATATTATGAACCTGATTATGGCGGAGATGGTTGTGCAATTTTTACTGTCACACCACAAAAGGGGGTAATAAAGAATGTTAAAAGCAAGAAGAGAGGGCAGATTCAGGTTACGGCAAAGAGTAATACGGCAGCAGGGAGATATCAGATACAGGTGTCTACGGATAGAAGCTTTGAGAAGGATGTAAAAGAGATAAATACGAAAAATACCAGACAGATCGTGAAGAAGCTAAAGTCGAAGCAAACGTATTATGTGCGGCTTAGGTATTATAAAAATGTTTCTAAAAAATACGTTTATGGACAGAGTAAACCGCAGCCGATTTACGGGGCCTGGAGTAAGACAAAGACCGTTATCTGTAAATAGGCAGTTGCAGGTAAAATCAGACCAAAATGAGAGGAATGGACAGAATAAAGAGAAAAATGGATAAACTATTTGACGCGCCGGCTCTTATATTTGGAATTTTGTTTGCGGGCAGACGCGATATATCCGCGAATACGAGAGCGGCGCGATGACAGAGGGCGAAGAAATAAGAAATCCGGCATTTTAAGGCGAAAATATTGCTTTAAGATGCCGGATTTTATTTTTTAACGGTATTCCCCCATATAAAACAGAGCGATTGTTCCAGGGCCGGAGTGCGCTCCTATGGTGGAACCTACATAGTTTATCAGGAAAGAATCGATGCCAAACCGTTCTTTTACGATATCAGCGACGTACTGCGCGTCTTCCGGGGAATCGCCGTGGCTGATAAATACGATATCGTTTTGGCTGCGGTAGCCCCCCATCTGTTTTTCCATGCTGTCGACGAGGGCGATTAAAGACTTTTTGCGTCCCCTTACCTTAGAGAGCGGAATCAGATGCCCTTCGTCGTCTACATGGAGAATCGGTTTGATATTGATAACGCTTCCGAGTACGGCGGCTGTTTTGGAGACGCGCCCGCCGCGGTAGAGGTGATTTAAGTCGTCTACCGTAAAGTTGTGCACAATATGAAGTTTATTTTCTTCCACCCACCGAGCGGTTTCGTCTAACGAGGCGCCGCCCGCGCGCATGGCAACCGCTTTGTGTACGAGAAGACCTTCGCCAAGAGAAGCGCAAAGAGAGTCGACAACGACAATGCGAAACGGGAAGCCCTCTTCCTCAAGCTCGCCGGCGGCAATTCTGACGCTGTCATAGCTTCCGCTTAAACCGGAAGAAAAGGCGATATGAAGAATATCGGTCTGATTTTTTTCGGCGGTTTCTTTCAGAACGCGTTTAGCGGTTTCCGGGTTAACCTGTGAGGTCGTCGGAAGGGAACCGGAGCGCATTTTATCGTAAAATTCTTTGACGTCGAGAGGGTGCTCCCAGTCATAGGTGACGCCGTCGATTGTGTAAGTCAGTGAAAGAATCCGGAGATTATGTTCATTCACGTAGCTTTCGGGCAAGTCTGCGGTTGTGTCTGTGGTGATGGTAAACTGTTTCATTTCATCCTCCTATTTACGTTGAATTTTAGAAGAAAAAGGCTCATAGATTCTTCTTCGAAAACGTCCCTTTACAATATAGTCGCTTGGCTCCCGTTCCGGATTTTCAATCAGATACAGAATTTGCTGACATGCCAGATTGGCGAGCTGTTCCATCGGCTGTTCAACCATGTCGATGCTTTGCTGCAGAATCGTCGTATGACTCATATTTGAAAATCCGGCGATGGCAAGCGGCGGGTTTGATTGATTATACAGAAAGAGGTAATCTAAGAAGCGCTCCGTCAGCGTTTGGGACGCCGTAAAAAACGCGGTACATCCGCTGTTCTTTAACTCTTCGACTACGTCCGTAAGATCCGTCAGGCCTCTGTCGTAAAAATGAATCCATTCTTCGTGGTAGCCGGCCGAGGAATTCTCCATGGCGGTTTTGTAGGCTTTTAAAATTTCTTTCGTTGTAGAAAAATCGGGATTTCTGCAGATGCAGGCAATGTTTTCATATCCGTCGTTGATTAGCGCGAAAATAGATTGAAAAACGGCTGCGTAGTCATTTTCGATAACCGCGGTATGCGGACAGTTCATAGGCTTTCTGTTTAAAAATATTGTCGGAATGTCCGCCGGGATTGCATCGGCAATCATATCATAGTATTCCGCGTCAGAGATCAGCATAATCCCATCCGTATTGCCGGCCATATACTGAAGATAATCTTTTTCTTTTTCAATATGATGATTGGTAAGCGAAATGGAAAGCTTATATCCGAATTCGGAGAGCTTTTGTTCAAGAATTTCCATCAGTGTGTGCCCGAAATAGTTTGATGCAGTCGGTAGAATCAGGCCGATCGTTTTTGTGGAAGAATTTTTCATAGAATCACCGCCTTTGTTTTTATTATATCAATATATGAACTATTATATCATACTTTATAAATGTGAGACAATCCCTCATTTCATGGAGATAATCGTTTATAAACGCTCTTTTAATATACGAATTATAAAAATGAAGTTTTCATAAATCGGGGAAAATGCATTTACAGATTTCAAAAAATACGTTATGATAAGCACATCTTATTTATCTTTTTTCAAATCAAAGCAGAAATCTCATTCTGCGATATCCCATTTTGACAGTGAAATACATATGGAGGATTTTGCCTATGAAGGAAATTTTTGAGCAGTACGGAGGAGCGATTATAACGGTAATTGCGATTGTGGCGCTTGCAGCTATGATTACGATGGTAATTGGAACGGACAGTAAGAGTCCCGTTTATCAGGCGTTTAGCGCGCTTATGAGCGGACTGGGAAAACATGTAAAATAGCTGCTGATAGCGAGGAGGGTTTATTGGAATACAGTGAAAAGGGGATTCGCATGGAGCAGGCGTATTTCGGGCCGTTCTGGAGATTTTTAAAATCCCCTAAAATTACGGATATCGATTATAACGGAAGCGAATTGTGGATCACCGAAGTGGAAAACGAGCGGTATCCTGTCATAGAACATGGAATCACGGATAAATTTATCGAGCAGTTTTCGCATCGGATTGCGAATGAGGTGAGCCGCCCGTTTAATAAAAAGAATCCGTTGTTAGAGGCGGAGACGGACACCTTGAGGGTCAGCATTGTGCACGAATCGGTAGCGGTGTCGGGCAGGAGCGTTTGCATCCGAAAATCGCTTCCTAAGATGCGGCTGAGCGTGGAGTCGGCGCTGCGCGAGGAGTATTGTCAGAAAGAAGTCTTGGCCCTGTTAATCAACTGCGTCTTATCAAAAATGAACATGGTTTTCTGCGGGGAGCCGGGCTGCGGGAAGACGGAATGCGCAAAATTTTTCTCGCAGTTTATTCCGGCGCATGAGCGCGTGATTACAATTGAGGACAATCCGGAATGGCATTACAGCCGGATCAACCCGGGGAAAGACTGCGTGGAGCTTCGGATTTGCGGGGATTTCGATTATACAAAGGCGATTAAAACCTGTCTGCGTCAAAATCCGGCGTGGATTATGTTGTCGGAAGCCAGGTCCGTGGAGGTGAAGTCTCTTTTGGAGTGCTGGTCTACCGGAATCAGGGGATTTACTACGCTTCATACGGATGATGTGAGAAAAATACCGGATCGAATTTTGAATATGATGGAGAGCAGGTATGATGCAAACCGCCTGGAAAACGATGTGTATAGTTATGTGGACGTGGGCGTCCTGCTCCGCCGCAGAAAGAAGACGGACGGAAGAGTTTACCGCTATATGGATCAGCTTTGCTTTTTTACGAGAGAGCAGGGGGTCAATATGGTTTCTATGCTGGTCTGGGACGGGAAGCTGGAAAAATTTAAAATACCGGAAGGAGTGCGAAAGATTATGAGCCGTTACGGAATCGAAGAGCCGTTTAACAATAGGGAGGTGCGTGGATGAGAAAAAAGAAAAGACCGGATATATTCCACGGGATTGTTTTTTACGGAGCGTCGGAACTGCTGTGCCTGTTTCTCTGCAGGCTGTATGTTCTGCCGCTTTCCTGGACAATTTTTATGGGAGCGGTGCTTTTGGTTTTTTTGCCGTTATGGAGAGCAAACCGTGCAAGAGCCGTTTTAGAGGATAAAAGGCTGACGGACGCACAGGTTTATATGGAGCAGATCTTATATGCGTTTATGAGACAGAAAAAATTATTAACTTCGCTGGAGGAGGTTTCGATTCTGTTCCCCGACGGCAATATGCACAGAACCATCCAGGGGGCCTTGCGTGTCATTCGCTATGACTATGAAGAGGAAGATGTTATGGAGCGAAGCCTGAAAAAAATCGAGGCGGAGTATGAGAGTGACAGACTGCATACGATACATACTTTTCTGTATAAGGTCGAAAAAATCGGCGGCGAATGCGACGGTATAATGACATTGTTATTAAAAGATTTAAACGGATGGAGAAAGCGGATGGACATATACAGGCAGGATTGTAAGAAGGCCCGTCACAATGTGGCGATTGCAATTTTTGTCTCCCTGTTTGTATGCGTTACGGCGAATTTTATATTACCGTCCAAGATAGATGTTTCCGGCAGCGGGATTAGAATCGGGTCGACAGTGATTTTTATGGTTACTCTTCTTTTGATTTATACGAGAACCGATAAAAAGCTGGCGGTCGACTGGCTGAGGGGAAAAGATAACGGTAAGACATGCGGCCTTGCGGACAAATACAGAAGCTATACGGCGTATGATGAAAAGAGAGAGAGGAAGCGCAGCGTCTGTTATTCCCTGGTACCGTCTGCGCTGACGGTGTTCTTTCTTATAAAGAAAAGCTTTTTTGCGGCGGGGATTGCCGCCTGTGTTTCGGCGGTTTTCTTTTGTCAACATAAAATCGGGCATGCGCTTGCCAAAAAGAATCTTTCCAGAGAAATCGAAAAGGCGTTTCCCAAATGGTTAATGGAATTATCGCTGCTGCTGCAGATTGAAAATGTGCAGGTATCCATCGTAAAGACGCTGCGCACGGCGCCGGAGGTTTTAAAGCCGGCGCTTGAGGATTTTCAAAAGAAAATAACCGCCAGCCCGGAGGAGGCGCTTCCCTATCTGGAATTTCTAAAGGAATTTTCGCTTCCGCAGATACAGTCGGCTATGAAAATGCTTTTTGCGATTTCAATGGGAAACGGCGGAAACGAGCAGGAGCAGACGGCGGAGCTGGTCGAGCGAAATATGAATTTGATGGAGCGGGCGGAGGCGTTAAAAAATGAGGATGCGCTTGCGGGCATGTATCTCTTATTTTTGGCGCCGGCGCTTGTCGGTGCAATAAAACTGATTATAGATATGACGGTTTTTCTGCTGGCGTTTTTTGTGCAGGCCGGCAGTTTGTAGGAGGCGGGAATATGAGTCAGGTAGTGAAGGCGTTTGTGGGAATATTTTTTATCATGGTATTTACAATGCTCGGTACGGGCATTGTCGGCGCACAGATGGAGAGCGCGTATGCAAGAGACTATAAAGAAAATGTGATTGCCGAAATCGAAAACAGCGATTTGAGCCGGCAGGTAATTGATTCATGCATCATGCAGGCAAAGAGAGACGGTTATGATCTCAAAGTTCAGATATATAAAAAGAAAGAACAAAAGACAGCCGAGATTTGTCTGGCGTATGAGTATCGGATCGGCTTTTTAAATTATGTGAGCAGACATGAGATATGGGGGTATGTAATATGAGAGAAGTGTTTGAAGAGTATGGGGAAGCGGCGCTGAGCGCTCTGGCAGGCGCGGCGGCGATCGGGATGATCCGCGTGCTGCTGCAGATAATAAGCGGATTTTAGGAGGAATGCGATGGAACATTTGATGGAAGAGTACGGGGGAATGATTCTTGCGGTTTTGGCGGGGGTGTTTCTGATCGGATTTATAACGGCAATGGTACAGCAGAACGGAGCGATAGGAATATTTGTGCTTGAAAACTGTTTGACGGCTGTGTAGGGACAGGCAGGTGTATATGAAAATAATTATACGGGAATATGCAAGGGCAATACTTGCGTCGCTTGCGGTAATATCGGTTTTAATTTTTTGTCTGCATGGTCTTGCAGGCACAGATGGGGAAAAGGGAATGTTTTCGCTGCTTTTGACGCGCGCCTCCAATGCGGGGAGGACGTTTCGGCTTTATGAAGACCGGGAGATATATCATTCCGTGATACAGCGCGATCCGCCGACAATCGTATATAGTGGGGCAGAGGTTTGCGCCGGAAAAGCGGCGGCGTGGGAAAATTTGTTCTTAGCATGGGATGCGGACGGCAGACAGACGGCGGTTCGGGCGGTAAGCGTAGATGAGGAGCAGATTGACAGTCCCTCATATGTATTTTTGCGCGGGGGTATCTACGAGATTTTGATTTGTGCAAAAGATATCTATGGGGTCAGCGCATGGAGAAAGTTTCGGATTCCGGTGCAGGGAGGAGGAAACACGCAGGGCTCTGCGGGAGATAAGGAGGGCGGATTGTGAAACAGATTGTGTTCGGTATGGTGTCGGCTCTGACGCTTGTTTTGTTTGTAGCGGTTATCGTTACCATACACGGAAGAGCCGTCAGGCAGGGAGAGGTATCGCAAAGCCTCGGAGAAGCGATGCAGATGACGATGCAGAAGCTGACAACCGAAAAACGGTATGAATTTAAGGACAGGGACGAATTTGTGGCAGATTTTTTAGAGGCGCTTATAATGCAGATAAACAGCGAGTCTGACCTTGTGGTTAATATTCTGAAGGCGGATGAAGAAAAAGGGCTTTTGTCTGTTGAAGTGACAGAAACTTATAAACACGCGAACGGACAGGAGGGATGCGTAAGCGCCAGAAGATGTGTGATTTTAGACCGGTCCGGGAAAGAAAAATAGGAGGGTAAGCAAAATGAAGCGGAGAATACTTTCATTTATTCTGGCTGTTAATATTGGATGTATGACGCCGGTTCTCCGGGAAGAGCCGTTTGTTTGCGACGGGGAAGAATATAACGCGGCCGCGGTTTCGACAGAGGAAAATGCAGATGACGGGGATATCGAGGAGATTGACCTCGAACCGGTTTACAGGCAGGAGATTGTGCCGGATGATCTTTTTAAAGAGGAGGAACTTTGGGAAACAGAAACGCCCGGAAAAAAGCGGGAACCGACGCAAAATCCGGATGCTTCGGCCGTTCCGAAGAAAGTCAAGCGGGAAAGGAAGGACGGATCGGCCGGACTAAAGGAAATAGAAGCTTTGGATATTTCGGAAAAAAAGGAGGAGCCGGGTCGGGCCGCATCTGACCGCGTCGTCGGGTGTACGAGCTGGGATCAGGTAAAGAGCGCCGTGGAGAGCGGAAAGGGCAAAGTCCGGATAGACGCAAATATCAGCGCAACCGGAACGGTCACAGTACCGAGCGGCAGCACGGTTGTGATTTTTCCGAAGAGCAGCGAAAATTACAGCATCACACGTTCCGCATCGTTTGTAGGTGGCGCGTTGTTTCGTGTAAAAGGAACGCTGACAATTGAGGCAAGCTCTGCGGTTAACCCCTCGACCGGGGCGAGGACGCTTCTTTCCGTGAAAGGCCGTCAGTCCACAATGTATGCTGGGGCGCCGCTTTTGACCGTTGACGGCGGCACGCTAAACCTTGCGGCCGGATACCTGGGATGGAATAGCTTTTTGAAAGATCCGGGCAATCCCGGTATCCTCTCCGGCGACGGGGGATGCGTTCGGGTGAATTCCGGCGCTTTTCATATGACGGGCGGCGTAATTGAACAGTCGGCGGCTTTAAACGGCGGCGGGGTGTCGGTGCAGTACGGGGCAAGTTTTACAATGTCCGGCGGACAGATTGTAGGGAATAGAACGGCGCAGAGTACAAGAGAGGAAAATGATACAACCGGGAACGGCGGCGGGGTGGCTGTCTACGGAACGTTTGTTATGACAGGCGGAACAATCGGCGGAGATTTTACATCCGGCGGAAATGTGTTTCGGGGAAATACGGCGGATTTTGCGGGCGGCGTTGCGATTATCAGCGGAACCGCGGCGATATCCGGCGGGACGATCAGCCGGAATGCGGCGACCAAACACGGCGGAGGCCTGCACCTTTACGGAGAACGAAGCGCGGAAACCGGCAGGCTGGACGTCACAGGGGGGATAATCTCAGAGAATACGGCTCCGCGCGGCGGCGGAATTTTTCTATCCACGAGAGGTATGTTAAATATCGGGACGTCGGACACGGCTCCGGTTATCAGCCGCAATACATCTACGACCACAACGAATGAATTTGGAGGCGGCGGGATTTATGCATCAAAAACGGCGTCCGGTTTTACAATACAGAACGGTATTTTTGACGGAAATGCGGCCGTAATGCACGGAGGTGCGGTTGCGACGCAGGCAGAGACATCGGTAAGCGGCGGAAGGTTTGTAAGGAACAGCGCGAAGTCCGGCGGGGCGATCCGTTCTTCCGGGAACCTTTTGGTGAGCGGCGGCCTTTTTGGAGGCGGCAGTGCGGCGGAGGGAAATACGGCCGGGGATTCGGGGGCTGCCATCGCACAGTCCGGCGGCAATACCATGACGCTTTCGGGCGGAACGATTGCATATAACAGCGGAGGAATCGGAGCATTGTTTGTCGCTTCAAACGGAAGGCTTTCTATGCGCGGCGGGGAAATCCACAGCAATGCAAACACATCCGGTATTGCGGTAAACGGCAATGCGTCTACAAGCGGCGTGGCTTTGATCAGTGGAGGAACTATTTATGGAAATGGATTGGCCGGGATTGGAAATTCAGGGAGTGTGACGGTAGAAGGGACGGCGGTGATCCGCAATAATGCGACGTACGGAATTATAAATAATGGCAATGGTACGCTTCGCATGGAAAACGGCCGTATTTTTAGCAACGGAAATGCGGCGTTTTCAAGCGGCGGCGGGATTTATAATGGTGGAACGGCGGCGATTACCGGCGGAGCCGTCTACGGAAATGCCGGATACGGATTTACGAACACCGGCGCGTGTCAGGTAAACGGACATTTTATGGTTGGTTTGTATTCATATGCGGGTGCGGGGGATTACGCGTCAAGCGCAAATTACAGCGGCTGCATCAAAAACAGCGGGAATCTGACTGCAGGCGGTTTATTGGCATATGGAGCGAACGCGCCGTGCCTGGAAAATACCGGAAACGTTACGTTCAACTGTGCGAACGCGGGAAACGGGTTCTTTTCCCTTAAGACGTCCGCAGTGGTATGCAATGCCGGCAAGCTCTATATCGGGGCGAAGTCGCCGGGAGCGTCTTTTTCGGATACTTTAATTGTGTATGCCCGGGAGGCGGAAAACGGAATTGACAACAGCGGGGAGCTTGTATGCGGGGGCTTATATGTAGATGGCGAATATGGCGTAACGGAGTCGGGAATCCGTTCGGATAACAATTTTCATATAAAAACAGGCATTCGCAATACGGGGACGGGGCGCTATGATGCCGGAAGCTTTGCCCAGGCGGTGTCCCTGTGTGACTATGCGGAAATCAAAAACTGTCTGGAGAGCGGAATTGATAATGTGGCCGGAACCGTGAAGGTATGGGGAAATGTAAAGATTCATAGTAACAGAGGAAATGGAATTCAAAATGCCGCGGCCTTTGCTATGGCGGGCGGGACAGTTGAAAAGAATGGGACGGGCCTATCCAACAGCGGCGCTATCCGTTTGACGGGCGGAAGCATTACAGGAAATGGGACCGGCGTTTATCAGGACGGAACCTTTTTTATGTCAGGAGCGGCGGCGGTGAGTGAGGACAATGATGTGAAACTGCCAAAGGGGCGCGTGATAACCGTAGAGGGCGCGCTGACGACGGATGGAGCGGTTGCCGTCGCGACGCCGCTTAATAGGGCCGGCAAAGAGCTTCCGGGGATAACGTCAGATGAAAATCAAAATGAAGGCGGATTGGGAAGAGTTGTGGCCGTTTCTTCTTATGGAGAAAAAAAGGGCTCTGACGCTCTGTTTTACCGGAATGGAAATTCCCGCTTTAAGCTGTCGAACGGCGGCGTTCTGCGTCCGGGTGACTACATGGACGCAGAATGGACCAGGGCGGAGAGGGATGCGGGAATTATAGCGAAGGATATTGCGTCAGGAGAGATTGTAATCAGCAGAGCGTATGAGGTAAAATATCATAAAAACATCGAGGAGCGGGATGCGGATCGGAGCCCTGTGAACGTACAGGTGCAGCATCTTCCGTTTGGAATACTGAAGTATTGGTGTGAGAACTTAAAGCTTCCGGACGGCACGGACACAGCGCCGCGTCCATCGGTGATGACAAGGCCGTATGCGGATTACTATGAATTTTTAAACTGGAATACTATGGCGGACGGAAGCGGTGTGGACTATCCACATATTTTTCTGTACAAAGAGAATAAGCCGTTAGATTTATATGCCCAGTGGCTGCGGAGTTTCAATGTGGCGTATATCGGGAATGAACAGACTGCGGGGGAAGATTTCACAGAGGAGAATATTGCGCAGAATTTTGATTACATCTTTAGCGATAACTTAGAGAAAAACGGAGGAAAGCATTTTAAAAAGGAGACGACGGGCAGTTATACGGATGCGGAAACCGGAGAGGAAGTGACGGAAGAGATTACGGCGACCGTAGTGCAGTGGAGCCTGGCCAAGGAACCGAAAAAGACAGAACATAATTATGCGTTAGGGGAGAGGATTCCCGCAGGTGAACTATACAAAAATGCGGCAAAAAACGATGGGGCAATTACGTGGGGGATGCCGGCCGGAGAATATGGGACATATACAGAAAGTGTGAAAAAGAGGAATGCGCTGTTTGCGTCCGCGGCCGGCAGCCGGCCGTATGTCAACCTCTATGCAGTGTGGGATTACGGCCCGCTGATTGAAGCATACGACCTTTATTATACGCTGGAGGCGGCGAAAAATACTACGGCAGGCACGGGCATTACGCAGGCGGAGCTGTTAAGCCGCGCGAGGGCGACAGATGAAGAAGACGGGGAGTTGCCGCCGGGTGCGGGCAGGGATTACGGGGGCGGAAAAAAGACAACGTTTATCGTAAGCGACTATTCCATAACCGATTTTACGTCCCTTACCTCGGACGGAAGCGTGACCGTCAATTACCGTGCCATTGATACGGCCGGGAATATTACAGATAAGAGGGTCACGGTCCATATCGTAGACACGACGGCGGAGGAGGCGGACACCGAGAGAGTGCGTTTCATCAGTAAAAAGCATTTAAACACGTTAGATGAGAATTCTATCTGGAGAGTAGACGCGGAGTACAGCGCGCAGCTTCAGGCGGTTTTAAATAACCGGAAGAAGAATACAGAGACGTATACCGGTACTGCGTTTGGAACGAATGTGGCATTTGAGAAACCGGGAAGCGGAACCTGGGAGACGACGCCGGAACAGACCTGGGTATTCAGCCATGAGCAGGTGGAGGAAGTCAAGGCCTATGTGGACAGACACGGCGTTGGAAATTCAAAAAGCGACGCGGCGTTAGCCGGATTTTTATCGAGATTTGCTTCCTGCCGGAAATAGGGATGGGGACGGGCTGACTGGAATTAGAAAATCTTTCAAACGTTTTGAAAATAAAGAATTTATTGCAGTCAGCCCGCCTTATTGCCTTATAGGATTTCACACAATATTATCCTTGTTTTGAATAATCATAAGAGCAAAAACGAGGGCGGGAAAATTTCATAACGAGAGAGAATTGAAAAAGCCTGCGCTTTCGCGTATAATTGAGAAGGAAAATCAGAATGATAGGCGGTTTATAGGAGAAACGATATGAAATATGTAAAGGCAACTTTTGAAATGGCGAATGATATTCAAAATGTTTTACATACGGCTATTAAAACTATATATCCTAAATATTATCCAAAGGAAGTTGTGGATTTCTTTTGTATGCATCACAGTAAAGAACACATTCGAAACGGAATCGCGTCGGGAAATATGAGAGTATTGATATATAATGATGTGATTGTCGGAACAGGTTGTTTTGATGGCAATCATATTACAGGCGTATATGTGCTGCCCTTATATCAAAATCAAGGCCGCGGTTCGTATATTATGAATTGTTTGGAAAAGGAAATTTCCAAGACAAATGATACGGTTATTTTGGACGCTTCGCTTCCGGCAGCGTGTTTATATGAGCACAGAGGCTATAAAACGGTGGGGCATGGGATATACGAGCTGGAAAATGACGTGAAGCTGGTTTATGAAATCATGGAAAAAAAGCTGAAAGAGAATTGCGATGATAACTAAATTAAAATATGGGAACACAAATACATATTTCGTGCATGGTATCAACGGCGGTTTGCTGATTGATACAGATTATGCTGGAACGATGCAGGCTTTTTATAAAGCTTTAAAGAAAAGTGGTATTTCAATAACCGATATTACTTATATTTTGGCAACACACTATCATCCGGACCATATCGGACTTGTTAGTGAACTGCAAAAAATGGGAATAAAATTATTACTTATAGATACTCAATGCGACTATGTGCATTTTGCGGATGCTATATTTGAGCGGGAAAAACACTTGCGCTATGAACCTATTGACGAAAAAAATACTACCGTAATTGCCTGCGATGAAAGCAGAGATTTTCTCGCTGATTTAGGAATTAAAGGCGAAATCATTCAAACAGCAAGCCATAGCGAGGACAGTATATCCGTTATTCTCGATAGTGGGGAATGTGTAGCGGGGGATTTAGAGCCAATGGAATATCTTGACGCTTATGGGGAAAATATCGCTTTACAAAATGATTGGAAACTTATAGCGAGCTACCATCCAAAAGTCATATATTACGCTCATGCAAATGAAAAATATATAATGGTTTGCCGGTTGTAGCATAGTCAAATTTTTCAAACAGTCTCATTGCCCATATTTTTCTTTTGAAGTATGCTTTTCGTCAGGAGGTGTTTATTTATGGCAAATGAAGATAAGAAAGATTTCAACGCAATGCTGAACGACAGTAAAGATATGCCGAAGTTCCAGACAATTACAGATGAAAAAAGCATAGAAAAATACGGCGGAGACAGAATGTACTTTGCCCCGCCTATCGATTACGACAAAATCATGCGAATGGTTCCGCCTGGAAAATTGATCACCATAGGCACAATAAGAGAATATTTTGCAAGGATAAACGGAGCCGATTTTACAGAACCAATTACGGCGGGAATATTTGTCTCAATTGCTGCTTGGGCAAGTTTTCAAAGGGATGATGATAAAACGCCTTATTGGAGAACTCTAAAAGCCGACGGTGAATTGAACGCGAAATATCCCGGTGGTATTGAAGTACAAAAGGAGCTTCTTGAAAAAGAAGGGCATACGGTTATTACAAAAGGCAGGAAAAACATTCGATATTATGTGAAAGATTATGAGAATACCTTATTTACATTATAAGGAGGTAAATGGAGTGGCGATTACAGTAAACATTTATTATAGCGGCGTGAATGGAAATGCGGTAAAGTTTGTAGAAGAGATGGTTTCCAGCGGCATTGTCAGTGACATCCGCGCGGAAGATGGAAACATAAGGTATGAATATTTTTTTCCAATGGATGACAAGGAGACGGTACTTTTAATTGACAGCTGGAAAGACCAGCATTCCTTAGATATTCACCATGCCTCTCCCATGATGGCGAAAATTACAAAACTTCGGGAAAAGTATGGCCTGCATATGAGGGTGGAACGGTATGTGTCTGATGAACACGGGATTCCTGCGGCAGACAGGGCGTTTATAAAGAAATAATAATAGAGTATGTAAGAATGCGCAGGGAACTTGCGAGAAAGGAGAATAATCCATTATCCTCAAAGGGGATAACCGGATTATACGTGAATTTATGTTATCAATTTGTGGAGCCGAATGTTGTAATGAATGTAACAGGAGAGAGGATTGCGGCGGCTGCGTAAAATCAGAAGGACATCCCTTCGGAGGAACGTGCATTGCGGCAGAGTGCATCAAACAGGGGGGGTTTGAGACATTCACAAAGATGAAAGAAATGTTGATTGAGGAATTTAATGCGCTTGAAATCCAAGGATTACGGGTAAACGATCTTAATTTGTTGAATGGATCTTACGTTAATTTGGAATACACATTGACAAATGGGCAGTCGGTTAAATTGCTGGAAGATAATCGTGTTTATTGGGGAAATCAGATTGAAATTCCTGACAGCGATAGATGTTATGGCATTGTTGCGGATGATAAGTACCTTCTTGTGTGTGAATATGGCTGCAATGGGGACAAGCCACAGATAGTCTTATATAAGAGAAGATAACTATATGCTATGGTCTAAATTATAAGCGATTTTGCTAAGAAATTCAATATGTTTAGAGAATAAAAAATCCATCTGCCAGAAATGTTTACGGTTAGAGGGAAGTTTGATTTCCCCTACAAAGTTGAAAACAATATCTACTTTCTGTACCCGTTTCCCGTCCACCTTTTCCGGCGCATGGATTATGATTTTCTTGATAAATTCATTAACGATTGCAGGGGTGAGTTCCTTTATCCCCACATACTTACGGATAATTGCGGCGAGGCTGTCAAATTTCGTTTCGACCGATAGGAAGTAGCAAAGACAGGAAAAGCTGTCAAGGGTAAACTTCGCGCTTCGCGTCCTTGACAGTTTTTCCAGCCTTTGCTAATGGGTAGTCAAGAGGGCGAAATCAGTAGACTGCTTTCGCCCTCAATCTATTATGGGAATTGTTACGCAGTAGAGGTTATTTTGCTCTTAATTTATGTGGCTTTGCGGGCGTTAAAATGACGGGGCTAGGGTTTTGATATGCCTGTCCTCAAAAATGGCGTTCTATTGCGTAACAAAAATAGGCATTATTCTTAAAAGACAAAAGATAGTGGATAGAAATTTTTGTATATTTATGATAAAATAAATCACATATAGCATTCGTGGCAGATTTTAGAAGATTTGCAATAATTGAAGACAATGAATTGAACGACAAAATGAGGAATACGGTAATGGAGAATCAACTGCTTAATTGAAACGGGGCTTGAAATGAATATGCAGAAAAAGAATATATTAAATAATTTTAAAGATGTGCTAGGACAATATTGTGCAATCAATCAATTCATTGAGTTATCTAAAAGGTGCTTTGTAGCAGACTATAATACTGAAATACAAACAAGGAATAGTTTTATTGAATTAGCAACACAAAAAGAAATCACTTTAACAAGTTATGATTCTGAATATATGGTTAATGCTATTTCAAGAAGCTATATTGTTAATGTGCATCTTTGTTTTGAAACATTCTTGAAAGAAGCATGTAATGAAATAAAAAAATTTGGCAAAAATCCATATCAAGAAAAATTAAAGAGTGATTCTTGGTTAAGGTGTGCTGTTAAAAACATTGTTAATGAAAAATTATCAAAAGATTATCAAGCACTTTTCGATTTATGTGAGTATTATAGGTTAATTAGAAATACTGCGGTACATGATTTATGTGACGTGGAATCACACGAGAAAGAATATAAGAAATTACAAGGTTATAATTTTAAAAAAGATACAAAATTTGCTAAATTGATTGCCCCTAATGAGTACGAAAAAATTTCTTTTGATGATTTTGTGATGTTTTCGCGTTCATGTGTGGAGTTGGCAACATATTTGTTTAATTTGATTTCATATGATTATATAAAAATAATAAATGCAATTCCACAAACTCAAATTTTAAAATGGAAAAAATATAAATTGGAACGGTGTGAGAAAGCTATACTCGCCTATATTAACACTTTATTTAGGGCTGATAAAAATTTAGAATTACAGATATATTATTTAGTTGATTCAATTATGGCTCGATAGTCCATTGGTAGGACGTCCCCCTTCATAAGTGCATTTATTAAAATGTACTTATGAAGGGGAAAGATGTGGTTCGATTCCACATCGAGCCGTTTTAAGTTTACACAAACTTTGGAATACCCCCGAAACGGTCTCGTATTCTATTTTATGTAACATGACATATATCCTCCTCAAAGATTTATCAAATATACATATGCTTCCTCATTGTCAAAAGTAAAGCTCCTACAATAATTTCCACCGTTTTTTTCGATTGTTTTTATTGAAGCAGCATTATCCTTTTCAACTGATAACTGCAACTGTT
>CANDCP010000047.1 GCA_947383215.1 uncultured Roseburia sp.
CGAAAGCCGGTGAAAGGAGCCGCGCTTACGATTCTTGCGTTTCAGTCGGCGCTTGGAAAAACCGGAGGTTATCTTGTGAGTATCGGAATTGTCCTGTTTGCGTTTTCTACTATATTAGGCTGGGAGTACCAGGGAGAAAAGGCCTTTGAGTACTTACTTGGAACGCACCGCCTGAATCTGGCATATCGGATCGTATTTTCGGCGGCCATATATGTAGGGGCGACAACGGCGCTTGATATCGTGTGGAATTTTTCGGATATTGCGAACGCCTTAATGGCGATTCCAAACCTCGTCTCATTGCTCGCGTTAAGCGGCGTAATTGCAAAGGAGGCCAAAAGCTTTCAGAGTGTGATTCGGGAGGAAAAGGTGTAATTATAGTTAAAAAGTACATAAATTTGCATAATTTTTAGGATTTTTTTTTCTTTGCGTTGGCAGAAATCATACAAAATCCTAATAATGCTTGCAAATTAGAGATTTATAGGATATATTAAACAAGGTACTAATAACTTAAGGAAGTGGAAGAACATGAGCAGAAAAGAAATAATTGTTTCGAATGTTTCGAGGTATGATAATCCTATTGCGGAATTAGTACAGGTTGCATGTCGGTTTGACAGTAACATTACGTTAGAGAGTAATGACCGCAGAATTAATGCAAAAAGCATTATGGGGATTATGGCTTTCAATCCGTCCAAAGGTATGACAGTAAATATTGTAGCCGATGGAAATGATGAAAAGGAAGCGTTGCTGGCAATGGAGAAATTTTTAGTGTGCGAATAATTTTCAGGGAGGGACACATATTATGTCAAGAAAACCAGTAGGAAAGGCAACAGCAGATTCAAAGGCAAAAGCGGCAGTCGTAAAGTCTGTGGAAAAGACGACTGAGACGAAGGCGGCCGTAAAGGCGGAAGAGACCGCTGTAAAAGAAGAGGCAAAGCCGGTAGCAGTTAAGGAGGAAAAGGTTCAGGAGAGCAAAGCTGTCGTAAAGGAAGAAGCGAAGGAGCCTGCCAAAAAGACGGTGAAGAAGGCGACGACGGGAAAGAAAGCGGCGGAGAAGCAGGAAGATCTTGTGCCGGATGTTTATGTACAGTATCAGGGTCAGGAAGATGTCGTAAAGGATGTAGTCGAGAGAGCAAAAGAGGCTTTTGTAGCGGATGGGCACAGAGCATCCTCCATCAAGAGTTTGCAGTTGTACTTAAAGCCTGAGGAGAGCGCGGCATACTATGTTGTAAATCAGAAATATGCCGGAAAGGTTTACCTGTTTTAACATAAAAATGGATATAAACGAGAGAAAACTGTGTACGGTTGTGTATGCAGTTTTTTTGCGTCCCGTTTTGGGCGTATGAATGGCCATAGAAAATCCCCGATAAAAATTGTCGGGGATTTTGCTCCAGGCGTTTTGTTCTGTTAATTATTTTGTTCCTGTTTGTAGGCGGCAATCAGTTTCTGAATCCGATCGTGAGGATCCAAAAGATTGCTGATAGAGGTATCGTGGTTGAGCGTGTCGATGATATATGCGATGTATTTGCTCATGTCGCAGTTGATGTAGTACGGTTTGCTTAAAAGCTCCGGAGTCTGGTATGTCAAATTTGTAGTAACCACTTTATAGATGGTGCCGTCTGCGACGGCGTTGTCAAACTTTTCAAAGCCGTTTGTGAAAAGCCCGAAGGTCGCCACAACGAAAATACGGTTTGCTTTTCGTTTCTTTAACTCAGTCGCTACGTCGATCATGCTCTCTCCGGATGAAATCATGTCGTCGATAATCAGGACGTCCTTTCCTTCCACCGACGAACCCAAAAATTCATGCGCCACGATCGGGTTCCGTCCGTCGATGATTTGGCTGTAATCCCGGCGTTTGTAGAACATACCCATATCAAGCCCCAGCACGTTGGCAAGGTAGATGGCGCGTCCGGTAGCGCCTTCGTCCGGGCTGACAATCATCATATGCTCATTGTCAATCTGAAGATCTTTCACATCCTGGCAGATTCCCTTTATAAACTGATAGGCGGGCTGCACGGTTTCAAAGCCCTTTAGAGGGATCGCGTTTTGTACGCGCGGATCGTGCGCGTCGAAGGTGATGATATTGTCAACGCCCATATTGATGAGTTCCTGAAGCGCAATTGCACAGTCTAAGGATTCCCTTGTGGTGCGCTTGTGCTGGCGGCTCTCGTAGAGAAAAGGAATAATCACGGTGATTCGTCTTGCCTTGCCGCCCACGGCTGCGATAATTCGTTTTAAATCAGAAAAATGATCGTCCGGCGACATATGGTTTGTGTGTCCGCACAGGGAGTATGTCAGGCTATAATTTGTAACGTCAACCATAAGGAACAGGTCGTAACCGCGTACGGATTCCTGGATGAGGGCTTTCGCCTCCCCGGAGCCGAAGCGGGGAACCTGAGTTTTTACAACATAAGTGTCTCGTTTATAACCTTGAAAGGCCATGGGGTCTTTGTAGTGGTGCTGCCGCGCGTCTCTCCATTTTACAAGATACGCGTCCACTTTCTCGCCGAGTTCTTTACAGCTGTTAAGTGGAATTAAACCAAGAGCCCCGGTGGGGAGCGTTTCTAAATTTCTTTCGTCAACTGACATGAATTGATCCTCCATATAGTGTATTGTTATATTCATTAGATGCTATCTAAGGAATTTCCCTGAGAGTGCAGAATATGATTACTGCAGTTTTTTCTTCAGGCGAATGTCGTCGCCGAAGAGTTTGATCATTGTGTAATTGCTGAAAATGCGGGAACAGATGCGCTCGGAATAAACCGCCGTCATGTCCTGCATATTTAAGTTTGTGGAGATTAACGTAGACTTTTTGTGAAGTATACGCTCGTTCAGGCACAGAAAGAGCCTTGAGGTAGTGAAGGAATTGGAAAGTTCCGTCCCAAGGTCGTCTATAATTAACAGATCGCAGCTGAAAATATTCTGGTGCGCCAAAATAACGTCGGAATCCTCCCGGAACATATTTTTCTCAAAGATGTCAAATAACTGGAAGGCGGTAAAGTAGATTACGGAGTGTCCGCTGTCTAAAAGCTCTTTTGCAACGCAATTAGACAGAAAGGTTTTGCCGACACCGGCCTCCCCGTAAAAGCAGAGATTTTGAAATTCGTGATCGAAAGCTTCGATAAATCTGCGGCAGTTTTTGACGGCGTGTTTTGCCGACTCCAGCGAGGTGAGTCCGGTTGCCTCGTCTTTGATCTGTTCGGAATAGTAATCGTATCGGAAAGACGCAAAGTTTTCCGCCTGTAAGATCTCTTTTATGTTCGACTGTGTATATACGAGATCGATTGCGGCCTGAATAAAGCAGCGGCATCGCTTCCCGTTCGTATATCCGGTATCTTTACATTCCGGACAGTGATATTGTGGCTTGAGATCGTCTAAAGTATAACCGAGATCCGAAAGTATGTCCTCTTTTTCCCTGCGGAGAAGCGAGAGCTGACGCTTCAGATCCGCTAAAGCGGAATCGTCCCCTTCAATCAGGCGTTTGGCCTGCGCCACAGAGAGGGAGGCAATTTCTTCGTCGATAACGTCGAGTCTGGGATTTTTTGCATAAATCTCCTTTGTGCGCGCCTGCCGCCGGCGTTCGTTTTCAAGCTGCAGTGTATTGTAGCGGCGAAACAATTCGTCGTACTGGCTGTTACTTAATGCCATAAAGCCCTTCCTCCCATTTGCTACTGCATCGATCTGTTTAACAGCTGTTTTTCCAGTTCCGTGTAATCATAGGAACGCTGCGGATAATTTGTAAAACGGTTCTTTGACGCGGCGCTCTTTGCGTTTGGCCTTGCAGTCGAAATGTTTTTCGGGACGAGGACCTTGCTTTTTTGATAGGCGGTGTCCAAAGCGGAAATATCCTTTAGACGGTGGACGTTGTTTTTCTTCCAGCTGTTTAAAATCGTGTCCGCGTATTCGAAGCTGGGCTGGTGGATCGCCTGAATCGTGCGCTTGCACGCTTCGCCGATAATATCCAGTGAAAACCCGTATTCGTTCGTCCATTTGCTAATGAAATTCTGTTCAAACTCTACCAGATTGCGTCCGCTGATACCAAAAGCCTTCATAACGGCATAGTAAGCCTTGCTGTGGAGACCGGCAGTCCTCTTTGCCTGTTCCACGGTACGGATGCCAAGCTCCGCCCATCCGAGGGCGACCTTGTCCATATAGCGGGTGCTGCGGTGTCCCTTATCCACACAGTATTCAATCAGATATTCAATCAAATCCACGGAAAAATGCAGCGTATCGTACCAATATAAAATGGCGTTCACGTCCGTTGAATTTAAAGTATGTCCGAGATATTTTTCGGCAATAAATATCAGATCCTGAACGTCTTCTTTTTGCTGGAAAGTAGAAATCTGGTCTTTGGTGTATTCCGGGCGCGGTTTGTCGCCGGTTTCCCCGGACAAAGCCTCATGGGTTAAGCGGCCGGCGTCGGCCGGTTCTTTTTTTTCAGGCGCCTTCTCTGTCGGCGCCGCGTCTAAAATACAGATGCCGCATAAATCGCCTTCCTTGTATTCAAGCTGAAGAACATGCATTTTCTCCCAGTATTTTAGAGCGCGCAAAATATCCTTCTCCGTGTGTTCAAATTTATCGGCTATGCCTGAAATCGAAAAGTCGTCCCCGTAGCTCATGCATCGCAGGAGATAGAGGTAAATTTTGACAAATTCGCCGTTGGCATTCGCCATAAAATGATCAATAAATGCGTTGGAAACGCAGGTCGAAGCAGTCTTGCTGTTTGTATGTAATGTAATATCCTTCATGATGAAAACCCCTCTTTTAACGGGGTTATTATAGCACAATATATGGAAATTGAAAAGTGCATTTTTAATCAGGAAGCTAGTAAAATCAAGGCTTTGCGAGTTTGTGGATAACGTGGATAATGTGGACGGGCGCATTGCCTGCCCACTTATGGAAACATCCTTATCATCGCGGAAACATGCATTTATGAGGAAATTATAAAAAAATATAAATTTTTTATGTAAACGTAGAAAATCCACATTAAATTTTTCGATTCATCGACAATTTAATGTGGAT
This sequence comes from uncultured Roseburia sp., assembly GCA_947383215.1. Classification (GTDB taxonomy): domain Bacteria; phylum Bacillota; class Clostridia; order Lachnospirales; family Lachnospiraceae; genus Roseburia_C. Next base: position 5,020 of record CANDCP010000047.1, read on the forward strand.
AATGTGAATAACTTTTATTTCAGCAGGTGTTCGCCTACCTGATAGATATCTCCGGCGCCCATAGTTATCAACAAATCATTGTTCATGCAGTTGGCCGATAAAAAATTTTCAATTTCTTCAAAAGAGGAGAAATAGTATGCTTCACACCCAAGTTTTTTCAGTTCGTCTAAAATGGCGGCGGAAGTGATGCCGTAAGTATTTTTTTCTCTGGCCGCGTATATGTCCGCAAGTACGATGAGATCCGCCGTCGAGAGGACTCTTGCGAAGTCTTTGAAAAAGGCTTTGGTTCTGGAATACGTGTGAGGCTGAAAAACGCAGACAATCCTGCCGTGCGGATAATTTTTGGCGGCTGACAGCGTCGCCTCCACCTCGGTCGGATGATGCGCGTAATCGTCGATGACCGTGATGCCGGATTTGCATCCTTTGTATTCAAAACGTCTGTGGGTTCCGCCGAACGCCAGAAGCCCCGTTTTAATGTCATCCATGGAAATTCCAAGCTCGCGGCACACCGCGATGGAAGCAAGCGCGTTGCTTACATTGTGCATCCCCGGCACGCTTAAGCGGTAAGACGCAAGCTCCTGATTGCGGTAATATGCGGTAAATGTGGCGCAGGCTTTTTCGTCAAAGGAAATATTTTTCGCATAATAGTCACAGTGATTGCATAAACCATAAGTAATGGTATTGCAGTCAAGCCCGGCTGTAATTTCCGCATAATTTGCAATTTCACCGTTAATGATAACCGCGCCGTCTTTTGCCGTATTTGAGGCAAACGAGCCGAAAGAGCGGCGGATATCGTCGATGTCCTTGAAGAAGTCAAGATGCTCTTCTTCCACACTTGTGATGACGCTGTATTTGGGGTAGAAGTTTAAAAAGCTGTTGGTATATTCGCAGGCTTCCGTAATAAATATTTCTGACGTCCCGACGCGGATATTGCCGTCTATTGCGTCGAGAATTCCGCCCACGGAGATCGTCGGGTCGGTTTCGGCGCATAGAAGGATCTGGGAGATCATAGAAGTCGTCGTCGTCTTACCGTGCGTACCGGCAACGGCGATGGAATTGCGATAGTTTTCCATAATTTGTCCAAGCAGTTCGGCGCGTGTAAGCATCGGTATACCGGCGGCTTTGGCGGCTGAAAATTCCGGGTTGTCGTCGCGTATGGCCGCTGTGTAGACGATCAGCTCGGTTGTTTCTGCCAGGTTGGAGGCTTTTTGACCAATGTATATGATTGCGCCCCGGGCGCTTAATTTATCTGTAAGAGAAGAACTTTTGGAATCGGAGCCGGAGACGGTGAATCCTTCTTTCAGGAGGATTTCGGCAAGTCCGCTCATGCTGATGCCGCCGATGCCGATAAAGTGAATGTGAATCGGTTTTTGAAAATTGATTTTGAACATAATTTTTACCTGCCTGTTTTCATATTTACCTATTGTTTCGCTTCTTACTTAATTATACCCATATATATGAAATTTGCAAATTTATTTTATGCAAAAGCAGAGATAGAAGGGCTGCTTTTTTCGGGCGCGAAAATATAAAAGGATACTTTGTGATGTGGAATATATTGTCTAAAATTGTGCAATGCTACAAAAATACACCAATTTCGTTATTTTTATTGTGAAAAATGATGTACAAATATTCCTATATATGGTATAATTTTATATGTGAAGAAACCCATAATATGACGAGAGGTGAATGACGTGATTAAAAAAGAGATGATAGCCATGCTTTTGGCAGGAGGGCAGGGGAGCCGTCTTGGAGTTTTAACTTCGGGGGTTGCGAAACCTGCAGTGGCCTTTGGTGGGAAGTACCGGATAATTGATTTCCCGCTTAGTAACTGTATTAACTCTGGGATTGATACCGTAGGTGTTTTGACACAGTATCAGCCGCTGCGACTGAATACGCATATCGGAATTGGTATTCCTTGGGATTTGGATCGCAATAACGGCGGTGTTACCGTGTTGCCACCGTATGAGAAGAGCGTTAACAGCGAATGGTATACCGGAACTGCAAATGCAATTTACCAGAACCTGAACTATATGGAAAGTTATAATCCTGAATATGTCCTGATTCTGTCGGGAGATCATATCTATAAAATGGATTATGAGGTGATGCTTGATTTCCATAAGGCCAACAATGCGGATGTGACTATTGCCGCAATGCCGGTTCCATTGGAGGAAGCCAGCCGTTTTGGTGTTGTTATTACAGATGAGAACAGAAAAATAACAGAATTTGAAGAAAAACCGGAACATCCAAGAAGCAACCTCGCATCAATGGGTATCTATATTTTCAGCTGGAAGGTTTTAAAAGAGGGCCTTCTTGCAATGAAGGATCAGAGTAATTGTGATTTTGGCAAGCACGTAATCCCGTATTGCCACGAGAAGGGAATGCGGCTGTTTGCCTATGAGTATAACGGATACTGGAAGGACGTAGGTACGCTTGGTTCCTATTGGGAAGCGAATATGGAGTTGATCGACCTGATTCCGGAGTTTAATCTTTACGAAGAATATTGGAAGATTTATACAAACAGCGATATGATTGCGCCGCAGTATTTTTCGACGGAGTCCGTTGTGGAGCGCAGCATTGTCGGCGAGGGAAGCGAGATTTACGGTCAAATCTACAATTCTGTGGTTGGCGCGGGCGTCACGGTCGGCAAAGGAACGGTTATCCGCGATTCCATTATTATGAGGGATTGCGAGATCGGAGAGAATACGGTGGTCGAGAAAGCGATTGTGGCTGACGGCTGCAAGATTGGCAGGGATGTACATCTTGGCATAGGCGATTACGCGCCGAGCAAGCTGAATCCGAAGGTATACGCGTTTGACCTTGTTACCGTAGGAGAGGGTTCTGTGATTCCAAACGGTGTCCGGGTTGGAAAGAACACGGCGATTGCGGGCGAGACAACGGCAGAGGATTATCCGGACGGACTGCTGGCAAGCGGAGAATACATTATTAAGGAAGGTGACAGAACATGAAGGCATTAGGAATCATATTGGCAGGCGGGAATAACAGCCGGATGCAGGAACTTTCCAACAAAAGGGCGATTGCTGCGATGCCAGTCGGCGGAAGCTTCCGCTGCGTTGACTTTGCATTGAGTAATATGAGCAATTCACATATTCAGACGGTGGCGGTGCTGACCCAGTATAATGCGCGCTCTCTAAATGAACACTTAAGCTCTTCAAAGTGGTGGGATTTTGGAAGAAAGCAGGGCGGCCTCTATACGTTTACGCCAACCGTGACGGCAGATAACAGCTGGTGGTACCGGGGTACGGCCGATGCAATGTATCAGAATATTACGTTTCTTAAGAGGCGCCATGAGCCGTATGTGATCATTACCAGCGGCGATTGCGTATATAAGTTGGATTACAACAAAGTGCTGGATTACCATATCGAGAAGAAGGCGGATATCACCGTTGTCTGCAAGGACATGCCGGCGACGGAGGATGTGAGCCGTTTCGGGGTAATCCGCATGAATGAAGATTCGCGTATTACAGATTTTGAGGAAAAGCCGATGGTGACGCAGTCCAATACAATTTCGGCCGGAATTTATGTAATCCGCAGAAGACAGTTGATTGAGATGTTAGAGCGCTGCGAGCAGGAGGGACGTTGGAATTTTGTGACGGACATTCTGATTCGCTATAAAAATATGAAGCGTATCTATGGATATAAGATGGAGGAATACTGGAGCAATATTGCGACAGTGGATTCCTATTATCAGACAAATATGGACTTTTTGAAACCGGAGGTAAGACAATATTTCTTCCGTGATTATCCGCGGATTTACTCGAAGGTAGACGATTATCCGCCTGCAAAGTTTAATGTCGGCTCGGACGTTTCAAACAGTCTGATTTCCAGCGGCTGTATTATTAACAGTAAGGTTGAGAATTCGGTACTGTTTAAGAATGTATTTGTCGGTAAAAACTGTGTCGTTAAGAATTCCATTATCCTGAATGATGTCTATATCGGAGATAACACACATATTGAAAACTGTATTGTAGAAAGCCGGGGAACCTTAAAAGCCAATACGTATTACAGTGGAGACGGCGGTGTGAAAGTTGTATTAGAGCATAACGAGCGTTACGTGTTATAGACGACAGGAAAGCTACGGAACTTGAAAGGGGCTAATGAGAATGCAGATTACAGATGTGCGTGTACGCAGAGTTGAAAAAGAGGGCAAGATGAAAGCGATTGTATCGATTACGATTGACGAGGAGTTTGTTGTGCATGATATTAAAGTGATTGACGGTGAGAAGGGGCTGTTTATCGCAATGCCAAGCCGGAAAGCGGCGGATGGAGAGTATCGTGATATTGCGCATCCGATCAATTCAGATACAAGAAATAAGATTCAGCAGATTATACTGGATAAATATAACGAAGAGATGGAGTCGCTTGCGGCGGAAGAATAAAATGGGGATAGAAGGGCTGCTGCAGAATGCCGAAAACGGGTTCTGCAGCAGTTTTGTCGTTTGGAAGCGTTAATCGTGTACAGGTTTCTTATGACAGAAAACTTCCAGATGACAAATTTGACCAAATCCTGTAAAATAAAACGGTGAATATTGATTGAGTTGGAGGATGCGATATGCTGAAAGCGGTTATTTTGGCGGCGGGAAAAGGAACGCGGATGAAATCCGATCTGCCGAAGGTAGTTCATACGATCAATGGGAAATGTCTTGTAGATTACGTCGTTGAGGCGGCGAGGGGAGCGGGGGCGGATGAAGTCTGCCTCGTCGTGGGATATAAGGCGGATGTGGTCAAAGAGAGTATTAAAAATAAAGACGTGCAATTTGTATTGCAGGAGGAACAGCTTGGAACCGGTCATGCCGTAAAATGCGCAAAAGATTTTCTTGGGACAGACGGGGATACGTTGATTTTATTCGGCGATACGCCGCTTATCACGGCGGATACGTTAAAGCGCTTGTTAAATTTCCATAGAGAGAAAGGAAACGCGGTGACGGTCCTGTCGGCACAGATTGACGATCCGACCGGATACGGAAGGATCCTCCGCGACGCATCCGGCAATTTTGTAAAGAGCGTGGAGCAGAAGGACGCTACGGCAGAAGAGCTCGCCTCGCATGAGATTAATTCCGGCATGTATGTTTTTGATACGAAGGAGCTTGCGCTTGCGCTTGATAAAATAACGCCGAACAATGCGCAGGGGGAATATTATCTGCCGGATACGCTGACAATTATAAAAGAAAAGGGACTTCGGGCGGACGCGTTCGCGCTGGAAAGTGCGGAAGATATATCGGGGTGTAACGACAGACAGCAGCTTGAGGAAGCGGCGGAGGTTGTCCGAAGAAGAAAGAGCGGAGAGTAAGTAGCAGAGGAAAGGCAGAAAAGGATGTATATTATAGCAGGACTCGGCAATCCTGGCAGACAATACGAGAAGACCAGGCATAATGTGGGATTTGATGTCATTGATTGTATTTCCGGGAAATATAATATAGATATCTCGGAGAAAAAATTTAAGGCCCTTTTTGGAAAAGGGACAATCGAAGGGCAGCGGGTAGCGCTCATAAAGCCGCAGACGTTTATGAATTTAAGCGGCGAGAGCATCGCCGCCGCGCTCGCCTATTATAAAGCGGACCCGGCGTCCGAGCTGATTGTCGTCTATGACGATGTCAGCCTGGAGCCGGGAAAACTGCGTATCCGCAAAAAAGGGAGCGCCGGAGGGCACAACGGAATAAAAAATATTATTGCGCGGACAGGAACGCAGGAGTTTTTGCGCATTAAAATCGGTGTCGGTGAAAAACCGCCGGGATGGGATCTCGCGGATTACGTGCTTGGCAGAATGAAAAAACAGGAGCGCCAAAATGTAGAAGAAGTATTTGAGAAGGCGGTCGGCGCGGTGGGCCTTCTGGTAAACGGGCAGGCGGACAGAGCGATGAATGAATATAATTGACGAATTTGGAAGGAAATAAAAGATGGATGCATTTTTAGAACCGCTCGGCGATCTGGAGGAGTTGCAGGAGGCAAAGAAACAGGCGAGAGCTGCGCGGGGGATTGTTCAGATATCGGGCTGTATAGACGCACAGAAATCTCATATGATGTTTGCGCTGGGCGATGGTTTTAAAAATAAAATCATCGTTACTTTTAGCGATCAGAGGGCGCGGGAGATTTACGAGGATTATCGCTTTTTTGACAGAGACGTGCTAAGCTATCCGGCAAAAGACATCCTCTTTTATCAGTCGGATATCAGGGGAAGCCTGTTGACAAAGGAGCGCCTTGCGGTTTTAAAGCGTTTGGCAAACGGGGAGCCGGCGACGCTTGTGACGACGTATGACGCGCTGATGAACCGGATGGCGGAGGTGGAAAATTTTACGCGGGCGGTCTGCCGTCTTTCGGTTGGGCAGGGGCTTGACCTGGGAAGGATGAGCGGAAAGCTTGTGCAGATGGGGTATGTGAAAAATTACCAGGCGCAGGCGCCGGGAGAGTTTGCGTTAAGGGGGGGCATTCTTGACATCTTTCCGCTGACGGAGGAAAATCCGTATCGGATTGAGCTGTGGGGGGATGAGATAGACTCGATTCGCAGCTTTGACGCCGAGAGCCAGCGCTCGATTGAAAATATGGATGAGGCGGTAATTTATCCGGCGACAGAGTTTGTTTTGACGGAAGAGGCGCTGCAACAGGGCATAAAAAAGATGCGGCGTGACGCCGAAGCGCTTGAACGGCGCTACCGCAAGGAGATGAAGACGACGGAGGCGCAGCGCGTAAAGACAAATTTCGAAGCGTTCGCGGAGGAAGCGCGCGAGCTGAAAGGCGCGGCAAACCTTGACGATCGGATTGCATATTTCTGGGAGAAAAGCGTAAGTCTTTTGGATTGCTTTGATAAGACCGATACGGTCGTCTATCTCGATGAGCCGGCGCGCCTATTGGAAAAAGGGCGCGTCAGCGAACAGGAATTTTCGGAAAGTATGCAGCAGCGCCTGGAAAAGGGCTATATTCTGCCGGGGCAGATGGACGCGCTTTACCCTTCGAAAGAGATTGGAGCGCGGCTTGCGGGAATGCACGGTATCGCGCTGGCGGCGCTTGATATGAGAGTCAATGAGCTTGAAATCAGGAGCCGTTTCCATGTTCAGGTTAAGAGCGTCAATCCCTATAACAACAGCTTCGAGTTATTGATCAAGGATCTAAAGCGCTATAAGAAAAACGGATATCGCGTGATTTTGCTCTCCGGTTCGAGAACGAGGGCGAAGCATCTTGCCGGCGATATCGGGGAAGAAGGGTTAAGCTGTTTTTATACGGAGGATTACAGCCACATCGTTAAAAGCGGCGAGGTAATGGTCTGTTACGGAAAGGTAAAGCGGGGATTTGAGTATCCGATGCTGAAATTCGTCGTGATTTCGGAGAGCGATATTTTCGGCGGGGAAAAGAAGAAAAAGAAAAAACGCCGGATTTACGAGGGGGAGAAGATTCAAAGCTTCAGCGATTTGAGCGTGGGAGATTACGTGGTGCATGAGAATCACGGACTTGGCATTTATCGCGGGATTGAAAAGGTTGAGGTGGAAGGGACGGGGAAGGACTATATTAAAATCGAGTACGCCGGAAGCGGCAACCTTTATATTCTGGCGACCCAGCTTGAGCTGATTCAAAAATACGCCGGATCAGACGCAAAGAAGCCGAAGTTAAACAAGCTTGGAAGCCCGGAGTGGAACCGGACAAAGACAAAGGTTCGCGGGGCTGTAAAGGAAATCGCGCAGGAGCTAGTTGCGCTCTACGCGAAAAGGCAGAGCGAGGAGGGCTTTGTCTATGGCCCGGATACGGTCTGGCAGCAGGAGTTTGAGGAGATGTTCCCGTTTGAGGAGACGGAGGACCAGCTTCTCGCCATTGAGGCGACAAAACGCGATATGGAGAGCAAGAAGGTGATGGATCGTCTCATCTGCGGAGATGTGGGCTACGGCAAGACGGAGATCGCGATCCGCGCGGCGTTTAAGGCAGTTCAGGAGGGGAAACAGGCGGTATATCTGGTTCCGACGACAATTCTGGCCCAGCAGCACTATAATACGTTTACGCAGAGAATGAGAGAATTTCCGGTGCGCGTGGATTTGCTGTGCCGTTTTCGTACGGCCGCGGAGCAGAAAAAGACAATCGCGGATTTGAAGAGGGGGACGGTTGATATTGTGATCGGAACCCACCGCGTGCTTTCAAAGGATGTCGCGTTTAAGGATCTGGGCCTTTTGATTATTGATGAAGAGCAGCGTTTTGGCGTGAGCCATAAGGAGAAAATTAAGCAGTTGAAGACAAATATTGACGTGTTGACGCTGACGGCGACGCCGATTCCGCGTACGCTGCATATGAGTCTGATCGGCATAAGAGATATGAGCGTGCTTGAGGAGCCGCCGATGGATCGAATGGCGATACAGACGTATGTGCTTGAATATAATGAAGAGATGATCCGGGAGGCGATAAGCCGCGAGTTGGCGCGCGGCGGGCAGGTGTATTATGTGTTTAACCGCGTGAATCAGATTGTTGAGATGACTGCCAAAATTGAAAGCCTTATGCCGGAGGCGGTCGTGGCGTTTGCCCATGGACAGATGCGGGAAAAAGAGCTGGAGGACATCATGTATCGTTTTATCAATGGCGAAATCGATGTTTTGGTGTCCACCACCATTATTGAGACCGGGCTTGATATTTCGAATGTCAACACCATGATTATCCATGACGCGGATAATATGGGGCTCTCCCAGCTTTACCAGCTTCGGGGAAGAGTCGGGAGGTCCAACAGAACGGCATACGCGTTTCTTATGTACAGAAGGGATAAGATGTTAAAGGAGATCGCGGAGAAGCGCCTTGCCGCGATCAAAGAATTTACGGAGCTTGGGAGCGGGTTTAAGATCGCGATGCGCGACCTTGAGCTTAGGGGCGCCGGAAATCTTCTGGGAGCGCAGCAGAGCGGTCATATGGAGGCCGTCGGATACGACCTCTACTGCAAAATGTTAAACGAGGCGGTAAAAAGTGCGAAAGGCATCGCGCCCGGGGAACAGTTTGAGACGTCGGTGGACGCAAAAATCGACGCCTTTATACCGGTCAATTATATTCCGAACGAATACCAGAAGCTTGATATTTATAAGCGGATTGCGGAGATAGAGACAAAAGAGGAGGGCGAGGAGATGTTAGAGGAGCTGATCGACCGTTTTGGAGATCCGCCGAAGTCTGTGACGAATCTGCTTCTGATTGCCCAGTTAAAGGCCAAGGCGCATAAAATTTTTGTGAAAGAAGTTGCGCAGCGCGGAAACGAGGTCAAATTTGTTTTTTATGAGAGGGCAAATATAGACGTATCCAAAATACCCAGGCTTGTCGATCTCTACAAAACCAGGTTGAAATTTGTGCCGGATGCAAAAGGGCCGTATCTTACGCTGATCCTTCGAAACAATGACAGAAAAGATCAAAAAGACGATATGACGATAATGGAAGAGTTTTTGGAAGATGCGGCGGCAGTGCTGCTGTAACGGTCCGGCCGCGGGAAGAGACATAAAAAAGTCACAAATATTATCTTGCGGCTTGTATGAAAAAGAATTATAATAAAAAAGATATCTATTATACGAGGAGGAACCCAATATGAATTGGAAGAAAAGGACGGCTTTGGCGCTTGCCGGTTTGATGAGCGCATCCGTATTGTTTGCGGGATGCGGAAAGGGTATAGATAAGGATGCGGTTGTCGCTACTTTAGGAGATAAGGAGATTTCACTGGGACTTGCGAATTTTATGGCGCAGTATCAGGCGGTTTCCTATGATAACATGTTTCTTTCTTATAGCGGCGAACAGATGTGGTCGAACGATCTTTTCGGGACGGGGCAGACGATGACGGAGACGGTCAAGGCGGATGTTCTGGATGCGATTGAGACGAATTATCTGTTAGAGCAGCATATGGGCGATTACAAGGTAGAGATAACGGATGAAGAGATAGAGGCGATGAAGAGCGCGGCGAAGCAGTTCATGGAGGACAATACCAAAGCTGCGGTTAAGGCGCTGGGAGCCGAGGAGGAGTTTGTGACGGAGATGCTGCGTCTTAGCCGCATACAGTCAAAAATGCGTGAAGCGATTGAGGCTGAGGTAGATACAGAGGTCAGCGACGAGGAAGCGGCGCAGAGAACGTTCAGTTATATTGAGATTAACACAGAGGGGTATTATGACGCGGACAGTAAGCTTGTAGAGTACACCGAGGAAGAGAAACTGTCGCTGCCGGCGAAAGCGCAGGAGACGGCTGACGCTGCAAAGGATGATTTTGAGAAAGCGGCGGAGGACAACGGATATAAGGTAAGCACGTATTCCTATGGCAAGGATGAGGATAACAGCACAATGAATGAGGCGGTCACGAAAGCGGCCGATGAACTTAAAGAGGGGGAAGTCTCCAAATTGATCTCGGTGGAAGACGGCAATTATTATATCGTCCGTCTTGATAAAGAGTTTGACGAGGATGCGACCGAAAAGAAAAAAGAATCTATCGTCTCGAAGCGTAAATCCGACCATTATACGGAGATTACGGACAAATATAAAGAAGAAGCGCAATGGGAAGTAGACGAGGATGTATGGGAAGCCGTGAATTTCGACGAGCTTTACACAATTAAACAGAATGACAGTACGGAGGCATTAGAGGGGACTGAGAATTAATTCGTATCTGTAAAAACCAGGGCAAAGAATCCGGCCCCAGCCGGATTCTTTGTATTTTTTTGTTAGAACGGTAAATAATAAAATAATCGGGTCAGTCAAATGAACGGAAAGTAACAACAGAAAAAATAGTGAATATAATGTATTAACAGAGCGGTCGGATATATGCAAACAGGCGTTTCGTATGGACATTTGGACAATGAAAGGGTATACTCTCTAAGATACTTGCAGTTTACAGAAATTTATAAATGAAGTATAATGTTTATATCTTTGTAAATATTTTGTAAAAAATGCCAGAGAAAATAGCTTGACAAAAGAGAAAAATAATTACTATAATGTTGTGTTTGTATTTTAAGGCGGTTGATTCGAAATTTAGCATAGAGGTGCGTGCATGGAACAGTATGTGATTAAAGGCGGTACGCCGCTGGTCGGTGAAGTTGAGATAAGCGGTGCGAAGAATGCGGCGCTGGCAATTCTGGCGGCGGCAATTATGACCGATGAGACGGTGACGATAGAGAATTTACCAAATGTTCGTGATATCAATGTGTTATTGGATGCGATGGAGGGAATTGGCGCCAACATTGAGCGGATTGACACTCACAGAGTCAAAATCAACGGCTCGATGATTCATGATTTGACGGTTGCGTATGAATATATAAAAAAAATCAGAGCTTCCTACTATTTGCTTGGGGCTCTGCTCGGCAAGTACCGCAGGGCGGAAGTGGCGCTTCCGGGAGGCTGTGATATCGGAAGCAGACCGATCGATTTACATTTAAAAGGTTTTCGCGCGCTGGGGGCGAAGGTGGATATTCAGCATGGCCTGATAACGGCTTCCGCCGATAAGCTGATCGGGAGCCATATCTATCTGGATAAGGTTTCCGTAGGTGCGACGATCAATATTATGATGGCGGCGTCCATGGCAGAGGGGAAGACAATCATCGAGAACGCCGCGAAGGAGCCGCATGTTGTAGATGTTGCAAACTTTTTGAACAGTATGGGGGCCAATATCCGCGGTGCGGGAACGGATGTGATTCGTATTGTGGGCGTCAGCAGGCTTCACAGAACGGAATATTCCATTATTCCGGATCAGATTGAGGCAGGAACCTTTATGTTTGCGGCTGCGGCAACCAAAGGCGATGTGACCGTAAAGAACGTGATTCCGAAGCATCTGGAAGCTACCACGGCAAAGCTTTTGGAGATTGGCTGTGAGGTTGAGGAGCTGGATGATGCGGTTCGCGTTGTAGCTTCCAAGCCGCTGTGCCATACGCAGGTGACGACGCTGCCGTACCCGGGATTTCCGACGGATATGCAGCCGCAGATGTCGGCGGTGCTTGCGATTTCAGGAGGAACGAGTACGGTTACGGAGAGTATTTTTGAAAATCGTTTTAAGTATGTCGACGAATTGACCCGCATGGGGGCGCAGATAAAGGTTGAGAGTAACATTGCCATTATTACCGGCGTGGGGGGATATATGGGGGCGCGAGTTAGCGCACCGGATTTGCGGGCCGGAGCGGCGCTTGTAATTGCAGGTTTGGCCGCAGACGGAATCACTACGGTGGATGATATTTATTATATCGAGCGCGGATATGAAGAATTTGAAACAAAGCTTTCCGAGCTTGGCGCTCAGATTGAGAAGGTCAGCTCGGAAAAAGAACTTCAGAAATTTAAACTTAAAATATCATAAAATGCGGAGCAGAATCCCTGGATTACTGCTCCGTTTTGTCTTGTTTGTTTAAATCAGCGACTGGATATATAAAGGACTTTTATCGAGATCGATACATTCCCCGTTATCCAGCTGCACAAGCGGCTTGGAGAGGTGATTGCGGTTGAGGAGAACAATCTTGGCCTTCTGCCCGTCGCTTAAAATGACGCGGTTGTTCTGGTAGGTCGTCGCAATGCGCTCTAAGAATGTAAGGATGTACTTCGGTTTGTATTTTTGCAGGCCGTCCTTTTCAAATTCTGCGATTACCTGGAACGGGCACAACGGCTCGCGGTAGGAACGCGCGGCTGTCATTGCGTCGTAGACGTCGGCAATTGCAATAATCAGCGCATAGTCGTCGATCTCGTCAAGCGTAAGTCCCATCGGATAACCGGAGCCGTCGCAGCGCTCGTGGTGCATCAGGGCGGTCTTCTTTATGTGGGAGTCCAGCGGCTGGTTCTTGAGAATGTCGTAGCCGTACTGGGGATGTTGGCGAACCGTTTGAAACTCTTCGTCGGTCAGACGGGTTTGCTTATCCAAAATTTCAGGCGGTATCTTTGTCTTGCCGATATCGTGCAGCAGGCCTGCCAGCGTTAAGGTGTCCAGCTCTTTGTCGGGAAGCTTCAGCCATATGCCGATCATACGGGAGATCAGCGCCACATTCAGACTGTGGGCATAGGTGCTGTCATTGTCTTGGCGCATGTTGTGTAACATGTCAAAAAATTCAATGGTTGTGTTTTGCGCGCGGATCAGGGACGCAGTTTCACGCAAAAGGGCGTCTTTGTTGACCGTGCCGCCGGAATGAATAAAATCATTAAAAAATGTTTTCAGATCATTGGCATGTATCGTGAAATCTACCTGAAAATCCTGGAAAGCCTGACTGCTTTTGACTTTCTGCGAATAAGAAGCGTTCGCAGAGGGTTCCGTATGCGGGGCGCTAATTTCGGGATCTTTGACCTGGACGCTCTTGATCCCGTAGAAATCGATTCTGGAAATCAGAGCTTTGGTAAGTGCGACGTCCGGCTGAATGATCAGCTGTCCCCGCTGCGTCTTGACCGCTGCGGCGGTAATCATTCCCGGTTTCAAATCTTCAATCAGATATTCTCTCATAGTTATATTTTCCCCATATTCATATATTGTGTATATTGCACACCAGTTTACAACTTTTGAAATTTTTTAAATCCTGATAAAATATAGCTTTCTA
>CANDCP010000048.1 GCA_947383215.1 uncultured Roseburia sp.
AAGAGCAGATGGATATGGAAAATCCAAAGCTGGTGCTTGAGGTTTACCGCAGGGTACTTGCGGAGGATTTATTTGAAACGCCGGTGGGCATTCATTTTTTAAAGGAGATACAGGAGTATTTAAGTTCGATACCGGGTATCCGGGGAGAGGGGATCGAGCCGATCCCCGTGCCGCGCCAAAAAAAGCGGGAGGCGGAGAAAAAGACGCAAAAGCCGAGTGTGAAGACGGTGCAGAAGGTGGAGATCACGGAGAAGCATGTCGATTACAAGAAGCGCTGTCAGTTTCTGCTTCCGCTCTGCATCGCGCTGCTTGTGATTGTCGCCGCAATGTTTGCGATCGAGGCGACGACGAACAATCCGAATATCTTAAACTATGAAAATGAAATTATCAACCGGTATGAGGATTGGGAGCGGCAGCTCGAGGAGAAAGAAAAAGAGCTGCGGGAGAGGGAGCGCGCCCTGGAGAACGGCTCTATCGAATAAATTCAGAAAACACAGTTTTTACATAATTGTCTGTTAAAATACAGGATAAATAAGATGGGACGGATGATATTATGGAGAAATTAAAAATTCTGGTTGTGGATGATGAGAGCCGTATGCGCAAGCTGGTGCGGGATTTTTTAGTGAAGCAGAATTTTGAGGTGATTGAGGCGGGCGACGGCGAAGAGGCGTTGGATCTGTTTTACGGGCAGAGGGATATTGCGCTGATCATTCTCGATGTGATGATGCCGAAGATGAACGGATGGGATGTCTGCCGTGAAGTCAGGGAGACGTCGAAGGTGCCGATTATTATGCTGACGGCGAAGAGCGACGAGAGCGACGAGCTTTTGGGATTTAATCTGGGCGTAGACGAGTATATTTCGAAGCCGTTTAGCCCGAAGATCCTTGTTGCCAGAGTGGAGGCGATTTTGCGCCGTGTCAACAAAAATGCCGCCGAGGAGGCGGTCCGTGTGGGGAATATTGTTTTGGACAAGACGGCCCATCTCGTAACGGTGAGCGGTAGAAACGTGGATTTGAGCTTTAAGGAGTTTGAGCTTTTGGCGTATTTTATTGAAAATGAGGGGATCGCGCTGTCCAGGGAGAAAATTTTGAATCATGTGTGGAATTACGATTACTTCGGGGATGCGCGCACGATCGATACGCATGTGAAGAAGCTTCGGAGCAAGTTGGGCGAGCAGGGAGATTACATTAAGACGATATGGGGAATGGGCTATAAATTCAGCGTAGAGGAAGCGTAGGCCTATGAAAAAAAGAAAGCAGTCGATTCGCAGACAGATGTCGGCGATTATAACCGGACTTTTGGCCGGCACGGTTTTACTGTGCTGGCTTTTAAATACCACGATAGCGGGCTGGTATTATACACAGAATAAACAGCGGACGCTTCTGGACGCATTTTACGCAATCAACGAAGCGGGGAATGAAGGGACGCTTACGAGCGCGGATTTTGACGTTGAATTTGAGAGAATTTGCGCTAACGGCAATATTACGATAATGGTCATAAGCTCCGGCTGGGAGGTGATCCGTTCGTCGACGGGGGATATCGAAAAGCTCAACCGGCAGTTTTTGGAAATTGTGCTGGGCATTCAGAAAAATGAGGCGGAGATTATCCGTCAGGGAAATAATTATACTCTGGAGCGGTGCGAGGATACCAGAATGAATTCGGATTACCTTGTGTTGTGGGGCACGCTTGACGACGGGAACCTTATTTTGATGCGCGTGGCTCTGGAGAGTATACAAGAGAGCGTGTCCATTTCCAACCAGCTGTTGGCGGTGATCGGAGTATTTGCGTTGATACTTAGCGTGATCATTGTGCACTTTGTGGCGAGAAAGATCACGGAACCGATTGTACAGCTTACCGAGATTTCAAGAAAGATGTCGGAGCTGGACTTTGACGTAAAATATAATGTGACCGGAAGCAATGAGATCGAGCAGCTTGGGACGCATATGAACCGGTTGTCGGGGACGCTCGAGCAGACGATATCGGAGCTGAAAAGCGCAAATAACGAGCTGCAGATCGACATTGAAAAAAAGGAACAAATCGATGAGATGCGCAAGGAGTTTCTGTCGAACGTTTCCCATGAGTTAAAGACGCCGCTCGCCTTAATCCAGGGCTATTCGGAGGGGTTGAAGGAGTGTGTGCAGGACGATGCGGACAGCCGCGATTTCTATTGTGAGGTTATAATGGACGAGGCCGATAAGATGAACCGGATGGTAAAGAAGCTTTTAACCCTGAATCAGCTTGAGTTCGGGAACGACGCCGTGGTTATGGAGCGTTTTGACCTTACGGAGTTAATCGGCGGCGTGGTAAACAGTTCGTCCATACTGCTGGAGCAAAGCGGCATTGCGCTTGAATTTGAGGAGAAGCCGCTTTCTGTGTGGGCCGATGAGTTTAAGGTGGAGGAAGTGTTTACAAATTATCTCAGCAACGCGATTCACCACTGTGATTTTGAGAAGCGGATAAAAGTCTGGTATACGGCGAAAGACGACTGCGTCCGCGTCCATGTCTTTAATACGGGAAAACAGATTCCCGAAGAAGATATTGAGAATGTCTGGATCAAGTTTTATAAAGTTGACAAGGCGCGCACGCGGGAGTACGGGGGAAGCGGAATCGGGCTTTCCATCGTAAAGGCGATTATGGATTCCTTCCACCGCCAATGTGGAGTGGAAAATCACAGAGACGGGGTGGAATTCTGGTTCGAGCTGGATGCAAAAAATAATTGAGAACGATACGAATTAATGGTTGCTTAGACATAGAAAAAATGATAACATTAGGGATAGTAAGAATACGATGGTGGCGATTAAGGAGAGACCGATGAAGAGTACAAAAGGAAAATTGGGAATCCTGCTTTTGGCGTTGTCGCTCGTGGCAGGCGGATGCGGGGAGAAGCCGATGACTTTGACGAAAGAGGAGGAGGCGGTGATTGTAAGCTATGCGGCGCACGTCGTCTCTAAATTTAATACAAGGCAGCCGGACGGGCTTGTTCATGTGCCGGAGGAAGTGTATCAGGAGAAGACGTCAGCGGAGGAGCCAAAGGAGCGGGACACGGAGAACGAAATTGACGCGCAGGATACAGAGAATGGAAGCGACGGGCAGGATACGCAGGGAGACGGTGCGGCTTGGCCGTCCGACGGGCAGAACGGGGACGCGCAGGGCGACGCTTCAGAGAGCGCGCAGGGCGTAAGCCTGACAGAAGCGTTGGGGTTCGAGGGGCTTACTGTTGAGTGCTCCGATATTCAACTGTCGCCGTCCTATGTAAAACCGGATTTTTATTCGCTTGACGCGGCGCCGGGCAAAACCTTTTTAATTATAAATTTTTTGCTCACGAATACTTCAGATAAGGATATAGACTGCGATATGCTCTCAAGGAGAGTCGGGTTTTCGGCCGAGGTCAACGGAAGCGTGCGCGCCGCGGCGAAGACGACGATTTTGCTGAATGATCTCGGTACATATCAGGGAATAATTTCGGCGGGGCAGTCCGCGGAGGCGGTTTTGTTATTTGAGGTTCCGGCGGATATTGCACAGATTGACAGCCTTAAGCTTACTCTTGAGGCGGGCGGAATATCGAAGGAGGCCATTTTGTAAGAAGCAGTGCGCGATATTCTGTTTTTTTTGGAGCGAAAGGCCGAATAGTGACAAAAATATATAAAAATTGCAAAAAAAACGGTGCATTTTTATGTAATATTATGTTATAATATGTTCAATTGTAGAGAACGTTTCGAGAGGAGAAAATGCATGGAAACGAATATTTTATTGGAGAACGGTACAAATGAACTGGAGGTTCTGGAATTTACACTGGGGAATAACCATTACGGAATTAACGTAGCAAAGATTCGCGAGATACTGGTGTATCAGCAGATCACGCCGGTTCCGAACTCGCATCCGTATGTCGAAGGTATCTTTATGCCGCGTGATGAGATGATAACGGTGATCGATCTAAGGCGTTCGCTCGGGATGCAGCCAAGCGAGGCGAAGGGGTTATTCATTATTACGAATTTTAATAAGCTGAATATTGCGTTCCATGTGGATGCCGTTGTGGGAATTCACAGGGTATCCTGGACCGAGATTATCAAACCGGATTCCACGGTGAATGCGAAAGACGACGGAGTTTCCACCGGCGTAATCAAGATGGATGATAAGCTGGTCGTAATTCTTGATTTTGAGAAGATTGTGACGGATATCTGTCCTGAGACGGGATTGAAGGTATCGGATATTGCGGAGCTGGGAGAGAGAGACCGCAACACATCGCCGATTTTGATTGCGGAGGATTCGCCGCTTCTGAGCAAGCTGATAACCGACTGTCTGAAGAAGTCCGGATATACCAACCTGAATGTAAATATGAACGGGAGAGAGGCTTGGGATAAGCTTGTAGAATATAAAGAGAACGGCATACTGCGCGATAAGGTGCACTGTGTGATTACGGATATCGAGATGCCGGAGATGGACGGCCATCGTCTGACAAAGCTAATCAAAGAGGACGAAGATATGAAGTATATACCGGTAATCATTTTCTCATCTCTTGTGAATGACGAAATGAGAAGAAAAGGCGAGGCTTTAGGGGCGGACGCGCAGTTGACAAAGCCGGAAATTGGACATCTCGTGGAGGCGATTGACCGACTGATCCAGTAATTTGAATTTTGGGAAGGGATGTGATATTTATCACATCTCTTTGTTATTATAAATGGAATGGAGGAAGCTCCCTTGAGTAAGAGCGAAGATTATTTGGATGACCTGTTGAATTCCGTCTCGGGAAGAAACGACAGGGAGGATATTACACAGTTGTTGGATACGGTCCGTGAGAATGAGGAGCGGGCGCTCCGGGATCGTGAGAACAAGAAGCGAAGAAGAAATTTTGGGACGCAGCTGTATCATGAGTTTGATCAGGAGCTGCGCACAGACAGCGACGACGACGATTTTATTCGCAGCTTTGAGCTGGAGTTGGACGCCGAGACAGCGGAAAAACAGATGGAAGATATCCCGACGACCGATGAGGACGAGGCAGGCGCGGCTTCAGCGGACGCGGAGGGCGCGTTTGAGGACGGCGTGCCGGGCGAAGAAGCGCAGCCGTGGGATTTAGAGCAGCAGGATCCGCAGTTTGACGATATGCGAAAAAGCGTTGACGGAATTATGGACGGCGCGAAAAAACGCGTGGAAGAGACCGGGCAGGAAATGACGGACACGGATATTCTCGAAAGCTTTGGCCTGTCCCAGGAAGCTCCGTTGGAGGAGACGGCGCTGACGGAGGAAGAGCCGGATGAGGATGCGTCGATGTTTTTCGGAGAGGATTCTCTTATGGGCGACGAAGCGCCTGCCGGGGAAGAACAGATACAGGATGAGGCGGCGCTTGCACAGGAGGTTGAGAGCGGCTCGGACGACGGACTTTTGGACTTGCTCTCGGGACTTACGGAGGATTCGGAGCTTACGGATATTGAAGCGCTGTTAAAGGCCGACGAGAGCGGCGAAGAGATTGAGAGCGAGGGCGGAAGCGAAGAGATGGAGATGCTCGAGAGCATCAAGGAGCTTGCGGACATCAATCCGAAGAAAAAAAAGAAAGAAAAGAAGCAGGGATTCTTTTCGAGATTTTTAAATACTCTTTTCGGGGAGGACGAGGATTCGGCGCTCGATCAAAAGGTTGCCGAGGAGGGTTCGCTTGAGAGCCTGACGGACGAGAATCTGGAGATTTTGAGGGAATTGGATTCTACCGAGAAGGCGGAAGCGAAAAAGGCGAAAAAAGAAAAGAAAAAGAAAGAGAAGAAGGCGAAAAAAGAAAAAGAGCCAAAGCCGAAAAAACCGAAAAAAGAAAAGAAACCGAAAGAGCCGAAGGTGAAAGCGCAAAAGGAACCGGATTTATCGCCGAAGCTTCCGAAAAAGCCGGTGATTTTAATTACCGTTATGGCGGCTTCTATTTTTCTGCTGATTATGCTTGGCGGTAATTTTGTCGGATATTCGGGAAGCGTTTCCGAGGCGAAGGAAAAGTATCGCGGCGGCGATTATGTGGCGGCGTATTCTGCGATTGCCGGTCTGGACATCAAGGAGAAAGACGAGGAGCTCTATCAGCAGTGTGCGATTATGGCAATGCTTCAGGAGCAGTACGATGCGTATGTCGCGCTTATGGACGCGGGACAGTATGAGATGGCGCTGGACGCTTTGATCCGGGGGATCGGAAGATACGACAAGTTTTATGAGAGAGCGGAAAAATACGGAATCCTTATGGAGTATGGTAAGATAGAGGAGCAGATAGAGCAGATGCTGAATGCGCAGTTTTCGGTTACGCCGGAGGAGGCGAGGGCGTTGTACGGGCTTCGCCGGCGTGAAGAATACAGTATAGGCCTTCGGCAGGTACTGGAAAAGTTAGGACTGGAGTAGAGCTATGATAGCGATCATTGATTATGATGCCGGTAATTTGAAAAGCGTAGAGAAGGCGCTGAAGCTCCTCGGGGAGGAGTGTATGGTGACAAGGGATTTCAACCGTATCGAGAAGGCGGATAAGGTGATTCTCCCGGGAGTCGGCGCTTTTGGGATGGCGATGGAGAATCTCAGAAAATATGAGCTGGACAAAGTGATTGGAGAGATCGGGGAGCGCGGCACGCCGTTGCTTGGGATTTGTCTGGGGCTTCAGCTTTTGTTTGACGGAAGCGAGGAGAACGGAGGAGCGGAAGGGCTGCACCTTCTTTCCGGCGATATCAAAAAGATTCCAAATACGGACGGGCTTAAGATCCCGCACATCGGCTGGAATTCGCTGGAGCTTCAAAATGACGGGCGTCTGTTCGCCGGACTTTCGCAGAACGCCTATGTCTACTTTGTGCACTCATATTATTTGGAGGCGAAGGAGGCGCAGATTGTCAAGGCCGTGACGAATTACGGTACGACGATCCATGCATCCGTGGAAAAGGAAAATCTATTTGCCTGTCAGTTCCATCCGGAGAAGAGCGGCAGTGTGGGACTTGCAATTTTGAAGAATTTTGCTGCGATAGAGGGAGGAAAACAGTAATGTTTACGAAGCGAATCATTCCCTGTCTGGATGTAAATAACGGCAGAGTGGTAAAGGGTGTCAATTTTGTGGATTTAAGAGACGCGGGCGATCCGGTCGAAATTGCGGCGGCATACGACAGGGCCGGTGCGGACGAGGTTATCTTTTTGGATATTACCGCCTCTTCCGACGCCAGGTCGACCGTTGTGGATATGGTAAGGCGCGTCGCGGAAAAGGTTTTTATTCCTTTTACGGTCGGCGGCGGGATCCGTACCGTCGATGATTTTAAGGCGCTGCTGCGCGAGGGCGCGGATAAGATCTCGATCAATTCCGCCGCGATACATACGCCGGAGTTGATTCGCGAAGCGGCGGAAAAATTCGGAAGCCAGTGCGTTGTGGTGGCGATTGACGCGAAGCGGCGTGAGGACGGGTCCGGCTGGAATATCTACAAAAACGGCGGGCGTATTGACGTCGGGATAGACGCTGTGGAATGGGCCAGAAGGGTAGACGAGCTTGGTGCGGGAGAGATCCTTTTGACAAGTATGGACTGTGACGGGACAAAGGCGGGATATGATATCGAGCTTACCAGACTTATCGCGGAGAATGTGTCGATCCCTGTGATTGCATCGGGAGGGGCGGGGACGAAGGAACATTTTTATGAGGCGTTAACGGACGGGGGAGCGGACGCGGCGCTGGCGGCTTCGCTGTTTCACTATAAGGAGCTTGAGATTGCGGATTTGAAACGGTATCTTGCCGGCAGGGGCTTGTCTGTGAGAATTTGACGCGGTTTTTTGAAGGAGAGAACTTATTATGGGAATGATTACGAATGATTGGCTCGCGGAGATACAGCAGGAATTTAAAAAACCATATTACAGAGAATTATATCAGTTTGTAAAGCAGGAGTACAGTACGCATGTGGTATATCCGCCGGCGGATGATATATTTAACGCGCTTCATCTGACGCCCCTTGGCAAGGTGAAGGTATTGATTTTGGGACAGGATCCGTACCACAATGAGCGCCAGGCGCACGGTCTTAGCTTTTCGGTTCTTCCCGAGCAAAAGGAGCTTCCGCCGTCGCTGCAGAATATCTATCAGGAGCTGCACGACGATCTGGGGTGCGAGATCCCGAACAACGGGTATTTAAAGAAATGGGCCGATCAGGGAGTCCTTCTTTTAAATACGGTTTTAACGGTGCGGGCGCATCAGGCAAATTCGCATCAGGGAAAAGGGTGGGAGCAGTTTACCGACGCGATTATCCATGCGGTCAATGCGCAGGACCGCCCGATTGTGTATCTGCTCTGGGGCAGGCCGGCGCAGAGCAAGATACCGATGCTGACCAATCCGAAGCATTTGATTTTAAAAGCGCCGCATCCAAGCCCGCTGTCGGCTTATAGGGGTTTTTTTGGCTGCAAACATTTTAGCCAGGCAAACGAATTCCTTGAAAAGAACGGCGTAGAACCGATTGACTGGCAGATTGAGAGCGTGTGAAAAGATGAAGGTATATATAGACCAGAGTCAGGTTGTGGACAGAAATTTATTAGAAAAAGATAAATTATCATATGCAGTATTGTTTCAGGTTTTGGGTGGAAACGTTAAGAAGATCGTTACGGATCATGAGCGTCTTATCATAGCGCATACGGCTTTGATTTATCCGACTTGGATATGGGCGCCGGATGATGTGAACGATGCGGAATTAGAGAGAATATTTCAGGCGATACAAAAAGAGTTTGTCCCGGTCACGGATTACCGGTTCAATGCGAAATATGAGATTGCGGAGTATCTGATAAGGCGGTTTTCAGAAGAAAAACAGGGCGAATGGAGGGTCTCGGTAAATATTGCGGCGTATGTGTGTCATAAAGCGAAAGAGCCGATTCGATCGGTGGACGGACATCTGGAGCGGATAGTAAGAGAAGATACCGAGCTTGCTTCACGTATGATAAGAGAAGCGTCTCTTGCGATAGGGGATCGGGTATTTACGCCGGAAGAGAGCATGGAAGCGGCAAAGGAACAGTTGGAGCGGCAATGCCTGTACATATGGAGAAACGGAAAAGGAAAGCCGGTGGCGTTTTGCGATAGAAACGCAGATGAAAACTATGTGAAGATTTCACAGGTTTATACTGTTTTTGAGGAGAGAGGGAAAAACTATGCGGGGCAGATGATTTATGAAATCTGTTCCGAAATTTTAAAAGAAGGGCAGATTCCGATGCTGTATGCAGACGCGGATTATATTCCGTCTAATAGATGTTATCAAAACATCGGATTTGAGATTATGGGCAGAATTGCTACAATTCAGGGAAAGTTATAAAAGCAGCCGCGCCAAATTGCGCAGCTGCTTTTGTCTGCATAAATTTAGTTGTCGTTCGCGTCGTCTTCCGACATTGCGTATACCTGGCGTTTTCTTGCCATTTCATCACTTTCCAGGTATTCGTCGTAAGTCGTAATTTTATCAATAATAGTTCCGTTCGGCATAAATTCGATAATGCGGTTTGCCGTGGTCTGCGTGATCTGGTGATCGCGGGAGGCAAAGAGAACAACGCCCGGGAATTTAATTAATCCGTTGTTCAGCGCGGTGATTGCTTCCATATCAAGATGATCGGTCGGTTCGTCTAAAATCAGTACGTTGGTTGCCATAATCATCATGCGGGAGAGCAGGACGCGTACTTTTTCACCGCCGGAGAGGACGCGCATTTTCTTCATGCCGTCGTCGCCGGCAAAGAGCATTCTGCCCAAAAAGCCCCGCACATAGGTTGCGTCTTTGATCTCGGAAAACTGGGTCAGCCAGTCGGTGATCACCAGATCCGTGTCGAAAATCTCCGTATTGTCTTTCGGAAAATAGGACTGGGAAGTCGTTACGCCCCATTTGTATGTCCCTTCATCCGGTTCCATCTCGCCGGTGAGAATCTTAAACAGGGTGGTTTTTGCCAGCTCGTTGCTTCCCACAAAGGCGACCTTGTCGTCGTGCCCTAAAATAAACGAAACGTTGTCCAGTACCTTTACGCCGTCGATTGTCTTGCTGATATTTTCAACGGTAAGCACTTCATTTCCGATTTCACGGCTCGGGCGGAAATCGATGTACGGATATTTTCTGCTGGAAGGCTTAATTTCATCGAGCTGAATTTTTTCCAGCGCGCGTTTTCGCGAGGTCGCCTGCTTGGATTTGGAGGCGTTTGCAGAAAAGCGGGAAATAAATTCCTGGAGTTCCTTGATTTTCTCTTCCTTTTTCTTATTGGCTTCTTTCATCTGTTTTACAAGGAGTTGGCTCGACTCGTACCAGAAGTCGTAATTTCCGGCGTAGAGCTGGATTTTACCGTAATCGATGTCGGCCGTGTTTGTGCAGACCTTATTTAAGAAATATCGGTCGTGGGAGACGACGATGACGGTGTTTTCAAAGTTGATTAAAAATTCTTCCAGCCACGCGATGGCGTCCAGGTCAAGGTGGTTTGTCGGCTCGTCCAAAAGCAGGATGTCAGGGTTGCCAAAAAGCGCCTGCGCGAGCAGCGCCTTGACTTTTTGCGCTCCCGGAAGCTCTTTCATCAAAGAGAAATGGTCTTCCGGCGGGATGCCGAGTCCGTTTAAGAGCATAGCGGCGTCGCTTTCCGCATTCCAGCCGTCCATTTCGGCAAATTCCCCCTCAAGCTCACTGGCGCGGATTCCGTCTTCGTCGGTAAAATCTTCTTTTGCGTAGATTGCTTCCTTCTCCTTCATAATATCGTAGAGACGTTTATTTCCCATGATTACGGTATCGAGTACCGAATATTCATCGTATTTAAAATGGTCCTGCTGCAGGAAGGAGAGGCGCTGACCCGGTGTGATGACGATATCGCCATTTGTCGGTTCCAGCTGTCCGGACAGAATTTTTAAAAAAGTAGATTTTCCGGCGCCGTTTGCGCCGATCAGACCGTAACAGTTTCCCTCGGTAAATTTGATATTCACATCTTCAAAGAGCGCCTTTTTTCCGATTCGCAGAGTAACGTTATTTGCACTAATCATGACAGATATCTCCTCACTTTTTATTTCTTATCATTCTATATTCACACTAATTCGTATCATACTAAAAACAGGGGCGAAAATCAACCGGAACTTTCCATATTTTATATTAATTTTATTGAAAATGAGCGGGGTTTATATTAAAATTAACATTAAGTAATAAAAGAATGAAGCTATGATATTAGTTCGACGATGCCGAGATATATATTTTATAGTGGATTCAAGCGGTGTCGTTGGGCTGGAAAGGAAGGGACGAAAATGAAAAAAATACCAAAAAAGCTCCATTTTTTATTGATTTTCGTGTTGATTTTGACACAGGCGCCGTTCGGAGGACTCTTTTCCGTATTTGCAACGGAGGAAGCCGGGGTGATTGCGTCGGGAACGTGCGGAGGCGATGCGACCTGGGCGCTGACGGAGGATACCGTGGCGGACTGGGATTTGGGTCCTGGAAAGACGCCTTATAAGCTGACGATAACGGGAAGCGGCGATATGAGCTGGACGGGTGCGAATTCGCCGTGGTACGCCTATCGGGAGACGGTTACGTCCGTATCCATTGCGGACGGGATTACATCGATTCATGATAAGGCTTTTTATCAGTTTGCCAGTTTAAAGACAATTGCGCTGCCCGACAGCGTTGTTTCCATTGGCGGTCAGGCATTTTTTTGGAATTCGCTTCTGGAAGAAGTGAACTTCGGAAGCAGTCTGGAGACCATCGGGGACGGTGCGTTTTCTCAATGTACGTCTTTGGTATCCGTTACGCTTCCGGACAGTGTGACAAGTATCGGGAAAAATGGGTTTGGGGGAGACACAAAACTTACGACTTTCGTGTGCGGCGCGGGACTGAAAACGATCGGCGATGCGGCGTTTTCCGGGGCCACACGGCTTGAGAGCGTTACGTTTAACCAGTTTTTAGAGAGAATCGGCGATCAGGCGTTTGTCAACTGCGCTGCATTAGAAAGCGTTACGATTCCGGAAAGTGTGACTTATCTGGGATTCAATGCGTTTATGAGTACCGGATTGACAAGTTTTACGATTCCGAAGAATGTCACAAGCGTCGGTTATGCCGTTTTAGGGCAGTGCGGCAAGCTGACGGAAATTATTGCGGACGGCAACGCGAATTATCAGGTTATCGATCATATCTTATATGAGATGAGGAATGGTACGCCGTATCGCGCAATTGCGTATCCCGCTGCGCTTGCTTCCGATTCTGCGGTTGTAATTGCGGAGGGTACCGAGATTTTGGATAGATATGCCTTTTCGAACGCATCGAAAGTTCCTGCGTTTACATTGCCGTCTACGTTAAGAGAAATTGAGGCATATTGTTTTTTGAGATGCAAGCTTATGGAAATTCATATCCCGGATTCCGTAGAACAGGTA
Organism: uncultured Roseburia sp.; assembly: GCA_947383215.1. Taxonomy (GTDB): domain Bacteria; phylum Bacillota; class Clostridia; order Lachnospirales; family Lachnospiraceae; genus Roseburia_C. Next base: position 12,332 of record CANDCP010000048.1, read on the forward strand.
ACCAGTTATGCATTTATGAGTACCGGATTGGAGACGGTGACGGTAGGAAAAGGACTAAAGGAATGGGAGCATAATGCATGGTATAATCAATCGTTGGCAAATATTACGATTTCAGAGGAGAATCCGTATCTTGCTTCGTGGGATAATCTTGTTTTTAATAAGGAAAAGACAAGGCTACTCTGTTATCCGTCGGCCAAAAGCGATGCGGTTTATCATATTCCGGATACCGTGGAGAGTATCGCAGCGTATGCCATCACTTATGTTCCTTCTCTTGTGGAACTGTATCTGCCAAAGTCTTTGAAAAGTTTGTATTATAATTTGGCGATTCAGTCTAATGCGAATTTGAAGTCCATTTATTTTTTGGGGGACGCGCCTACCGCAGGGGCTTCGAGTATAAAAAATAATTCCAAGAATTTGATTTTGTATCGTACGCGTGTGTCGACAGGCTGGGACGTTGCGGCATGGACATCGTTTACGTTTGCGGATTACATACCGGAGGGAACGGTGATGGCTGACGGAACCTGCGGCGATCTTACTTGGAATTACGAGGGGGATATCGGTCGGCTGACGATTACCGGAGCCGGAGAGGTACCGGATTTTACCGAGCAGGAGCCGGCGCCTTGGAGTGAATTTTTTATTCAGACAATTGAGGCGGCGGAAGTTACGGCCCTGGGAGATTATTCGTTTGTAAATAAAGACGCGTTGCTTCGCATGGAAGCGGGGGCCGCGCTGGAGCGGATTGGAGCGCATACGTTTGCAGGCTGTGAGAAACTGCGTTTCGTAGAAATTTCTGAAGCAAAACGTATCGGCCCCGCGGCATTTTTGAATAACCGTTCGCTTGAAGGGGAGCTTGCGCTTTATTACGTGGAGACGCTTGGCGAGGAGGCTTTTAAAGGATGTGCGGGGATTACGGGTGTAACGCTTGGAAGCGTTCTTACGTCGCTTGAGAGAGAGGCCTTTGCAGATTGCAGTGCCCTGAAGAATTTTGTCATCCCGGGCAGCGTATCGGCAATCGGACAAAGCGCGCTTAAGGGATGCGTTTGTCTGCGCACTGTCAATATTCCGGCGGCGGCAGACACGATCGGCGCACAGGCATTTGCCGGGAATACGGCGTTGGAGAAAGTATATTTCTATGGAGATGTACCGTCAAACTGGGCCGAGGACAGCTTTACGGGCTGCGGGCAGGCATTGACGCTTTATTACCGCAGCGCGCGGACCGACTGGGAACAGTTCGGAGGCGTTTGGAATGAGCTGCCGCTTGTCGCGCAGGAGAAGTTTTATGAGGGGAAGAAAGATCACTATTCTTTTTTGAACAGTTCCGGGTCGTTCGGTTATCCTTATGATTATCGGATCGGACGGCGGCGTTATGTGGATGTGCTTGACAGCATTATAATGGGAAGTTATTATTATGCAACCTCCGACAGGTGGGGGGGCTCCTGTTATGGCATGGCGATTTCCACACTGGATTTTTATGAGAATCAGAACCTGAATCCGGCGGATTATGACGCTTTGGCAGAAAATTTATACGATCTCGCCGCGCCGTACGATAAGAACGCAAAGCTGACGGCGCTGATTGAAGAATATCAGGTTTCCCAGTTTCATCCGATTGTCTCAGGATATCAGGGCATTATTTATAAGAATAAAGGGAAATATAAAGAGATTGTGCAAAAGATAGAAGAGTTTGAGCGTTCCGGAGGGCTTACGGTCGATCATATGGCGGAGCCGATTGCTCTTTTGATTTATTCCGCAACCAGGCAGCATGCGGTCATTCCGGTTTCAATCGACCAGGCGGAAAACGGGAACTTCCTGGTACAGGTGTATGAGCCGAATAAGCCTTCCGAGCTGCAGACGCTGACGATTTATAAGGATTTCGATGGAATATATTATGACGGGTATACCGAAGCGTCTTATCTTGATTATTCGGTGATTGCTCAAATTATGTCCGGTGTGCAGACGTATGAAAATGAGGAAGATCTTTCTATGTACCTTGCGATTGAAAGCGCGAGGGGAACAGTCGTGAATGAAAAGGGTCAGGGACTTGACGAGATAGAGGGCGCACAGGAACAGAGACCTGTTGATTCGCAGGAGGCGGATGCTGCTTCCAACATAAAGAGATTTGTTCTCCCGCAGGGGAATTACCGTCTTTATGCGGAGCCTGAGGAGGAGAACGCGGATGCGTCCGAGGAGGGCGGCGCTTCAAAGGGAGTGACGTTCTACATCGCCTCTTCCGAGAATTTTGCCGAGGTTACGACCTCCGACGAGGCGGCGTCTCTTGAGGTGAAACAGACCAAAACTGCGTCCGGCGGACTGGAATTAAAATTAAAGTCGGATTCGACGACGGAAGAGACGGCGGTTATCACGGTTATGAACGAACAGGGAATGGAGAGGAAAATTGAGGTTGAGAGTGCGAATGTAACAGTTGAACTCCCGGCCGATGATTCCATTTCCATTCAGGCTCCGGGACAACAGTCGGTATCTGTCGACGGAAAAGAGCTGGAATTGACAGATTTGAAAGCGTCGTGTTCTTTTGCGGCTGAGGAAGAAGAAAATTCGTTTAAGATACGGGATTTTGAAGCCTCGGCTTGGTGTGACGACAACAATCGGTTGAGCGGCGACGCGAGCATGAATGTAAGCTCTAATTCCGTATCTGAAAAAAATGTGACGGTGACGGTTACATTTGTAGATGAAAACAAAAAGAGCGTTGCGTCTTATTCCAAAGAAAAATTGTTATATCCGGGTTGGAATGAGGTTGATCTGGAATTTGAGAAGTTAGAGACATCCTTTGAGGAAGAGGAAGGGGATGTGGAGCTTTCGTGTAATGTGACGATAATAGATCAGAGTGAAAATGTGGCGGCGGCAGCCGTGGACAATATAATCGTTTCATTGACGAGGCAGCAGGAAATCCCGACAGAAACACCGACGGAAACACCGACGGAGACACCAACAGAAACACCGACGGAGACACCAACAGAAACACCGACAGAGACACCAACAGAAACACCGACAGAAACACCGACAGAAACACCGACAGAGACGCCGACGGAAAAACCGACGGAGAAGCCGACGGAAACACCAACGGAGACGCCGACGGAGACACCAACGGAAACACCGACGGAGAAGCCGACAGAAACACCAACAGAAACGCCAACGGAGACACCGACAGAAACTCCGACGGAGAAGCCAACGGAGACACCAACGGAAAAACCGACGGAGAAGCCAACGGAGACACCGACAGAAAAACCGACGGAGAAGCCAACGGAGACACCAACGGAAAAACCGACGGAGAAGCCAACGGAGACACCGACAGAAACACCAACGGAAAAACCGACGGAGACACCGACAGAAACACCGACGGAAACACCAACGGAAAAACCGACGGAGACACCAACGGAAAAACCGACGGAAAAGCCAACGGAGACACCGACAGAAACACCGACGGAAACACCAACGGAAAAACCGACAGAAACACCGACGGAAAAGCCGACGGAAAAACCGATAAATCCGATTGAGCTCGGTGTGACAAGTGTGGTATTGTCAATTAAGAAGGTGACGCTCGGCGTTGGCGAGAGCTTCCAGATAAAGGCCTCTGTGATTCCGGAAAATGCGTTGAGTAAGTCGCTGACATATAAAGCGTCTAATAATAAAGTTTCGGTCAGCGCTTCCGGTAAGGTGAAGGCTAAGAAGACGGGAACCTGCCAGGTTACCGTGCAGGCGGCAAACGGGAAAAAGGCAGTGATTACCGTTGTTGTAAAGAAGGCGCCGAAGAAGATCACGATAAAGGTAAAGAATAAAAAACTGAAGGTCGGGAAGAAAGTGCAGATAAAGATAAAGCTTCCAAAGAATACGGCGAGCAATAAAATCACGTATTCTTCCAGCAAAAAATCAGTCGCATCTGTCTCGGCTTCTGGAAAAATTACCGCGAAAAAGCGTGGAAAGACAACGATAACGGCAAAGACATTTAACGGAAAGAAAGCAAAAATTAAGATTACGGTAAAGTAAGGGAATAAATAGGCGGGAGAATATAGTTCACCGGGGCTTTGGCCTCTTCTGTGAAATTATATTCTTCCGCTTTTTATGAGAACCAAAATATGATATGATAAATAAAGTTTCAGGAAATTTGTTGACTGTAGAAATGCAGCGGCTTAGAAGGATATTCAGATATGGAAAAGAAGAGAATCAGCCGGATATTTGACGGCGGCATGATGAGCGCGATTCTGACCCTTGCATGGCCGACGATGCTGGAGCAGCTGATGCAGACGGCTGTCCAGTATATTGACACGGCGATGGTGGGATCGTTGGGGACGCAGGCGACCGCGGCAGTCGGCTCCACCGGAACGATTAACTGGCTTATCAGCAGTACCATTTCCGCGGTGGGCGTAGGCTTTCTTTCTTACATAGCAAGAGCGTACGGTGCAAAGGATCGAAGCCTTGTAAAACGTGTGGTTGCGCAGGCGGTTTTGCTTACATGTATTCTGGGAATATGTTCCACTGTGCTGACCGTATCGCTAAGCGGCAGGATTCCCGTCTGGATGCAGGTGGATTCGGGAATACAAAAGACGGCGTCTGCCTATTTTATGATTTTATATCTGCCAATGCTGCCAAGGACTGCGAGTATTATTTTTGGTACGGTGCTTCGTTCGGCGGGAGATACCAGGTCGCCGATGAAAATAGGATTGCTGGTGAATTTGATAAATGTGGCGTTGAATTTTCTGTTGATTTATCCGGTTCGTTCCGTTCGGCTGTTTTCTTGGCGGTTTACGGTGTGGGGAGCGGGTCTTGGCGTGATCGGCGCGGCCGTTGCCAGCGCCATTGCATTCACCGTGGGAGGGGTCTGTATTACCGGCATGCTCTTTAAGCATCCGCAGATATCCCCAAGAGGGCAGAAATTTTCACCGGATATGCAGATTTTAAAACCGTGTATGCAGGTAGCGTTTCCGAATATGCTGCAGCGTTTTGGCACATCGCTTGGATACGTAGCGTTTGCGGCTATGATCAATTCCCTCGGTGAAGTATCTACGGCGGCGCATACGATTGCCAATACGGTAGAGTCGGCCTTTTATATTCCGGGGTACGGGATGCAGACGGCGGCAGCCACACTGGCGGGAAATGCGTACGGCGCAAATGACGCAGAGCGTATGAAGAGACTTGCATCTATGTTTATTCCGCTGGAAACAGTTCTGATGATAGGCTCCGGCGCCTGCCTTTTTTTGGCAGCGCCGTCTTTGATGGGCGTATTTTCCGATAATAAAGCGGTTGTAGGGTTAGGAGCCACAGTTCTTCGCATGGTGGCTGTTTCCGAACCGTTTTACGGATTTTCAATTATTATCGAAGGATTTATGATGGGAGTGGGAAAGACAAAAGCGCCGTTTTTCTATAATATCACCGGCATGTGGGTGATCCGTATAGTCGGAACGTTTATCTGTACGCAGCTTTTTGGATTTGGACTTGTTTCGGCCTGGGCATGTATGATTGCCCATAACCTGTTGCTGTTTGTCTTGTTTCTGGCCTGTTATGTGCGGGGGCGTTGGAATCCGCTGTATGTGAAGGGATGAGGTTGATTGGAGTATGAATAAAAAAGAAAATACTGTTAAGTTTCCCATCCATTTGTTTTGTAGTCTGATGTTGCTAAGTTTTATTCCGTTTGTATATACGCTTGTGAGGACAAACTTAATTGCAAACAGTCCCGAGACAGATGGGCTGGGCATTGCAGGCCATATGGAATGGTTTGATTTAATGAATGAGACAATACAGGCATTTCTTATTGTACCTTTGTATGCGCTGTTGAACCGGTGTATGGGGACAAAGAAATTGGAGCAATGATTTTAGATGATAGGAGCGAATATAGATATCCCAAAGGATGTTTTGAAAATATGATAATGTTGAGGTGAGAAATAGATATCAAAAAAAAACGATGATTTTTTTATAAAATGGTTGATTATCTCAAAAAAGCCTTGCTATATGCGGCTTTGCGGGCGCGTTTCTGCCGGGGTGTCGCAAATTCTTTTCCTGCTCGAAGATTGGGACTACACCCTTGCGGGGCTGTCACAGATCAACCGGGAAAGTATATCAAGCGGCGGCAGGGACGGGACGAGAAAGGCAAAATGACCGCCATTGAGTACACCAT
>CANDCP010000049.1 GCA_947383215.1 uncultured Roseburia sp.
CGCCTGAATTTTCACGGTAAGCACATCCAAATCGAACGGCTTCGCAATAAAATCGTCCCCTCCCATATTGACCGCCATCACAATATTCATATTATCCGACGCGGAAGAAATAAAAATAATCGGAACTTTAGATATTTTTCGAATCTCTTTGCACCAGTAATAACCGTTAAAAAAAGGCAAGGTAATATCCATCAATACCAGCTGCGGAGAAAACGCTGCAAACTCCTCCACTACGTTCGAAAAATCCTCCGCGCACACAGCCTCATAATCCCATGTGCACAAATAATTTTTCACGCTTCTTGCAATCACCTCATCGTCTTCCACAATCAGTATCCTATACATAAATTTCACCCCTTTTCCTTATCTCTCTTTCCTATGTTAAAGGATTCTTCTGAAATTGTCCAGCCGAGCACAATTGCAAAGTAATATTTATTTCTTATGCGAGCGCGCATATTATTTTCGTCTTTCGAAAAGGTACTTTCACGCTTTAGCGCGACATGGTCCTTCCGAAAAATAAAAACCACCAGGAGCCGCCTCTTTATTCCTGGCTCTCCCGGTGGTTCTGTCTGAATTTTTCTCATCAATTGCGAAACGGCTTTTACCGCCTTAATCTTCCGCCTTCACGTTTGGCGGGAGATACTGGTATACCTGCTGATAAGAAGCCATCTCCGCCTCATCCTTCGGCGTACGGTTCATCAGGCCGGTGCAATCCATGCCGGTAGCCGAATTCGCCAGATAGTCATAATCTTCTATCCTCGCGTTTTTCAGGACCTCATTTCTTCTGCCCTCGCCGCCCGGCGCCTGTCTGACATCCTTCTCATTTTCCACAGTCGGTTCTATTCTCTCCATATTGCCCCCTAATTGTTTCTTTTTCATAGGATGTCAGATTTTTTCCGTTTCTATGCACAATATCCGGATGAATTTTCCGCCTCTACTGCCGCGCGGTTTTTTTCGGAGTCTTGACTGTGCTAAAGCTTCCGTATACGCGGCCGTTATCCGCGCTGTCTATATATGCTCTGATCTTATAATAATATTTTTTACCGCTCTTTTGTTTTACCTTCGTATACTTTGTAGCCGATCCTTTTTTCATCGTCTTATAACGCGAATATTTCCCGTTCTTTTTTGTGCTTCGATAAATCTGATAGCCATCGGCATTTTTTGCCTTTTTCCAGGAAAGCGTCACCTTCTTAGCGCTTCGATACTTAGCGCTCAATCCCTTAACCTTGGCCGGAGGAAGCGTCGCCTTTGCAAGCTCGCTGTAATCTCCCAGCGTCTGGCCTCCGCCTTGCGCCGCTTTGTATGCGCGAATCCGAAACGCGTACGTCAGGGCATACGAATATTTTTTGGAAAATGTCGTCACATTTGGATCGGTAACGGTCTTTATTAATTTTTCCTTTTTGGTCTGTTCGTTATACTGGTAAATCAGATAACCGTCCGCACCGCTTATCTTCGTCCAAGACAGATAAACACGATTTTTACCGTTTTTCACCGCCGCCGTGAGCTTTGGCGCCTGATTAAATTCTGTTTTTGGCGGCATCTGAGTTCCCGGCTCCTCCTTCGAATTCTCCACGAAAACAGGGCTGGTATCGGAGAGCGGAACCGTCAGCGCCGTGAATCCGCTGCTGTCGACATACTTTACAATCGGCTCCTCTCCTTCGCTCATCTCATCAATGATTTCCACCTTCACCTGGTATTCCTCACTGTCCGGGTGCAGTGACAGCGTTCCAATATCCGCATGTTCCTTTTGCCCGAAAATATTCTGATCCTTTTTCCCGGAAATAATAATATCGACCAAATAGCTGTCGCGCTCTTCCCTGCTGACCGACACGTCTCTTACGACGCTTTTCACCGTATCCGCAAACTCAAAGGTCGGCGCTTCCATGCCGCCGTCGCAGAGGGAGACGCGCATCTGCAGACGCAGGGACGTAATCGTCTCCGTCTTTCCCTCCGGAATATTGAGCGCCACCTTCACGTCATTTTTTTCTACCGTAAGATTGCCGCCTGCCATTTCCGCCGCGAATACGAGCGCCGGAACAGCCGCAAGAAGAAGAAAAGAGATCAGTAAATTTTTAACCCATTTTTTCATTTCTACCTCCATGTTATGCATAAATGTCAACTACCGTTATCACCTGTCAAAAGCGCTTCCCGTCAATGTAATCTCCGGCAGAACGGCCGGAATGCCTGTTTCTAAGGTATCGCTGACAATCCGTTCTCCCTCCAGCGTCAGCGCGTCGTCGACACGATAGAGCTCGCCGCGCACGCCGCTTATATTTTTCAGCGAATCCTCATCCCACTGTCCAGGCTCAATATAATATACCCATGTTCCGTCCGATGTCTCTCCCAGATTTCCCTGTTTTGGCACATCCGCAAAAATCACCTGTCCCGCCTGAACATTTCCGTCTTTCGCTCCGATCACATTTCCGTCCGTATCGTACAGTACAACCACATTATAAGCCGGGTTTCCTTTATAAGTTCCTGTAAAAACTAACGAACCTTTCAGAATAACGTCCGCTTCCTGATCCCCGTATTTATAATCCTCCTTCAACACTCCGATCGCCGGCAGCCCGTCTCCCGTGCTCATGAATTCCAAATTGTCTCCCGAAGGGCCGCAGAGCTCAATCTCCCGGATCGAAATATCTCCGGCCTGCGCAATCGTAAGTCTCACATATCTGGCGTCGTACGTCCCGATCCAATTATCTCTCGTATCCTCCTTGACGGAATCAAACCAGACGATCGTCTCGCTCTCTCCGGTCAGTCCCTTGTATGCGGTCTTTACCGGTATCCATGTACTGCCATCTTCGCTTACCTCTATATTCACTTCCGCCAGCGCGTCTCCAAAATATTTCAGCGCAGTTACTTCCTGCGTTTTATGCATATCAATGGTAACGCTCTCCGTACCGTCGCTGTGACCGTGATAGGTCCCTTCCTCCGTTCTGTCATTGTCAAGAACGCGGTCGATGCTATGCGCCTTCTTTTCCTGCACACTGCCCGGATTTGCAGCGTCATAACCGTTGTCCGGATCCTCCGTATCCGGGGCGATTACCGTATCAAACGTCGACGTCATTGTCGTCTCCACCGTCCAGGTATCTTTTGCGAGCACTCCGTCCGTCTGGATTTTCGCGTGCCCCGCCGATACGGCTTTCGAATAATTCAAAAACTTATCAACGGCTCTTACCTCGTATTCCATAACCCGGTTATTGATGGATGTTATCGTATCTACAAAAACGGTAGAATCCGCCGTATCAATCGGAATAAATCCTGCGATCTCAGTCTTCTTCTGACCGTTCGAGATCATACTCCTGCTGATTTCGTATCCCAATATCAGCTCTTCATCCTGGTCTGTCGAAATTTGAACTTCGACCTGGTTTGATCTTGCCGTCGCGCTTGCGGTAACAACATGATCCCTGTCTTTGATTGTGCCGGCCTCGTCGGAATGCGCCGCGCGGTAATCCCTGGCATCGTCATTTACATAATAGAGCGCTTTCGCATCCGGCTCTCCGTACTTCGCGGCATATGCGACTGTCGCTTCATCCGGAACCATTCCCCAGCGCTCAAAGAACGGCAAAATATTTTTATTGGCCGCCGCGCAGGAAAGCCGCATCAAATTCTGATCTACACCGCCGTTTAGCGTTAATCCCGCCTGCGGCGCTTTTGCCGGATTTCTGGAATACGTATCTACCCGCGCAAAAAACAGATTCTCAAATTGCTCTTCATAATTGTCAAAAATATGCCGATCGTCCGTATAATTGTCAAACGCCAGATGAAGCTGCCAGTACAACGCCAGCTGCGTCGCAACATTTGACGAGCGTCCGATTGCGCCTGAGGTTACCTTATTGTATACATTTGTATAGGAGAACCGCGTACCTCTTGTCGCGATTGTCAGAAGCTGTGCAAAATAGTTGTTTGTTATCTCTGCAATCGCATATGTTCCCTGGTTGATATTGTGGCCGATTTCATGGGCGACTCCCCAGCCGAATCCGTCCCAGCTGCCCGGAGCGCTCGCCAGCGTTGTGGATCCCCATTCTATTCCGATATGATTTCCGGCCGCATACATAAACGCGCCGGCAAACATCCGCATATAACGGATATTTAAATGCTGGGACGGAAGCGCATTATTGCCCCTCGCCGTGCCAGCCTCATCGCTGAGTCCTTTATGCTGATAAAACAACGTCATGGTATCTTCCATCGCCCTTAGCGCGCTGTCAAGCTTCGCCGCCTTATCTTCGGCGCCGGAAAGGCCGGCCCAGACCTGTGTGGCAGGCACGGAATACATCATATCTTTCATCATAATATCCGTCGCATTTAAGATGCAGTTTGTCTGATTGTAAGCATAATCCACATGCTTCGTCCCGACATGCTGTTTCTCATGCAACGCCTGGATCGTACCTACATAAGCTTCCAGCTCCCCGATATACGTTTTTATCGCCTCTGTTCGCTCATCAGCCGATTTTCCATACACACTCAATACCGGTATATCGCTTCCGCCGCTCAGACGAACCGCATATTTATCGGAAGGATCGTTTCCCGTATAGGCCACATAAAGCTGGCCTCCCCTCTCAAAATCATTCGACGTAAGCTGCGGTACGGTTATTTCGTTTCTTCCGACCTTCAGATTTACCGTACGTACAAGGCTGTTCGATTCCGCGTGATACTGCGTTATCACAAGCTGCAGATTTGTCGCGTCTCCGGTTCGCTTCGTATTATGGCCCACATAAACCAGCAGGCTCTCCCCCGTATAAGCAACTTTTCCGAGCGGCTGCCACGCATTCAGGCCCCCAAATCCAAGATGGCCGTCTTTTTGCGCCGTAATCCGGCTGTCCACTACAACGGAAGGCGCAAGCTTTGATCCCAGAATCTCTCTTGCCGTCGTAAGCTCCAGTTTTAATTCCCGATACAGCGGATGCTTCTCTTTGCTCGATTCATCTACCGTCTCAAGGCGCTCCTCCAATGCGCGTATCGTCTGCTCCGTAACGTCCGGCCGCAGCGTCGTATGCATCTCATCCTGATACAATCCCATTATCTCTTCCTCGAGAGAGTCATGATAATGAAAATGAATCTCACCGATCATCATATCCGACGAATCGGCCCAGCCTCTGCCCAGACACAGATGAATCTTACTTGCCGTAATTGCCCTGTCAAATTTTACGATATAATATGGATTACTGTTTTCGTCCGTCCTTGCAAGCAGTCTGGCATTGACAAACTGTTCCGTGCCTTTGCCCTCCTGATTCCAGTATCCGACTCTCACAAGGCCGACCCTGCTTTTTTCGTCCGCCGCGGCGAATGTCAGATAACTCATCTGATATTCGTTGTCCAGCGTAACCATCACGCCTTTCGACAGCGCAGGATATTTGACCCCGTCATCCCAGTCGGCTTTTACCCAGTACGATGCATAATTTTCATCCACCAGACCGAATGCACTGTTCGCCGTCGTATCGAGCGGACTTTCTACCATCTTAGCGCCGCCGCTTCCTCCGAAGGAAGCATCCGCAATATGCGCGGTCACTTTGCCTTCGCCGTTCGAAGTATTGATTCGTTTATAGTTCGGAAGCGCAGGAGGCATAGCGCTCTTTGTCGCCGCCACTGAAACAAGCGATGCCTTTCCCCATCCAAAATCATTCCAGCTTATCACATAAACGGAATATTGAGTGTCGTCCTCAAGGCCCGTGATTGTATAGCGTGTGCCGTCCAATCTGCCTTTTCCGTCCAAAACCGGCGTAAACCCGTCGACGACCGGACGATATGACGAATCGTCCTCCTGTGATTTTTTGTAATATACCATATAGCCGCAGGAATCGCTCATATCTTTCCATGAAACATAGATAGAGCGGTATCCGCCTTCCGCCCTCACATTATCAGGCGCGGCAGGCGCCTTTTGCGGCTTAGGCTCTCCAATCTGTTCGTTCGACCACGGACTTGCCCAGTCTCCGTTCACCGACCGTACCTTTATCGTATATTTCCCGTAATTTTTAAGCGGTTTATCGTTGACGGAGCTGATTCTGTGCTGTGTGCCGGACACACGCACAATCTGCGTCTCATCTTCCGTCTGGTTTCTCACCGGACCCGATATGCTCACCTCATATCCCGTCACATTTCTCTGTGCGCTCCAGGAAACCGTAAGTCCCTCGTTCTCTGACACCGGAACATTCAAGACGGGGATGTCAAGCTGCGGCGCCGGAATCCGCTCCTCCATGTTATTGACAAATTCAACCTTCGCGATATTTACGAGCGGCTCCTCTTTCTTCGTCCCAGTAATTTTTATGGTTACCCTCTTTACCGCAATCTGCCGTCCAAAGTCGAGAATCAGAGAGCCGTCGGCGTCGACGCTCACGCTCGCCGCGGCATTTTCCGACTGCGCCGCCGCGCCTTTTATGCCCTTCGCCTTGATTTTAGGCGTCCGGCTCTTGGTAAGCGAGAACACCGTCTCCTGTTCGCTGCCGTCCTCATTCGCGCAGACGACAATCGCCTCTCCATCCGTAATCTCGCCGGAAACAATTCCGTCCTCATCGGCCTCACCGGCCGTCTGAATGGTAACTCCCTGTATCAAAGGCACAGAGGCATCCTCCTCATCCGCCAGCACAAATTCCAATCCGACCGGATTGTCGGGCGATATTTTGGCGTTCTTATCCGAAGGGGCGAGCGAAATGCTTCCCGCGTTTTTCATAAAATCATCCACATTCCCCTCTACGATCGTCCCAGCCGCTTCCTGCGTTTTCTTAAGAAGTCCCAGCTTTACCACAGACGATTCCCTGTTCTCGTCAAGACTCTGCACAAAATATTGCAAATCTACAATATCGGTCTGACCGTCTCCGTTCAAATCGGTATCTGTCCGCTGTGGGTTTCGCCTGATCGCCGCCAAAATCACATCGCGGTCTTTCTCGTCAATAAAACCGTCCCCATTGACGTCGCCACAGCGGATCCAGCCGGCCGCCGCTTCGCTTCCCGTTTCTACCATAGCGGGGGAAACCTGGATTTTGGATACCCAATCCTCCTCTACCGAGACGCTTTGCGTATAATCCGCAAATTTGTCCGCAGAAACGGTAACTTTATATTCTCCCTTTGGCGCTTGAAATCTTGCCGACGCCAACGCAGAACTTTCAAATTCCAGTTCTCTTGACATTCCGACCTTTCCGTCATTGCCGTCAATTCGTACCGTCACTTTGCCTTCGTAAGGAAAGAGCGCCGACGAGCGAACCTCCACCTCCAAAACACCGTCCGCGACATTTGAAAGCGCCCGCTCCGCTGCATCCGCAGTCTCTGCCCCGTAAACCGGCGTGACATTTCCCATCCATGCCTGAAGCGTCAGGCAACCAGTGAGTAGCACTGCCATCCATCTTTTCATGCCTTTTATTTCCTTTCTTAGCAAACAGTTTCAGGTGCGCCCGCCTTTCTCCCATGACCCGATTCAGCCGCGACAGGCAGCCAATACACCTATTATGTATAACGTACCACATTTTTCCTTATACTTCAATAAATACCTGTTGTTTTATAATTAAAAAGGAACCCGCTACCGGCTGCGTAACGGGTTCCCAGGGGAGATTATGAAAAAATTTTGTAATCACTTTCTTAAGTGATGCACTTATCTTATAAGGAAAATGTGATTCATCTTTGTTTAAACTTTGAACATTCTGTGAAGCTTATCAGAGCATAATTTTACTTGACATCCAGACCTTCCGCTAGTACAGTGTTCCTACACGCATTTTAACCGGATATTCTAAAATTCGGTCTGGCGGACGTAAATAAAGCTATTATTTCAGAAAGGACACTCATTATGGGCAACTCAATTTCGCAGGACTTTAAACCGCTATCCCTACTTAAATTTGCAATGCCGTCTATGATTATGATGATTTTTATGTCGTTATATACCGTCGTCGACGGTATCTTTGTCTCCCGCCTTGTCGGAAGCGACGCCCTTTCCGCGGTTAATATTGTCTGGCCCGTACTCTCGGTTTCTAACGCTCTTGGTATTATGCTTGCCAGCGGCGGCAGCGCAGTCATCGCGACAAAGCTTGGGGAGGGAAAATCAAAGACCGCCAGGGAAAACTTTTCTTTTCTCGTTGTAACCGGGCTGATGATAAGCCTTCTCCTCCTTTTTGCGACGTTCCTGTTTCTGGACCCGATTGTCTGGGCTCTCGGTTCCAATCAGGCGCTCTATGATTATTGCTGCGACTACCTTAAATTTTCTATTCTTTTTGCGCCGGCGTGCATGCTGCAAAACCTCTTCCAGTGTTTCTTTGTGACTGCCGGAAAGCCGGGGCTTGGACTTTCGCTGACGGTAATCGCGGGGCTGGCAAACGCCTTTTTCGACTATTTTCTCATGGGAACCCTGGGTATGGGCGTGCGCGGAGCCGCCCTTGCAACCGGAATCGGACAGATGATTCCCGCAATTGCGGGCCTTATCTATTTCTTCTGTACCGGGCATTCGACCGATTCAAAAGAAGCAGATTCCAATCATTTATTTTTCAGCCGATTTCATTTTGACGGACCGGTTCTTGTCAATTCCTGTATCAACGGTTCCTCCGAAATGGTCAGCAATCTCTCCAACGCGGTCGTCACCTACCTGTTTAACATCGTCCTGATGCGCCTCGCCGGCGAGGACGGAGTCGCCGCTATCACAATTATTTTGTACGGACAGTTTTTGTTTAACGCGCTCTATCTTGGATTTTCCATCGGCGTAGGCCCCGTTATCAGCTTTAATTACGGAGCCAAAAATAAAAGACGGCTGCAGACCGTATATAAGATCTGCACCGCCTTTGTGCTGCTTTCTTCCTTAATTATCGGAGCTGCGGCTTTTTTCTCCGCCGATTTCATCTCCGCGGTGTTTGTCGAAAAAGGGAGCGATACCTTCCTTCTGACCTCGACAGGATTTTCGATTTTTGCAGTCAATTACTTATTCAGCGGATATAATATTTTTTCCTCCGGTCTATTTACCGCGCTGTCCGA
This sequence comes from uncultured Roseburia sp., assembly GCA_947383215.1. GTDB lineage: Bacteria > Bacillota > Clostridia > Lachnospirales > Lachnospiraceae > Roseburia_C. The sequence continues at coordinate 8,944 of CANDCP010000049.1, forward strand.
CGGAAAGACCTCCGCGATTCTCTCACTCTCGAGAACCTTTGTGTTGATCCTTATCTCGCTGCTTGTTTTTCCGCAAATACTTGGAATCACAGGCGTATGGATCGCCGTTCCCATCGCCGAATTTATGACGCTTTTCCTGTCGGTTTACTTTCATTATAAAAAGAGAGCCGTTTTTTTATAAAATATCGATGTGTTCGCCGGACAAAGCCTTGTTCATACTGCGCACCGCGCAAAATTTTCCGCACATGGAACAGGTGTCGTCATGCTCCGGTGAACGGTCCTCTCTGATCGCCTTTGCCGTATCGGGATCCATCGCGCACTCCCACTGCGCCTCCCAGTCCAGAGTACGCCTTGCGTCCGCCATTTTATTATCCAGCTCCATCGCGCCTCTCACACCCTTGGCAATGTCCGCGGCGTGCGCCGCAATCTTAGACGCCATTATTCCCTGTTTTACATCCTCGACATTCGGAAGCGCCAAATGCTCTGCCGGCGTCACGTAACATAAAAACGCTGCTCCGCTCGCCGCCGCAATCGCACCCCCGATTGCCGATGTAATATGATCATATCCCGGCGCGATATCCGTCACAAGAGGCCCCAAAACATAAAACGGCGCTCCCTGACAAATACTCTGCTGCACTTTCATGTTTGCCTCAATCTGATCCATCGGCATATGCCCCGGTCCTTCCACCATAACCTGAACATCCCTCTCCCATGCCCGCTTTGTCAATTCTCCAAGACGCACCAGCTCCTCTATCTGACACACATCCGTGGCGTCCGCAAGACAGCCCGGACGGCAGGCGTCTCCCAGAGAGATGGTCACATCATACTCCCGGCAAATCTCTAATATTTCATCGTAATATTCATAAAACGGATTCTCCTCCCCCGTCATCGTCATCCACGCATATACCAAAGAACCGCCTCTGGAAACAATATTCATTTTTCTCTTATGCTTTTTAATCTGGTCAATCGTCTTTCTTGTTATGCCGCAGTGCAGCGTCACAAAATCTACGCCGTCCTCAGCATGAAGCCGGATCACGTCAATAAAATCTTTTGCTGTCAGGGTATCCAAATCGCGCTGGTAATGGATTACCGAATCGTACACCGGAACGGTCCCTATCATTGCCGGACACTCCGCTGTCAGCTTTCTTCGAAACGCTGTCGTATCCCCGTGAGAAGATAAGTCCATAATGGCATCGGCTCCCATTTTCACCGCCGCCATCACCTTCTCCATCTCAACGTTATAATCTTTACAGTCCCTGGACACACCTAAATTCACATTGATTTTGGTCTTCAACATGGAGCCGACACCCGCCGGGTCAATACAGGTATGGTTCTTATTGGCACAGATTGCCACTTTTCCCGACGCAACAAAGGGCATCAACTCGTCTACTGTCATTCGTTCCTTTTTCGCTACTTTTCTTAATTCTTCCGTCACGATCCCTCTGCGCGCGGCTTCCATCTGTGTTGCATACTCTCTCATATTCGTTTCCTTCCTCTCTGTCCGCAGGTTTTTTATATTACAGGAAAGTTTCTATAACTTTATCGCTTCATATTAGAAAAACCCCTCCCGACAATATAAGACAAAACTGCATACATACCTCTGGCATATATGCAGTCTTACATCGATTCATATATTCCTACGTTGGCATTATCCAAATCAGGTTACGGGTCTAAGCGCCTAAGCTTACTCTCAGCCTGCTCGCTGCAAGCTCCCCTGTTTTCTATCTTCCATTATACGGATTACACATACTTCGTCAAGAGCCGTTTGACAATTTACATCTCTTCTTTTTCTCTCTGTTTGTCACATTACTGAAAATACAAGAAATACGGTAATTCCAAGAATAATCCGATACCAGCCGAACACTTTAAAGTCATGCTTCTTAATATACGCCATCAAAAACCGGATAACGAATACCGACACAAGATACGCAGTCGCCATACCGATCAATAAGATAAGCAATTCCCACGTGGTAAACGTCAGGCCAAATTTTACCAATTTTAAGAGACTCGCGCCAAACATCACAGGAATTGCCAGAAAAAACGTAAATTCCGCCGCCGCCGTTCTTGATACTCCAAAAAGAAGAGCTCCGACGATTGTCGCTCCCGAACGCGACGTACCGGGAAAGACCGCGGCAACCAGCTGAAAAACTCCAATGATAAACGCAAGCTGATATGTAATCTCCATAAGGTTCTCTACTCTTGGAACTTTCTTTTTATTCCTGTTCTCAATCCAGATAAATGCGACGCCAAATACGATAAGCGCCGCCGCTACCGTCTGGTAATTATAGAACAGCTCCTCCAATTCGTCATTAAACTTGACGGCGATTAAAGCCGGTACACAGGCGACCGCAATTTTAAACCACAGTTGAAAAATATCTTTCTTAATATAGGCTCCTATTCCCTGCTTTGCAAGCGGATTTGCATTTTCTTTCTTTCCGAACGGAAATATCTGCTTCCAAAACAGCGCGACTACCGCTAAAATGGCTCCCAGCTGAATTACAACCTCAAACATACTAAAAAATTCTTCTGAAGCATCTAATTTGACTACTTCATTTAATAAAATCAAGTGTCCTGTGCTGCTGATCGGAAGCCACTCCGTAATTCCTTCGACAATTCCAAAAAGAACTGACTTTAAAATCTCAATAAAATTTAACTCCATTCTCTCTTCTTTCCTTCTCTGTTTTTACTTACTATATGCCAAAATTGCGCGGTCTCATTACAAGAAAATACGAAAACAACGCCAGCTCAAGGGCACCGATTTCATCACGCATTTCAGTGAGCATCCGTAGGTTTTTCACATATTCCCCATTCCTAAATTTCTGCATGATTTGATTTCAGCGCCAAAATTCACATGTATATTCCATCTGCATCACCTCCCGTCTTCCGTGAAGTTCGGGAGGCTCACCACCTTGTATCACGACTGCTTCTGTGGAAGATTATAGCACACCAGCCATTATCCGACAATCTGCTTTTCCATCCCAGCCAGACACAGGAAAGTGTGATCAAATGTAATCAAAATACTTTTGGACACAAAACAATGAGACATCGGGGATTCGAACCCCGGACAACTTGATTAAAAGTCAACATGTCAAACGACTGAAAATCCTTTAAAACAAAGGATTTTCAAATCGCTTGAAGATGATTTGAAGACGAATTGTGATATTAACTTTTATTTTTTTTGTTTTTTTTCGCGTTTTTTACGATTTAAAACCTTGCAAACTATATCACGAAGGATAGAAATCTCATCGTTTGTGATATAGTCTAAAAAACATGCATCAACCATGACCCCATCTTTTGTGAGTTTTATCATAACTCTATACCCGCTCCTTTCATTATTTTTCCTCGCGCAAGAATTGAGCATATTATAGCAGGCGTAATTTTAAAAATCCAGTTTTTGACAAAAATGTTCATTTAAATGAATATTTTATTTTTTTAATTTTAAATGGAACCAAACGGGCTTCTCATGTGTCTTATATATAGGGAGTTTTTTTCATTTTCGCTTCTAACCTGGATTCTCAAACATATCGCAAAGGTCCACTCCCATGACAATTGCAAGATCGTAAAGGAGATCAAGCGTAGGGGAGTGCTGATTTGTTTCATAATAGTGCAAAGCGCCTACGCTTATCCCGACACGCGCCGCTAACTCTTTCGCGACATGCCTCTTTTGTTCCTTAATTCCCAAATTTTAACTCGAACTTTTGTTTTATTCATAAAAAAAATATAAACAAAATCCAAACTTTTCTCATTAGTGTTTTTCTGGAAGCAAAAAAACCGCCATTTCTGGCGGTTTTCTTTTCAATCCCGGTTAATAGCTTCATGCGGTACGGTTGGCGATGTGTCCGTTTTTGCTTCTGCTATCGCCTGTAATTCGTCTGGTGTCGGCTCGCCTTCTGGAACAAACCTTTTCCCGTTTATCCGCAATTCTTCGCTTGCAAGGTCTATTTCATCATTCCAACTAATCCCATAGCCCCCATTATCAACCTTTACTTGCTGAAAAAGCCCTTTAATGGTTTTGAGATTATTAAACACATCCCATTTACTAAATAGCGGCTTTATGTCATACTCTGTTCTTACTCCATCTGCAAACAACACCGATAAAATAAAATTATCTTTTGGCTCTACGTTTTGCACCCTGTAAAACACGTCTTCACCTCCTACGAACACCAACCGCCGGATTATTCCAGCGGCGGCAATTCTACAAAGTTTTGAGTTTTCCAGATTTCAAGAAGTGCGTCCCGGTTTTTCTCCGTCCATTCTTCGACCATCTTTAACGCCCTTCTTGGCAAATCTCCAACAAGCATTTCGCCCGTTCTAATGTCGATTTCCGCTAAATATTCACCATAAATAACATGAATATGCGGTGGGCTATGCTCTGCCTGTCTGAAATACATCTTGATTATAATTCCATAAAATCTTGATATTACTGGCATTTTGTCCTTTCTCCCTTTCGGGTTATTAGCCCTTTATCTCTTGGACTAACTATACTGCATCACATATTTCAGTGATTATCAATGACTTCTTCACATATTTTTGAGATTATTTTTTCTCTATCTTCATCCGTCTCCACAAATTTAATTATATCCCGCGGCTGCATTTCTAAAACGCAGCAAAGACGGTTAAGGACTTCCAACGATATTTTTGTATCGCCGTTCCTAAATTTTCGCATGGTATCCTGGCCAAAAATACCGCTTTTCTTTGCGGTCGTCGTATTTATTCCGGCCTTTTTTAGCGCCAGAATCACATCTATTTTATACTGAAGCACCCAGCCTTCGCCTCCTTCCAAAATCCTAATTCTAGGATATAATAATATACTACTTTTGTCAACAAAAATTTTCTCAAAAAAATGTGATTCCAGTATTGATGGTCACATTTTTATGTGATATTATATACATACCAAATATAAAAAAAGAAAGGACAGCCGCCTCCTGCGGCTGAGGATGAATAGTATGACAATCAGGGGACGGTACAAAAGGGACGACAACTTCACCGCCGTATATGCGAACAACCGCATATACACAATTGCTAGAAAATGGCTTGCTACATACAAAAAAGTCCGCGAACGCGGAACCCAACTCATGTACGAGAATATCATTGAAAAGCATCTTATCGTCCTTGAATCCGTGAAGCTAACTGATATCCGGCGGACACATTTTCAACTTGTGATAAACAACTCACTGGAAAAGCCGCGGACATGCCAGCAGATCAAGGTAACGTTTAAGCAGATTGTAAAGTCCGCAATATCCGATAGACTCCTCCCCGTGACGGCCTTGGATGAAGTATGCAAAAATATAGATATTCCCCGATATTCACCTTCTGAAAAACGCGGATTGACAGCAACAGAAAAGGCAGCGATACAAACTGCAGATTTTAACGAAAAAGAGCGGGCTTTTGTTCTAATCGCATATGGATGCGGATTGCGTCGGGGAGAAATCCTCGCATTGACTATTTTTGACATATCCCTAGAACGCTCTGAATTGACCGTAAACAAGTCTTTGGCGTTTGAGGGCAATAATCCTTATATCAAGTGCACAAAGTCTGTAAATGGCGAACGTATCGTTCCTATGCCGCCTTTTTTAAAAGACTATTTGTCTGAATATCTAAAAAGATTGGATGGAACAAATCTTTTTTCGACCAAATCCGGCGGATTGACAACGGCTTCCTCCTATCGTAAGATGTGGGATTCTATATTGCGAAAAATGAACACCGCCGCCGGTGGTTCTGACAGCATCAGAAAAATAACCGGACTGACCGCGCACGTGTTCCGACACAACTACTGCGCGAATCTTTGCTATCAAATGCCAAAAATCAGTATAAAAAAGATCGCCAGGCTTCTGGGCGATACTGAAAAGATGGTCTTGGAGGTGTACAATCACGTGTTAGAAGAAAGAGAAAATGTTCAGGAGGTTGTCTCTGAAGCTATCGCTTTGTAATGAAGATGAATTGAAGATATCGAGCCAAAAATAACGCTGTGAAGATGGATTGAAGATGAGTTTTCAAACAAAAAAAGACACAATAAAGCATTACTGTGAAATAGCGGAAACCCTTGATTTTCTAAGGATTTCCGCTATTTTAAACGAATGAGACATCGGGGATTCGAACCCTCTGATTCTCAAACAAATACTGAAAGAAAGGCGTTCGCAGCACACCATCTAAAAAGTGTAATCAAAAGTGTAATCAAGCCCCAATATTGCAATAAGCCTGTCAACCCCTTTACCGTCAGGCACTTGCTATGCAAGTGGGGGTTTACAGAGCGGATTACCGGAGCCAGACACCCAATAATCGAACAGGGGGTATTTCAATGCACTTCTATTGAAATATCCCTTGATTAACATTCTTTACATTTAAATCATCATTATGTATAGCTGGATTCTCATGTATTTTGCTTAAAAGTTCTAAAATTATCTACTGCATATATTTTCTTCTTGATTATAAAGTACAGACGCATTTTACCACAATCCAACGCATATAAAAAGCAACCATCCTAAAATTGAATGGTGGCTTATTGTATTGATGGGTTGTTATCTCTTCTTCCATGTGTACTTGTAGGAAGCTGGGATTGTGCCTCTTCGGGAGTCCCATCTTACCGTAGAACCTGTACAACCATTTCTAACGTTTTTACACATATGTCTGCTAAGCAAGTAATTATATTTATAGGTAGACCCACAGTTATTACATGAAAACCTTGTATAGTTAATAGTTCCTTTATGCTTCTTTTCTACTAATGTTTTTACACATTTATACTTTTTAGTATCTGTTTTTACGAAACCATAAACATTTTTTGTTGTCATTACAGTTGGTGATATAGTACTGTCCTCAGACCAAGCTGGGTAATAACCAGAAAACTGAGCAGATACTTTTATATTTTTGTACCGCTTTAAGGCACTGTGTTTAACTGTATAAGTAAATGTATTCCCATTGACTTGTTTTACTTTTGCTTTATACACTTTTTTATTACAGATTGAATAACCTTCCAACTCTCCATTATAATCTATTTTTGATTCGGATACATAACCACTTGCTACATCTACTGACACTTTTTTGTCTACATTATCTGTACTTGTCAGTGTGTATTCAATTTTATCAAACACGTAGTCCTGATTCGGGTCAGTAGCCTGTGATAACTTGGAAATTACTTTAATGTTCGTGTGGTCTGGTATCGTTACTGTTACCTTCGCTGTTGTTAAACCCGTTCTTTTTACTGATAAAATTTTAATATTTTCACCCCAACCACCCTCTTTACACAAATCACAAGCCCTAACATCCGCTGGATTGAATGCTAACCCTGTTACTAAAGTTACCGCTGTAAGTAAACCACAAATCGTTCTTTTAATAATGTTGTTCTTCATAATGTTTTCCTCCTCTAGGATTCTTTTTATAATAGGTTACTCGCTATAAATAATAACTACTAACTTTTGATTTACTTATAGTAAATCCATCATTACCTAAGCCACTTTTCTTAAACACTTCATAATTTTCAATCTTCTTGTCTGCCATTATTTCCTCTTTATAAGACCGAATGGTCTTATTTGTATTCTATCACTACTATTGTATTTCTTCTACATTTTTTTACAAAAACATTTCGAAATCTACTACACCAATGTATTTCCCCTTTGCTTCACCAATTTTCAATTTTTCCTCCCACGATTAAGACCGAATAGTCTTGTTTCTATTTCTAGTTCTGTCACATTATTTATACTTTGTCTATACCAAACAAGGAGGTGTAAAAAGTTGAAATTTCAACGGATTCAGGATTTAAGAATTGACCGAGACTTGACAATAAAAGAGGTATCCTCACATTTAGGACTGCACAGGGATGTATATGCACGATATGAAAAAGGGATTCGGGATTTTCCGATAGACATTCTTATTAAACTTGCCGACTATTATAGCTGTTCGCTGGATTATCTGGTTGGAAGAACAGACAATAAAAAGTTAAACAAATAACTGGAATTAAAACGTATTGCAGAACGCGGGTTTGTCAAGTAAAGTGTGTAAATTAATTTGATTTTTTTGGCGGTCTTAATCG
>CANDCP010000050.1 GCA_947383215.1 uncultured Roseburia sp.
TGCGTATATTTGTATTTTTGAATTACAATCCGCTCTATTATAAAGAATGGCTAATATGTTTATTTGCAGGCGGGGGCGGGGATAGTCGCGGATTCGGAGCCTCTGAGCGAATATCAGGAGTGCTGCAATAAAGTGATGGCGCTCGCCAAAACACTGGTGGAGGAGGAAAAACTATGATACTGCTGATTGATAATTACGACTCGTTTACGTATAACCTTTATCAATATATAGGAATTTTTACGCAGGATATCAAGGTTATCCGCAATGATGAAATGACGCTGGAAGAGATAAGGGCGCTTATGCCGGATAAGATCGTGCTTTCGCCGGGGCCGAAAAGCCCGAAAGACGCCGGGATCTGCATAGAAGTTGTGAAAGAATTTTATGATAAAAAACCGATCCTTGGCATTTGTCTCGGCCATCAGTGTATCGGCGAAGCGTTCGGCGGCGTAGTGTCTTATGCAAAGCGGCTGTTTCACGGAAAACAGTCTGTGATCACACACAGCAAAGACGGAATTTTTTCCGGAATCGATACGCCCGTCAAAGTGGCGAGATATCATTCTCTGGCCGTGCAGAGAGAAAATTTGCCAAAAGAGTTAGAGATAATTGCGCAGACGGACGACGGAGAGATTATGGCGATGCGCCATCGGCAGTTTCCGGTCATAGGACTTCAGTTTCATCCGGAATCTATCTATACCGAACACGGAAAACGGATGATGGAAAATTTTGTAAATACTTCAGGGAGGGATGAACGTTGATATTGGATCAGATTGTGGAGGATAAGAAGCTGAGGCTTGCAGCCGAAAAAAAGCGCGTGTCGCTGCGGGAGATGAAAAGGGCGGCGGAAGAAAAAAGAAGCGACCGAGCGGCAAACCCGGGATTTTATGAGGCGTTAAAAAAGCCTGGAATTTCTATTATCGGAGAATTTAAAAACGCCTCTCCAAGCCTTGGGAGGATTACAAATAAACTTCCACTGAAGCAACGGATGGAAGAATACAACGCGTCGGCGGACGCCGTTTCCTGCCTGACTGAGGAGGATTATTTTCACGGGGGGATAGATGATTTCAAAAGGGTGAAGGAGCTTTCTGCGCTTCCGATTATCCGCAAGGATTTTATGATCGACGAATATCAGTTTTACGAATCAAAAGCAGTAGGAGCGGACGCGGCGCTTTTAATTGCGGCAATTTTAGACGACGTACAAATGCGGGATTATTATCAGCTTGCGAGAGAGCTTGAGCTAGACGTTTTGGTGGAGACGCATGACGAGACGGAGGTGGAGCGCGCGCTTGCGGTAAATCCAAGGATCATCGGCGTAAATAACCGGAATTTAAATGATTTTACAATCAACCTCGATACGACGAAGCGTTTGTCAAAATATATTCCGAAGGATAAGGTTTTTGTAGCCGAGAGCGGGATCACAACAGACGAAGACATCCGTTTTTTGCTTCGAAGCGGAGTAGACGCGTTTCTGATTGGGAGAGCGTTTATGGAGGCGGAGAAACCGAAAGAGCTGGCAAGGCGCTGGAAAAGTCTGTAAAGAGGGAAGGTGAGACATATGCCGGAAATAAAAATCTGCGGGCTTACAAAAATTTGCGAGGCCGACTATATAAACGAGGCCAAAGCCGATTATGCGGGTTTTGTATTTTATGAGAAGAGTAAGCGAAATGTAAGCGTTGAGAGCGCATGTAAAATTGCAGAAAACCTGGATAAGACGATACGAAAAGTTGCCGTCTGCGTCAGTCCCGACTTAAGATTCGCGCAGCAGATCGCGGAAGCAGGATTTGACATTTTACAGGTACACGGCGTTCTCACAAAAGCCGTGGCCTCGTGCGGGCTGCCCATCTGGCGGGCGGTCAATATCGGCGGCGCGCGGGAGCCGGCAAAATCGGATATTATGACAAACAACGCGGATAAAATTGCGGGGGTTGTAGTCGACGGAGCCAATTACGGCGGCGGAAAGACGTTTTGCTGGGATAGAATAACCGCCGACAGGCTTGCAAAAGAAATGACGGGGCGTTTGAATCAAAAAAAGTTTATTTTGGCAGGCGGGCTTCATGCGGGGAATGTCGCGCAGGGAATCCGGTTGTTTCATCCGGATGTGGTAGACGTAAGCTCCGGCGTGGAGGAAAAGAGCGGAAAGGGAAGAGAAAAAATTATCGAATTTGTAAGAGAGGTGCGAAGAAATGGATGAGAGATATTATGGAACGTTTGGCGGACAATACGTAGCGGAGTCGCTTATGAACACATTAAAGGAACTGGACGCGGCTTACGAAGAGGCCATTCGCGATCCGAAATTTATTGAGGAGTGCGCGTATTATCTAAAAGAGTATGTGGGAAGAGAAACGCCGCTTTATTTTGCAGAGAGGCTCAGCCGGGAATACGGAACAAAAATTTATCTGAAACGCGAAGATTTAAACCACACGGGAGCGCATAAGATCAACAATGTAATCGGTCAGATTCTATTGGCAAAGCGGCTGGGAAAAAAGAAAGTAATCGCAGAGACCGGGGCCGGACAGCACGGAGTGGCGACCGCGACGGGAGCGGCGCTGTTCGATATGGAATGTACGGTGTACATGGGGGCCGAGGATATGGAGCGGCAGGCATTGAATGTCCTTCGCATGGAAATGCTTGGGGCAAAGGTGCAAAAAGTTGTATCCGGCAGCAATACGCTCAAAGACGCCACGAACGAGGCCATTCGCACTTGGGCGAAAACGGCGGAGGATACGTTTTATATTATAGGGTCCGCGGTGGGGCCGTATCCGTATCCGAAAATTGTCAAAGAGTTTCAGAGCGTAATCAGCAAAGAGGCCAAACGGCAGATTCTTGAGAAAGAGGGACGCCTTCCGGATGTCGTTATGGCGTGCGTGGGCGGCGGATCAAATTCGATCGGAATGTTTGCGGATTTTATCGACGAAAGGGATGTGAGGCTGGTCGGAGTGGAAGCCGCCGGACTTGGAATTGAGACCGGCAAACACGCAAGCGCGATGGCGCTTGGAAGACCGGGCGTACTGCACGGAATGCGCTCCTATCTTTTACAGGACGCGGACGGCAACGTGGAGCTTGCGCACTCGATATCGGCGGGGCTTGATTATCCGGGAGTCGGACCGGAGCACGCTTATCTAAAAGATACGGGGCGCGCAGAGTACGTTTCAATCACGGACGCAGAGGCGATGGACGCCCTGATGGAATTATCGAGACTGGAGGGAATTATTCCGGCAATTGAAAGCTCACATGCGATCGCATACGCAAAAAAGATGGCGAAGACAATGGACAGAGACGACATCATGATAATCTGTCTTTCCGGAAGGGGAGATAAAGATGTGCATACAATAGCGGATTATCTGGCGGGAAAGGGATATCAGAATTAAGGAGGGCAAAATGAACCGAATTGAAGCAAGATTACAAAATCTGAAACAGAAAAATGAAAAAGCATTTATCACTTATATTACGGCGGGACTGCCGGATATGGCCGGTATGAGAGAGCTTGTAAAGTCATGCGAGGCGGCGGGACTCGATATTTTAGAGCTCGGAATCCCGTTTTCAGACCCTATTGCGGACGGACCGGTGATACAGGCCGCCTCCTACAAAGCGATCCGGCAGAAAGTGAGCGCGGCCGCGGTGTTGGCGGAGGTGCAAACGCTGCGGAGCGAGGGCGTAAATCTCCCGATTGTATTTATGATGTACTACAACACAATTCTTCACTACGGCGTAAAAAACTTTGTCGACAGCTGTATAAGGGCAGGCGTAGACGGATTCATTATTCCCGATCTGCCCTATGAAGAGCAGGGGGAGATAAAGGAGGCGATTGCAGCGGCCGAATCGGAGACGGAGGACGCCTGTCGCGTCCCGATTTTAATTCAGCTCGTCTCTCCGGTTTCAAAAGAACGCATACCGATGCTGTTAAACGGGGCGAGAGGGTTTGTCTACTGTGTGTCCTCGATGGGCGTTACCGGGCAGGACGCAAAGTTTCACAGAGAAATCGACGCGTATCTCTCAGAGGTGAAAGAAATTTCAAAGATTCCGGTTATGATGGGTTTTGGAGTGCGCACGGCGAAGGACGTCGCGTCGGTAAAGCATAAGATCGACGGCGTGATTGTAGGCTCGCATTTTATCCGTCTGCTGGAAGAGAGCGGATATTCAACTGACACGGCAATGAAATATATCACGGAATTTAAGTCGGAATTAAACCGGGAAAGCGAGGAGTTATAAAATGAAAATGAAAGAGGCAATGACAAAAGTAGCGGACGGACAGAATTTGACAAGGGAAGAGGCGGCGGATGTTATGCGGATCCTGCTAAACGGAGAAGCGACGCAGTCGCAGATCGGAGCCATTTTAACGGCGCTTCGCATGAAAGGGGAGACTTTAGAAGAATTAATCGGGTTTGCCTCGGTGCTTCGGGAGAAAGCGGATACCATAACGCCGAAGGTAGCGCGCTATGTAGACTTGGTTGGAACCGGGGGCGACGGGACGTTTACCTTTAATATTTCAACGACCTCCGCGCTTGTGGTGGCCGGCGCGGGGCTTGCGGTCGCAAAGCACGGAAACCGCTCGATCTCCTCAAAGAGCGGCGCAGGAGATGTCTTAGAAGCGCTCGGCGTCAATATTTTAGCGGAGCCGTCACAGGTAGAAAGGTGTGTGGAAGAAGCGGGGATCGGCTTTATGTTCGCACAGCTTTTCAACAAATCCATGCGTTTTGTCGGGCAGGCCAGAAGTGAGATGGGAATTCGCACGGTGTTTAATATACTGGGGCCGCTCGCGAACCCTTCGCGCGCAAAAAATATGGTTGTAGGCGTCTACAATCCGGCGATGACCGAAAAAATTGCAAAATGCATGAGCAGCCTCGGCGTAGAGCGCGCGTTTGTTATCAGCGGCAGGGATAATATGGACGAATTTACGACGACATGTGAGACGGTCGTATCCGAAATAAAAGAAGGCAAAGTCACTACCTTTACCGTGACGCCGGAACAATTCGGGCTGAAACGTGCGACTATGGAAGAATTGCGGGGCGGGGACGGCGTCATGAACGCCAAGATAACAAGAGATATCCTCGCCGGAAAAGAACGCGGCGCAAAGCGGGAAATCGTACTGTTAAACGCGGCAGCCACACTGTATATCGGAGGCGTCGTCTCCGATATACAGCAGGGAATCCGGCTCGCCGGAGAGGCAATTGACAGCGGAAGGGCTGCCGGGGCGCTTGAAAAGCTGATTGTGCTTTCAAATCAAAAAATTAATGCGTCTGCTTGTTGATAAAATTTGTTTTGAACTTGGAGTACATGATTTTCTGTCCGCTGTACAGGCCGAAATAGCCGGAAAGCATATAGCTGAAGGCAATTGCCAGAAGAAAAAACGGCATTCCTTCATACCCGAACAGCTCGAAGCTGATTAGCAGGGAGGAAATCGGACAGTTTGTAACGCCGCAGAACACGGAGGTCATGCCAATCGCCGTACACATCTGCGGGGCAAACCCGATCAGATTGCCGAAAAGACAGCCAAACGACGCGCCGATAAAAAAGGTCGGAACGATCTCGCCGCCCTTGAAACCGGCTCCGAGCGTCAGGGCGGTAAAGAGCATTTTCAAAAAAAACGCTTCCGGACGCACATCGCCGTCCATACATGCGGCAATTGTGGATACGCCGGTACCGTTATAGCGTTGATTGCCGACAAGAAGAGTCAGAACGATAATGATTGCGCCGCCGGCCAATGCGCGCAGGTATAGATTTTTCAAAAATTTTTTGTAGAGATGGACGGACTGATGCAGCATCACACAAAAGAGAATGCTGACCGCGGCGCATAAAATTGCGAGGGCGCAGAGCGTTGCGGCGGAGGCGGGCGAAAATACCGGAACGTCCGTGAGGAGAAAGACTTCGTAGGAAACGCCGAAGTACAATGCGATCCCGTTGGCGACCAGAGCGGAAACCACGCACGGAACAAGGGCCGAATAATGCATGATACCGACGCTCACGACCTCCATAGAAAAGATGGCGGCGGCCATCGGCGTGCCAAAGAGCGCGGAAAAAGCGGCGCTCATTCCCGACATAATCATGATATGCTGGTCTTTCTCGTCAAAATGAAACAGCTTTCCAAGGGAGCTGCCGATGCTTCCGCCAAGCTGCAACGCAGCCCCCTCGCGCCCCGCGGAGCCGCCGAACAGATGCGTAATCAGCGTCGAGATAAAAATAAGGGGAGCCATTTTCAAAGGAATCTCATCACCGGAATGAATCGCAGTTAAGACAAGATTCGTTCCGGTGTCTTTTTCGTCGTGAAGCAGACGGTAAAGTCCCACAATGACAACTCCGCCGACCGGGAGAAAGAAAATCAGCCAGGGATGTAAAATCCTGGTTTTTGTGACAAACTCCATACAAAAAAAGAACGCCGTCGCGACAAAACCGACAAAAACGCCGGAAAAAATTGCAAACACAACCCACTTTACAGAAGTAAAGAGCCGATGAAGATTGTGGTCAATTTTGTGTTTTATATATTCGTTCATAACAAGCCTCCAAAAGAATATCCTTTGTATAAGCTTAAGTGTAACATTTTGCTTTAAAATTGACAATATTGCCAAGAAAGAAAACCATAAACAAAAAAATATGATATAATTAATAAGAAAACGCACTGATGTGCGGTTCCAATCAAATGAATAAAATTAGCAGGAGGAGATTTTATGAGAACCAGCGGTATTTTAATGCACATATCTTCCCTTCCGTCGCCGTACGGAATCGGGACAATGGGGAAGGAGGCGCGCAAGTTTGTCGATTTTTTAGAGCGGGCGTCTCAGACGTACTGGCAGATACTTCCGGTAAATCCAACCAGCTATGGAGATTCCCCATATCAATCCTTTTCCAGCTTTGCGGGCAACCCGTATTTTATTGATCTGGAATATCTGTGCAGGGAGAAGCTTTTAAAAAAGGCGGAATGCGAAAGCTATTCCTGGGGCGGAAATGAAAAAAAGGTTGATTTCGGGCTTCTTTATAAGAACCGGTTTCCGTTGTTTCGAACGGTATACCGGCGGTTTGTCAAAAAGCTTCCGGAGGATTTTGAAAGCTTTTGTCAGAAAAACGAAGACTGGCTGGAGGACTTCGCGCTTTTTATGGCCTTAAAGGACGCGGCGGGCGGCTGTGAATGGTTAAAGTGGGAAGACGACCTGAAATTCCGCGAGCCAAAGGCGCTCGATGCGGCAAGAGAACGGTATGCGCAGGATATTCTCTTTTATAAAATGCTGCAGTATCTGTTTTTCAGACAGTGGCGCGGATTAAAATCATATGCGAATGAAAAGGGAATCCGGATTATCGGCGACGTGCCGATCTACGTCGCGCTTGACAGCGCCGACGTATGGGCGAATCCCACGCAGTTTTATCTGGATAAAAACTTGAATCCGATCGACGTGTCGGGATGTCCGCCGGACGCGTTTTCAGCCGACGGCCAGCTCTGGGGGAATCCGCTTTTCCGCTGGGACGAGATGAAAAAAGACGGATATGAATGGTGGACAAAACGTATCCGGTTCATGGCAGAGCTTTACGACGTTGTGCGTATCGATCATTTCCGGGGATTTGATTCCTACTACGCCATACCGGCAAAAGATCAGACGGCGGCGAACGGAGAATGGAGAGTCGGGCCGGGCATGGATCTGTTTAAAAAGCTCGAGGAAAAGCTTGGAAAACTGGATATCATCGTTGAAGATCTGGGATTTTTAACGCCTTCGGTCTTAAAGCTTGTAAAAGACTGCGGATTTCCGGGAATGAAAGTTTTGCAGTTTGCCTTTGATACGAGAGAAGACGGGGATTACCTGCCGCACAATTACGAAAAAAACTGTGTCGTCTATACGGGGACGCATGATAACGACACCGTTCTCGGCTGGTTTAAAACGGCGCCAAAGCCGAGCGTCCGTTACGCAAAAGAATATTTAAACCTGACAAAGGAGGAAGGGTATCACTGGGGGATGATGCGCGGGGCATGGTCGAGCGTCGGAGATCTTGCCGTGGTCACTATGCAGGACATCCTTGGAATCGACACCCGGGGGCGTATGAACGTTCCGTCTACGCTCGGAACGAACTGGATGTGGCGAATGGAGAGAGGGCAGATAACGCCAAAGCTTGCCAAAAAGATCGCACGCCTGATGACCGCCTACGGGAGGGGCAGAAAAGAAGAATAAAAAAAGTACCCCTCTCATACAATATATCAAAATAGCCATGTACATATATGCAGGCAGATGATTTGTATGGAAGGGGTAGTGGATGGAAAGTTTTAATACAGGCACTTACGACATGTATAAGGATATCAGCGCCAGGACAAACGGGGAAATCTATATCGGCATTATCGGCGCGGTACGGACAGGAAAATCTTCGTTTATCAAGCGGTTTATGGAGCTTATGGTGCTGCCGTTTATGGAAGATGAAAACAGCAAATCCCGCGCTGTTGACGAGATGCCCCAGTCGGCACAGGGAAAGACCATTATGACGACGGAACCGAAATTTATTCCGAAGGACGCGGCCTTAATCCGCCTTGGAGACGATACGGAAGTAAAAGTCCGTCTGATCGACTGCGTGGGCTATATGGTCGACGGGGCAACGGGACATCTGGAAAACGGCGTAGAGAGAATGGTGAAAACGCCATGGTTTGACCATGAAATTCCGTTTACACAGGCGGCGGAAATCGGCACAAGAAAAGTAATTAAGGATCATGCCACGATCGGGATCGTCGTCACGGCGGACGGCTCCTTTACCGATATTCCGAGAGAAAATTATATAAAGGGCGAGGAAGAGACCGTAAAAGAACTGAAAAAGATCGGAAAGCCGTTTGTCATGCTCTTAAACTCCGTCAAACCGTACAGTGACGAGACCGTTAAGCTGGCGGAGGAGCTAACGCTAAAATATGGCGTGAGCGTTTTTCCGGTAAACTGTGAACAGCTTCGAAAGGAAGACGTCAATGCAATTTTAAAAGGGATTCTCTATGAGTTCCCGGTCGTGCGTATGGATTTCTTCCTTCCGAAATGGGTGGAAATGCTGGACGATAATCACCGGATCAAAGAAAACGTCATCGAGAATGCGAAAAGGGTTTTAGACGATATCACTTATACAAAAGATATCATGGAATATCCATTTGAGGCGGAGGGCGATTATATAACGAGGATGAAGCTGGACGCGATGAGCCTGGAAAACGGTTCGGCGTCGATACATATGGACATCGACGAGAAATATTATTATGAAAATATGAGCGAGTTGACCGGAGTGGAGGTAAAAGGAGAGTATCAGTTGATATCCATGATCCGGGAGCTGGCGGAGAAACGGAAAGAATTTGAACAGGTGGCGGATGCCATGAATGCGGTGAAATTAAAAGGTTACGGCGTTGTCACACCGGAACTGTCCGATATCCAGATGGAAGAACCGGTGCTGATTAAACACGGAAATAAATACGGTGTGAAGATGAAAGCCGTATCTCCGTCTATCCATATGATCAAGGCGAATATTGAAACGGAAATCGCTCCGATTGTCGGAAGCGAAGAGCAGGCCAATGATCTGATTTCCTATATCAAAGAAAATCAGAATACCAGGGACGGCGTATTTTCCACGAATATTTTCGGAAAATCCGTGGGCGAGCTGATGGAGGACGGCATTAAGAGCAAAATCGCTATGATGGATGACGAGAGCCAGTTAAAGCTCCAGGATACCATGCAAAAAATTGTCAATGACAGCAACGGCGGGCTGGTCTGCATTATTATTTAGTATTCGTGATAAACTGCGAGACGTGAACCGGTCCGGTCCGCGGCGTGCGGTAGCACATTTTGTCATTGTCATACGGATAAAAATAGACATAGGAGGAAGTGATATTGATATCTGTGAAATTTCCCTCGCAGACTTCCTCCTGCCCGTTTCCGTCCGTGCCAATGCGGCAGAGCGCCGGATGGTTTTTGTGATTGCGCTGATAGTAGATCACGCTTCCGTACACGTTAAAGGTATCCACACGGTCGTCGGTGAGAACCTTCGTTTCGCCGGTCGATAAATCGGCGAGCGTTAACGCATAATTGTTATCGGCGTCCAGGAAATAGGCTGTGTCGCCGTCTACAACCGGCTGATAGCAGTTGCCCGTAAAGACCGAAACCGCAGCATCTCCGGCGGTGTCTAACCGATAAATATTGTGGTCTTTTTCAAGTCCGTTGTAGTAAATATAGGAACCATTCGCGGAACAGGTGAGGTACGGGTGCGCGCTCACCTGTTGTCTTTCATTCCCGTCAATCTTAATCTTATAGAGCGAGGAAGCGTCCTGTTTATCATAGTGAATGTAATACACGTAATTCCCCACAAGCGAGGCGTATAAACTCGGATCTTTGTCTAAGACGGTCACCTCCCCGCCGCCCTTTGGGATGCGGCAGAGGCTGTTGTCGTTCCATTTCAGAAAAGAAAATGCGCTGTCTTTGCTGGAATTGTTGCGGACATAATAAACGTAATGATCATCGGCATTGATGTAAGAGACGGTGTCATCAGATAACTTTTTGACCTCCGCTCCCTGTGCGGTCATAGAATAAAGCTTATGATTGTCAGACGGATTGCTGAAGTAAATCGTTTCCCCGCGTTCGCAGAATAAACCGGCATTGTAGAGATTTCCGGCCGTGTTTCCGTTGACAAGTCCGTCGTTAAAATGCGTTTTGTTTAACTGATGACGTATGACAGAGACGAAAATCGCAATAACGAGCAGTATAAAAAGTACAAGAAATGCGTTTTTTTTGGTTGGCTGTTTCGACATTTAAGTTCCCCCTGCATTTAAGCTGGCATGATTGTTCTATAAAAAGTATGTATAAAAATTATAACTTCATTCGCTGGAACTTGCAACCCAAAAGGGAATGGTATATGATAGAAAAAAACGAAAAGGTGGCGCAAATGAGAAATTTATCGGAAATCAGAAATGAAATTGACGATGTGGACAGGCAGCTTGTTGCGCTGTATGAAAAACGCATGCAGCTGACCAGGCAGGTCGCCGATTATAAAATAGCGACGGGAAAGCCGGTGTTTGACAAGACCCGGGAAATCGAAAAAATAAAAGCCGTAACGGAACTTACAAAAGATCCGACTTTAAAAAACGGTGTTGAAGAGTTGTTCGAACAGATTATGAGTATGAGCAGAAAACGCCAGTACCAGATGATGGCGGAACCGGAGCGTGTGGAAGCGGCCGATTTTCGCGAAGTGGACGTTTTGCCGAGAGAAGACATCCGGATTGTGTACCAGGGGGAGGAGGGTGCAAACAGCCAAATCGCAATGCAGGCTTTTTTTGGAGCCGACGTCAGGGGAAATCATGTAGAGACATGGCGGGATGCGATGGAGGCAATCACAAACGGAGACGCCGATTATGCGGTGCTGCCGATCGAGAATTCATCTGCGGGAATTGTATCGGAAAATTACGATCTCCTCGTAGAATACAATGCCGTAATCGTGGGGGAACAGATTATTAAAATTGATCACTGCCTTCTGGGGCAGAAGGAGGCGGAGCTTAGCGACATTAAAAGGATTTATTCGCATCCGCAGGCGTTGATGCAGTGCAACCGTTATCTGGACCGGCACAGAGAGTGGGAGACGCATAGCGTAAAAAATACCGCGGTGGCGGCCAAAAAAGTAAAAGAAGACGGGCTTCTGACACAGGCGGCCATTGCAAGCAGGCCAAACGCTAAGATTTATGGACTGAAAGTATTAAAAGAAAATTTTCAAAATAACGAAAACAACAGCACGCGTTTTGTGATTGTAACAACCCAAAAAATATTCGTAAAAAACGCGGGAAAGATCAGTATCTGCTTTGAAATTCCGCATGAGAGCGGTTCCCTTTATCATATGCTGTCCCATTTTATTTATAACAATTTAAATATGAATAAAATCGAATCGAGACCGATTCAAAAGAGGAACTGGGAATACCGTTTTTTTGTAGATTTTGAGGGGAATTTAAATGACGGCGGCGTGCGAAACGCGCTGCACGGACTGCAGGAAGAGACGACGAGGCTTCGGATTCTTGGAAACTATTAAACGATACGGAGGCGGAGGCAAACGGCATGAAAAATACAAGAGATTTGATCTTATATAAAAATTTTGAATATCATAGATTATTCTCTGATTTTGTCTGGATTATGGAGAATTACCGCAGCGAATATTATAACCCGGACGATATCCGGGCGCTGTATTACGAGTGTATGAACGGACTGATCGAGCTGGCTGTCAGCCATGGCTTTGAGGGAAACCTGTGGCACTGCTTCTTGGCGTTCATTATGGTGAATCACGAAAATGCATACAGTACGGCTTGCGAGAGAAAAGGCCTGGTGGAGGGTACCATCAACCAGATCGCCTGTCATGATTTTCAGATTTTAAAGGAGCTGTTCGACTACGATTTTAAAGATATGCTCGAAACGCTTGGCGCGGATGGGCTGAACGCAATTGAACATTACAGGGGAATCAACGGTAACAGCAAGGTGTTTAACAGACGGATCAAAGACCGTATCTGCGAGCTTGCCATTCATTTGAAGCAGGCGCGGACGGCGGAGGAGTTTCAGGGGACCGTGACAGAATTTTACCGGGATTTCGGCGTCGGAAATTTGGGGCTTCACAAGGCGTTTTACCTCTCTCATTCAGAAGAAGGCGCGCCGATACTTGAGCCGGTTACGAGAATCGCCCATGTAAAGCTTTCCGATCTTGTCGGGTATGAGGCCGCCAAAAAAAAGCTGACAGACAATACGGAGGCGTTCGTGGACGGAAAGCCGGCGAACAACTGTCTGCTATTCGGAGATGCGGGAACGGGAAAATCGACAAGTATCAAAGCGATCGCCAATCAATATTATGAGAGGGGACTGCGTCTGATTGAGATCTATAAGCATCAGTTCCGGGATTTAAATGCGGTGATAGCGATGATTAAAAACCGCAATTATAAATTTATTATTTATATGGACGACTTGTCTTTTGAAGAATTTGAGACCGAATATAAATATTTAAAGGCTGTGATTGAGGGCGGACTCGAAAAAAAGCCGGACAATGTTCTTATCTACGCCACTTCAAACCGTCGTCATCTGATTCGGGAAAATTTCTCGGACAAAGAGGAAATCCGAGAGGATATGCATACCTCGGATACGGTGCAGGAAAAGCTTTCGCTCGCGGCGAGGTTCGGCGTAACCATTTATTTCGGGGCGCCGACGCCGAAAGAATTCAAAGAGATCGTGAAAAATCTCGCGCAGAGGCATCAAATTTCGCTGACAGAGCAGGAGCTTTACGAAAAGGCGAATCAGTGGGAGTTGAGCCACGGCGGGCTGTCGGGGCGGACGGCGCAGCAGTTTATCAATTACCTGCTCGGCGGGCAGGAAGCGTAAAATCATGACAGGAGGTATGCGTATGAAAATTTTTGCGGCAATCTATATCGGCTCTTATGAAATCAGCCTGAAAATCTATGAGCTTGCGGCGAAAAAGGATATTCGGGAAATCGATCATATACGTCACAGAACGGAGCTTGGAAAGGACGTATATAACAGCGGTTTCATCGGCTATAAAATGGCTGAAGAGATGTGCGAGGTATTGAGAGAATTCACCGAGATTATGAAAGGATATAAGGTTGACGATTACCGGGTGTACGGCGGACAGGCCATCCGGGATTCGAAAAACGAATTGTTTCTTCTAAACCAGATCGAGCTTCGCACAGGACTGAAGGTGGAAGTGCTCAGCAATTCCGAGCAGCGTTTTATCAGCTACAAAGCCGTGGTGTCAAATGAAGCGTTTCACCAAATGACGGACCAGGGAGCCGCCGTCGTGGATATCGGGGGCGGAAGCATCCAGATTACGCTGTTTATCCACGGCAATGTCGTTACGACGCAGCATCTGATGCTTGGAACCGTGCGCGTGAGAGAAAAGCTTGCGGCGATCGAGCAGTCCCTAAAGCATGTCGACGAGCAGATACAGGAGCTGGTAGATAAGGAACTGGAAGTATTTAAAGCATTGTATTTAAAAGACGGGGAAATCAAGTATGTCGTATTAATGGGGGATTATATCGGCGAAATCATGAAGAAACTTGATAAAACGAAGTCGCTGACGGTAAAGACGGACCGTTTTATCAGTTTTATGGAAAAAATGAACAGAAAAAACGTGGAAGACATCGCAGAGCTGTTAAACCTTTCCAATGACCACGACCCGTTAATTATCCCGGCAGTCGTTCTGTATAAGCGTACCGTGCAGGAGCTTGGCGCTCAGGAAATCTACGTGCCGGGCTTTAGCATTAACGACGGAATTGTATACGACTATGCGCAAAAACATAATATGGTAAAAGCGAGGCATGATTTCGACGAGGACGTGCTCTCGGCAGCCCGCAATATGGCCAAGCGCTACTGGGGATACAAGCCGCACATCGAAGCGCTTGCCGATATGGCGGTTTTAGTTTACGACGCAATGAAAAAAATGCACGGGCTCGGAAAAAAAGAACGGCTGCTTTTAAAGACGGCGGCAATTCTCCACGACTGCGGGAAATATGTCAGTCTGGTAAACGGGGCGGAGTGCGCGTATACGATCATAATGGCCTCGGAAATTATCGGATTATCCCATCTGGAGCGGGAGATTGTAGCAAGGACGGTTCTCTACAACTCTATGCCGCTTCCGCGTTACGAAGAGCTTGCGGATAAATTAGACCATGAGAGCTATCTGACGGTGGCGAAGCTTGCCGCAATTCTGCGCGTATCCAATGCCATGGACCGCAGCCACAGACAAAAGTTTAAAAACGTAAAGGCAAATATTTCAGGAAAAAAACTGGTGATTACCATAGAAACGGCAGACGATATCATTTTAGAAAAGGGGTTGTTTGCGTCCCGCTCAAAGTTTTTTGAAGAAATCTTCAGCATTAAGCCCGTAATTAAAGAAAAACGTGTATATGAATAGAAGGAGAACCGCGTATGGAAAAAGCAAAAGATTTTACGAATCCGCAGTACTATGAGAACCGCGAATTAAGCTGGCTCAAGTTCAATAACCGGGTGTTGAACGAGGCGCGTGACAAATCCATTCCGCTGTTAGAGCGTCTGAAATTTGTCAGCATCACTTCCTCGAATCTGGATGAATTTTTTATGGTGCGCGTCGCATCCCTGAAAGATATGGTACATGCAGGATACAAAAAAAAGGATATCGCAGGGCTGAACGCCGCGGAGCAGCTAAAGGAAATCAATACGGCGACGAGACATTTGGTGGAGCAGCAGTATTCGACTTATAACCGCTCGCTCGTTCCGTTGATGAACGGCCAGGGAATTTACATTGTGGACGCCTTTGAAGATTTGACGGATGAGCAGTCCCGCTATGTCGATAATTACTTTGAGGAAAACGTATATCCCGTTCTCACGCCGATGGCGGTAGACGCTTCGCGCCCGTTTCCGCTGATCCGCAACAAGACGCTGAACCTGATGGCGCTTCTTGCCAATAAAAAAGAGAAAAAGACAAAAAAGGAAAAATCGGTCTATGAATATGCGACCGTACAGGTCCCGTCTGTGCTGCCGAGACTGATACCGATTCCGTCGCGGCAGGAGGGGGAAAAAACCTTTATTCTGTTGGAGCAGATGATCGAAAAAAATATATCAAAATTATTTCTGAATTACGACGTTATCTGCGCATATCCTTACCGCATAATGCGAAACGCGGATCTCTCGATTGACGAGGACGAGGCGGAAGACTTGCTTAAGGAAATCCAAAAGCAGTTAAAAATGCGGCAGTGGGGGGAAGTCATCCGTCTGGAAGTGGAAGATAAAATGGATAAACGTCTCCTGCGCTTTCTGACTGAGGAATTTCATATCGCGTCGGAACACGATATCTATAAAATAAACGGACCGGTCGATTTGACATTCCTTATGAAAATGTATGGGCTGGAGGGTTACGACCATCTCAGATATTCGCCGTATTCGCCGCAGCGCGTTCCGCAGATCGTACCGGGGGAAAATATTTTCGAGACGATAAAACGCGGCGATATCTTACTGCATCATCCGTACCAGACATTTGATCCCGTCGTGGATTTTATTCGTCAGGCGGCAAAAGATCCGAATGTGCTTGCGATTAAGCAGACGCTTTACCGCGTCAGCGGCAATTCTCCGATTATCGCCTCTCTTGCGCAGGCGGCGGAAAACGGGAAACAGGTTTCCGTGCTTGTAGAGCTGAAGGCCCGGTTTGACGAGGAAAATAATATCGTCTGGGCAAAAATGTTAGAAAAGGCCGGATGTCACGTTATATACGGTCTTGTCGGCCTGAAAACGCACAGCAAAATCGCGCTTGTCGTGCGCCGCGAGGACGACGGAATTCGCAGATATGTACATCTGGGTACCGGAAACTATAATGATTCCACCGCAAAGCTGTACACGGACTGCGGCTTATTTACCTGCTCGGAGGCGATCGGCGAGGACGCGACAGCCGTGTTTAACATGCTTTCCGGTTATTCGGAACCGCTCTCATGGAACCGTCTCGCCGTCGCGCCGATCTGGCTGCGCAGCAAATTCTTGCGCCTGCTGAAAAGAGAGACAAAGAATGCGCGCGCGGGAAAGACGGCAAGAATTATCGCGAAGATGAACTCCCTATGCGACGCCGGGATTATTGCGGCGCTCTATGAAGCTTCCGCCGCCGGCGTACAGATCGATTTGATTGTCCGCGGGATCTGCTGTCTGAAGGTGGGGATCCCCGGCGTCAGCGAAAATATACGCGTGCGCTCCATAGTCGGGAATTTTCTGGAGCATAGCAGAATTTTCTATTTTTACAACGACGGAATGGAAGAGATCTATATGGGGAGCGCCGACTGGATGCCGAGAAATTTAGACCGCCGCGTGGAGATTCTGTTTCCGGTGGAGGATGAGCGCTTAAAAAGCAGCGTGAAGCATATTCTGGACGTTGAACTTGCCGATAATACCAAGGCAGATCGGAAGAGCGTCGTGTAGGGAAAGAGTGTTGCGAGACGTGGGG
>CANDCP010000051.1 GCA_947383215.1 uncultured Roseburia sp.
GATCGTCTCCTCTTGAAAAGCTTAAATTCAGTGTGGAAAACATTCCCTCGCTGACGCCGCCGAGCCTTGTCGTAAAACAGTGTCTGACAATTCCCGTATTTCTTAACGCGGGGTACTCCAAAAGCCAGCCCGGCTCATCCTCATGCCACCCCGGAATCTTTTGTGTTCCCGACTTATATACAAGCTTCTTTTCCATTTCCTGCTTCCTTTCCGGCTTCACGCATTCCAATCGGCGCCGTTTCGCTATCTTCTTCCCGCATACAAAAACGCATTCCGTATCAGATGCACGCTGTCGCCAAGAAATGTTACCACATCAAAACGGCAGGGCGTAAGCGGAGCGTACCCTTTTGCCATACAGTAATAATCCGCCACACGGCTGATCACTCTCTGCTTTTTTTTATCTACCGCCTCTTCCGGCGCCCCGAACGAATTGTCTCTGCGGTACTTTACTTCCACAAATACAAGATATGCGCCTTCTCTCGCAATCAGATCGATTTCACCGTATCTGCTGCGGTAATTCAATTCCAGGATATCGTATCCCTGCCCCTTCAAATATTCGCACGCCCGCTTTTCATAGATACTTCCGACTCTCCGCTTATTTTCTTTCATCCATCGCGCTCCCCCGAAATTATTTTACAGCTTTTCCCGAATCCTGTCCATGTCGTCAACAAACACAAGAATTTCCGCAACGACCTCGTAGAGCTCCGGCGGAATCATATCGCCGATCTCCAGCTTAGAGAGCGTGTCGGCAAGCTTATTGTCTTTATAAAACGGAACCTTCTCTTCCTTGGCTTTTTCAATAATTTTCTCCGCGAGATGCCCCTTGCCGCTCGCCAGGATCTTCGGCGCCCGGTCGCCGGGGGTATAGGCGATCGCTACCGCCGTCTTATCCGCGGTTTTCTCCTCTTCAAAATGTTCCGCTCCTTTTTTCTCCCTCTCTGTCTTCATGTTCTCACGCCCTCACATCAAACGAATACCGGTGTACTCTCCCGGTCGACGGCTGATCTTTCTTTAAAAAATCCTCCACAAAATCTATCTTTTTTTGACCGCTTTGCACACCTACGGTACAGTCATACCCCTTTCTCCGCAGCCGCTCTTCGAGCAAATCCATATGATCCATCACAAGCTGATAAGACTTATCGTCCGCAAGGAAAAAATCGGTATGCACTTTTGTTCCTCTCATCCGCACCGAAACATCCGTAGAACCTAAATTGTCGAGATCCAAATGGAGAAACGCAGTCAGATCCCCCTCCTTGTCGGAGAGGCGTTTCTTATTCGTATAGACATACAGATCGCTCTGCGCATTCTGCCCGTTGATTTTAAGCGGAATCTGAAGGTACGCATACGCCTGGCTGATCTGGTTCATAAATTCAATATTCCCCCGGACGTCCGACGCCGCCTTCGCCATCTGGCTTTTGTCCATCCCCGTCTGCTCGAACACCTGCTCTAAGCGCGCCATCTGATGCGAGAGCTTTTGATACAGAGACTTAATCTTCTCTCCGTCCGCGACATCCTTCGGCTTCATCATCCATTCCGACTCCACGGCTTTTCTCAAAATCGCCTGATACGGCTTATCTGAAATCAGCTTCTTTGAGAAGTTCTGTAAATCCACGCTCTCTAAAGCCTTTTGCAGCTCAAACAAAAACGCTTTCCCGGAAAGCTCCAGATTTAACTTCCCGTCCGTAAACAGCTTCTCATTTTCGGAAAGCGCCGTATTCTCCAGCATCTGCCTTTCTAACCGCTCCGCAAGCTGCGGCGGGAGCGTACGTCCGATTGTTCCCGGCGCGTAATCTTCCTGCCGCTTTACCGGAACCGGAAGCTCCTGCTCCAACGCCTCTGCCGCGTCCCCTGCCGCCCTCTGCAAATCCGCCGCATCCTTCCCCTGCGCGCTTGTCTCCTCTGCGGACGGCGCCGATTCCTTCACGGCCGCTTCCCCGCTCAGAAGTTCATTCTGTACCAGGCTCTCTTCGCCCGGCGCGCCAAGAAGCGTTTCAAGAATTTTTCCGTTTAGCTCCACCGCCCCTCTTTCGGTCAAATTTTCGCCAAGAAACGTTCCCGGCAGGCCATTTAAAAAGGCGTCCATCTGCGAAGTAATCGCCGACTGATCCTGTTTATAATTCTCAAACTGATTCGCAAGCTCCGGCGTCACCTCAATGCCAAGCTTCCTCATCTGGACAATTGTCGCAACGTCTATATCGGGCTGCGCGGCGGTCGATTTCACCATCTCCCACAAGCTTCCCTTATTGATCGGCAGCTGCTCCTCCATCATGGTATTTACCATTTTAACCATTCTCTCATTCGCCGGAATACCGGCCGCGTCCAGCGCTTTCAACAGTGTGGGGTTGCTTAAGCTGCCTCTCAAATACGGACGAATCTCCACCTGCGACCCGTTATTGGACTTTACCTGAAAGAACATTGACTGTCCCTGGATTAAATCAACCTTCCCGGCGATTTTGGCCGCAACCACCTGTCCGTTGCTCAGCCCCAAAACGACTTCTCCCTTTTTCACCTCATTTACCGTTCCCTCAAAAATCTGCCCCGCCGTAAGCTCGTTTACCGTATCTGCAAGCTGCTGCACGCCGGTGGCGGGAGCCGCAATCGAAGCGCCCTGGCTTACGTTTCTGCTGTACTGCCCCACCAAATCGGAAATCTGCATCCGCACCCGCTCCCTTCTTCTCTATATAAACTTTCGGATAAAACTTTCCCTGTGGATCGGAGACGGCCCGTATTTTTTCAGGGCTTCAATATGCGCCTTGGAACCGTACCCCTTATTTGATGCAAAGCCATACTCCGGCATAATCTTCCCATATTCCGCCATCAATCTGTCCCTCGTCACTTTGGCGATAATACTCGCCGCGCCGATAGAGACGCTCTTTGCGTCTCCCTTGATAATCGGCTCCTGCCGTATCATAATTCCCGGAATCGTAACCGCATCATTTAATAATATATCGGGTTTCACCGCCAAATTATTTATAGCTTCCCGCATCGCTTCATACGTTGCCTGCAATATATTAATTTCATCAATTCTTTTTGGAGCGGCCATTCCGATTCCCGTCGCAACGGCTTTTTCCATAATAACCTCATACAGCTCCTCGCGCTTTTTTTCGCTCAACTGTTTGGAGTCGTTGATATACAGGATATCACAATCCTTCGGCAAAATTACCGCTCCCGCTACGACAGGACCGGCAAGCGGCCCTCTTCCCGCCTCGTCAACTCCGCAGATATATCTGCATTCCTCATATTTCTTCTCGTACTGTTTCAGACACTCTATCCTCTGCCGTTCAAGCTCCAGCTTTTGTATGCGCATTTTTGCCTGCTTTACAAGCTCCTTTACGCCGCTTCTCTCATCCTGCCCGTAACGGGATATAAAATGAGGCAGCCCGGTAACCTCAGCTGCCTTTAATTCCGCTTTTATCTCTGCAATTTTCTTATCCATCTTTCTCTGCCTCTCAATCATGCCGTATCCATCCGAATTTATTGAACGGATAGATGCGCAGCCACGCCCTGCCGACAATTTTATCACGCAGGATCACTCCCACGTTTTCATCCCTGCTGTCCATACTGTGATTTCGGTTGTCGCCAAGGACAAAATATTCCCCCTCTTCTAACGCCGTCTCATAAAGCGCGGTTCCCGGATTCTCGATTACCTCCAGCCCGTAAGATTCGGGCAGCTCTTCTCCGTCAATATAAATGATTCCCTCCCTGTCAATTCTCACGGTCTCCCCCGGAAGTCCGATAATTCGTTTTATGTAGAACTTTCCCTCCTCAATCTCGGACGGAAATACAATCACCTCGAATCTTTTGGGGGCGCGGAAACGGTACGATAACTTATCTACAATCAGATTGTCCCCATCTTCGAGAGACGGCTCCATGGAGCTTCCGCTTACCCTCGTCCGCTGCCCTACATACTCTACGACAAAAAACGTCAGCAGCACAACAAAAGCCGCATAAAATATCAGGTGCGCTCCTTCCCTCAATATTTTTTTTCCAACGCCGTTTTCTCTTTCTTCGTCCATTTCTCCTCCGATTTTTATGCCAGACATTTTATATATTTTGCGGGCTTTCCAAAGTAATCCGGCCGATTTTTCCCGAACGGTACTCCTCGAGAATTAATGCGGCCGCCTTCGCATAGTCCGGTTCGTTTCCCTTTTTCACGCAATTGCGGTTCTGTGTAATTTCCTCCAGAACCTTCACCTCGCCCGCAAGCTCCGCCAGCTCATAGCGCTCCTTTAAAAGCTGCGGATACGATTTCATTAAATATTTTATCAGCTCCAGCGCAAGCTCGTCTATATTTAATATCTCATCCCGGATAGAGCCGATTAACGCAAGACGAAGGCCCACGCGCTGATCCTCGAACTTCGGCCAGAGAATGCCCGGCGTATCCAAA
The DNA here is from genome assembly GCA_947383215.1 of uncultured Roseburia sp. Lineage (GTDB taxonomy): Bacteria > Bacillota > Clostridia > Lachnospirales > Lachnospiraceae > Roseburia_C. The sequence continues at coordinate 4,388 of CANDCP010000051.1, forward strand.
AGCTCTACGTTTTTATTCAGGCGTATCCACTGTTTTCCCTTCGTCACCCCCGGCTTGTTTCCCGTCTTCGCACACGCCTTTCCCGCAAAGGTATTGATAAACGTCGATTTCCCCACGTTTGGTATTCCCACAACCATAGCGCGGACCGGACGGTTTTTTATTCCGCGTTTCCTGTCGCGCTCTGTCTTCTCTTTGCAGGCCTTCTCAATCACCGCCTGCACCGCCTTCATCCCCCCACGGTTCCTCGCATCTAAGCGCACCGCGTAATAACCGAGTTCTTTAAAATACCGCAGCCAGTTTTCGTTTTGCTCCTCGTCGGCCAGATCCGACTTATTCAATAAAATTAAGCGGGCCTTATTTTTCCCAAGCTCGTCGATATCGGGATTTCTGCTGCTATACGGGATTCTCGCATCCACAAGCTCTATGACAAGATCCACCAGCTTTATGTCCTCCTGCATCTGACGCTTCGCTTTCGTCATATGTCCCGGGTACCATTGAAACTGCATTTTTCTCCACTCCTTTACTGTCCGGCTTTATAAAAAGCCAAACTTGTCAAACGGCGACACGACAAACCACGCCTGTCCAATAATATAGTCTCTCTTCACATTCCCGATATTTGCATATCTGCTGTCCTCGCTGTTGTTCCGGTTGTCCCCGAGCACAAAATACTCATCCTCGCCGACTGTAATTTCTTCGCCTGCAAGGCCCGCGTCCTCCATCTTTTCGCACTCAATTTCTTCCTCATACTCTTCCCCGTTCACATACAGAATTCCTTTATCGATAAACACAGTGTCCCCCGGCGCCGCGATCACACGCTTTACATAGTAATGCGATTTCTCATTGCCATTCGGCAAAAAAACGATAATATCGCCCGCCTTAGGCTGCGTCACCTTATAAATAAAACGATTGACCAGTATCTCGTCCCTCGCCTCTAAGGTCTTTGCCATAGACTGTCCTACCACGCTGGTACGCAGCCCGATAAAATACACCAAAATAAACGCCGCCGCCAGCACAACCATGATTTCAACCGTCCATGTTAAAATCTCTTTTACCAGTGGAATATTAATTTTCTTTCGTTTCTTGTTAAAATTCAAACCGTTTACTCTGCGTCTTCTCATCCTTTACCTCATAAAACAAAAGGGACAATACAAATTGTAATGTCCCTGCGGCAGTTCATTATTTTACTAACTCTTTTACCTTTGCTCTCTTACCTACACGGCCTCTCAAGTAGTTCAACTTCGCTCTTCTTACTTTACCTTTTCTTATAACCTCAACCTTGTCTACGTGCGGCGAGTGAAGCGGCCATGTCTTTTCAACGCCTACGCCGTTTGAAAATTTGCGGACGGTAAATGTCTCGCGGTTGCTTCCGCCCTGCTTCTTTAACACAACGCCCTCAAAGACCTGGATACGCTCGCGGCTTCCCTCTTTAATCTTCGCATACACCTTAACGGTATCTCCTACGTGGAAATCCGGCACGTCGGTTTTCAGCTGTTCTGCCTCAATGTTTTTAATAATCTCTTTTGCGTTCATTTTGTGACCTCCTGATTATTTAGATGTTCTTAATACTTTCACGTAACAGAGGACCATCATTTCTTCACAACGGATTTATCTTATCACAGTTTGGCAAATGCGTCAATAAAATTTATTTTTGAGTTTTGCCTCCAATAACGCTATGACTTATTTTCTGAAGCGAGAAGCCGATACTGCGCATATTTCTCACGCGCCTGCTCCCCCGCGCGCGCAAACAGCGCTTCAGCCCGCTCTTTGTCCGCGGCGGACAGCGCGCTGTAACGCACTTCGCCCTGCAGAAATTCTTTATAATCTGACTTCGGCTCTTTACTGTCTAACTGGAACGGATTCTCCCCCGCCTCCTTCTTTCTCGGATCATACCGGAAATTATACCAATATCCCGCCTCCACCGCAAGCTTTTCTTCCATCTGGCTTTTGCCCATACCGGCTTTGATACCGTGGCTGATACAAGGCGCGTATGCAATGATCAGAGACGGCCCTTTATAACTTTCTGCCTCCAAAAACGCCTTGACGCACTGATTGTAATCCGCCCCCATCGCAACCTGCGCGACATAGATATACCCATAGCTCATCGCAATCGCCGCAAGATCCTTCCTTCCGACTTCTTTTCCCGCCGCCGCAAATTGCGCTATTGCGCCGATCGGCGTCGCTTTTGAAGCCTGTCCGCCGGTATTCGAATACACCTGCGTATCAAATACAAGCACATTGATATCCTCCCCGGACGCAAGCACATGATCCAGACCGCCAAAGCCGATGTCATAGGCAAATCCGTCTCCGCCAAATACCCACTGAGACTTTTTCGACAGGAAATCTCTTTTCTCATAGATGCTCTGCATCAGTTCATTGCCGCTTCCTTTTAAGAGCTCTGCCAATTCTTCGGAAGCCTTATGATTTTGATCCGCATCCGCATACGTTTCCATCCACCTGTCAATTGCGGCGCACAACTCCTTCGGAAATCCCTGCTTCTCCGCGGTATCCGCAACCTCAAGCACCTGCTTCACCCGGATTAATTCTCCCCGCAGTCTCTCGCGCAATGTCTTTTGCGCCAAAAGCATACCATAGCCGAATTCCGCCGCATCCTCAAACAGCGAGTTCGACCATGCCGGTCCTCTGCCCTGCGGCGTAACCGTATACGGAGTCGACGGCGAAGAATTTCCCCATATTGACGAACACCCCGTAGCGTTTGCAATATACATCCGCTCTCCGAACAGCTGCGTCACAAGCTTGGCATAAGGCGTCTCCCCGCAGCCCCCGCAGGCTCCCGAGAACTCTAACAATGGCTGCATAAACTGGCTGCCCTTAACCGTATCGGGACGAAACTTTTCCGTCAGCTCCTTTTTCTTTTTCAGCGTTCTTCCATAGTCAAAATACGCCTGCTGCCCTTCGTGCTTTGCAAACGGATGCATCGTGATCGCTTTTCCCTTTGCCGGACAGCACTCCACGCAGGAGCCGCAGCCGGTACAGTCGAGCGATGAAATGGTAATTGCAAAACGATACCCTTCCATCCCGTTCATTGAAAGCGTCTGCATTCCACTCGGAGCATTCCCCGCCTCCGTCTCATCCATAACGGCCGGACGGATTACCGCATGCGGGCAGACATATGAACAGATATTGCACTGTATACATTTCTCCGGTTCCCACACCGGAACATTAACGGCAATTCCGCGCTTTTCGAAAGCCGCCGTTCCGGAAGGCGTTCTTCCGTTCGCATAGAGCTTCACCTGAGAAACGGTAAGCTCATTTCCCTTCTGCGAAGCAACCGCCTTTTGGATTGTGTGCGCAAATTGTACCGCCTCTTTGTCATGGCATCCTGTATCCTTGCACTCGGATTCGTTCCGGTCGGCATCCACCGCCTCATCCGGACAGTTTATCCACTCTTTTAATACTTTGACTTCCTGCGCTCCCTTCGCGCCCTCCTCAATGGCCGCCCAGTTCTTTTCTACAACATCTCTTCCTTTTCTCCCATACGTCTTCTCCGCCGCCTCTTTCATCCAGGTAACGGCGCTTTCTTTCGGTATGATATCGGTCAGCGCAAAAAATGCGGACTGAAGGATCGTATTGATCCGGGTCGGACCCATCCCCGTCTTCATTCCGATTTCTACACCGTCTATCACGTAGAATCGGATATTGTGCCGCGCGAGAAACCGCTTTAATTGTCCCGGCAGATGCTCCTCGAGCTCTTCTTTCGCCCACGGGCAGTTTAAGAGAAACGTCCCCCCCTCCTTTAAATCCTGCACCATGTCATATTTCCAGAGGTAAGAAGGATTGTGGCACGCCACAAAATCTGCCTGCTGCACAAGATACGCGGACTTAATCGGCTCTTTTCCAAACCGCAGATGAGACATCGTAACGCCGCCCGACTTTTTGGAATCGTAATCAAAATACGCCTGCACGTACAAATCCGTATGATCTCCGATAATCTTAATCGAGTTTTTATTCGCGCCCACCGTTCCGTCGGAACCAAGCCCCCAGAACTTGCAGCTCGTCATCCCCTTCGGCGCCGTGTCGATCTCCTCCGTCACGTCCAGGGAGAGATGCGTCACGTCATCGCGGACGCCTATCGTAAATCTTTCTTTCTCCATATTTTTGTATACCGCCGCAATTTGTCCCGGCGTCGTATCCTTTGAGCCGAGGCCGTATCGGCCGCCGTAAATCTTTACATCCTTAAATTCCGTGTCGCGAAGCGCGGCGGCAACATCCAGATACAGCGGCTCGCCGTACGCGCCCGGCTCCTTCGTGCGATCCAGCACATAGATGATTTCCACGCTCTTTGGAATGGCCGAGATGAGCGCCTCTTTTGAAAACGGACGGTAAAGGCGCACCTTCACAAGGCCGACCTCTTCCCCCAGATAGTCGATTGTCTCCTCAATGGTGCTGCAGACGGAACCCATCGCGATGATAACTCTTTTGGCGTTCTTTGATCCGTAATAATCGAACAGATGGTACTGCGTCCCAATTTTCTGGTTAACCTTATCCATGCACCGCTGCACAAGATCAGGCATTCTGTCATAATATTCGTTTGACGCTTCCCTCGTCTGAAAAAAGATGTCGGGATTCTGCGCAGAGCCCATCTCGCACGGATGCTCGGGATTTAGCGCGTTTTCCCGAAACCGGGCTACCGCCTGATGGTCTATCAATTCCTTTAGCGTCTCATAGTCCCAGGTTTCTATCTTCTGTATCTCATGGGAAGTGCGGAAGCCGTCGAAAAAGTTGATAAACGGCATCTCCCCCTCAATCGCAGCCATATGGGCCACCGGCGTCAAATCCATAACCTCCTGCACGGAAGATTCGCACAGCATCGCCGCTCCTGTCTGCCTGCACGCGTAGATATCCGAATGATCGCCAAAGATACTGAGTGCATGGGTTGCAATCGCCCTCGCCGATACGTCAAACACGCCCGGAAGCCTCTCCCCCGCCATTTTATAGAGATTTGGAATCATAAGAAGCAGTCCCTGCGAAGCCGTAAACGTCGTTGTCAGCGCTCCGGCCGCCAGCGCCCCATGCACGGCTCCCGCCGCTCCCGCCTCCGACTGCATTTCCGTTACCATCACACGCTGCCCAAAAACATTCTCCCTCCCGGATGTCGACCATTCGTCCGTCGCCTCCGCCATTACGGTTGAAGGCGTGATCGGATAAATTGCGGCTACATCCGTATATGCGTAGGAAACATGCGCCGCCGCGTGATTTCCGTCCATCGTTATTTTCTTTCTATCCATGAAAACCCTGTTCCTTTCTGGTAATTTTGTTACATATTTTCTATACAGTGTTTCCATAGATTGGATTTTTCATGCAAAAAATTCGGACGATCCGGTTATTTTGTCAAAGAGCTCTCTGCAGGCAGGATAAATATTCCGAAACTGTCTGTAACGCGCTTCATACTTTTGTGTGAGCGCCTTATCCGGCTCTACCGTATCAACGACCTTTACAATGGCCGCAGCGGCTTCTTCCACGCTTGCGTATTCCCCGCAGGTCACCGCGGCAAGCATCGCCGCGCCGAGCGCCGGCCCTTCCTCCGCCTCTAAAATATCCAGGCCCATGCCAAACACATTTGCAAGGATCACTCTCCACAGCGGGCTTTTGGCGCCGCCACCGCAAATTTTTGTGCGCCGGATTTTTATTCCAAGCTTTTTCGCTACCTCCAGGGAGTCTCTGAGCGCAAACGCTACGCCCTCTAACACCGCCTGCGTCAGATCTGCGCGGCTTGTATCCATTGTCATTCCCAGAAATACCCCGCGGGCATTCGGATTGTTGTGCGGGGAACGCTCGCCCATCAAATACGGAAGAAAATATACGTGATTTTCGCCAAGTCCCTCTATCGCCCCCTGCTCTTTTTCGTATTCTCCCGTGCCAAGAATTTCCTCCATCCACCATTTATTACAGGACGCGGCGCTAAGCATACATCCCATCAGGTGATACGCACGATTGCCGTCGCAGAACGCATGCAGCGCATTGTTTTCGTCTGCCCGAAACCCGGCCAGGGAAATGAAAACCGTTCCGCTTGTCCCAAGCGATACATTGCATTCCCCGTCTCCAACCGTCCCTGCCGCCACCGCGGCCGCTGCATTATCTCCGGCTCCCGCAGCCACTTTCACGGCAGTCGAAATCCCAAGCCTTCGCGCAATTTTCGGCAGCACGTATCCGATGCACTCGCTGCTCTCAAATAGCTGCGGCAGCATATCTTCCGTCACACGGCATATCTCACACATCTCCTTTGACCATCTGCGGTTTTTTACATCAAACAGCAGCGTTCCCGACGCGTCTGATACATCCGTGCTGTGCACGCCGGTCAACCGATACGCAAGATAATCTTTGGGCAGCATAATTTTTTTGATGCGGGCAAAATTCTCCGGCTCGTTTTTCGCAAGCCAAAGAAGCTTTGGCGCCGTAAAACCGGCAAACGAAATATTCGCCGTATACTCCGAGAGCCTCTCTTTTCCGATTGTCTGATTCAGATACGCGCACTCCTCCGCCGTCCGCCCGTCGTTCCACAGAATCGCCGGCCGAATCACCGCGTCATTTTCGTCTAAAATCACTAGCCCGTGCATCTGTCCGCCGAAGCTAAGTCCCGCCACCTTACTCTCATCAAACCCTTTTAACAGCTCTGTCAAGCCCTGCATCGTTTCATGATACCAGTCCGAAGGATCCTGCTCCGCCCAGCCCGGCTTTGGAAAATACAGCGGATACTCTCTTGAAACCGTATTTTTTACGGTCCCGTCGCCCTCCATAAGAAGAAGCTTTACGGACGACGTCCCCAAATCAATCCCTATATACAGCATAATCCCCTCCTACAATATCTCTTTTGGCAGCCAGCCGAAATCCACACATCTCCCCATATCCCAGCTTTCGCATCCAGGCCAGCACGGCTCATTGACCGTATCGGCAAGAAGCTTGTAGCTCCAATAATAATAACCGCTCCCGCGCCTCCATGCATCCAGCTGAGATTTTGCCAGCGCCCGATATATTTTCCCTTCATCGAAAACCGCCGCCTCTTCCCCCTGTTTCCTGCTGCCCGCCAGGGAGTTAAACAGACACCATTCCCCGCAAATAACCGGAAAAAACTGCTGCATCTCCTCTATCTCTCTCGCAAACTCCTCCTCAATAACCCTCCGATAGCCCTCCATACTCTGTTCACAGCCTATACTCTCCGCCATCATAAGATACTTGTGCGTATCAAGAACAACGTTGACATATTTCTCTTCCCGCATAAAGTCCTTCCACGCGGTCAAATCAAAGCCGTCATGAATCACTACGTATTTTTCTTCCCCCATATATTTTCGAAGCCTGTCGTACGCGTCCATATAAAATTTTCTTAAAAAATCCATTTCCACGGGCGCCGAGCCTCTTGCCATCTCCTCGTCTGCCGGCTGATAGCGCTCCCATACCTTCATGATATCCCACGCGGCTTTTGTCAGCGGCTCATTTAAAACCTCAATCCCCCAAAGCTCCTCTCTCTCCCCATAACGTTTTGCAAGTCGCTCTAACACGCCAAGCACGAATTCTACCTCCTTAGGATTCTGCGCCCACTTGACGACACCGCAGATTCCCCCATTGTCAAACCCGTTCTGTCCCTCCGGCGCGGTATGCAGATCAAGCAAAATCGTCAAACCATATTTTTTTGCCCACGCAAAGGCATTATCCAGCTCTTGCGTACAGCCGATAAACGGCTCTCTGTCGCCGAACACGAAATATGGAACGGGTATTCTCACCGATTCCAGACCCATCGCCTTTATCGTACAAAAGTCTCTCTCCGTGATATACTCCGAGCGATGAATTCTGATCCTCTCCTCATACGCCTCCCTCGAGAGCCGTCTCGGAAGATAGTATTCATCTTCCGCGTTCGTTCCCGCAAAAAGCGCAGGACTCATCCACTTCTCCAGAACAAGCCAGTTCCCCAAATTCACACCTTTTACAAACATATGCCACCCCCTGATTTTGATATTTCTATTGTAACAAATTTCAAATTAAATTTCTATTGACACTTTGATGCGCCGAACTTTCCTATAAGATAATAAAAGGAACACCGGCCGAAATCTCAGCCGATGTCCCCTTTATTTTGCACTCTGATTTTCTGTCGCTGTGCAGCTACGGCACAGTCTCTCTTATTTGTACAGCTCTACGAGTTTGAGCAAGTGATCGTAACGGTCCTTTGCGGCCTGCTCGGATTCTGCAAAGAGTTTCTCTGCTCTATCCGGGAACGCCCTCGTCAGACGGCTGTAACGTGTTTCGTTGTTTAAGAACTCCTGATATTTATCCCATTCGCCCGGTTTGGATGTCAGGGTAAACGGATTCTTGCCTTCTGCCTTTAACGCCGGGTTGAAGGAGAACAAGTTCCAGTAGCCTGCCGCTACGGCTTTCTTCATCTCATCCTGGCAGTGGTTCATTCCGCCCTTTACGCCGTGCAGCTCGCAAGGAGCATATCCGATAATCAGGGAAGGTCCGTTGTAAGCCTCCGCCTCCGCGAGAACCTTTACAGCGTGCGCCATATTTGCACCGAGCGCGATCTGCGCTACATAGACATATCCATAGCTCATCGCAATCTCCGCAAGGCTCTTCTTGCCTACATCCTTGCCTGCCGCTGCAAACTGGCACACCTCGCCGATATTGGAAGCCTTCGAAGCCTGACCGCCGGTATTGGAATACATCTCTGTATCAAATACCATTACATTGACATTCTCACCGGATGCGAGCACGTGGTCGAGTCCGCCGAAGCCGATATCGTATGCCCATCCGTCGCCGCCGAAGATCCATACGGATTTCTTAGCGAGATAATCTTTTTTGTCAATCGCCGCCTGCGCATCCGGACATCCGGCTGCCGCAGCCTTCTCTAATTCAGCGACAAGAGCCGCCGTAGCGTCCTTGTTTGCCTTCGTATCGTCTTTTGTCTCCGCAAATTTTTCAAATGCAGCCTTCAACTCTGCGCTTGCCTGATCGCTCGCCGCGCACTTCTCTGCGCTCGCGATCGCCTGGTCGCGGAGAACCTTCTGGCCGATCTGCATTCCAAGGCCGTGCTGTGCGTTATCCTCAAATAAGGAGTTCGCCCAGGCCGGACCCTTCTTTGAATCTTTGTTCACCGTATAAGGCGAGGTTGCCGCAGGACCGCCCCAGATAGAAGAGCATCCCGTCGCATTGGAGATATACATCTGCTCGCCGAACAACTGTGTGATCAGGCGCGCATACGACGTCTCGGCACATCCCGCACAGGAACCCGAGAACTCAAGCAGCGGCTGGTTGAACTGAGAACCTTTTACCGTATTGTCCGCCGGCATACCAGGCTTTTTGCCTACGTTTGCTACCAGATAATCGAATACCGGCTGCTCTGCGGCCTGTGACTCCTGCGGAACCATCTCGATTGCGCCGACCGGACAAACCGTAATACACTCGCCGCATCCCATACAGTCTAACGGAGATACGCTCATCGTATACTTATACTCGCCGGCTTTCGGTTTTGTATCTGCAAGCTTTATCTGTGCCGGAGCCGCTTTTGCCTCGTCTTCGCTTAACATAAACGGACGAATTGTCGCATGGGAACATACAAACGCACACTGGTTACACTGAATACACTTTTCTGCGTCCCAGGTAGGTACGGTCACCGCCGTGCCGCGCTTCTCATACGCCGCTGCGCCGTGCTCAAACTGTCCGTCCGGATTGCCGATAAACGCGGATACCGGAAGGCTGTCGCCGTCCATTAAGGAAATCGGCTGCATCAGCTCTTTTACCATCTTAACCGTCTCAGGGCGTCCCGTCAATTCCGCCGGAGCCGGATCTGCCGCCGGATTGGACCAGGAATCCGGAATCTCTACTTTATGTACGGCGTCTACGCCGGCGTCGATCGCCTTATAGTTCATCTCTACGATCGCGTCGCCCTTCTTGCCGTAAGACTTCTTTGCCGCCTGCTTCATAAAGTCCACAGCCTCGTCAATCGGCATTACATTCGCAAGCTTAAAGAATGCGGACTGCAAAATCGTGTTCGTACGTTTGCCCATTCCGATTTCAATTGCCTTGTCGATCGCGTTGATTGTATATAACTGAATGTTGTTATCGGCAATATATTTCTTTGCCTCCGCGTTCAGATGATGCTCTAACTCCTCGTCTGTCCACTGGCAGTTAATCATAAATACTCCGCCCGGTTTTACGTCCTGAACCATCTTAAAGCCTTTTGTCACATAGGACGGATTATGACATGCCACAAAATCTGCCTGATTGATGTAATACGGGCTCTTGATCGGCTTATCGCCAAATCTCAGATGGGAAATTGTAACGCCTCCCGTCTTTTTCGAGTCGTACTGGAAGTATGCCTGAATAAATTTATCTGTGTGATCGCCGATAATCTTTGTGGAGTTCTTGTTCGCGCCTACGGTACCGTCGCCGCCAAGTCCCCAGAATTTACACTCAACCGTACCTTCCGCGGATGTAATCGGAGCCGGTTTTACCTCCGGTAAGCTCAAATTCGTCACGTCATCTACGATACCCATTGTGAATCTGCTCTTTGGCGCATCCTTCTCCAGCTCTTTGTATACCGCAAAAATGCTGGAAGGCGGCGTATCCTTTGAGCCTAATCCGTAACGTCCTCCGGTCAGCACGATATCATTTAATCCCGCCTCGCGGAGCGTCGCCGCTACGTCTAAGTATAACGGGTCGCCAAGCGCGCCCGGCTCTTTCGTTCTGTCAAGAACCGCAATTTTCTTTACCGTCTTAGGAAGAACCTTAAGCAGCGATGCCGGAACCCAAGGACGATACAGGCGAACCTTGATCAGACCAACCTTCTCGCCCGCTGCCGTCAGGTAATCGATGACTTCCTCCGCAACGTCGCAGATCGATCCCATCGCAACAATCACACGGTCCGCGTCCTCGGCGCCATAATAATTGAATAAGTCATAATTTGTGCCGAGCTTCTCATTTACCTTCGCCATGTATTTCTCAACAATTGCAGGCAAATTATCATACGCCGTGTTACAAGCCTCACGGTGCTGGAAGAATACGTCTCCATTTTCATGGGAACCGCGCATTGCCGGATGCTCCGGGTTTAACGCGTGCTCGCGGAATGCTTTTACAGCGTCCATATTGCACATTTCTTTTAAGTCTGCATAATCCCATTTCTCAATCTTCTGAATCTCATGGGACGTACGGAATCCGTCAAAGAAGTTAATAAACGGAACTTTTCCCTCAATCGTTGCAAGATGCGCGATCGGGCTTAAATCCATAACCTCCTGCGGGTTCGTCTCCGCCAGCATAGCAAAGCCTGTCTGACGACAAGCGTATACGTCGCTGTGATCGCCAAAAATATTCAAAGACTGCGTCGCTACCGTACGGGCAGATACGTCAAATACGCAAGGAAGCATTTCCCCCGCGATCTTGTACATATTCGGGATCATCAATAAAAGACCCTGAGAAGCTGTAAATGTTGTCGTCAAAGCTCCTGCTGCGAGGGAACCGTGTACCGCGCCCGCAGCGCCCGCCTCTGATTCCATCTCTACGACTTTGACCTGATTTCCAAAGATATTCTCCTGTCCCGCTGCAGACCACTGGTCAACAGAATCTGCCATCGGACTGGACGGCGTAATCGGATAAATCGCCGCAACGTCTGTAAACGCGTACGCAACATGAGCCGCAGCGGTATTGCCGTCCATTGATTGTTTTGCTCTGGACATTCCTTATTCCTCCTTAAATTAATTGTAAAATTATGTCATGTCGACTTAGCTCTCATTTTATCATTTTATTCATCTGTTGTAAAGATTTCATGCTGTATGAAACAAAAAACATTCCGAACCGCTCAGCCATAGCTGATCGGATGATCGAATCATGACGGCATGAATGCGCACATCCCGTCAGCTATGAACAGGGCGACCCTTAAGCCGCAGACAGAAGCCGCTTTCGCGGCGGATTGCCTGTACAACCTGTACAATTCATCTATATGACGCCGCCTGCAAAAGTAGTCCAGGTTATATGAAAAATTCTTATTTTTGACTCAGAGCCGCCTGCAATACCGCCTGGCGAAATTTTGTAACTTAAAAACCTCTCAACTTCTTCTCTAAAAGTAGCCATATTATGATTCCCTTTTTCACTTGGCAAACCCAAATAAGAGGCGGATTTTTTATTAGACAAAATAGCCGTTCCCATCCAACTCGCTTTATTCCCCAATTCTGTATCTATAACATCAGTAACGTTTTGTAAAGGACTTTTTAATCAAATTCACAAAAAATAAGGCCGGGAACCTGTTTTTTAGATTCCCGGCCTACGTTTTTACTATGCTGTCCGTTCTGCTTTCAATTTTTTCACTTCGTCAAGTGGAAGTCCTGCGTATTCCGCAATTTTTTCAAGTGT
>CANDCP010000052.1 GCA_947383215.1 uncultured Roseburia sp.
AAAAGTATGGAATGAAAAGCAGGTGACGGAACTGTATCTGTTAAGGGAAAGGTACAATATACCGTTAGAAGTTATTGAAGAGGTAAGGCGAATCGCAAAATGTCTGAATGCTATTTATAATTCAAAACGGGATATAAAAAATGACGATGGAGGCTTTGTGCTTTTGCTGTTATGTGATGGCGAAGCACGCGGACGGGTCGATTCCGGATACGCCGGAGGAATGGCTGGATGAGTTCGGGACATTTTCCATTTACCAGGTACTGCCGAAGCTGATCGAGCTGTGGGGGCAGCCTTTTTCTGGTATACTTATTATTAGGAAAAGGCTGTATTTTCCTATATATTTTTGAAAAGGGGAGCTGGTGGATATGCCAGAAATAATATACGGGAAAAATAATCTCAGGTTGACTCTTATGTGTTTAGATGGAGAAGGGCGGATAATCGGTTCACAACCATTTACAGAGTAAGAGATTTAACAATATTGCAAGGGTATTACCAGAACTATTTAGGATTTTAGTAGAAGATGCAGGTTATGTACGTTATGAAGATAATAAATTTTCGTTAGAAACAATATTAGAGATAGATACTATGTGGACGGTAATTTGCATGATGGGCAAAATTGCTGAGGCTGTAATTGTAAGAAGATGTAGGGACAACGAAGATATAAATTTGAATTGGCTTCGTATTGCAAGTAGAAAAAGAGTTAGAATGGAATGGGAGTACCGGAACTAGCGGTATGGATGCTGGATTACAGGTGAAAGTTAGCGGTGATGGTATGTCATATATTTATAACGATCTTATAACAAGTAGATATGAGGTTCCATTGGTTTATTTCGATATAAATGGCGATTTTTATAAGGTGGCGGATAGAGTATTTACGGAGAGAAAGCTTCAAGGACTGTCGCCATTGTCTGTTGAAACAGATTTAATTCATGCACGATAAAGGAAAGATGGAACCAAGCGATTTAATTAATGAAGCTGAAAAACATCCTACCATGAAAAATGCAGTGCTTGCTTCTACGTTTGAAAGTATACCAAGTGATATACAGATTATTCATTAAAAAGTGATAGAATCGAAAGGATACAAGATGGATATTCATAGTATTGAAAGCAATGTTAAGTTCCCAGATATATCATTTTATAATATGGAAAAGCCAGGTGAAATGGTTCATTGCATACAAGCTGAGTTTGGATGTATACACAGTATTCCCTTTTATTAACAATGGTGTCGATTTTAGAGGAGGCAGTCAATACTTTATGCCGTGTACATATGAATATGAAGCATTTAACCAAAGAACTTAAGGATATTAAGGGAAGTGGTAATGTAGACGTATGACTTGAGGGCTGTTCTATGTGGAACAGCTCTTTTTGATAAATTTTTATTGCAGGATATAATTTCTAATGTTATGATTAGCTGTAAGCAAGACAGCGAGCAAAGAACAAGTGAGGAAAGAGTTGTCAGCAATAAGATATTTAGAGTATTGGGAGGATATTGTTTGCTAAGGGAATTAGAGAAAAATGGCTTATCTGTTCAAAATCTTCGTGAATTGTCTTACAAAAGCAAAATGGGAAGAAGTCTTGTCAATAGCCTGCGGAAATTTGACAGGGTAGAGTTATTTAAAGAACTCTGTGAAATGATAAGATTTTATCAAGAAGCCGATATTCTTGATCTTGTGGACTTGGATTATCGTATTAAAAGTGAGGATTCATGTATACGGAAATATAATAAATTCTATCCCGACATGCGATTAGAAAAGGTATTTAATGATATTTTAGGATTTCGTATGCTGACGGACAACTATAAGAGTCTGTTGGAAGGGGAAATTCCAGAAGAAGTACGGGTTGTCGATATGAGTCATGGAAAGGCGAATGATGACGGCTATCGTGGGGTGCATATTTATTTTCAGCCGGATCACTCCTATTATCCGATAGAAATTCAGGCAAATACTTATTATGACAGGCAGTTGAATAACTGGCTGCATAAATATCTCTATAAAAGGGAATATCCTGATTCTGTAGGAAGAATATTGCGGAGTGAGTATGAGAATGGTAAAATATTAAGCGAGCAACAGTTTGAGGAGGTACTATGTTATGTGTTATCTCATAGCGAAAGTATTTGATAAAAAAGGCTGTATTGCAGTAAAGACCAGACATGGCAAAGCATTGGCGGATTTTACCGAAAAGCTACAAAAGCAGATAGGAGCAAACGGTGTGCAGTTGGTGACGATCAGCCGCCCCAGTGCCTATGGAGAATACGAACCTTATGAGATTGTGGAAAACAAGGAAAAGTTTCAGGAGCGTGTTCTGAGTCTGTAGAAAGGGGCAATGATGGAAAAACCTGTTTTGAGTCCCGATTTTACTATTGAAGATATTCATAGGCTCAGGGAATATAATTATGAAATGACAAAGCATATGACAGACGAGGAACATTTGGCCGTTGATGTTTATATCTAAATAATCATAAGCGTATCATTAGAAATAGTGGTACGCTTATTTTATTGTCTGAATCGTACTTTTGATTGGTTTGCTATATCTCATTGCCCTTTTTTGCAAAATGCGTTATAATAGCAGTGCCAAAAAATTGTTGGAGGTGACTGGATGTGAGCGTGGATCATACGAAAACAGGGCGGAAGGAAATTGCGATGGAGAATTTTTTAAAGGGCTACAATTGTACGCAGTCCGTACTCCTCGCGTTTGAGGATTTGCTTCCGGATGAAAATAAAAAAGAGATAATCTGCATGGCGTCCGGGTTTGGCGGCGGCATGGGACGTCTCAGGGAAGTGTGCGGCTGCGTCAGCGGAATGTTTCTTGTGGCGGGTCTTTTATATGGATACGACGGTCCGGAGACAGGAACAAAGAAGGCCGAGTTTTATGCAAAAATACAGGAGCTGGCGCATCGGTTTGAAAAAGAAAACGGTTCCATTGTATGCAGGGAGCTGCTTGGTCTTGCGGTCAAAGAGGAGCCTCCGGTTCCGGAGAAGAGGACCGCGGAATATTACAAAAAACGTCCTTGTAAGGAGTTAATCGGAATGGCCGCGGAGATTTTGGAAAACTTTATGATCGAGATGGAGCATGACGCCTGAAAGGAGTGCGGGATGGAGACGCGTGTGGCGTTAATAGGGATCATCGTAGAAAAAACGGATTCCATAGAAAAATTAAATTGTTTGCTGCATGAGTATGGCGGTTATATTATCGGGCGCATGGGCATTCCATATAAAATACGGGAAATTAATATTATCAGCGTGGCGATCGACGCGCCGCAGGATGTAATCAACGCGCTGACCGGTAAAATCGGACGTTTAGACGGAATCAGCGCAAAGACCGTATATTCCAATATCGGAAAATAAAATTTGCGCGGGGAAAGCAATGAATCAGGGAAAACAGATCGTAGACAGGCTGGAAAATGAAAAAAGGATCTCATGCGAGGCGCTGCGGGAGCTTTTAGAGACGCGGGACGAAGATACGAGAGAATATTTAAGGAAACGAGCCGAGGCTGTTCGGCGGGGGATATACGGAAATGCCGTCTATATCCGGGGGTTGATCGAATTTACAAACTACTGCAAAAATGATTGCTATTATTGTGGAATTCGCAGAAGCAATCGCCATGCCAGACGTTACCGGCTTTGCGAGGAAGAAATATTAAATTGCTGCAAAACGGGATATGAGCTGGGCTTTCGGACTTATGTGCTTCAGGGCGGCGAGGATTTGTATTATACAAAGCAAAGGCTCTGTGATATTATTAAAACGATAAAAAGCGGCTATCCCGACTGTGCAATAACTGTCTCTTTTGGGGAGCAGTCAGAGGATTTTTATAAAAAGCTGTATGCGGCGGGGGCGGACCGCTATCTGTTGCGCCATGAGACGGCGGACGAATCGCATTACGGAAAACTGCATCCAAAAGAAATGTCGTTTACAAACAGAATCGAATGTTTACAACGCCTAAAGGAGATCGGATATCAGGTGGGATGCGGGTTTATGGTGGGTTCTCCGTATCAGACGGTGGAAACGCTGCATCAGGATCTGGAATTTATCCGCACTTTTTTGCCTCATATGGTCGGAATCGGCCCGTTTATTCCGCACAAGGATACGCCGTATGCAGACAGGGCGGCCGGAACGCTTGAGGCGACGTTAACCCTCCTTAGCATTATCCGTCTATTGCATCCCCACGTCTTGCTGCCGGCGACGACGGCGCTTGGTTCTATTCATCCGTTCGGACGCGAAAAGGGCGTTCTTGCCGGGGCAAACGTTGTTATGCCAAATTTGTCTCCGGTTGATGTAAGAGAGAAATATCTTCTCTATGACAACAAAATTTGTACGGGGGAGGAGGCGGCGGAAGGTCTTTGGAAGATGAAAAGGCGGATGAATCAGATCGGGTATCAGGTTGTTACAGATAGAGGGGATTATAAATAAATTACTAACGGGAAAGAATTTCTGACCCAGAAGAAAGGAACAGAATATGTATCACGTAAAGTCAAAAAAAGCAGAGGAATTTATCAGTCACGAGGAAATTGAAAAGACGCTCGCCTATGCGGATGCGAACAAAGACAATATTGCCTTAATCGACAGTATTATCGAGAAGGCAAAGCTTCGCAAAGGGCTAAGCCACAGGGAGGCTTCGGTGCTTTTGGCGTGCGAAATGCCGGAAAAGACCGCGCAGATTTATGCGCTGGCCGAACAGATAAAAAAGGACTTTTACGGCAACCGCATTGTTATGTTTGCGCCTTTGTACTTGTCGAACTACTGTATCAATGGCTGTGTGTACTGTCCGTATCACGGCAAAAACAAGCATATTGCGAGAAAGAAGCTGACACAGGAGGATATCGTAAGAGAAGTGACGGCGCTGCAGGATATGGGGCATAAGCGCCTGGCGATTGAGGCGGGGGAGGATCCCGTAAACAATCCGATCGAATACATCCTGGAATGTATAAAGACAATATACAGTATCCGGCATAAAAACGGTGCAATCCGCCGCGTCAATGTCAATATTGCCGCCACAAGCGTAGAAAATTACCGCAAATTAAAAGAAGCCGAAATTGGAACATATATTCTTTTTCAGGAAACATATCACAAAGAAAGCTATGAGAAACTGCATCCGACGGGGCCAAAGCATGATTACGCCTACCACACAGAGGCGATGGACCGCGCGATGGAGGGCGGGATTGACGACGTAGGGCTTGGGGTGTTATTTGGACTTGAGCTGTACCGGTACGAGTTTGCAGGACTTTTGATGCATGCAGAGCATTTGGAGGCGGTACACGGCGTGGGTCCGCATACCATCAGCGTGCCGAGAATCAAGCATGCCGACGATATCGACCCCGCTGCGTTTGATAACAGCATCAGCGATGAGATCTTCGCAAAGCTGTGCGCATTGATTCGCATTTCCGTCCCGTATACGGGAATGATTATTTCGACAAGGGAGAATAAAGAGGTCAGAGAAAAAGTCCTTCCGCTCGGCGTATCCCAGATCAGCGGGGGATCACGGACCAGCGTGGGCGGTTACTGCGAGCCGGAGGAGGAAGATGACAAATCGGAGCAGTTTGACGTCAGCGATAAGCGCTCTCTGGATGAGGTTGTCAATTGGCTGATCAGGCTAGGCTACATTCCAAGTTTCTGCACGGCCTGTTACCGGGAGGGGAGAACGGGCGACCGCTTTATGAGCCTGTGCAAAAACGGGCAGATACAAAACTGCTGTCATCCGAATGCGCTGATGACGTTAAAAGAATATCTGGAAGATTACGCTTCACCGGAGACAAAGGAGCTCGGGCTGCAGTTGATTGAACGGGAGCTGGAGAACATCCCGAACGAAAAAGTGAAAAAAACTGCGTGTGAGTATATCCACGGAATCGCGGAGGGGAAAAGAGATTTCAGATTTTAGCCAGACGGTGTAGTGAGAGCAACGGAAAAAGGAGAGTATCATGGCCGAATCAGTACATGAAACGCCGATGGCAAACCGGCTGCACATCGGTTTTTTCGGAAAGAGAAACAGCGGGAAATCTTCACTGATTAATGCGTTTGTGGGACAGGAGGTCTCGATTGTGTCAGATGTGGCGGGGACGACGACCGACCCCGTGTACAAGGCAATGGAAGTGCACCCCCTGGGAGCCTGCGTAATAATCGACACAGCCGGTTTTGATGATCGGGGAGAGCTCGGGGAGATCCGGGTGGAAAAGACGCGTCTTGCGGCGCAGAAAGCGGACATCGCGGTGGTAGTCTGCGCCGATGGCGATTTGGAGGAAGAGCTTAAATGGTATCGCATATTTTACGAAAAACATACGCCGGTTCTTTTTGTGATCAATAAGGCGGATATTTTGCACAATTCAAAGGAGATTGCAAATCAGATCCAAAAAGAGACAGAGAACATGGCCGTCGTCGTCAGCGCGAAAGAAAAGACAAATATAGCGCAGGTCAAAGAGGCTCTGGTTCGCCTTGTGCCAGAGGATTACGACGAACGCCAGATTACAGGGGAACTGGTTGGGGAAGACGATTTGGTGCTGCTTGTGATGCCGCAGGATATACAGGCGCCGAAGGGAAGGCTCATTCTTCCGCAGGTGCAGACGCTGCGGGAGCTTCTCGACAAGAAATGCCTCGTTATGAGCGTGACAACCGACAAAATGCCTGCGGCGCTTGCGCTGTTAAAACAGCCTCCAAAGCTGATTATCACGGATTCGCAGATCTTTTCTTATGTGTATGAGAAGAAACCGGCCTCAAGCATGCTGACGTCGTTTTCCGTCCTCTTTGCGGCATATAAGGGGGATTTGCCGTATTATGTAAAAGGGGCGAAGGCGATCGACCGCCTGACAGAGGATTCAAAGGTTTTAATTGCCGAGTGCTGCACCCATGCGCCGCTGTCGGAAGATATCGGCAGAGAGAAGCTGCCGCGGATGTTGAGGAAAAGGGCGGGAAATCTTGCGGTGGAGATTGTGGGCGGAATGGATTTTCCGAACGACTTATCGGGATATGATCTGATCATACAGTGTGGAGCCTGCATGTTCCATCGAAAATATGTGATGTCGCGGATCCATCGTGCGATGGAGCAGAACATTCCGATGACAAATTACGGCGTGGCAATTGCGCATCTTACCGGTATTCTTCCAAAGATTGCATTTTCGGAAAATGAATGTTAAAATATATCAATTTAAATGATTAAATTTATCACTAGCGTTTGCGAACTCTCTGTGTTATTATAATTACACTGAAAAAACGAAGAAGATTCGTCTCTATGGCAGAATGGGCCATAGAGATTTTTGTTTCATTTATAAAAGATGGGAGGAACTTCAAGTGAAGAATTTTCAAAAATATGAGAGAGCCTATTTTATGCCGGAGCGCCCGACATACGACTGGGTAAAAAGAGACGATCTTGACAAAGCGCCCGTATGGTGCAGCGTGGATCTGCGGGACGGCAATCAGGCGTTAATCGAGCCGATGAGCCTGGAAGAGAAGTTGGAATTTTTTCAAATGCTTGTCGATATCGGGTTTAAGGAAATTGAAGTCGGTTTTCCGGCGGCCTCGGAAACGGAATACACCTTCTTAAGGACGTTGATTGAGAAAAAAATGATACCTGACGATGTGACGATTCAGGTTTTGACACAGGCGAGAGAACATATTATCCGCAAGACCTTTGAAGCGGTAAAGGGCGCCCCTCACGCGGTGATCCACCTTTACAATTCCACTTCCGTGGCGCAGCGGGAACAGGTATTTCGCAAAAGCAAAGAAGAAATCAAACAGATCGCTGTCGACGGCGCCGTCCTGTTAAAGGAGCTGGCTGCGGAGGTAAATGGGAATTTCTCGTTTGAATACTCCCCGGAGAGCTTTACGGGGACGGAAGTCGACTACGCGATCGAAGTCTGCGACGCAGTTTTGGATGTGTGGCAGCCGACGCCGGAGCATAAAGTCATTATCAATATTCCCGCAACAGTGGAAAATGCGATGCCGCATGTATTCGCCACGCAAATTGAATATATCCACAAAACGATAAAATACCGCGATTCTATAATACTTAGCCTTCACCCGCATAACGACAGGGGATGCGGCGTTGCGGCGGCGGAGCTTGGATTGCTTGCCGGGGCGGATCGGATTGAGGGAACCTTGTTCGGGAACGGAGAGCGGACCGGAAACGTAGATATCGTTACGCTTGCGATGAATATGTTTTCCCATGGAGTCGATCCGAAACTTGATTTTTCAAAGATGTCGTCGATTTGCGAAGCGTATGAGAGATTGACGAGAATGCAGGTTCACATGCGCCAGCCGTACGCGGGACAGCTGGTGTTTACGGCGTTTTCCGGTTCTCATCAGGATGCGATCTCAAAAGGGTTTACATACCATGAGGAGCATAAGGGAGAGAAATGGACGGTTCCGTATCTGCCGATCGATCCCAAAGATGTGGGTAGACAGTATGACGGAGATGTGATTCGGATTAACAGTCAGTCCGGCAAGGGCGGTGTAAGCTATATTTTAAAACAGAATTACGGCATGTCGATACCAAAGCCGATGCAGGAAGACGTCGGGTACACGGTCAAAGACGTTTCCGACAAAGAACACGCGGAGCTTTCCCCGCAGCAGATTTACCAGATTTTTGAAGACAAATACGTCAACGCCAGCTCCGTATTTGCGATCAGCGAATGCCACTTCAAGCAGACAGACGGAATCTTGGCGGAGGTGACGATCGTACACGCAGGCGGAGCGCGGGAGGTAAAGGCAAACGGAAACGGGCGCCTTGACGCGGTCAGCAATGCGATTAAGCAGTATTTTAACATCAGCTATGAGCTTTCGGTTTATGAGGAGCATGCGTTAAGCCGCGGCTCTTCCTCAAAAGCCGTAACTTATGTGGGAATTATGTGCAGCGGCAAACGTTACTGGGGAGTCGGCATCGAGGAGGATATTATCAAGTCCTCGATCGCAGCGCTCACGGCCGCCGTAAATCAGATCGCGGAGATCAAGGACGTATCGGGGGGGATGGAAGAGCGCATGAGCGAGATCATTAACTACATGCAGACAAATTATATGACGGTTACGCTGGACGAATTGTCGGAGAAATTTTATCTCTCAAAGCCGTATCTGTCAAAATATATCAAAGAACAGTCCGGACTGACATTCGGAGAGATTGTAAAAAAAATCCGGATGAAAAAGGCGAAGACGCTTTTAAAAAACGGGAATATGAAGGTGGAAAACATTGCGGAAGCCGTCGGCTATCAGAATGTGGAGCATTTCAACCGCCTGTTTAAAAAACAGTACGGCATTACGCCGGTACAGTACAGAAATGCAAAGAGCCAGTAGCCGGCGGATAAGGAGCGGGAGACATGTATGATGAGCTGACCCAAAAAGATATTCAAAAGATACAAGAAGAAATTGAATACCGGAAGCTGGTTGTGCGAAAACAGGCCATAGAAGCCGTGAAGGAGACCAGGGCGCACGGGGATTTAAGCGAAAATTTTGAGTACCACGCAGCCAAAAAAGATAAAAATAAAAATGAGAGCCGCATTCGCTACCTGGAGCGAATGATAAAGACCGCGGTCATCGTCTCCGAAGACTCAAAAGAGGACGAAATCGGGCTGAACAACACCGTCGAAATTTATTTTGAAGAGGATGATCTGACAGAGACGTATAAATTAGTGACGACTGTGCGGGGCAACTCTCTGGAAGGAAGAATCAGCATCGAATCTCCGCTTGGAAAGGCCATTTTGGGACATAAAGTTGGCGACCGTGTGGAGGTCACCGTCAACGAGGGGTATTCCTATTTTGTGGAAATACGTGCGATTGAAAATACGGTCGACGACGGCAGCGACAGGCTTCGGGGATTTTAGGAATATAAGATCTGTTTGAAAAGGGAGTGTGACGGAATGGACGATAGGGAAGTAAAATTTACATATTCCGGAATTCTGACCAGAAAAAATAAAAAAATTATCTGCGTCCGTTTTGAGAGAGCGGGAAAGAGCGGAACAGACTATGCGGAAGGCCAGATACCGGAATGTAAAATAGAAAAGCAAAACGGGTTTACGCCGGAAGAAGTCCGGCAGATGGAAGAGTATTTGAAAACGGAAAAGGATCACATTATTCAGGAAGCGAGGAAACTGAACAATATTAAAAACCTGCTGTCCTGATAGGAAGGACTTTGTAAAATGTGCGGGCAACATTTTACAAAGTTCTTTTATTTTTTCCCGTCAAATTATACAAAAACAGAACTGGATTTTTGTGAATGGTTTTGGATGAAAATGATTGACTATGAACGAAAGTGGAGTTATACTAACTACATAAGAAAGTGAAGCAATAAAATATATTTGTATAGGAGGGTGCGAAGGAAATTACTATGCTGACAGAAGAACGCTTTGTAAAAATTTTGGGTATACTAAAACAGCGCGGAAGCGTGACGGTACAGTATCTGATGCGCGAACTCAACGCTTCGGAATCTACCGTCCGCAGGGATTTGAACGCGTTGGATGAGGCGGGGGAATTAACCAAAGTACATGGCGGCGCCGTATTAAAGGGAAATCATTTCAGCACGAGAGACGACAATGTAATTTCGCGAAAAGAGCTTTATCGTGAGGAAAAGATTCTGATTGCAAAATATGCGGCTGCGCTGGTAGAGCCGGATGATTTCATTTATCTGGACGCAGGAACCACAACAGAGCTTATGATCGACTATCTTCCGTCAAAAAACGTCACATTCGTAACCAATGCGGTTTCCCATGCGAAAAAGCTTTCAGAGTTTGGATGCAGGGTCTATGTTCTGGGAGGTGAATTTAAATTGTCGACGGAGGCGATTGTCGGGGAGGAAGCGGTCGCTTCCCTGGAAAAGTATAATTTTACAAAAGGCTTTTGGGGGACGAACGGCGTCAGTACCGCGAAAGGATTTTCCACACCGGATATGAAGGAAGCGATGATTAAGAAAAAATCGATGGAAAATTGCCGGGAGTGTTATGTGCTCTGCGATGCCAGCAAATTTTCGAGACTTTCCTGCGTAAATTTTGCACCGTTTCAAAGCGCAACCGTTCTTACGACGGGCGTCAACCCGGAAATATACAAAAAATATAAAAATGTAGTGGAGGTGAACGCATGATTTATACGGTAACGTTTAATCCGTCTCTGGATTATGTCGTAGATGTAAAAGAGTTCCGTACGGGCGTGGTAAACCGTACCGAACAGGAGGCGATTTATCCGGGAGGAAAAGGAATTAATGTCTCAGTGGTGCTAAATAACCTTGGTTACGAGAATACGGCCTTTGGTTTTCTCGCCGGTTTTACGGGAAAGCATATTGAAATGCTTCTGAGAGAGAGAGGAATTCAAACGGATTTTATTTCCGTAGAGGAAGGCTGCTCCAGGATTAACGTAAAGCTTAGAAGCACGGAGGAGACGGAGATCAACGGGCAGGGGCCAAAGATTTCACAGGACGATATCCGCAGGCTCTACGAAAAGCTGGATTCCCTGAAAGACGGCGATATCCTTGTGCTGGCCGGAAGTATTCCCGATCGAATGCCGAAATCTATGTATATGGATATTATGAAATATCTTGACGGAAGAAATTTAAAAATTGCCGTAGACGCCACAAAGGATCTGCTGTTAAATGTGTTAACATACCGTCCGTTTCTGATCAAGCCGAACAATCACGAGCTCGGCGAGATGTTTCAAACCGTGATTTCCGGCAAAGACGACGTGATATGTTATGCGAAAAAGCTTCGGCAGATGGGCGCAAGAAATGTACTTGTCTCAATGGCCGGGGAGGGAGCCGTACTTCTTGCCGAAGACGGGGAGGTGTATCAGAGTGAAGCGCCGAAGGGGACTGTAAAAAATTCTGTCGGAGCCGGAGATTCTATGGTGGCGGGATTTTTGGCGGGTTATCTGAACTCCGGCGATTATAAGGAGGCATTTCAAATGGGAGTCTGCACCGGAAGCGCAAGCGCGTTTTCCGAGGGACTTGCGACAAAGCGGGAGGTAGAGGCGCTGCTCGCCTCGCATCCGTTTCATTAAGGGAAGAAATAACGCAGCAATATCATATCAGGAGGTAAATTGTATGAAAGTACGGGATTTGCTTGCCGCAGAGAGTATCAACCTTCACGGTGCGGCAGAAAACAAAAAAGATGCGTTAGACCAGATGGTGAAGCTTATGGCGGCAAGCGGTAAAATTGCGGACGTTGAGACTTACCGCAGAGGCGTATATGCGAGAGAAGAAGAGAGTACGACCGGAATCGGAGAGGGCATTGCGATTCCGCACTGTAAATCCGACGCGGTTAAAGCTGCCGGATTAAGCGCGATGGTTCTGAAAGACGGCGTGGATTTCGACGCGTTGGACGGGCAGAAGGTACATTTGATTTTTCTGATTGCAGCGCCAAATACAAAAGATAACGTACATCTCGACGTGCTGAGCCGGCTGTCGGTGCTATTGATGGATGAAAGCTTCACCAAATCGCTGCGAAGCGCCAAAACGCCGGAAGAATTTTTAAATGTGATTGACGCCGCGGAAGAAAAGAAAGCCGGCGGTGAAACAAAGGATTCGAAAGAGCCGGCGGCAGCGCGCAAACGTATTTTAGCGGTTACCGGCTGTCCGACCGGAATTGCGCATACTTATATGGCGGCGGAAAGCCTTGAGAAAAAGGCGGCGGAGCTTGGCTGTTCCATCAAAGTAGAGACAAGAGGTTCCGGCGGCGCCAAAAATGTTTTGACAAAGAGCGAGATTGCGGAGGCGGATTGTATCATCGTTGCAGCCGATACACAGGTGCCGATGGACCGGTTCGACGGAAAACCTTTGATACAGTGTAAGGTCGCCGACGGAATCAGTAAGGCGGATCAGCTTTTAGAGAAAGCGATGAGCGGAACGGTCGGCGTCTACCGGGCGGGGAACGATAAGAGTATCGAGGATGAAGGCCAGGGCGACGGCATCGGACATCAAATCTACAAGCATCTGATGAACGGCGTCTCCCACATGCTTCCGTTTGTAGTCGGAGGCGGACTGCTGATTGCGCTTGCATTTTTGATTGACAGTCTTGGCGTGGATCTGGCAAGCCTCTCCCTTGAAGAGAAATCAGGTTTTGGCTCGATTACGCCGCTTGCCGCAATATTCAAATCCATCGGGGATACGGCATTTAAATTTATGCTTCCGATTCTGGCGGGATTCATCGCGATGAGTATCGCAGACCGGCCGGGACTTGCGGTAGGATTTGTCGGCGGGTCGATTGCGGCAAACGGAACCAGCGGATTTTTGGGAGCGCTTGTGGCAGGATTTTTGGCGGGTTACCTTGTTGTCCTGTTAAAGAAACTGTTTGCAAATCTGCCGAAAGGCCTGGACGGATTAAAGCCGGTTCTTTTATATCCGTTGTTTGGAATTTTCTTTGTGGGAATTATTATGACATATGTGGTAGAGCCTCCGGTAGGCGCTTTAAATACCCTGATCAATAACGGCTTATCCGGCATGAACGGCGCGAGCTCCGTTTTGCTTGGAGCGCTTGTGGCAGGGATGATGGCCGTAGATATGGGCGGTCCTGTCAATAAGGCGGCTTATGTATTCGGCACAGCGTCCATTGCGGCCGGCAATTATAATATTATGGCGGCGGTAATGATTGGCGGCATGGTTCCGCCGATTGCGATTGCTCTGGCGACGCTGTTTTTTAAACATAAATTCACGGCGGAGGAGAAGAAGGCGGGGCCTACAAACTTTATTATGGGTCTTTCCTTTATCACAGAAGGGGCGATTCCGTTTGCGGCTTCAGATCCGCTGCGTGTGATTCCGGCATGTGCGGCGGGTTCCGCGGTGGCCGGCGCGTTATCCATGGCGTTTGGATGTACGCTTATGGCGCCTCACGGAGGAATCTTCGTATTTCCGGTTGTCGAACATGCGCTGATGTATCTTCTTTCACTGGTCATCGGTTCTGCAGTCGCATGTGTGTTACTTGGCGTATTAAAGAAAAATATAAAAGCATAATAATGAAAGATGGAGGGAAACAGTATGAAAGAATTCACTTACACAATCAAAGACGAGCAGGGAATACACGCAAGGCCGGCAGGGCTTCTTGTAAAGCTTGCGGCAGGATTTCAGTCGAACATTACCATTGGAAAAGACGGACGGGATATGGATGCCAAACGTATTTTCGGCGTAATGGGGCTTGGCGCGAAAAAGGGAGCCGACGTCGTAATTAAGGCGGACGGACCAGACGAAGCGGAGGCAATTGCGAGCCTGCAAAAATTTATGGAAGAGAACCTGTAAAATGGTTCGAAAACACCTGACATTTACGGGAAGAGTCCAGGGCGTGGGGTTTCGGTATCGCGCGCACAGCATTGCCACATCCCTGGGCCTGACCGGATATGTAAAGAACAATTATAACGGAAGCGTGGAGGCGGAGGTGCAGGGCGCGCCTGCCGAGTTGGAAGCGTTCGTTGAAAAACTGAAAAATTCCAGCTATATCCGCGTCGACTATGTG
The DNA here is from genome assembly GCA_947383215.1 of uncultured Roseburia sp. Classification (GTDB taxonomy): domain Bacteria; phylum Bacillota; class Clostridia; order Lachnospirales; family Lachnospiraceae; genus Roseburia_C. The sequence goes on from CANDCP010000052.1 coordinate 14,403, forward strand.
GCGGAGTATGAAGTGCCGCTGCGGGAGGAAAACAGCTTTCGCATTGACGGCTAGAATATCCGGCAAAACGCTTCCGAAGCGGCGAAGAGACGTACAGTCAAGCGGAGAAATCTATTTCGATACCGGCGGGGCCAACAGGCCGCTATCCGCATAGAAATAGATTTTCTCCGTTTTTTCGAAAAAAGTATCTTGACAAAATCAACTGCATATGATAGAGTATCAACAATTAAAGAAATAAAATCAATGATCAAAAGTAGTACATCAAATGATTCTTTACAGAGAGCCGGCGTTCGGTGGAAGCCGGCAGGATAGTTTGAATGGAATGGATTTGTGAGATGCAAAGTGAACTATGAGTAGCGGATGCCGTATTCTCCACGTTACAGGAGACAGATATCGAGTCAGAGACTCCGTATCGAGCGAGGTGTAATTGAATTGGTGGCAGATATTTCCGATTGGAAATATCTTTTTTTTGTATCACGGGAACATTGTATTGTAACGTATGAAAGCGTGCAGATAACCTGTGACAGAAAGTCCTCTTTGCAGGTCGGTTCTTTTACATGAATGAGGGTGGCACCACGAGAATATCGTCCCTGAAACAATTTTTTGTTTCAGGGACGTTTTTTTGTTTCATAGAACGCTGTTTCACAGAGACAACTTTATTTGACGGATTTGGAGGGAAGCATGAAGCGAATCAGGAAAGTTTATAAAAAAACTGTCACCATTGTCAATGAGACGGCAATCGGGATGTATGAGAATCTTGTGGGGACAAAGATGGGATTTCTTTTAGAAAGCTATGATAAGAATTATGACCGTTATACGTTTCTTGGGGCGCAGCCGGAGGAAATAATCACATCGAGGGGCGACGCGCTTGTGATAACAAGAGACGATGGGAGCACAGAGATAAGGGATGGAAATCCGCTGCTTCGCCTGAAAGAATATTACAGCGAATTTGAAATCAGAAAAGAAAATGACGAATTAGGATTTTCCGGCGGACTTGTCGGGAATCTCGGGTATGACTTCGTGCGTTATACAGAAAAACTTCCCGACAGCAATGCGGATGAAATCGGAATCGAGACAATTCAGATGATGTTAATGACAAAATTTATTGTCGTAGACCATGTCGCCGAGACATTAACGGCGGTTGTGCTGGAGGAAGATGGCGCGGAGGGGCAAAGACGGGCGCTCGACGCCGCAGAGGAGATGATTAAAGCCGCGCGGGGCAATTTGACGGAAGCTGCGTGCGATTTTCATCACGACGGTAAAATCATCCATAAATCAGATACCCTTTTGGAGTACAGTCAAAAGGTAGAAAAAATAAAGGAATATATACGCGAGGGTCATATTTTTCAGACCGTGCTCTCACAGCGCTGGACAATTGAGACGAAGCAGACGGGATTTGCGCTGTATAAAAGGCTGCGCCAGCTGAATCCTTCCCCGTATCTGTATTACTTTAATTTTGGAGAATTTGAGGTCATCGGAAGTTCCCCGGAGATGCTTGTGAAACAGCAGGGGAGGCGCGTGTTTACCTGTCCGATTGCCGGAACGAGGAAGAGAGGGAAGGACGCGGAGGAGGACGCTTTGCTAAAAGCCGACCTTCTGGGGGACGAGAAGGAGCGCGCGGAGCATGTGATGCTTGTGGATCTCGCAAGGAATGATATGGGGCGGATTGCGGAATTTGGAACCGTAAAAGTGACGCAATTTATGGATGTGCAGAATTATTCTCATGTTATGCATATCGTATCCATGGTAGAAGGACGCAAAAAAGGAGAGTTTCATCCGCTCGATCTGATATCCTCCTTTCTTCCGGCGGGAACACTGAGCGGAGCGCCGAAGATTCGCGCGATGGAGATTATCGATGAATTAGAAAACGTAAGAAGAGGGCTTTACGGCGGCGCGACGGGATATATTGATTTTAGCGGAGATATGGATTTTTGCATTACAATCCGCACGATGATAAAGAAAGAGATCGGAAGAGCACACGTCTGAACTCCAGTCACGCACGGACATC
>CANDCP010000053.1 GCA_947383215.1 uncultured Roseburia sp.
TCTCGCCCGCAAGCGGTCCGTTGGAATAATATGTGACAGAGCTTTTGTTCTCATCATTGTACTCTGACGTCACGTATACGTCTCCGATTCTCACCAGAAGCTGTCTTCCCTTTTCATCCGTCTTTAAGACTTCATAATCCATCTCCTCAAAGTCTTCTTCCGATCCCGGTTCCTGCAAAATCCCGCAGGAATGCGCGGCTGCATACGTCGGCTGCGCGGCGGAATTGACCGTAAGTATTGCCGCGCACAATAAACCAATTAATCTTTTGCTTTTCATTCTAACCCCCTCCATTCCAAACAAAGTCTCTCTTATGAGAACAAAAAAACCGACTGCTTTTGCAATCGGTTTCATGTTCCATATTTAAAATATCGTGTACTAATTTCAAGCTATATATTTCTCATTCCTCACCCATCACTCTTTTATTATAACATTTTCTTCCAAAATAGCAAGCCCCTATGCTTTACATTTTTTAAGATTTTCTTTCTTTTCTCTTAATATTTGTTTAGGATTCCTCAGGCAGCTTTATCTCAATATGCACATCCTCCAGCTGCTTTTTCTCCACGGCTGCCGGAGCCTGCATCATCACATCCATTGCATTTTTGTTCATCGGGAACGGAATTATCTCGCGAATGCTCTCTTCCCCGCAAATCAACATTATCATGCGGTCGACGCCCGGTGCAATTCCCGCATGAGGCGGAGCGCCATAGCAGAACGCATGGTACATCGCCGGGAATTTGGCCTTTACATCCTCCTCGCCAAGTCCGACAAGCTCAAACGCCTTTATCATAATCTCCGGATCATGATTTCGAACAGCCCCTGAAGAAAGCTCTACGCCGTTGCAGACAAGATCATACTGGTAAGCCAGAATTTCAAGCGGATCCTGTTCTAAAAGCGCGTTCATGCCGCCCTGCGGCATAGAAAACGGATTATGGCAAAACTCTAACTCGCCGGATTCCTCCCCGATCTCATACATCGGAAAATCCACAATCCAGCAGAACTCATAACAATCTGCGCGCATATGTTTCTCGCTCGCCGCACCGAGAAGCTTGCGCAGCACGCCCGCGGTCTTCTGCGCCGTGAGCTTTTTGCCCGCGGTAAGACCGATGAAATCGCCCGGCTTTAATCCAAGCGCTTCCGTCACCTGCTCTTTTCTTTCTGATAAAAACTTGGAAATTCCGCCGACAAACTCGCCGCTTTCATCTACCTTAAACCAGAACGCCTTATTTGCAGTCTGCACCTCTACCTCGGCGCAAATCTTGTCAATCACCTTGCGCGATGCCGAAAAACCGTCTACCACAATCGCTTCCACCGTCTGATTCTCAAACGGCCCGAATCCGCAGTCCGACATCACAGGCGTCGCGTCGCACAGCTGCAGGTCTATCCGAAGATCCGGCTTGTCCGTCCCATATTTTTCTAACGCCTCCAGATACGGAATCCTCACAAACGGCGTCTTAGATGCCGTCTGATACACGCCGTATTTTTCAAATACCGGCGGCAGAACCTCCTCAATAACGGTAAACACATCCTCCTGAGAGGCAAACGCCATCTCCATATCCAACTGATAAAATTCTCCCGGAGAGCGGTCGGCCCTCGCATCCTCATCGCGGAAGCAAGGCGCAATCTGGAAATATCGGTCAAAACCGGACGCCATTAAAATCTGCTTGAACTGCTGCGGCGCCTGCGGCAGCGCGTAAAACTTGCCCGGATGATTTCTCGAAGGAACGAGATAATCTCTCGCCCCCTCCGGGGAAGAACAAGTCAGAATCGGCGTTGTGATTTCTAAAAAATCCAGCTCGTTCATTCTCTGCCTCAACTCGGCGACGATCTTACTCCTTAGGACGATCTTGCTTTTTACAGACGGATTGCGCAAATCGAGATAGCGGTACTTAAGCCTTGCGTTCTCGTCCGCCTCTCTCGACTGATGAATTTCAAACGGCAGCGCGTTGTAAATGCACTTGCCGAGCACCTCTATTTTCTCCGGCACCACCTCGATCTCACCGGTTGCAAGCGCGTCATTTTTACTGGAACGCTCTCTCACCACGCCTGTGACAGACAGTGTGGACTCATTGTTCACTCCGCCGATCATCTGCATCATTTCTTCCGTCTCGATTACAATCTGGGTTGTCCCGTAAAAATCCCTTAAAATCAAAAAGCCGAGATTCTTGCTGACTTTCCTGATATTTTCATACCATCCCACAAGGACGACGTTCTCTCCGATATTAGAACTTCTCAATTCATTGCATGTATGCGTTCTTGACTGCATCTTTCCTCTTCCTCTATTCTTCCTTTTTCTATTCTTATTCTGCGTTAACGGTTAAAAAACTCTTCAAACGCTTCATAGCCTTCGGCTGAAAGCTTTTCTTTCTGGAATTTTTTGTTTTTGTTCATCCTCGCCACAAGCACCTGATTTCCGGCCTCCCGCTCCTTCTGCGCCTTTTTTATCACCTCGCACAGCTTTTGCGCCGGATAATTTTTCTCAATCAGATACGCAATCTTTTTCGGCTGCGTCGGCGCCTGAAAACCGCTCTCCAGAAGAAGCAGGATAATCCGCTCAAATCCGATCGAAAATCCGCAGGCCGGCACGTCGTTTCCGGTAAAATTGCCGATCATTTTATCATATCTGCCGCCTCCGCCGCAGCTTCCTCCAAATTCCGGCATTGCAATCTCAAATATGGTTCCCGTATAATACCCCATGCCGCGCACCAGAGTCGGGTCGAATACCATCTTAAAATCAGCCGTCTTTGTCGCCTCCACACTCGTTACAATCTCAAGAAGGCTGCTCTTTACTCCCTCCTCAAGACAATCGCCAAGCTTTTCACATAACGTTTCTATTTTACTCGCCGTATCGCCCGTAAGCTCAAATAAATCCAGATATTTTTTGACGGACTGCTCCGAAAACCCTTCCTTTTGAAGCTCCTCGCTAACGCCCTCCCGGCCGATTTTATCCATTTTGTCAAGGATAATGCAGACTTTGTCAAACGCTTCTTCCGAAAACCCGCTGTACTTTGCCATAGCCTTTAAGATCCGCCTCTCGTTGATGCGAATTTCAAAGTTCCCAAACCCGATTTTTCCGAGCGTCGTCGTCGTCGCAAGAATCAATTCGATCTCCGCAAGATTGGACGGCTCGCCTAATATATCAATATCGCACTGCATAAACTGACGGTACCTTCCGCGCTGCGGACGGTCCGCGCGCCACACATTGCCAATCTGAAGCGCTTTAAACGGCGACGGCAGATTGTTCGAATTGTTCGAATAAAAACGCGCAAGCGGCACAGTCAAATCATAGCGCAGCCCGTTATCCACCAAATCGGCTTCGCATTCCGCCATCTCAAGCTTTAACTTTTCTCCTCTTTTTAGAACCTTAAAAATTAATTTCTCGTTTTCTCCGCCCTGCTTACTGCTCAAATTCGAAATATTTTCCATACAGGGCGTTTCAATCGGCGTAAAGCCAAAGCTGCGATACGTCTCCTTTATCACATTCTGCACATAATCGCGCACCTGCATCTCCTCCGGCAGAATATCCTTCATGCCTGTGACGGGCTTTTTTACGAATGCCATGAAATTTCCTCCGTTTTTCATAAGTTTTCTATCTCTCATTGTGTAACAGTTCCGATAAGCCGCTCTGCCACCTCTTTCTTCTATCCTGATCGCTGCAAATACCCTAAAGGTTATTATATTTTTGTGCGACACAAAAGTCAATAATATCATCGCATTCTTTTACAATTGAGGCGAAGCGTCGTCCGTCAAATTCCGTCTATAAAATTTTTTACTATCCTTTTTCCATGTCAGTACAAATCCTTTCCCTTCTGCTTTAACCTTAAATCTTTTAACTTTTGCCACCTTAGGAACGGAATCTTTTTATCTCCACCACCACCGCCGTCACCGCCAACTGTATTTCCTGTTTGGCTTCCGGAATTTCCCCCCGGAGCCTGCGGCGGATTATCTTCCGACCCCGACTCATCTGCAACGGACGACCTTCGAATTTGTGTACAGACATAAACATACGTTTTAGACGAATCATAAAAGATAGAAAAATACTCCCGTCATAATAACCAGAAACGTACCCGCAATGGTTTTTTTCATATGCCTTTTCCCCCTAAAATCCCCTCTATTGTCTCCCGTATTCTCTCCTCATCCGGCGGCTTCAATATATACCCCTCCGGTCTCGATTTCAGAACGGAATAGATTGACCGCCGGTCCGTCACACTGGTAAGAAATACCACCGGAATAAACCTCATACTCTTGTTTCCTTTCATTGTCTCAAAAGTGCTTTTGCCGTCCATTCCATCCATCTCGTAATCAAGCAGAATCAAATCCGGTTTCTCCCTCGGAATCATGTTCAAAGCTTGTTCCCCCGACTTGGCGAGAGAGATATCATAATATTTCTCCAGCATGCTTTTCATACTGCGAAGCAGCAGGGCGCTGTCATCCACAATCATGATTTTCTTTTTCTGCTTATCCGCTGTTTTGCATTCTGTATTATTTCCGCTCTTTACACCGAGAAGCTCGTAACATTTTTTCAACAGTTCATTCTTTGCCACAGGACGGAACAACACATCGAACATTTCCCTTTTATAGAAGTCTCTGCATTGTTTCCATTTATCACTTGTTGTGATAGCAAGAACCGGAATCCGGGAATATTTTTCATGGAGCCACATTAACAGGACATTGTCAACTTTTTCCACTCCGATCTGGCAAATGATAATCAGCTCCGGTTTGATAATCTTTACCATTGCCTGCACATTCTCCGGCTGCTTTGAACAGAGCTGAACCTGAAAATCATCTGCCAGACATTCATTCAGGCTTCTGGCAATCTCACCCAGTTCCCCGACTAATAACACTTTTTTCATTATGTATTCTCCTCCAATTTCTGCTCAAATTTATCGATCCATATTGCCGCCTGCTTTTCATCCAGATCAGTAACCGCCAAACACAGATTTTCCATCACTTCTGTCGTAATACTCTCCGGATATGCAAATCTTTTTAACTGTCGTATGATTTCATCCGCTGCATCAACATCCATTACTTCTATCACTTTTTTAATAAATGCAGAAGCTCTTTTATCAGCTCATAATCCGGTTCTTCCTTTTTTTCATTGGCATTCTCCGTCTCCGCTAAGGGTTGTAAAATTCCTTTCATGCTCCTCCATTCCTGTATAAATACCGGAGCAATTTTTTCTATTACATCCGTTTTCCTATCTCTCGCCGCATACTCTAACATTCTCGCAACTCCGGCAAGAGACACCGCTCCAATCATGGCAGCGGAATTTTTCATGGAATGCGCTTTAATCCGAAACCGCCCGACTACTTCGGAATCCACTTCATCTGATTTTCCAAACATCCCAAGAAAATGTTCTAACTGCGCCGCCTCCGCTTCCACCGTCCGATAAAACTGATTGACCGTATCCTTTAATATCGCTGCGTCTCTGCAATATAATTTGGCATAATTCCAATCAATACCCTCCAGCTCAGGCAATTTTGTCTCCTCCCGCATACCTTCTCCTGAATAAACAGGCTCCGTTTCTTTGGAAGTTATTTTTTCCTTTGGGAGCAGCTCCATGATCATTTTTTCCATTTTTTCCGGATTGACCGGTTTGGAAAGAAAATTCTCAAACCCTTCGTTCAAATACATCTCTCTGGCGCCGGTCACAGCGTTTGCTGTCAGCGCAATCACTGGCGTAAACCGGCAGGGATAATCTTTCCATTCACGCATTTTATGTAAAACGGCAATCCCGTCCAAGTCCGGCATCATATGATCAAGGAAAATCAGGTCGTACGCTTTCTTTCTGACCAGTTCCAGACATTCCTCTCCACCGGACGCTTCGTCTACCTGTATCTGTGTTGCTTTGAGCAGCTGCGCAAATACCCTCCTGTTTACCGCATTATCATCCACAACCAGCAGGCGTGCCTTTGGAGCGGTAAACAGAACCCGATAGGAGTATGCCGCCGCCTGATTTTTAATTCTCTGCTCAAGATCGCCAACCGACTCATGGCTCACAATTTTTTGCTCCAACGTAAAGGAAAAGATCGAACCCTGCCCATATATACTCTCAACCTGCAGGCTGCTCCCCATCAGCTCCAATAACTGTGTGGTGATATTCATGCCGAGACCGGTTCCCTCAATCCTTCGGTTTCTCTGCTCTTCAATCCTCTCAAACGCATGACAGAGCTTCTCTATGTCCTCCTTTCGTATACCGATTCCCGTATCCTCAACCCGAAACGTAAGATTCGCCGTATCCTCATAGACGACAGCGCTTACCGCCAATCCCACACTTCCTGTTTCGGTATATTTGACGGCATTACTCATCAGATTTACAAGGATCTGGCGTATCCGTACATCATCCCCCCACAGTCTGGAAGGCAGCCCCGCATCCACGGATAAATTTAACGCCAATCCTTTATCTCTTGCCTTCATCTCAATCATGTTCACAACATCATGAATCAAGCTGCAAAAATCATACTCCGCCGGTATAATCTCTAATTTTCCGGATTCCATTTTGGATATATCCAAAATATCATTAATCAGAGAGAGCAGCGTTTGTCCGGCATTCTGAATATCAAGAGCATACTCCTTAATCTGCGCCTCGTTACTTTCTCTTAAAATCATAGCGTCCATACCGAGGACAGCATGTATCGGTGTCCGAATCTCATGAGACATATTGGCAAGAAAACGCCCTTTTGACTCGCTTGCCTGCAATGCCTGCTGTTTCTCCCTGTCCATGACCATGATTTCATGTATGGTACTGATGGTGGAAAATACTAAAAGGAAAATCAGCCCGAACGCCAAAATCACCCCATTGAAAAGATTGCTTCTCTGAAAATAAATAATAATCTGCACAAATGCCGCAATACATACGCCAAACATCCCCACCGCTACAAAAGTATATTGCTGAATCATACCTCCTTGCAGGTCCAGTATAATTGTTAGCATTATTAAGACAATAGATAAAATACAAAAAACAGATACGTATGCAATCGTATCCGTAAAATCACAGATACCTGTCATGTGCAGGCCAAAGCAAAGGAAAAAATTGACAATGACAATACCTTCCATAATCTGATATGCCAAACCGTATCGGCCTTTTTGAATCTCATTCATATAAAGAAGGTACGGCAAGGACAATAACATTATCACATAAGAAACGTAATATCATTGATAATCGAAAGATTGGGGAAAATCAACTGCCGAAATACGGAATTTGTAATGAGCCAGACAGCAGCCACTAAGATTCCCCACCCCAGATATTCTAATGCCACCTTCCTATGATAACAAAAGCGCAGTGTCACACTACCGATAATGGCAATGACGCTGAGTATCAGTGTGACAAAAGCCACCACCAGTTCCAGTCCAAGCTTTTTAAAAAGGTGTTTCCATACCCCCATGGTATTTCCATAATAAACCGTATAGAAAATGCCGGAGTAAGAAGAATCCGTCCGCATCTCTACGCAAAGGTTCTTCCCCGCGTCTTTTGCACTGATTTCCAGAAATACATAGGCTGCTGCACTCATTTGGCCAAACAGCCTGTTCCCTCTGTTGGAATACTCCTGCCGCAGCTCCCCGTCAATATAAAACCGCATATCCTGCTTGGCGCTTTTGAAACAAAGATAGCGTCCCTCGTCGATGGTCTTAGGCAGTGTCGTCTCCACCACAACCGTTTCGTCCCTGTCCGCCTCGCATTTTCCAGGCATAGTAACAGGCTCTCTCAGCCCGTCCGGCGTAACCCGCTCCCATTCTCCGCTATATTCCGTACAGAAATAATTACGGTCTAATTTATCCGGCGAAAGACACAGCTCTCCCAAAATAAAATAGGCAAAGACGATAAGAAGTAATATTGCGAAAATACAATTAATATATTTTTGTCTTTTATTACGCATTCTTCCTCCCATCTTTGCCGAAACAAATTTACTTTATGCTCTTTTTCTTTCCCCATCCGCCGTATACGATTTCCCCGTTTTTCTTCGCATAAGCCCGTACCCGGAAATAATATGTTTTTTTCTTTTTTAACCCCTTTATCGTCACACTGGCGCCCTTAAAAGATTTTATCTTCTGCCCTTTCATAGAAGATTTTGTGGCGTACGCCACCTGATAGCCGGTTGCTCCGAACACCTTTTTAGAGAGGATAAGCTTTACCTTTTTCCCCTTTTGTTTTTTTAATCTTTTAATCACAGGCTTACCCGGTTTCATGAGTTTCGATTTCACCGGCTGTGGCGGATTTTCTGTCCATATCGGCTTCTGCGGCGTAGAATCCGGCTTTTGTGTCTGCTCCGGACTTGGTAAAACTACCGTCTCGCCTTCCGTCGGCTTAGACTCCGTCGACGGCGTTTCAGTCGAAGGAGTTTCGGTAGGCGGCGTTTCCGTTGACGGAGTCTGTTCGCCGGATTCAGGTTCTCCCGCTGACGATTCCCGAATCAAAAATTCCGCCTCCAGTCTTCCGGCAAATTTCCCGCGTCCGTCAATCACCACACTTGCCTTGCCTGCTTCCACATTGTTTTCATAAGTAACATCATACTCTGTTACACTCAGATTGCGATAGAAAGTTCCATCCTCCTTCAGCCATTTTATTGTAACATCGGGTTCGTGTGCCGCTCCGGTGTAAGAATACGACTCACAGGAAAGCGCCACCTCAAACTCATCACCCGTCAGCTCCATGGGTTTTAGCGCACACGTCTTTTTTATTCTGCCGGTACAGTTATATCTGCCTGTAATGGTAATTTCTCCTTCCCCGGCTGCGTCGAACCGGCTATAACTTACCGTATAATCACTGTTTGGCACATTAATAGAAACCTCCGGCCTGCCATAGCTCGTTCCGGCCTCATCCAGCTTTCGGCTCCATGTACGCTCGTTCCACTCCATAAATACATCCATATCCGAAATGTCTCTTTTCAGGATCTTAAAGTAACGAACCGCCGTATCATAATAATCCCCTTTTCCCTCTATAACGCAAGAGGCTCCGGATGAATAGTCTGGCGTCACCTCCTGATTTTTCCTGTAAGAGACAATTTCATAATCCCTGCCCTCCACAAGCACCGTATCCCCATGCTTGATGACAAGCTTCGGACAGATCTCATCTCCGGTATAAACCACGTCGCCGATTTCCTTAATGTCCATGGCTCCTATCCGATAATACGACTTTATCTCTATTTCACGGCCGGCTGACAGAAAGCCGTCAGGGGTCGCATAATGCTTCTTTGTACTAAATTCATAGAGTTCTCCATTTATAACCGTTGGTCCCTGACAAAGATATCCTTGACGTAAATATCCCTGCCATATGTGAACTTCTTTCCCGTCCGCTGTTTTGACCGTCTTCTCCCAAGTAACAAACCCGTTCTTTTCTTTCAGTTTTCCGTTCTCGTCCGTGGAATAATTCTGACCGGAAATATCATGGCTGCCGTCATAATTTGCGCATACGCCATCAATAGTTCTGGCATAAATGGCAAGCTCGCCATCCTCCTCAAATTGATAGCACAACATTTCATCCACCGGCCATTTCAAACAAAATTCAAGCCCCTCCTTCGAAATTGCGATCAGACCATCCTCTCCGATATAACCGGTAGAGACTGCAACAGGAAAGTATTCATAAAATTCGTCAAACTCATAATAGATCTTCGTATACTGCGGCTCCACAAAATACCATACTCCGTCCAGCCTCGCCAAATTCCATCCATGTTCCGTGCCGTCCCCATAAGTATAATATAGATTGGAATTATCATTCGAGCCTACAATACAAAAGCAGTCAATGCCTGACAGAATACACAGATCACGAAAACAGATGGAAAATTCCGAACAATTTCCCGTTCCTCTGGTCAGCGTTTCGTAACAGTCGTAGGACGTGAGATCATACCATTGATATGTAACATGACTGTTAATATATTGCAGAATCTTAATTGCTTTTTCTTTCTCTGATAAGTTTTCGTCTTCAGATGCAAAGATCTCTTCCAGCACTTCGTTTAAATAAGCCAGTTCCTCTTCATTGTAATACAGATCAAAGAAATAATCCGGGTCTGCGCAGAGCGCTTCCACAATTTTTACCGCCTGCTCCTTCTGATCATCCACACGTGCCCAGTGTTTTTCCCGCTCCTTTCCCTCAAACGGTCTTGTCTCTGCCTGATACCATGGAAGTGTTGAGAGATTCCCTTTTTCATTAAAATTGTATTCCACACCGTCGACGGTCACGCGCCCGCGAAGCGCGACGCCATACTGAAGATATCCCTTTTTGGCATTTACATAATTTCCTACGCCCTCCCCTCCATTTTCCCATTGTGCGTATTCCACCAGTCCGCTTGGCGCATTCCCCTGCGCGTCCGTAGATTTGTTCGAACCATAGCAGTGAATATTGCCTCTGTCATTGCTTAGATACCGCATCTTAATTTTGTCTTCTGTTTTTTCATAAAACACCGTATAGCCGCCGTTTCCCTTCCATGCAGTTTTGCTGACATAGACGCCGCTTGGCGCTCCTTTGAGTGTTTTGTCGGCGTCACTGTAATAGTCATAGTCAAACGCAATCATCGAAGGCGTAAACGCGCCGCCAAATGACGTACATGCGTCTTCCGCTCCTACCAGTCCTCCATAGAAATCCGCAGAAGTCACGACATCCTCTGCCACATCCACAAACCACCACTGCTGATCGGCATATATCATCAGCATCTCATATCCCTTTTTTAGCGTACTGCTGCTGCCATAGAGCCGGAAACAAGAAATCTCATCCAACAAACATAAATCCCTTACCGCCTGTGCAATACAACTGTAGCTTACCGCAGAGGTCCCTGTGTTTTCGCACAGCATATGGTACGTTGATTCAGGGGCATCCGACGCGTCCGGGTCTGGCACAAGCCTTTCTTTCACATATTTTCTTATATGGAAAAGACGAGTGACCTCATCAGAATCATTCGCGCCGCCACAAACGGTTTCCACAAGCAGCGTTTGAAGTTTCACCTCTTCCTCCGCTGAGAATGTAAAGCTATGCACAAAGCTTTCGTCTGTCCGAAATTTCTCCGCCAATTCGACAGCATCCTCATATCTCTGCCGTAACTCTTCCTCCGTCAGCTCTGCTTCCGCTGCCGCCACGTTCTTTGCCGTCATCCCGCTTCTTACAAAAAAACACAGCAGCAGCAAACTTACTATCCTAAGTCTTACAGATAAAAATTTTTTTCGAGACATCGTCTCTCCCCCCTTTATGTATTTTTCCTTCTTTATTTTCTGACTTTTATACTCTTTTTCTTTCCCCATTTTCCGTATACCTTTTCCCCGTTTATTTCCGTATATGCGCGCGCACGGAAATAATAAGTCTTCTTCTTTTTCAGTCCCTTTACCGTTATAGCAATCCCCTTAAAGAGCTTTGTCTTTTGACCTTTCATAGAAAATTTTGCGGCATATGCCAGCTGATAACCCGTTGCACCTGAAATCTTTTTAGAAAGGGTAATCGTCACTTTTTTCCCTTTTTTATTTTTTAAGTTTTTAATTGCAGGCTTACCCGGTTTATTTACTTGCGGTTTTGACGGCTGCTGCGTCTGTATCGGCGGTTTTTCTGTCTGTGTCGGCGGCTTCACCGTAACATCCGGTTTTTCCGTCTCGGAAATAACCACTCCCCTCGGCGTAACCTGACCTGCATATGTCCACAGTGTCGTATCTGACAAATCGACGTGCATAACCGGGCGCACGCCAAGTTTTTCTGTCGATTTATTGGCCGTCTCCATCGGAATCACCCCTTCTCCCCAGCTGCCTGCTATGGCGGGACAACCCTTCTTAGATCCTGATGAACGCAGCCAGTAAACGCTGGTATCACTGCTTATCCAGTCCAATTCTTTCTCTGCCTTGGCATAATCTGTCGGAGTAATCTTTCTCGTATTCCCTTCCTTTTCATCACTGCTAAAGCCATAGGAGGTATTTAACATTTCCTCGATGGACGGAAGGTATATTTTATCTGTCGTATCGTTTCCGCCCGGCTCACCGGACCATCTGTTATCCGCTGTCTCTACCGCAGAATCCAGAATCTTTTCTTTCTCGTCTTCGGTAAACGCCCTCTGCGCAAAAACATTTTCAAGCCACTGTCTGATATCGCTCTTTTCCCATGTAATCTCCGCTCCACTGTCGCTGTAATACTGCGCGATATCTACAACCTGGTCCGCCATCAAAAATGCGTCGGTGCCATCCTCATTGATTGAAAGCACCCGCCACTTGATTGGCTCATACCGGAAATATCCCTGCTCATGGCGAACCAGATATGGCTCTCCATTCTCATCTGTCTGCATAGAATCGTGCCCTCCGGCCTCTGACAAAACGGAAGGCGCAATTTTTGTATGATAGTATTTTCCAAAGTAAATGCAATCCCAAGTATTCTTTTTCAAATCATCCTCATAGACAACCGGATTCTTCGGATAAATCTGTCCCGGCGCCATGGTGACAGTCGACTCCTGTTTCGGCGTCTGCGTTGGCGCATCCGGCGCTGCATCTACCGGAATCTCTGTCTTATCCTGTTTTATCTGTCCGGCATAACGAAAACTGTCTGTCTTCGTCAAATCCAGATGAAGTACTGGGCGAATGCCATGCCCCTTATCCCCGACCCGTGTACCAAAAAGCGCCGTTACGGGAATCGCTCCTTCGCTTACATTATCCGTACTCAGAACGTAACCCTTAATTGCGCCGAGCGTTCTCAGCAGATAACCTTCGGAAAATGTACCTTCCTCGCACGATTTTGCAAAATCGGTACTATTCGCCGTCCTTGTCTGTGTTGATAAAAATTTATTTTCGAAAGAATTATAGTTATTTACAAAACCATACTTCCTCTCTATTGCCTCCTCAATCGAAAGCAGGTAGATATAATCTTGCGTCAAATTTCCGTCCTCTGTTGACACTTCAAAATCGCCGTTGTAATAAGGATTTCTTTTGTTCTCGATCTCTGTTTTCACAATGGCTTCCCGCTCGCTCTCCGTAAATGCCGTCTCCATAAATGTTGTGTTCAGCCATTCACGAAGATCGCTGTTCTCCCAGGTGACTGTATCGCTGTATTCCCCATGATACGCTCTTGCCTCAAGACACTTATCCGCCAGCAGCAACGCGTCCGTACCGTCCTCGCTGACCGACAGCACACGCCACTTAATCGGCTCATATTTGTAGCATTTCTTGTTTTCGCGAACAAGATATTTGGTACCGTCTGTATCTGTATGTACTACATCATCCTCTCCCTGTCCCGGGCGGTTTTCCTGTGAAGTGATATACTCGCTCTGCCAGTAGCCTCCGAAGTAAACGCAGTCCCAGACTACTTTTCCTTCTTTTGCCTCAATAACAGGATTCCTTAAACCGGCGCCGTCTGCTTTCACATCCGTTGCTTGTACAGTAACCGTTTGCGTCGGCGAAAAAATCATTGTGAGACTCAATGCCGCTGTCAAGAAACATGCCGTCGTCTTTCTGCCCTGTTGTTTCCAATTCACTCCCATACCCTTATCCTCCATCTTCCTGCATATAAATTTATGCAATTTATTTTACCGTTCTGTGCCTAAGACACACAAACACGTAAGTTCATATTTGCCTTTTAAAGCTCCTGTCATTCATATTCCTTTAACGGCACATAATAATCTGCTATATAAATCCCCATCACCTGACTGATATCAATCGCTTCCCTAAACTGGCCCGCATATTTCTGATAGCTGCGCCCGTCCTCGTCATACCATCCGACACTGCCTCCATTCACCAGACAATCGTCTTCTAAGTTCGGACTGTCGACAATGATTTCACTTCCGTCAATCATTTTCAGTCTTATCACAATTCTCGTATCCGTTGTATTTCGCGTATCCTCATCAATCTTAGACACATCGGAAATCAGAGTCAGTCCCAGCGGCAGCAGTTTAATCTCCTTGATATCTGCCGTCGCATACGAGAAGGAATATTTCATATCATCCGTACCTTCTACTGTAATTTCCTTTGAATTTGTATAGGATGTAATAAAGGAGAGACTCCATATCCCCTCCACCAGCACCTTGGGCTTTTCCTCATACGGTCCTGCAAGCAAATCTTCAAAAAATACAGTCATACTCTTTTCTTCCTCAAGCTGCTTATCCGTACCTACATTGACGACAAAGGTCGCCACATTTCTTCTATTTTCCATAACCTCAAGAAGCGTACATTCTCGCGAGCCCGGTATCAAAGCTGAAACATTATAATTTGTTCCCTCACAAAAACCGAAATAGTCAAATGTCATTCCTTCTTTAAATTCTACAGCCGGCGGTGCGATAATCTTCACCACAGCATAGATATTCTGCGTATCCATAACCACCTCCTGAAGTTCCATCATTAAATCCGGTTTACTGACCGCATCCTTTTTTTCACTCTCGATACCTATTTTTTCCGATTCCTCCTCGCCCATTCCAAAAAAATCCAGAATTGTCTGTTTAAATGTTTCCAAAAAACTGGCTTCTGCCACCTCAGCGCCGGAAAAAAAGAAAAATCCCGCTATCGCAAGGCAAAATGCCATCATAACAATTGCCGCTTTCACAAACGGCTTTTTCCTTGGAGCCACAACACAATCCTCCTGAATTGTTTCTAAAATCGCATCTACTTTCTTATGGTATGTCTCCGGCACCTGAAATTCTTTTGATAATCTTTTCATTTCTTTATCAAATTTATCCATTTCTATGCCCCCTTTCCAATGCCTCTCTAATCTCTGCCTTTCCCCTGTTTAATCTGGACTTCACCGTACCGACCGGAATATCCAGCACATCGGATATATCCCGAATCGACATTCCCTCGTAGTAAAACGATACAACAACCAAACGATATTCTTCTTTCATCTTCTGCAAAATATCCCACAATTCATCATAATGTACCACAATCGGCTTCGATAATGCTTCCACTGCCTCATTTCCCAGTAAACACAATCGTTTTCTCTTCACCTTCAAAGCCTCATTCTTTGTAACCGTCAGCATCCAAGGCTTAAACTTATGAAAAGTACTGATCTGTTCCATATTCTCATATGCCTTTAAAATTGCATTACTCACAGCATCTTCCGCGTCTGTCTCATTTTTCAATATAGCCAACGCCATAATATACAAATCATCTCTGTATTTATTGACATTTTCACAAAACTTTTTCGCCTCCATAAATATTTACCCTTCCTCTTTTGGGATTTAACTTCGCTCCTTCAATTTGTCCCTTATTATTCTCCCCCTCTATATATAAAGATACTTTGAAACGCAAAAAGGTTCCCAGATTTTAACTTTATTATAGTCGTGATACGACTATTTTTCAATCCAAAATCTATCCTTTCTTATAATAGTAGTAACGCAATAGTAGTAACAATGGAAATATTTTGCTGCAAACCTAAGTATAAATTTGTCAGAAACTAACGAATATGTATATGACGAGACTATAGAGGTGTTTTTATATGATATTTGAAAATATAAGAAATCTGCGGGAAGACTGTGATAAGAAACAGCGGGAAATAGCAGATTACCTGCATATAAAACAAACAACTTATTCCAAATATGAGTTGGGAAAAATAAATATCCCGATAGAAATAATCATAAAGCTTGCAGATTATTATCATGTATCTGTTGATTATTTACTGGGGCGAACGAATAAAAAAGAATAGCGATATAAATAAAGGGAGTGTAAGATAAAGTGTGTAAGTTACCGGTAACAAAAACTTACGCACTTTA
>CANDCP010000054.1 GCA_947383215.1 uncultured Roseburia sp.
AGTATTCGGGTTATCATTCGCAATATAAAACAACAGATTTGGAAATCTTTGATTTAGTATATGAAATGAATAAAGAATTTCCGTGGCTGGGACATTGCCTGAATCATTTTGAAGTAACTAATGTAGGAGCAAATCATGATTTAATGCAGTTGTTTGATGAACCGTTTCAAGAACCGAAAAAGGTGTGAACATATTTATTGTTATTATAAATGGTTAGAAATTTGGGGGATACGGTTGAAAAGCGGCTGGCTTAGAGCAATCAAAAATCACTGCAAAGCCAGTAAAATACATAGTTCCGGGGATATACGACCGGGACTGGGAAGAGGGAAAGTTCGCAAAACAGATGAACGCGTAGAAATTTGTCGAAATTAGGCGAATAGAGATATGATTGAGTTTTAATAGGAACACTGTAATATCAAGGCTTTTCGGAGCCTGAAACCACAAAAGAATATATTTGAGCTATCACATTACGCAAAAGGCCGTCCGGCATGAAAAAACGGGCGGCCTTTTTGCGTGGATAGCCGGGAGGGAGGAAAAAAGTAACAAACTTTCAGCACAAGATCAGTGCAACATTAACAAAGAGGAGGTAACGAATGGCAGACGAAAAACTGAACACGACCCCGGCAGACGCTCCCGCCACGGAAAACCCGGCTCCCGGGAAAGTGCCCGGGCAGGCCACCGCCGCCAGCGAGCCAGTGAGCTGGCCGGGTTTGCAAATATACCCTGCATTGTCCGCAACATGACCGACGATGAGGCGATCCTTGCCATCTGCTGTAAAATTTGCTGTTGAATTTTACAGCAGATGGGGTTATACTAATGGCAGAAAGGAGCTGAACCTTATGCCAAACATTAAACCTATTTCCGATCTGCGAAATTACAGCGAGGTACTGCATGATGTAGCAGTGGGCGCTCCCGTTTTCCTGACGAAAAACGGCCGGGGGCGCTATGCAATTATTGACATACGGGACTATGAAAAGATACAGGCAACCATCCGGCTGATGAACGAGCTTGAAAAAGGTCGGAAATCCGGGGAAGAGAAAGGCTGGCTGACATTAGAGGCCGTGGAGGAAAACCTCGGGATTTCCCATGAATAACCTGCATTTATCGAAAGAGGTGCAAAATGACCTGGCTGAAATCAAAACCTATATCACGGAGGAACTTGAAAACCCTGACGCGGCCCTGGCAACCGTAAGCAGAATCACAAAGAAAATCCGCGTCCTGAAAAATCAGGCTTATGTAGGGACTTCGCTTTCTTCAGTTGCGGACACGGAAAGCGATTACCGTTTTCTCGTAAGCGGAAACTACCTTGTGTTCTACCGGGTCTATGGAAAAGATGTCTATATAGACCGTGTTTTGTATTGCCGTCGCGATTATATACGTATTCTGTTTGGTGATGCGCAGGCAGATGAAACAGACCAATAACAGTATTATTTTCCCGGCGCCGGGAAGATGATAAAAACCCTATTAGAAAACCGCTTGCAATAATGCAGGCGTTTTTTTGTGTGCAAAGGAGTGTGAAAAAATCGAAATTTTGATTATTTTTTTGATTTTTGTTTCGTTTAAGTTAAGGAAAAGGTATAATGAAAGTATATACAAGAAGAATTGGCAAAAGGGTTAGATCTCCCCGGACAGGCAGTTTCATAAGCCGTACCCTGTCATTTCTTCAATGAGGGCAACGCCGTCCATTGCATTCAGAGTGTATTTCACGGCAATTCGATTGTTTTGGCGTTTTGGACGGATTATAATGAAATAACTGACATGATCAGGGGGGTGGCACATTGATCCATATTGCAATCTGTGATGATGAAACCTATATGTCCGGTCATATAAAG
Source organism: uncultured Roseburia sp. (assembly GCA_947383215.1). Taxonomy (GTDB): domain Bacteria; phylum Bacillota; class Clostridia; order Lachnospirales; family Lachnospiraceae; genus Roseburia_C. The sequence goes on from CANDCP010000054.1 coordinate 1,833, forward strand.
ACAATAGTTTCTGAATTTTTTCGAAAAAAGAACAGGGAAGTCTCTATGCGATTATTTTCCAGCGGCGAAGAACTGCTAAAATACGGCGGGCAGATAGACATTCTGTTTCTGGATATTCAGATGAAGGATATGGATGGTATGGAAACGGCAAGGAAGCTAAGAGCAGATAAATTCCGTGGATTTCTGATCTTCATCACGGTGCTTAAAGAGCTGGTATTCCAGTCTTTTGAGGTTCAGGCTTACGATTATCTTGTCAAGCCGGTGGAAGAGAAGCAGTTTGAGAAAACGATGGAGCGCCTGTATGCTTCCATGCAGAATGCCAGCGACGACAGCTTTCTCGTACAAAAAGGATGTGAGGGTCGTATCATTCAGAAGGATGAGATTGTTTTCTGTGAGATTATAGATCGGAAAATGTATCTGAACCTTACTTCAGATGAAGTTATTGATTATTATGATCGGATTGAAAACCTGGAAACGAAACTGGACGATCAATTTTTTCGGTGTCATAGGAGTTATCTCATCAATCTGAAGCATTTAAAAGGGTACAAAAACGGAACTGCATATATGGATAACGGCAGGGAGGTTCCCGTATCGCGGATGCGGAGCAAGGAATTTGCCAGCGTAGTTTTGCAGTATATGAAAAATTTGTGAGCTTTGGCTCTGTACGTTATTTGGGTTTTCTAAAGAGGAATATATCGATAAAAATTAAGATGGAGGGATGATCTATGCATGTGAAAACGATGGAAGGCCTCGCAGGGGCAAGTATGAATATGAAAATGATGAATACGCCGTTCCGTGTCTATAAAGAAGCAGAACGGCGGGGAGATACAGCCGCCATGGAGCGGGCAATGGGATATGTCGGCGAGTTCTCAGATAAAGCGGAGGACTATCAGAAGAAAGCTGAAAAAGGGATGCAGGAGGACAGAGAGGCGGCAAGAGAAAAAGCGAAAGCAGAGCAGGAAAACGCAATCAAAAAGCGCAGGGAAGAGCGCGAGGAGCAGAAAAAGAGGATCGAGGAAAGCCGGAATGAGGATATGGATACGGTCAGCATCGGCGAAAGTGGTAAGGCAGTATCGGATGAGAAGCCGAATCTGGATCAGACCGGTACAGACAGAAACATATCTGCGGAAGAGACGGGGGGCGCTATTAAGCCAGAACCTGTGATCTATACGAAAACCGGAGGGGCCGCCGGGCCGGAATCCGGTACGAGTATTTCTGTTTCTGTATAGAAATGATAAAAATAAGCGATATGGGGGCAAAGGGATAACGATAAACGGGGGATCTTGGGTTATATTTGCGTCGTTTGGAAAATCGTGGTTCTGGATAAATTCATATCTGAAAACTCCTTTTGTGAATAAATTTTCAGGGTTTTCCAGACGACAAGGCCTGCGATTATGCCGGAAGCAGTGCAAAAAATAGCCCCTTTTAAAACGGAAATCTGCTCTTTGCCGCTTCAATACGTTTTACATATATTTTGCTCCTGTAATATACGCATAAATATCGTCAAATCTGAAATTTCCATTCTCATTTATATCGTTTTTTCCCTAAAATCACAAATATAGCTTAAAAAGCGTCAAATGAAATCGTTTACAGAGGGCGATTCTTGAAAGAAAGGAAAATTTATGATAAAATTATCCATAAAATGAACCGTAGGATGATTTTCCACCAACAAAAAGGAAAATTTAGAGTTTATCTAATCTGAAATTTATTTTTTTGCAGGAGGAATTCTTATGAAATTTTTGGTGAATCGAAAGCTTGCTGTACGTATAAGCATTATTACCACAGTCGTTACCGTTGCAGGTATGATTTTACTTTGGTTCAATGTATCCGGCCGCGTTGCCTTTGTGGTCGAAAACAATATTACGAATCAAATGATTGACGCCGTCGAATCGAGAGCCTCAATCATAAACGACTATGTGGCCTCTGCCGAGGAATACGTCACTGCCTTTGCGTTAGGCGGCGAGGTCCGCGATCTTCTTGCGAATCCGCAGGATTCCGCTTTACTGAAAAGAGGACAGAAATATACGCAGGATTTCGCGGCGGTCAAGGGAAATATCTTTGAAGGGTTGTATATCGGTACGCCGTCCACTTATATTCTGACGCATACTTCTAAAAACGCCATTGGGATTACCACGCGTGAGGGGGAATCGTTGAAGGCGTTTCAGGAGACAATTCTGTCCGAGCCCAAGCTTACGAATCTGGGGATTATGAAGTCTCCGGGAACGGGCAGTATGATTCTCTCTATGTATTATCCTATTTTTGACAGACAGAAATGTATCGGCTATGTGGGAGCAGGCGTCTATGCCGACCGGTTAATGGATGTATTGCTGGATTTGGAAATGGAAGGTTTGCCTCACAGCCAATATGTGTTTTTAAATGTGGAAACAGGCGTGTATTTATATCATGAAGACGAAACGCTGATCAATACCGAGACAGTGGACGCGGGATACCGGGAGATTATCCGGCGGATCAAGGAAGAAGGCAGCACGCAGACGGGTACCTACTCTTATCAGGACGAAAAAGGTGTAAATCAGTTAGTGGTATATAAATATCTCAAAGACCGGGACTGGGTTTTTATGGTTCGCGACAATGCGACGGAAGTTTACGGGGAGGTAGAGGAAGTTCGTATCACGGTAGGCGTTTTATGTACGGTTGTCGAGGCGGTTATTATGCTTATTACGCTGTTCATATTGTATCGGGAAGGGAAAGAATTGATGGTTATGGAAAGGGCAATCCGCCGCCTTGGCAATCTGGAGCTTTCCGCCGACCGGGACTTGGAAGCATTTTATGGCAGGAAAGACGAGATCGGCATGATTGCGCAGACAATACATCATGTCTGCGACTGCCTGCGAAAAACGATTGAAGATATCGGACGGATTTTAGGCGAGATGGCGGACGGAAACGTTGCCGTGGATGTCGCGAAAAACGAGAGATATTATATCGGTGATTTTAAAGTCCTGGCCGACAGTCTCAAAAGTATCCGAACGAATCTCACGGATGTAATGCGCGATATCACGCATATCGCAAAACAGGTGAACAGGGGGGCAAATCAGGTTTCTGAGGGCGCGCGGGCATTGTCCGACGGGACGATGCAGCAGAAAGCTTCCATCAACGGTCTCGTTTCAAACGTTGCGGATATCACGGCGCAGATTCAAAACAGCACGATTCGCTGCAGTAACGCCAGCGATCTGGTCGACAGGGCGACCGGTTATGCGGCTGAAGCCGACACAAAGATGGAACAATTGATCGTTGCGACAAAGAACATTGATCAATCCTCCGCCCAAATCGGCAGTATTGTAAAAACGATTGAGGATATCGCGTTTCAGACGAATGTTCTCTCATTGAACGCTTCCATAGAAGCTGCCCGGGCAGGGGCCGCGGGAAAAGGATTTGCAGTCGTGTCCGGCGAGGTGAGAAGCCTTGCCGCCAAGTCTGCCGAGGCGGCAAGTAACACAGGCGAGTTGATCGGCCGTTCGATCCATGATATAAAGACAGGGACGGAGTCTACTAATCTTGCTATTTCTGCAATGCAGGTCATTAACGAATGCATTCAGTCGATCAAAACGTTGATGGATGAGATTTCGTATGCCAGCGTCCAGCAGTCGGAAATGATTGTTTCTGTGGATAGCAGGATCAAAGAAGTTTCTAAGGTGATACAGGCGAACGCCGTCGCCGCTAAGGAGAGCGCGGAAATTTCCAATGAATTGTCCGATCAGGCGCGGACACTGAATCGCCTGATTGGCCGGTTTCACATAGAATAATTATTTTAACAGCGGATATACACGAAGGAGGAAAAATTAGTGGGAGAGATTATAAAGTTACGGGAAGCGGTTATGTTAGTTTGGGAGACAGTGAAAACGACAACGGAACAGGGCGGAACGGAATGTCCGTATATTTTTATTGTGGGTTCCGGAATATCGGCCCCGGAAATCGTCACAGCCGGCGGGATTATAGAGCACTGCAAAGACAGAGTGAAAAAATTATACGGGGAGGAGAGTGAAGAGTGGAAAAGGGTGCTTGAGGATTCGGAAACGCTGAAGGCAAACAGCGCAAAATATTATTCTTACTGGTTTGGGCAGGCATATAAAAATAAGAAAAACAGACAGCAGTATTTGAGGGATATGATCAATAAAGCAAGAATCTCGACGAGTAACCTGCGGTTAGCCCAGATACTGAATAATAAAAAAATTGCGACGACGGTAATCACGCCTAATTTTGATAACCATTTGCTCAAAAGCTTAAATCTGCTGGGAAATTATAATGTTTTTTCTGCGAATAATGTCCTTGATAACGTTGCGCTGGACAAGGGATCAGATACGATTCAGATTATGCATGTCCACGGAACGTATGAGTTCTATGACTGCTGTAACCTGGAAAATGAAATTATTAAAATTGCAAACGAGCAGGGAATTAAGACGACGGCCGGAACCATAGAAGAATTTTTGAAACCGCAATCCCCGATTGTGATTGGTTACAGCGGCTGGGAAGACGACGTGATTATGTCAAAATTGCGGGAACGCATAGAATATGCGGTACTTCCCTACAAATGGCTCTGGTTTTGTTATTCCCGGCAGGATTATGAAATTCTGCCGGACTGGCTGAAAAATTCGGACGACGTCGTATTTGTCCTGCCGGATAAAGAGGGATCGGATGAAAAGGTGGACGCGGAGCAGGAGGATCCTGTGCTTCCCGCAGAGGACGTCTTGAGCGCGTTGATTGCGAAATTCGGATTTGAAGCGCCGCATTTATTCAGCAACCCGATCCAGTATTATATCGAATTAATTGACGGGTTTTTGCCGGAAAATACGGATATGTTTCCGACAAAGCCGTGGAAAAGCAGACTGGACGGGATAGAAAAGCATTTAGGAAAAATTGCGAATCAGATTATAGATTTAGATAAAGCCGCGGCCAGGAAGGATATCATAGATATTAACAGAATACTGCGGGAAATTAATTACAGCTTTCTTCTTGCGGACGATTTGCAGCATGTTTTGAAAGGCGTATTAATGCCTTTGTTAAACAGTAAGAATCGGATAGAGGGTGAGGCGTATTTGCTTGAATTTTTAGACGTCATACTGGATTTGTTGCAGACGAAGGCGAAGGATTTAAGTAAAAAAGATTTGGATATTTATCTGAAAAAAGTGATAGGACTGACGGTATATTATCTGGACAAAATAAAGGATGATAACTTCGTCGGAATATGTGATAGAGTGATCGAAATTTATCGTCAGGGAGGGTATCAGGAAGACGCGTATCTCGCAGTGTTGGGAATGAAATCTGATTGCGTAGATAAGGAGCAGAGGGTTGAAATACGAAACCATATTATAGAATGCGGATTGCGCGATCTGGAGAAGGAAGAAAACGCGAAATTAATACTGCTCGCCGCGTGGAAACATATAAAAGATACGGGGCATATGTCCGATTACTATAATCAGGCGATACATGCCGTGAAGAGGGAGCACGGAAAAAACAAGGAAGTCTTAGCGTCTTATTATAGAATTTTGACAGATCTCCTGTCAAAGGAGATAGAGATTCCTATATCAAAGGAGGAGTTGCTTGTTGAGATCAGGGAGAGCGGGATGCCGCCGGAGCTGTTGTTGTTTGCATACAGGGTATGCTGCGATATGGAGGCGGATACAAAGAAACAGCTGAGACTGGCGATAGATATCATAGAAGAGTATGATATGAAAAACATAAAAAATCGCAGTTCAAGCAGAGATTATGCATTTTTGATCAGATACATTGTGCTCGGAAAAATAAATTTAAAAGAGAAAATTGAGCCGAAATATATCGACTGCGGGCTGGAACTGTGTAACAAGGAAGAGCGGCATCCGTTTGTCTCCGAAATAGTAATCAATACGCTGGAGATTTATCTTGATACGATACAAAGCCAGTATGAAAAGAGAGAACTGTGCAAAAAAGCAGTTGCCGTCTGCGAGAGGGATAAGCTGGACGAGGACTGGGTCTTGTGCAATGATATCTATTTTGAATGTATCGAGCCAAAGGAACAGGAAGAATATCTGAAAGGCAATGAGCGGTACCGGCTTTATCGGGAATCGGAGAAGAAAACATCTGTGGCAGTCGACGCGTATGTGAGGCATGAGACAGATCTGTGTAAGAGTCTGCTCATGGAGGCATCGGAAGTTTGCGATAAAATATTTGAAGGAAGGTATAATCCGGTGCTTCCCAATATCTGTTTTATGGCGCGCAGGGGAGAGATTCCGGAAATCGATCAGCCGGTGTTGGAGCTGTTCGATAAGATTACCTGGATGGATGGCGATGCGTTTTTGCATATCAATAAGGCGCTCGCCTATGTTGCGCAGCAGGATTGGGAAAAAGCAAGAGAAGAGGTCCAAAAAATTGAGCAAAGAGCAGAAGAGGCCATCGAGTGGTGGAATCAACAGGAGGTTGTGGGGAAAGAAGAACAGTCCATTGTTTTTGCGCTGTTGACGTTGGAACGTAAAATTGATTTTGACGCCGGAATGACAGAGCTTTTGGAATATGTCATAGATAATGTTTCTATGCCGGATGAAATAAGAGAAGAACTCGCAGATCTTATGGACGAGTGATTCGTATTCTACTGTTTATAAAATTTTAAGTACGTTTTAGGCAGCCGTCTTATACTGTCAGATGAAACACGATGTTGGCGCCTTTTTAAAGGAACGCCGGTGAAAATCTGACGCTGCCTTTTGGCATAGCCTCTGCGGATATGGCGGCGGGAAAAGGAGAATTTTATGAGTGGTAGAAGAAACGTGGGGAGAGGGAGAAGGGGGATTAGCGGCCGGAATTGTCTGACCGTTTTTCTCATCGTATTTGCGATGCTGCTGACGAACACAGGGGGTATGCTGCAAACGGTAAGAGCCGCATCCGCAAGCGACGGGACGATTAGGGTCGCCAATGTATCAAATAAGCGGAAAATAATGTATGCGGGCAGCAGCTTTGCGATTGAGACAAAGGGAGCGGCGGAGTCGTATGCAAGCAGCGATTCTTCCGTAGTGGATGTAGATCAAAACGGCGTTATGTATGCGAAAGCGAAAGGGAACGCCCAGATTACGGTCACGGGCGCTAACGGAGCGAAAACAAAGATAAAAGTTACGGTAAAAAATGCGTCTTATTTTCGCGTTTCCAAAAAGGCCGGGACATATTCCGGGTCGATAAATGTAGAAATAAAGGCAAAAAGAGGATATAAAGTTTATTATACGACTTCCGGTAAATTTAAAACGAAAAAAGTAGTTAAGAGCGGGAAAACGAAAACGTTGTCTGTGAAAAAGACGACGACGCTTTCCGTATATGCAGTGAAAAAAACAGCGAAGGTATCTTCAAAACAATTAAATACGGCGTCAAGGCGCAACCGGTATGCACATTATATGCAATATAAGTATACCATCGAGAAATATCGGGAAGACGAAAGCGACGGGACACAAGACACGGAGTCCGGGGAGAATGAGACCGAAAGTGAGACAGAAATCGTCCGGCCGGAAGAGCCAGGGACAGAGAAACCGGAACCGGAAGAGCCTGGGGCAGAAAAACCGGAACCGGAAGAGCCAGGGACAGAAAAACCGGGACCGGAGAAACCAGAACCGGAGGAGCCTGGGACAGAGAAACCGGGACCGGAAGAGCCAGGGACAGAGAAACCAGAACCGGAAGAACCTGGGACAGAAGGCGGCAATACGGAAGGGAATTCGGAGGAAGAAGCCGACCTTTTAAGTAAGATAAATGCGGCGATAGCGGCAATTTCTATAAAGGTACCGCAGGAAATAGAAACGTCCATGGTCAAAATAGAAGCCGATACGCCTGAAATTGCATTATCTGCGGATAAAGTGTCATTTACGAATCTGGATGCAGATGCAGTCGTCTGTGTTGAGAACGACACGTTTCGTAAGCTGGAGATCCGCCAGGCCGGAACTTATGTGATATCGGGAGGTACGAAAGAAGAGCCGCTGAAAAATTTTGTTATCGCAGTGGCCGGGGATTTATCGGAAGAGGTTAATCTGATATGGGATCACCTGATCATTGACAACAGCGATATGGGGGCGGCAGAAGAGGAAAATATTCCGGTCTTTTCCGTCGGAAAATCGACAGAATTTGTAAATATAACATTAAAAGGGGAATCTGTAATTACCGGAAACGGGAGTTATACCGGAAGTCCGGAGGCAATTATCAGTGCCGGCGGAGCTGGAACGATTTTGACATTTTGGGCGTATGAAGGTGACGATACAGCCGCTCTTACAGTGTCAGACGCAATGGATTCTGATACGGATTTTGGCGGTGAAGATCCGTCGGATGGAATTTATTCGAAGGGAACGCTGGTATTAAACGGCGGAGATATTCAGGTTACGTCGAACGGGGAATGCTTAAAGGGAACCGGAAAAGGCGGGAACGGCGGTATATTTGTAAACGGCGGTACCTGCACGCTTCGCTCCAATCATGGCAGCGCATTAAAATCTAAAAACGGCGTTATCTGTATCAGGGACGGAGCTATATCAAGTACCTATACGGCAGGAGACGGAATTCAGGCAAAAAACTATGACGTTGTGATTACCGGAGGTACGGTAACAATCGACCACTGTTACGGCGACGGAATTCAGGGGGAAAATGTTTATGTTTCCGGGGAAGAGACTGTATTGGATATAAAGACGTATTTTGAAAATGCAGGCGTCAACTATTACAATACATCTCTGGGGAGCGGTAAATATAATAGCCTGACGACAAGCGGATCAACGAAAAAAGAAGTGGTCAATGTGGATACGGGAAGCCACAAAGGGATCAAGGGCGGCACAAAAAAGTGTACATACACGTATGAGTCGGCGTCGGATGACAGCGGTTATACGGCAGGAGAAACATATGCGAAGGAGGCATCCGGCGGAATTGTGATTACCGGAGGTACAATTACAATTGATACGACGAATACCGGTATTAAATATAATGGAGGAATGGGAGGCGGCAATCAGGGCGGATTCGGCAGGCCGGGAGCCCCGGGCGATATGGGAGGCGAAACGTCTGAGAACGGAAATCTCTCCGCGGCCAATGGAGACGGTCAGTATATAATCGGTTCTCCGGATGACGCAATTCACAGCAATCACACCTGCATGATAACGGGAGGAACCATTACTATTGCGTCCTCTGACGACGGCATCACGGCGTCTGAGAGTATGATGCTGTTAAACGGATGTAAAATTACAATCAATCAGTGTTATGAGGGAATTGAGGGCGGTGAGATTTTAATCGGAGCTTCGGCGGACTCTCAGGAAGCGCCGGATATCAAAATATATTCGGATGACGACGGTTTGAATGCCGCTTCGGATATGTCGGCTCATTATGTATATGCGGACGAGACAGAGGAACAGTATACAAAAACGAGGACAGCCTCTAAAAACAATGTTTTCTATATGCTCGACGGTTATTTAAATATCATGGTCGGGGATGACAAAACCCATAGTTTTTCGCTTGCAAATGCCGATCAAACGGTGACGACGGGCGCCTATTCCTCGGATGGAGACGGAATTGACTGTAACGGTTCATTTTATGCATACGGCGGAACGATTATTGTATACGGGCCGAATTCCGGTTCAAATTCTCCGATTGACATCGACGACGTATATTATATTGGAAGCGGCGTGACGCTGCTTGCGGTCGGCGGACTCGGAATGACCGAATCGCCGGATATCACAAAACAGGCAGTCGTCGTCTATCCGTCTTCCGGCAATATGGGGACGTCCGGCAGGCCGGGGCCGAACATGGGAGGCGGATTCGCATCCTCATTTCGCGCAGGTGCCGCGTTTGCAATTTTAAATGACGATGGGCAGACGCTTCTTGCCATTGAACCGACAAAGGATTATAGCTATGTATTATACTCTTCGCCAAAGCTGGTATCGGGAGCGTCTTATCAGTTATACAGCGGCGGTAATGTGGACGGAGCGTTGATTCACACAGACAATGGGGCATGGGATTATCGATATGCGGATTACAGCGCGTCCAGAGCGTCTTCTCTCGGAACGGTAACCGCACGCTGATTCAAAAAGACGGAGGAGCCTTTATGAGACTTTTACTCGCAGAGGATGAAAAAGAGCTTTCTGATGCGTTGTCAGTAATTTTAAAACACAATAATTATGCCGTGGATGTTGTAAATAACGGGGCAGACGCCCTGTATTATCTTGAGACGGAAAACTACGACGGGGCGATTTTAGATATTATGATGCCCAAAATGGATGGATTAGCCGTGTTAAAAAAGATCAGGGAGCAGGGGAGTTCCCTGCCGGTATTAATCCTTACGGCCAAATCGGATATTGACGACTGTGTTTTGGGACTTGACTGCGGGGCGGATGATTATTTAAGCAAACCGTTTGCGGCAAAAGAGTTGCTCGCGAGAATACGTTCGGTTACCAGGCGCAGGACAAACGCGACGAGCGCAGTTCTTAGAATGGGAAATATTTCTTTGAATTGTGCAACGTTTGAGCTTACGTCTCCAAAAGGCTTCGTCCGTCTTTTAAATAAGGAATATCAGATGTTTGAGATGCTGATTGCAAACCCGGGTCAGTTGATATCGACCGAACGATTTATGGAAAAAGTATGGGGATACGACAGCGAGGCCGAGATAAATGTCGTGTGGGTGGGTATTTCCAATCTGCGCAGAAAGCTTGCGCAGATTGACGCCGATATCCGGATAAAAGCGACAAGAAACCAGGGGTATTCCCTGGAACAGATATCGGAATGAAACGGCGTCAATATGAATGATGGAGTGGGAAAATGATAAAAGGACTGCGAAGAAAGTTTACAATCGTAGCAATGTGTTCGACGTTTGCCGTCCTGGCGATAATTATGGGCATTTTTCATATTGTCAGTTATCTTAGAATCACAAAAAATGCGGATCATTTGACAGAGATGATTGCGGACAATGGGGGAGAATTTCCGGAGCCGTTTTTGGGGGAAGACCGCGCAGGCAAACCGCAGCCAAGACCGAAACCCGCTCCCAAAGATTCAAAGCAGGAGGATATAAAGCCGGAAAATAAAAAAGATGATCCAAATAGAATGTCGCCGGAAACGCCTTATGAGACGAGATATTTTTCTGTTTCGTTCGATGCAAACGGGAGCGTAAGTTCATCCGAGCTTGGAAATGTTGCTGCAATCAGTGATGTGACGGCGGTAAATTATGCGAATGAAATAAAAGAGAGCGGTCGGCAAAAAGGATTTAAGGGTACGTATCGTTATCGGCTGGAAGAAACGGATACGGGAAGTCTGGCGGTTTTTGTGGACTGTCATAATGAGCTGGAATCATTTTGGAGCAACGCGCTTATTATGCTCTGCGTTTCGGCAGTCGGACTTTTGGCCGTTTTTGTCCTGGTGACCGCATTTTCTGATATGGTTTTTCGTCCGGTGGCAAAGAGCGATCAAAAGCAAAAACGGTTTATTACGGATGTAAGTCACGAGATTAAGACGCCGCTGACAATTATTGACGCCAATGCCGAGGTGATTGAGATGGAAAACGGAGAGTCGGCGTGGACAAAAAGTATCCGCAACCAGGTTCGACGTTTGACGGCGCTCACGCAGCAGATGGTGACACTGTCACGCCTGTACGAGGAAAACGGCGGCGTTCAGAAAGAATATTTTTCATTGTCAGATGTGGTGGAAGAGAGCATGCAGCCGTTTGAGGCGCTTGCGAAGAAAGACGGAAAGCGCATTTCCTCTAAGCTTGAAAAAGGAATTTATATATTCGGCGCAGAAAAAAGCATCAGCCAGCTGGTTGGTCTGTTGCTGGACAATGCGGTAAAGTATTCTTCGCCGGATTCTGTAATCGAATTATCACTGATGAGAAAAGGAAAGAAGGCATATTTGAAAGTGTATAACCCGGTCGAAAAACTGCCAAAGGGGAATCTTGATATTTTATTTGAACGGTTTTATACCATGGATGACTCAAGAAATTCCAAGAGCAGCGGTTCGGGAATCGGACTCTCGATAGCGCGTGCGATTGTAGTCTCGCATAGAGGAAAGATTACGGCGCGCAGTATGGACGGGAAGAGCATTGAGGTGGCCGTTGAGCTAAGCCAGACGCGGCAGGGTTAGAGTATATTTATCATAGAGTGTATTTTCGTATTTTCACGCTTTTATAGCCGGGGCATACAATATACGGGAGGAAACAGTCTATGGATAATCAGAATTACTATTATGATACTGAGAAACGCTGCAGTTTTCCGGTTGGTTTTCTGCCGCAGCATCAGAATGAACAGCCGGGACTTGAATATTTAATGACGCCCCGGCCGATGAGCGAATGCTGCAAGCGGCGCCCTAAACTGGAAAATAAGGTGGCGCTGATCACGGGCGGCGACAGTGGAATCGGCAGAGCGGTCGCATACGATTTTGTAAAAGAAGGAGCAAAAGTTGCCATTGTATATTTGGATGAGGAGCGTGATGCAAAAGAAACGGCCGAAAAAATCAGAATGTTTGGCGGGGAGTGTATTCTGTTAAAAGGGGATTTAAAGGATCCCGAATTTGCAAAGAGCTGCGTTGAGAAAACGGTGCGTTGTTTCGGCACGCTGGATATCCTTATCAATAATCATGCATTTCAGTTTATCCGGCGAAGCATACTGGATATTTCCCACGAACAGCTTGAGTTTATATTTCGAAATAACGTATTTTCTTTTTTCTATTTAATCCAATACGCCCTGCCGTATATGAAGAAGGGATGTTCGATTATCAATACGACTTCGGTTACGGCTTATGAGGGAAATAAGGATTTGATTGATTACAGCGCGACGAAAGGGGCGATTGTGACTCTGACAAGATCGCTGGCTCTGTCGCTTGCGCAAAAGGGAATCCGGGTAAACGCCGTAGCGCCCGGCCCTATATGGACGCCCTTAATTCCCGCGTCTTATTCGGCGGAAGAAGTCGCGACTTTTGGTTTTAAGACTTCGAAGGTTCCGATGATGCGGGCGGGACAGCCGTGTGAGGTATCGCCCTGCTATGTTTTTCTGGCGTCGGAGGATGCGAGTTATATGACAGGGCAGGTTCTTCATCCGAATGGCGGTACGATTGTCGGTTCGTAGTAATCGGATCAATGCGGCGTCGGAGTGTGATACGGCGAAGCGTTCAAGCTCCTCGTGAGTGAGAGAGGGGAGTCGATGCGGGCTTGTCCGCTTTGCTGTTCTGACAAAATGCACAAATAAATTTGCTTTTCTTTGTAAAAATTGGCAACTTACGCTATTGACGGTGGCGGAGATCTTGATTATAATACAGTCATGTTTATAAACATAAAACAATTTAATATCTATGA
>CANDCP010000055.1 GCA_947383215.1 uncultured Roseburia sp.
GACGGGAGGAAGCGGGATCGGGCTTTCCATTGTGAAAAAGATTATAGAAGATCATGGCGGGAAAATATGGGCGACGAGCAAGGAGTCTACCGGTACGATTATGTATTTTGTACTTCGGAAATATCAGGAGGTAGTGAATGAGTAAGGTGTTAATTATTGAGGATGAGGTTGCGATTGCGGAGCTGGAAAAAGATTATCTGGAATTGAGCGGATTTGAGGTGGAGATCGAAAGTGCGGGGGATGTGGGGCTGACCCGCGCGCTAAAGGAAGAGTTCGATATGTTTATCTTGGATCTGATGCTGCCCGGGGTAGACGGATTTGAGATTTGCAAGCGAATACGCGAGGTAAAGAATACCCCCATTTTGATGGTGTCTGCCAAAAAAGACGATATAGATAAAATCAGAGGTCTGGGTCTTGGGGCGGACGATTATATTACAAAGCCGTTTTCGCCGAGCGAGCTTGTGGCAAGGGTGAAAGCGCATCTGGCCAGGTATGAGCGTTTGATCGGGAGTAATATAACGGAGAACGATACGGTTGAGATACGCGGGATTAAGATTGATAAGACGGCAAGAAGGGTTTGGGTAAACGACGAGGAAAAGCCGTTTACAACAAAAGAATTTGATTTGCTGGTATTTTTGGCGCAAAATCCAAACCATGTGTTTACCAAGGAAGAGTTGTTTAAAGAGATTTGGGATATGGAGTCAATCGGAGATATCGCGACCGTGACGGTGCATATCAAAAAAATTCGGGAAAAAATTGAGATGAATACGGCAAAACCGCAGTATATCGAGACGATCTGGGGCGTCGGCTACCGATTCCGGTTGTAGAGCGGAGGCGTAATGTGGATATAGCAGAGACAATTATTTATGAGGATAGAGAGATTCTTGTACTGAATAAGCCGGCAGGTGTTGCGGTTCAGACGAAGCGGATATGTGAGCCTGATATAGAGAGCATGTTAAAGGCTTATCTTGCGGCAAAGGGGGAGGGGACGTATGTCGGTATCGTACATCGGCTTGACCAGCCGGTGGAAGGGATCTTGCTGTTTGCGAAGACAGGGGACGCGGCGGCAGAGCTGAACAGGCGGATGCGCGAAAATGGTTTTCAGAAATATTATTATGCCGTTGTTTCCGGCAGTCTGCCGGAGCAGAAAGGGAAACTGACGGATTATATGAAAAAAGACGGGCGCACGAATCTGTCTGTGGTTTGCGGCAGGGATGAGAAAGGCGCTAAGAGGGCGCGTCTTTCTTATGAAATTTTGCAGAAAGCAGAGGTAGAAGGCGAGTTGAGATCCCTGGTTCACATTTGCCTTGAGACCGGACGCCATCATCAGATACGGGTACAGATGGCGCACGCAGGCTGCCCGCTTGTCGGCGATTGCAAATACGGTGCGGCCGGCGGTGATTCCGGTAAGCGTGAGGGAATCGCGCTGTGCGCGCATCGGCTTACGTTTGTACATCCGCGGACGGGTGAGAAGCATGATTATGCGATCGAACCTTCGGGCAGAGCGTTCTGCATTTTTTTTAAATAACAAAATTTAGGAAATCTGACAGGTAAAAGTATACAGGATAAGATATCCGGCGCGCGGTTATACTTTTTTTATGAAAATGAAGATAGAAAAACCGTGGTCGGATGTACTTTTTTTTATAGGGATTACCGTTGCAGTGTATTTGGGGGTAAGATTTTTTCTGCCGCTTGTATATCCCTTTTTGTTCGCTCTTTTTTTTGCGGCAGTATTGCATCCGCTCGTAAATAAAATTCAAAACAAAATAAAAATTCCCAGGGGAATAATAAGCTTTGCCGTTGTGGCGCTTTCCGTTCTGATTGTCGGCGTACCGCTTTTTTTATTGCTTGTAAAGCTGGTACGCGAGCTGGGCAGT
The DNA here is from genome assembly GCA_947383215.1 of uncultured Roseburia sp. GTDB lineage: Bacteria > Bacillota > Clostridia > Lachnospirales > Lachnospiraceae > Roseburia_C. The sequence goes on from CANDCP010000055.1 coordinate 1,878, forward strand.
CTGATAGGAAATTATAAATCGTGGAAAGGAGAGATGTACGATATTTGGTGTATGTGCTGCGAGCGGGTGGAGCAGTTCAGCGGAATGAAAGCCACCGCTTTTGTCGACTGGGGAAGCGGACAGGCAGATTCGCTGATTCAGGTTTTTCAGGAAAAGGCGACGCCGGTTCTGATGAAATATTCAATTGACGGGTTGAAGGGAATCGCGGGATTTTTCTGGAGATTTGTGGTGTGTTTGGTCGCGACGGTGTTGATCTTAAACGACTATCCGGATTTAAGGCGGCGGTTCTTTGGAACGGCGCCAGGGAAAATCGTCAGGCGCCTCGGAAAAGAGACGATGCACGCGGGGGGCTCCTATTTGAAGGCACAGCTCATCATACTGGCGGCGGTAAGCACAATCTGCGTCGCCGGCCTGTTTTTTACCGGAAATCGATACGCGCTCACGGCCGGAATCGGGATTGGCCTGTGCGATGCGCTTCCCTTTTTTGGAACGGGGACGATATTTGTGCCCTGGCTTTTGCTGGAGCTGATACGGGGAAAGTATTTTCTGGCCATTGTTTATGGCGTACTTTATATCATCTGTAACATTGTGAGGGAGTTTCTTGAACCGAAACTTGTCGGGAAGGAGCTTGGAATACATCCGCTTGCGGTGATTTTCAGTATTTACGTCGGGATGTGCGTCTATGGCGGGGCGGGTATTCTGCTTGGGCCGCTTTCGGGACTGCTCATATGGGAATTGTATCGGATACGCACAGAGAGTATTTCTGCGGATCAAGGGGAGGAATAGGAGTAGATTCTATACCGCGAATCTATTATAATGAAATGGACAGATGTTGCGGCAATATTGGAAAAGAGAAGGGAAACGATATGAAGAGAGAAAAAAAGCGGTGGTTACAGGCGGGGATACTTTTTGCGGCGTTTGCCGTATGTATTGCAATATGGGGTATGAACCGCGGGAAGACAGAGGAGCCGCGGGATACCGAGTCGGCCGGACAGACAGAGGCGAATCGGGAAATGCCCGCGGAGCTTGACAAAAGTCTTTACATGGACGAGACAAAAAGCATAAAAGATCGCGTGGAGTCGCTTTTGTCACAGATGACGACGGAGGAAAAGGTAGCGCAGATGATTCAGCCGGAGCAGAGCGCGATCAGTTATTCCGAAATTGCAAAGTATGGGATCGGCTCCGTTTTAAGCGGGGGCGGTTCGGCGCCTGCGGGGGGAAATACGGCGCAGGACTGGCAGACGCATATCAACAGGATGAAGCAGTCCGCTCTTGAGAGTCGGCTTGGCATTCCGCTTTTGTACGGCGTAGACGCGGTGCATGGTCATAATAATGTCTACGGGGCGACAATTTATCCGCACAATATCGGTCTTGGTTCGGCGAATGATACCGATTTGATGCGGCGGATCGGAGAGGCCGTTGCAGAGGAAGTGCGCGCTACCGGAATCCAGTGGACGTTTGCGCCGACGCTTGGGAACGCGAGGAATGAACTTTGGGGCAGGACGTATGAGTGCTTCGGGGAGGAAGCCGATCTGGCCGCAAGCCTTGGCGGCGCGTTCATAACGGGCTTGCAGGGGGAAAAAGGCGGCGAGGAATATCTTGATCTGACGCGGGTACTAGCGACGGCAAAACACTACATAGGTGAGGGTTATACTCTGGGAGGAATCAACCAGGGCGACGTCGTCATGCCGGATGAAGAGTTTGAAACGCTGCTGCGCGAGGAGCTTTTGACTCCTTATAAGGAAGCGATTGAGGCGGGGGTGAGAACGGTTATGGTATCCTTCAGCGGCGTCAACGGGCTGAAGTGCCATGAGGATCAATATTTAATTACCGACGTTTTAAAAGGCGATTTGGGATTTACGGGATTTGTGATCAGCGATTATAACGGTGTCCAGCAGGTTACCGGGGATAACTATAAAGAAAAAATTGCAAACGGAATCAATGCGGGAATCGATTTGTTTATGGAGCCGAATTCCTGGAGGGAGTTCATGACGGAGACGCTTTCCTTGATAGAGGAGGGCACGGTGAGTATGGAACGCATTGACGACGCGGTGGGCCGTATCCTTCGCGTTAAGTTTGAGGCGGGACTGTTTGAAGAGGAGATCGGCCGGGAAGCCGGGCTGATGGAGAAGTTTGGGGGAACCGAGCATCGGGCGATTGCGAGAGAGGCGGCCGCAAAGTCTATGGTGTTATTAAAAAATGATATCATAGGAGAAAAAACGGTGATGAATATTTTGGCGGAAAGTAAAAATATTCTGGTTGCGGGCGATAAGGCGGATGATATCGGCGCGCAGTGCGGCGGCTGGACAATTAGCTGGCAGGGTTCCACCGGAGATATCACAGAGGGGACGACGATACTGGAAGGGCTGAAACAGGCGGCCGGAGAAGGCGTCACCGTTGATTATAGCGCGGCCGGAGAAGTGGGAGAGACGCATGATGCGGTAATTGTCGTGGTGGGAGAGAATCCGTATGCGGAGAGCAGCGGGGATAGGAGCGCTACGAATCTGACGATTACAGGGAATGACAGGCAGGTATTGCAGAAGATAAAGGAGACGGCGGCGCAGGCGGGCAATCAGGATGTTCCTGTCATTGCCGTGCTGGTAAGCGGAAGAATGCTTACGATAGCGGATCAGCTCGATGATTTCGACGCGCTTGTGATGGCCTGGCTGCCGGGAACGGAGGGCGCTGGCGTGGCCGACGTGCTGCTCGGAGAACAGGAATTTACGGGAACGCTGCCCTACACATGGACTTGGTATGCATCGGATATCGCCGGGAAATTTGAGCCGGAAAACGAGGATAAAATATTATTTAAGAAAGGCAGCGGTTTAAAGAAGGACGGAAGCGCGATCACGGACATCGGAACTGCCGCAGTCGGAAAGAAGCCGTCGCAGAGCGAGGAGGAAATAGAGGCGTCCGCGGGCAACGGGATTGATCTTGCATCGGTAGGATACGTGCTTGAGGCGGAGAATTTTACCTCTGATTCGTATCTCGTAAAAACGGGAAATGCAAATAATATCAGTTATGTAGATAACTGGGGAACGGAATGGGCGAATGCGAAGTGGGACGTGTGGGTGCCAAAGGCCGGGAATTACCGCCTTCACTTTAAAATAGCCGCGGCAAAAGACAGCGGCACGGTCGCAATTTATTATGCGTCTCCGTCGATAGAAGACGACGGAAATGCGAATCGTACCGTTGTGCCGATGAAAGCGACGAAAAATATGGATGATTATCAGGATGTGACGCTTGACGTTGCGCTGGAAAAAGGCAGTTATCAGTTTAAGCTTATGACGGATACGACGGGCGGAGCGGATTTCAGACTGGATAATATTGAATTTGAATATTTGGATTAGAAGTAAGAGAACAAAAAGAATCCCTCTCTGGGTGAAGTGGGGGATTCTTTTTGTTCTTATAGGAAAGACCGTGTCACGCTAAAGTGTGAAAGGACCTTTCCTATTGAAAAAATAATATGCGCACGCGCACAAGAGGTAAATATTGCTTTTTGCTATTTATTGCTTCGTCTCCAGATTTTAAGCTTTTCGCCTTCCGCAATCAATTCGTCGCGGAACTGAGGGTGAGCGATTGAAATCAATGCCTCGCATTTTTGCCAGGAGGAGAGACCCTTCAGATTTACCTTTCCGTATTCTGTTACGACATAGTGAACGTTTGCTCTCGTATCAGTGACAATGGAGCCCGGATTGAGCGTCGGAAGGATTCTTGACTTCAAATTTCCCTCTTTGTCCGTAAACGTGGAGGAGCAGCAGATAAAGCTCTTTCCGCCGTTGGAGAGGTAAGCGCCAAGTACAAAGTCTAACTGTCCGCCCGCTCCGCTGATATGCTTTGTTCCGGCAGATTCGGAATTGACCTGTCCAAATAAATCAATATCAACGGCATTATTGATTGAGATAAAATTATCCAGCGCCGCGATCGAACGGATATCGTTCGTGTAGCTGACCGGCGCGCTCATAAGCTCCGGATTTTCGTCTAAATAGTCGTACAGCTTTTTGGTTCCGGCGCCGAACGCATATGTCTGGCGGAAGCGGTCGATGCTTTTTTTCGAACCGTTGATTTTACCGGCTTTTGCAATATCGACAAATGCGTCCACATACATCTCCGTGTGAACGCCGAGATCCTTTAAGTCGGATTCCGCAATCATGGAGCCGACTGTGTTTGGCATACCGCCGATGCCAAGCTGCAGGCAGGCGCCGTTTGGAATTTCTTCGACAATCAGCTTTGCAACGGCTCTGTCAACTTCGGTGGCAGGGCCGCCCGCGCCTAATTCGCCGATTGCGGGATTGTCGCCCTCTACGATGAAATCGACGTCGGAGATATGGACGCCGTTTTCGAAGCCGCCGAGACAGCGCGGCATATTTTTATTAACTTCTACAATAATCTTTTTCGATGTTTCGCAGACCGCCGCCATATGGGAAGCGTTCGGTCCGAAGTTAAAATACCCGTGCTTGTCCATAGGGGCAACCTGGAACATTGCAACGTCGTCCGGTGTGGAGGAATCTCTGTAATATCTTGGCAGCTCGGAGTAACGGATCGGCGCGTAATAGGCGAAGCCGCGGCTGATATATTTTCGCTCAATACCCGACATATGCCAGGAATTCCAGGTGAAATGTTCCCCGGCGTCTTCCCGCTCGAAAACGGCCAGCGGCTTAAGAATGATGCCGCCGCGGAGTTTGACGTTGCTTAGTTCATCGGTGCGTCTGGCGAGAGCCTTATCGAGCGCGTCGACGGTGCCGGAACACCATCCGTAATCCACCCAGTCGCCGGACTGAATGATTTTGACGGCTTCGTCGGCGGAAACAAGTTTTTGTTTGTATTCTGCGGAAAAATCCATGATAAAACCTCCTAATTTTTTTCGAAATAGATATATGAAACTGTTTTCATACTAACACTTAAGGGCGCTACGGTCAAGTGTCCATCTCGTCTGCGGGGAGCTGCCACTGCGTCGAAAGTCTCCGGTATTCCAGCGCTTTTTTATGATATTCTTTTTGCATTTGTACCAAGCGTTCTTTGACAGCCAGGGCTTTGTAGCATTCGGCGAGCCGTGACAGGGGAAGATCCCCGTGAAAATGGACGTTCAGAATGGGAGCGGTTTCATAGACGGCATTGTAGTACCAGATAATGGCTTCGTCGTAATCGCCGGCTGAGCGATAAAATTCGCCCAGTTCATAACAGATTTCCGAGCAGGGTTCGACGGCGATATCCTTTAGCGCGTATTTAAAAAATTCGCGCGCATTGTCCGTGATTCTGTAAAAATGAGTAAGGACACATGCGCTCTCCCGTATTCTGTCATTGTCTGATGCAGGGTCGGCGGCGGTGTGGAGAAAAACGGGGAGCGCGTCTGAAAAGTCGGAGAGATCCCCGGTCATAAGCAGCTCCCTGGCGTACATGCGGTGCAGTTTTTTTGAGAGAGCGCCGTTGTTTTTAAAAGCAAGCTGAAATCCGTGGAAATCTCGTTTGCTGTGAAGACTTTGCGGTAAGTGTGTAATTTCGATCTCGCTGTCATACACGACAGGGTCCAGCCGAACCGTCTCATGGATCGGATCGATCCATGTAAAACAGCGGAGCCGTTTGAAAAGCTTGGGACGGTATTCGTCACGGAAATTGAGCACGGTGTTCAGGCTGTTTTTCGTGACATACTTCATCTGAACAATTTCGATTTCCGAAAGCAGCGTTCGTTTCAGGGAGAGAAAACGTTCCCGATTCGTCTGGTCCAGCACTTCGTCCGCGTCCGCAGCATAAATATAGTCCATCGTCGCCTTGGAAAAAGAAAAATTTCTCGCTGCGGAGAAATCAAAGTTCCAGGGGAAATCATAGATTCGGCCGGTGTATCTTGCCGCGATTTCTTTGGTAGAATCGGTGGAACCGGTATCTACAATTATGATCTCATCCATCAGATCCGCAATGGAATCCAGGCATCGCGCGAGTACGGATTCTTCATTTTTCACGATCATACATAAAGAAATGGTAATCATCGAAAGTTCTCCTCCTTAGCAATTATTTTGATACAACTATTTTAACATTATTTTGAAAAAAAGTAAAAATATACGTCGTATTCTGTGGAAAAAAAGTGTATACTTTAAATTGGCGTTGTTTAGCCGGATCGATGAAGACGGGAAGGCATTTTTGCCGGAAGAGGGATTAAATTATATGGAAAACAGAGAGAAAAGTCCGGAGCTGTGCAGGTACGCGAAGAAGTGTGGCGGATGCCAGTATCAGGGCGTGCCGTATGAGAAACAGCTGAAAAAGAAACAAAAGGAAGCAGAGGGGCTGCTCGGCGGCATTGTAAAGGTAGAAAAGATCATTGGGATGCAGACGCCTTTCCATTACAGAAATAAGGTGAATGCAGCGTTTAAGAGGACAAGACAGGGTAAAATCATTTCCGGAATTTATAGAGAAGGGACGCATGAGGTTGTGGATATTTCGGAGTGCCGGATTGAAGATAAGCGTGCGGACGCTATTATCCGGGATATCAAAGAGCTTCTTGCGTCTTTTAAGATTAAAATATACGATGAGGACAGCGGTTATGGGCTTTTGCGTCACGTTATGGTGCGTACCGGGCATGTAAGCGGCGAGGTCATGGTTGTACTTGTGCTGGCTTCCCCGGTGTTGCCGTCGAAAAACAATTTTGTGAAAGCGCTTCGCAAACTCCACCCCGAAATTACAACCGTGGTATTGAATGTTAACGACAGGCACACAAGTATGGTGCTCGGTGGAAGGAATATTCCCTTATATGGAAGAGGTTATATCGAAGATACGCTGTGCGGGCATGTGTTTCGTATTTCGCCGACTTCCTTTTATCAGGTGAATTCTGTTCAGACGGAGATTTTATATAAGAAAGCGCTGGAATACGCGGCGCTGACCGGAACAGAGAAGGTTATCGACGCATACTGCGGAATCGGAACTATCGGTATGGCAGCCGCGGCGGCGGCAAAAGAGGTAATCGGTGTGGAGTTGAATGCGTCGGCAGTCCGGGACGCGGCCGTCAACGCAAAACGCAACCGGGTGAAAAATATTGCGTTTTTCAACCGTGATGCCGGCGAGTTCATGCATGAACTTGCAGAGGTGAAAGAACCGGTGGATGTGGTATTTATGGATCCGCCCCGCGCCGGGAGCACGGAAACGTTTATGGATGCCGTCGCGCATCTGGCGCCGTCGCGCGTTGTCTATGTTTCCTGCAATCCCAAGACGCTTGCGAGAGATTTGCGGTATTTTGAGAAGAAGGGATATTGTCCGGTAATGTGTCAGCCGGTGGATATGTTTCCTTTTACGGACGAGATTGAAGTTGTGTGTTTACTCTCTCAATTAAGATCGGATCAACATAGGGGGCGATAGAAACTGAGCTGGATGAGATTGGTTTGAAGGCTGTGGAGAGTAAGACAACAGAAAAATATGAGGTGTATATTTGTGTTAAATATGAAAAAGGGTTGTAGATGTGTCCTTTCAGAAAAATTAGAAGAGGCATATATGATTAAAGGGAATGTAATTACGGCCAATATAGATATTAATCATATCAGGTCAGTTATGCAGCATTTTATTGTCATACATGATGAACCGTTGTTTTTTATTCTTGAGGTGCCGGCAGATGCCGAAAGTGAGAAAGAAATTAAACCTTGTGTTACAGAAAAGCTTCATAAAGATGTTTATTATATTGACGGATGCTCAAAAGAACAAGCTTTGGCGATAATGGTTCGTGTGGGAGATATACTATTTCATGATGGTATTTCTTCTTTTGGTTACGGCGGTCATAAAAGCGGCGATGAGATTATGTTTGGTAAGTATAATGTATTGACAATTTTTAGTCAAAATACGGATTCGTATTTTAAATTTTTTGAGGTGCACAAAATCAAGAGAGTTTCAAAGCTTATAACTGCATGGGATACATTCACACGGGAAATGCCCGGCGTGTCAGAAAGGATTGTGATCGACGGTAAAGACATCTTTTCTATTCCGGAGTTGTTTAAAGACTGGGGGATGTACTTGGCGGAACAAAGAGAAGAATAGAATTGCAGGTGGCTAGACGGAGATATATTATGATTACAATAAATAATTTTAAATATGTTTTAAGAGAATTAGGGTATGCAGAGAAAAAAGATTTGTTTTGGAAAGAATGTAATTGTGATGCCGACAGCCGTATGGCAGTTGATTTTAAAAAACAGGAAATGATATATCCGCGCAAATTAAGAGCATATAGAGATACAACAAAGAATTTTTCTCAGAATGAAAATTTTGTTGTGTTTGAATGCGTTACGCAATTGTTGGATAAAGGTTATAAGCCGGAGCATATAGAATTGGAAAAACCTATGCCGGGCGGTCATCATGATACAGGCGGTTATTGTGATATATTGATAAAAGATAATAACGATAGGACGTTTTTGTTGATTGAATGTAAGAAGGCCGATGAGTTTGAGTTGTTCTGGAAGAAAATGCTTAACAATGGAGGTCAGCTGTTTAATTATTATAATTCTTACAGGCAGGCGCAGGCACTTTGCCTTTATACATCAGATTATATTAGCGGGGGAGTGAAAAGAATTTCTCATATTGTTTCGATGGTTGACAATAACGAATACTTACAGAGTAACAAGCCTTTGAAAAGTTTTAAAAGAGTGCAGGAAGAAAATGGAGGAAAAGAGGAATATTTTCAGGTTTGGAGAGATACTTATCAACAGGACTTTAATACCAGGGGAATATTCGAAAGTGATATTGCCGCGTATACAATTGGAAAGTTAAAATATTCAGTGGATGATCTAGAAGATGTAGATAGTGAATCAATTCAAAAAAAATATCACGAATTTGCCACTATTTTACGTCAACATAACGTGGGAAGCCGTGAAAATGCTTTTGATAAGCTGGTGAATCTTTTTCTTGCAAAAATAGTGGATGAGTCGGTGAATAATAATGAATTGCAGTTTTATTGGAAGGGGGCGGCACATGACGATTATTTTAGTCTTCAGGACCGTTTACAGAAACTGTATAAAGAGGGTATGGAAAAGTTTTTGGGGGAACAGGTTACATATATTGATCAAAAGGAAATCAGCGATGCCTTTCATCTGTTTAAAAACGATCCGGATGCGACAAAAAGAAAGGTATTGGATTATTTCCGCCAGTTAAAATTTTACACGAATAATGATTTTGCCTTTTTAGATGTTCACAATGAGACACTTTTTTATCAGAATGCGGTTATTCTAAAAAAAATAGTTCAGATGCTTGAAGATATTCGATTGAAGACAGAGAATCAAAATCAGTTTTTAGGAGATTTGTTTGAGGGTTTTTTGGATCAGGGGGTAAAACAGAGCGAAGGACAGTATTTTACGCCGATGCCAATTGTGAAATTTCTCGTGTCGTCATTGCCTTTGGAGAAAATAATAAAAAACAGCGCAGAAATACCAAAGGCGATTGATTATGCTTGTGGGGCGGGCCACTTTTTGACAGAGTATGCGGCTTGCGTTAAGAACGCCGTTGAGAAGCATAAGAATATCTCTGTGACAGAGTATTACAAGGAAATATATGGAATTGAAAAAGAATACCGGCTTTCAAAAGTAGCTAAAGTCTCTGCCTTCATGTATGGTCAAGACGAAATAAAAATCATTTACGGGGATGCTTTAGCTCAGAATAAAGAAATAGAAAACGGAAAATTTTCGGTGCTCATTGCCAATCCGCCATATAGCGTAAAGGGTTTTTTGGAGACGTTAACGGAAGCTGAGCGTAATAATTATGAAGTGACAAATCAGGTTTCTGATATGTCGAGAAATAACAGTATCGAAGTTTTTTTTGTGGAGCGCGCAAAACAGCTTTTAAAGTCCGGGGGTGTGGCGGCAATTGTATTGCCGAGTAGCATTTTGTCGAATGGTAATATTTATACTTCCTGTCGTGAAATAATATTGAAATATTTTGATATTATTGCAATCGTAGAATTTGGCAGCAGTACATTTGGCAAAACGGGAACCAATACAATTACTATATTTTTGCGAAGAAAGGGAAGCAATCCTGATCTTGCCGAACATTATCGGAATCGTGTAGATTCATGGTTTGAGGCGGATAATACAAAAGACGTTGTATTTATGGATACATCATTTATTGACCGATATTGCAGTTACTGTGGAATAGATGCCGTAAAATATAAAGAATGGCTGTGCGGCGGTAAAATTCCCACGGCAGCTATCTTTGCTGATTATAAGAAAAATGCCCAAAATAGTGTGGTCTATAAGCATATACAGAAAAAGAAAATAACAAAGCGTTATACATGCGCGGATAAAGAGCGCCAGTTGCGAGAGTGTATGGAAGGTATTATAAAATCAGTCGAAAAAGAAAAATTATATTATTTTATGCTGGCGGCAAGCAATTCGAGTTCGGTTGTTGTAGTAAAAAGCCCCACAGACAAAAAACAAATGAAATTGTTTCTTGGTTATGAATGGAGCGGGACAAAGGGGAGTGAAGGAATTAAATACATTGGAGCAAGGGCGGTAGATGAGGAGGATATGATCGGAAAGAATAAGGGAATTAATCGTATTGTCACACCGCTGTTTGATCCCTGTAATTATGATGCGAAAGGCAAAATAAATACGATGATTCGTCAAAATTTTGACGGAGACGATATTTTAATACCTGATTCATTAAAAGAATATGTGTCTGTTTATCCGCTTGTAAGTATGCTTGATTTTTCAAGGGCGGATTTTGATAAGGCAATAAAGATAAGCGGCATAAGAAAAAAGACAATTTTTAAATATCCGGTGAGGGCGCTGGAATCCCTGATGGTTGAGGTCGCCGGAAATAAAACTAAAATTAGCAGGCAAGAAATTAGGGAAGCGGGATTATATCCAGTTGTTACACAGGAGAGGGACAGTTTGATTACAGGTTACTCCGATTCGAAAGCGCCGGTTACAGATCATCCGTTAATTGTTTTTGGTGATCATAGTTGTACATTTAAATACATAGATTTTGATTTTGTGCGCGGCGCAGACGGGACGCAGTTGATAAAGGTCGACGAGAGCGTTATACTGACGAAATATTTGTACTATTTTCTTGACCAGGCGGAAATAGAAAATAGAGAAAAATATGAAAGGCATCTGAAGTATCTGAGACGAATGGAGATCCCTTGTCCACCGCTGGAGCTTCAGCGCCGTATTATTGAAGAATGTGAAGACGTGGATGCAAAGTATTGTCAAGCCCTTGCAGAGAATGAACGATTAAAAAGGGAAATGGAAGGTATGATAAGCGGCGTTTCTGGAGAAAATAAAAAACTGCGGGATGTCTGTGCAAAGATCAATCCGTCTAAGAGCGCGATTCGTACAGTTCCTTCCGACATGGTTGTTTCGTTTGTAGAGATGACATCTGTTAGTAACGAGGGTTATATTGAAACGATGGTAGATAGGCCGTTAGGGGAATTGCGGAAGGGAAGCTATACGTATTTTGCTGAAAATGATGTAATTGTAGCTAAAATTACGCCGTGTATGGAAAATGGGAAATGCGCGCTTGCAACGGGACTGACAAATCAGATTGGAATGGGAAGTTCTGAATTTCATGTGTTTCGGGCGAATTGCGCATTGATACTGCCGGCGTATCTGTTTTATGCGTTGAACCGTGAGGTGATACGACAGGCCGCTGCAAAGCAGATGACAGGAGCGAGCGGGCATAGGCGTGTTCCAATTTTATTTTATGAAGATTTATGGATTGCAGTGCCTTCTCTGCCAGAGCAACGTCGTATTATTTCTGAAATGAAAAAGAGAGAAGAACAGATAGTTGGGAATAACGTTATTATGAGTAAATGTGCAGGGAGAAAGAAGGAAATTATAGAGAGAGCATTAATTTAAAGTAGTGAATGTCTGCATGAAGGAGAAAGATTTGAAAGGAGGATTTATGTGCACAGCAGTAACTTATAAGACGAAGGATTTTTATTTTGGCCGTACGTTAGACTATGAGATTTCCTATGGACATGAGGTTACCATTGCGCCTTGCAATTATGTTTTCCAGTTTCGCAGCATGGGGGTCATGGAGCGTCATTATGCGATAATCGGTATGGCGCACGTAGAAGAGGATTACCCGCTGTTTTATGACGCCGTGAATGAAAAAGGACTTGCAATGGCAGGTCTGAATTTTGTCGGCAACGCGGTTTACGGCAAGGAGACGCGGGGGAAAGAGAATGTGACGACGTATGAGCTGATACCGTGGATTCTCGGACAGTGCGCTACGGTAGAGCAGGCGAGAGGGCTGTTGGAGAAAATCAATCTTACGGATACGCCGTTTCATGAAAAGCTGCCGGTGGCCAGGCTTCACTGGATCATTGCCGACGGCAGAGAGGCGGTTACCGTGGAGTCCGTGAGAGAGGGGCTAAAGATTTATGATAATCCGGTCGGGGTACTTACGAATAATCCACCGTTTGATAAGCAGATGTTCCATTTAAATAATTATCTTCATCTTTCGCCGAAGGAGCCTGCGAATCGGTTTTCGGACAGGCTGCCGCTTCAGACTTACAGCCGCGGCATGGGAGCAATCGGGCTTCCGGGGGACTTGTCCTCGCAGTCCCGTTTTGTGCGGGCTGCATTTACAAAGATGAACTCTGTTTCCGGGGAATCGGAGGAAGAAAGCGTCGGCCAGTTTTTTCATGTTCTTGACGCGGTCAGCCAGCAGCGGGGCTGCTGCGACGTGGGGGATGGGAAATATGAGATAACAATGTACGCTTCATGCTGCAATGCGGACAGAGGAATTTACTATTATACCACATATGGGAACCGCCAGATTACGGCGGTTCATCTGCACGGGGAAAATTTGCAGTCAGATTCCCTGGCGAGATATCCGTTGATTGAGAAGGAACAGATAAGGATGCAGAATGGAAGCTGCGTTTAATGAAAGTCCAGCTAATAAATGTCAATAGAAAAATAAAAAATATTTTGTCCTAAAAA
>CANDCP010000056.1 GCA_947383215.1 uncultured Roseburia sp.
AAAAAGCCGTAATCAAAGTTCCGGCAAAGAAAGCGGCGTCCTATAAGCAGGTATTGAAGAACGCCGGAGTATCCGGAAAAAATCAGAAAATCAAATAAGAGAGAGCGGCGGCCAGATCATTCTGGTCGTTTTTTCTTTGGCGGAATGGGGCGGCAAATCTTAAATGTTGATGCGGACTTGTTACGGCAATGTCTTGCCGACAAAGTTAAAAAGTGATATTATTTTATGTAGCAAGTACAGGAGGAGGAGTGTAGATGATTGTAAGGACAGCGGAAATAAAGCAGCTGGAGCAACTGTATGCGCAAAGCGGAAACCAGTTGGTCGTTGTGTATGGCAGGAAAGGATGCGGGAAGGAGCAGCTTCTTCAGACGTTTTGTCAGAACAAAAAATGTTTCTATTATCGCAGCCGGCAGGCGTCGGAGAAGGAACAGCTGTTGCTTATGGGCCAGGAGATTGAGCAGAGGTATCGTGTCCGCCTGCAAAAGAATACGTATGATGAATACTTTACAAGGGTGAAAAGCGGAGATGCCAGCAAATTATTAGTGGTTATAGATGAATTTCAGTATATTGCGAAAAAAGACGCCTCCTTTTTAGAGAGTATTTTAAAACTGAAAAAGAAACGGCTATATCCCGGACCGGTGATGATCGTACTGTGCAGTTCCTCGATTGTCTGGATGGAGGAAGGCGCAAAAGAAAAATTGCAGCCCATACAGCGGCAGACGGATCGGATCATAAAATTAAAGGACGTCGGTTTTTTGGATGTGGTCCGCAATTTTCCGGAATACACGACAAGGCAGAGCGTGGAAGTGTATGGCGTTTTGGGCGGAGTTTTTGAATACCTTTTAAGGTGGAACGGCAGGCAAACCTTGAAAGAGAATATCTGTCAGAATATTTTGAGCCCGGACGGTTTTTTATTTCAGGAGGCAGAAAATTATATTGGCATTGAATTAAGGGAATTATCGCTGTATGAAACGATTCTTGCGGCAATTGCAGACGGAAATAATAAATTAAATGAGCTCTATCATTATACGGGATTTTCCAGGGCAAAGATCAGTGTTTACATGAAAAATCTGATGGCGTTTGAGGTGATTGAAAAGGTAGTGTCTTTTGATACCGGCGGATGGGAGAACGCCAAAAAGGGAGTTTACCGGATTTGCAATACATACGTGAATTTTTGGTTCCGGTTTGTCTACCCGCACTTGTCGGATTTATACTTGATGACGCCGCAGGCGTTTTATGAGAAATATATACAGGAGCGGCTGGACGAATATTTAAACCGTTACTTTATTCAGGTATGTATGGAATATTTAAAGCTGTTAAATATGGTCGGGAAGCTTCCAATCCAGATTCACAGAATAGGAACCTGGATCGGTAAACAGGGAGATATTGATATTATTGCGCAGAATTCGGTGCGTGAGAGCATTGTGGGGCTCTGTAACTGGTCAAAACCGCAGCTTACGCTTGCGGATTGCCAAAAGCTGGAGAAAAATATGGAAAAAGCCAGAATTACTGCGAAGTACTATTATCTGTTTTCAGCCGCGGGATTTGAATCCGGACTTGTAGAGAAGGCGAAGTCTGACGGTCGGTATGTATTGGTTGATATGACAGAATTATAGATTGTAGGGAATAATACTGGGTGAGAAATAGAAAGAGGATTTAAATTTATGCCGAAAGCTTTATATATAGCTGAGAAGCCGAGCGTAGCCAGAGAGTTTGCGAAAGCGCTGAGGTTTGATATGCGCAGCTATGACGGATATATGGAATCGGAGGAGGCGGTTGTTACCTGGTGTGTCGGACATTTGGTAACAATGAGTTATCCGGAGGTTTATGATGAGAAATATAAGAAATGGAGCCTTTCCACCCTTCCGTTTTTGCCGGAGGAGTTTAAGTATGAGGTGATTAACAGCGCGGCGAAGCAGTACAAAATTGTGGCGAACGCATTAAATAGGAGCGATATAGATACGATTTATGTCTGTACGGACTCCGGGCGGGAGGGGGAATATATCTATCGTCTGGTGGAACAACAGGCGAACGTAAAAGGAAAAAACAGAAAGAGAGTCTGGATTGATTCGCAGACCGAAGAGGAAATTCTGCGGGGGATTCGTGAAGCTAAGGATTTATCTGAATATGATAATTTATCCGATGCCGCTTATCTGCGGGCAAAAGAAGATTATTTAATGGGGATTAATTTTTCGAGACTGTTAACGTTGAAATACGGAAATGTGATTGCGAATTATTTGAATGAGAGGTACAGCGTCGTATCTGTGGGGCGTGTAATGACGTGTGTGCTGGGGATGGCGGTAAGGCGCGAGCGGGAGATCCGGGAATTTGTCAAGACGCCGTTTTACCGCCTGCTTGCGGGTATTGATATCGACGGCAGAGTGATAGATGGGGAGTGGAGGGCGGTTGAAGGGTCGAAGTATTTTCAGTCGCCAAAATTGTACAAGGACAACGGATTTAAGAAAAAAGAAGATGCGCTTGCGCTGCTGAAAGAAGTTTCCGGTGTGACGGATGTGATTCTGGACGAAGACGGAAAACTGGAGGCTGCAAATCTTTTTGCGCGTGTTATATCTCTAGAAAAGAAGAAAGAAAATAAAAATCCCCCGCTTTTATATAATCTGGCGGAGCTTCAGAATGACTGTTCGCGTTTTTTCAAGATCAGCCCCGACGAGACGCTTTCCATTATACAGGAGTTGTATGAAAAAAAGCTGGTGACATATCCGCGAACGGACGCCAGGGTGCTCTCAACGGCCGTCGCGAAGGAAATACATAAAAATCTTAACGGACTTTTGCAGATACCGGGAATGCGTCCTTATGTGGAAGAGATTCTGGAAAAAGGAAAGTATAAAAACATTGCGAAGACCCGCTATGTCAATGATAAACAGATTACGGATCATTATGCGGTAATTCCGACGGGACAGGGCTTTTCCGCGTTGAAAGGGCTGAATCAGAGAGCTGTTCATGTCTATGAAATTATTGTCAGGCGTTTCCTTGCGATTTTTTATCCGCCGGCCGTGTATCAGAGAATTTCACTCTGCGTCGGAATCGGAGCCGAGCGCTTTTTTGCAGGATTCAAAGTCCTGTTGGACCCCGGTTATCTAAAGATTATGGATTATTCTTTTTTTAAGAAAAAGGAGGAGGCGCAGGAGGAAGAGCGGATGTGCGACGCGGATTTGTTAAAGGCGCTTACGGCGGTAAAGGCGGGGATGCAGCTTCCCGTCCGTGAATTTTCTGTCAAAGAGGGAGAAACTTCGCCGCCGAAGCGATATAATTCCGGCTCCATGATTCTTGCCATGGAAAATGCGGGACAGCTGATTGAGGACGAGGAGCTTCGCGCGCAGATAAAGAGCAGCGGAATTGGAACGAGCGCTACAAGGGCGGAAATTTTAAAAAAGCTGATAAATAACAAGTATCTTGCCTTGAATAAAAAGACACAGACAATTACGCCGACTTTAATGGGAGAAATGATTTTTGACGTTGTGAATGCCTCGATTCGATCTTTGTTAAATCCGGAATTAACCGCAAGCTGGGAAAAGGGGCTCAATTATGTGGCGGAGGGCTCCATTACGTCAGAGGAGTACATGGGAAAGCTGGAAAATTTTATTAAAAGCAGGACGGAAGGAGTTTTGCGTCTGGATAATCAATATGCGCTTCGGGCCTATTTTGATCGTTCGGCGCAGTATTATAAGAAGGCGAAAAGTAAGCCCGATTCAAAAAAGAAGAAAACGAAATAAGGAGAAAGAAATGGAACAGTGTAAGATTCAGAATTTATATGACCTGGGAGAAACAATTGCGGCACAATTATTGGAAAGCGCAGTATATCCGTGGGAAGTCCTTCCTAAAATCGGAGATTTTATCGTTGCGCTTGGAAATACGCTGGACAGCGACAGATATGAAAAGCGCGGGGAAAATATCTGGATTGCAAAGACGGCGAAGGCAGCGCCGAGCGCTTATTTAAACGGACCTTTAATTATTGATGAAGAGGCGGAAATCCGGCATTGTGCATTTGTCAGAGGAAACGCAATTGTCGGAAAAGGTTCTGTGGTGGGAAATTCGACTGAGCTGAAAAACGTTATTATTTTTAATTCTGTTCAGGTTCCGCATTACAACTATGTCGGGGATTCTATCCTTGGCTTTAAGTCTCATATGGGAGCCGGCTCGATTACTTCCAACGTAAAGTCGGATAAAACCTTAGTCGTAGTAAAGAATGGAGAACAGAAAATACAAACAGGATTAAAGAAGTTTGGCGCGATGTTGGGGGACGGAGTTGAAGTGGGATGCAATTCCGTTTTGAATCCTGGGACCGTCGTCGGAAGGAATACCAACATCTATCCGCTCTCTATGGTGCGCGGGGTAATTCCGGCAAATTCTATCTATAAAAACAAAAATGAGATCGCGTCAAAAGAAATAGATTGACAAAAGAAAACGAAAGCATTATTGTATTAATAGAATAATACAAAAGTGGTTTGTCATAAAGAGGAGAAAGAAAATGTTAGAGGTACAGAATTTATCGAAACGGTATGGAAAAAACCTGGCGGTCGATCAGGTCAGCTTTACGGTAAACGACGGAATGGTAGGCATCCTGCTCGGGCCGAACGGAGCGGGGAAATCTACGATTATTAAAAGCATCGCGGGGCTTTTGCGGTATAAGGGCGGCGTTTTTATAAAGAAAATTCCGGCCAGAAAAGTTGAGGCGAAACGTATATTTGCCTATGTTCCGGAGATTCCGGCAATGTTTGACGCGCTTACGGTTCGGGAGCATATCGAATATATACGGCGCGCATATAACAGCAGCGTTACGGAAGAAGAGGTGGAGGCGCTGTTAAAGCGTTTCGAGCTTTTTGACAAGCAGGATAAGCTCGGCAATGAGCTTTCTAAGGGGATGATGCAGAAGGTCAGTATTTGCTGCGCGCTTTCGGTCAAGCCGAAGGTAATTCTTCTTGACGAGCCGATGGTAGGGCTCGATCCGGCGGCGATCAAAGAGCTGAAGGAAGTTGTGTTGGAGCTGAAGGAGCAGGGCGTAACCGTTTTGATCAGTACCCATATGCTGGAGATGGTAAAAGAGCTGTGGGATGTGATGTTTGTGATGGAAAAGGGGAAAATTATCGGATCTTATACCAAAGAGGAGGCAAAGGATCAGGATATTGAGACCTTGTTTTTCCAGATGACGGGCGGTGAAGAACATGAGTAGCCTTATCTATTTATATCAGCGGACAATTACAAACAGAGTAAAAAAAGCGTTGCGGCGGCCGGTGACATATATCGCGGTAGTCGGGATCGCATTGTATCTTGTTATGGTTTTCTGGGCGTTCGGAATGATTGCGCAAGACTTTGGGGTAACGAATGCAGAGAATTTGGCAGCGCTGTTGTCGATTCTTGTTTTTGTCATTATGCCTGCGGATATCGTCAGCTATTCCAGGCGCAGAGGCCTGCTTTTTCGTCCGTCAGACGTGCATTTTGTCTTTCCGGCTCCGGAAAATCCGAAACGTGTGCTGATCTATGCGTCCATAAAAAATTATATCATCATGGCTGCGTTCGGTCTGTTTGCGACGATATTCAGTATTCTTTATTTTGAAGTTGAGCCATGGAGAATGCTGCTGTTTTTCTTGTTTTTTGCAGTTTTAGAAAATATTCTCGAGGGCGCCATGATTATTATCTGTTACGGAAATCAGACGCTGCCGAAGGGCTTTTTTAAGGCGCTGACTGTGGTTTTGGTTGCGCTTATGGCTTTTATGGCGGGAATCGGAGTGTTTTTGATCTGTACAAGAGGAACGTCTTTTTCGGTCATTACGGAATACTTAAGACATCCGATGGTGCAGGCGGTGCCGGTTGTGGGCTGGGCGATTGCGTTTATTCATCTCTTGCTGACAGGGCCGACGGCCGTGAACGTTGTCTGTACCCTCTGTTATCTTCTGACGGTCCTTCTTTTGTTTGTCTATGCAAGGAAAATGAAATGTACCGGCGAATACTATGAGGATGCAATGAAGTTTGCGGAGGAGTACGATCTCAAACGGAAAAAAGCCCAGAAGGGCGAGATGGTAATCGGGAGTAAGAAAAAATATGTAAAAGGCGCCAGCGTAGAATATAAGGGCGTATATGCAAAGGCAATTTTTTATCGTCAGCTTTTGGAGTACAAAAAGAACCGTTTCTTTATTTTCGGATGGAATTCCCTGTTATATCTGGGACTGGGAGTAGTCATCGCATTGGTCGTTTATTTTACCGATTTGACGCAGGAATTGGGGGAGAACAGCGTATTTGTAATTCCGGCCGTATTTGCCTATATGATCTTTATATTCAGCGGTTATGCTACAAAGTGGTCGAAGGAGCTGGAGAATCCGTATACCTTTTTGATTCCGGATTCCGGCATCAAAAAGCTGTGGTATTCGACAAAAATAGAACATATACGCGCGATTGCCGACGGATGTCTTATTACGCTGCCGGGGGCGTTTGTGATGGGGCTTAGTCCGGCGGAGACGTTCCTTATTCTGTTGTTATATGTCTGTCTGAACGCGAATAAGTTATATATGAATATGCTTGTGGACGCGCTTCTTGGGAATTTGCTTGGCAACGTAGGAAAGACGCTGTTCCGTACGCTGATACAGGGGGTGGCGATGTTTGCGGCGATTATGATGGCTGTGGTCTGCGGGATTTTTATCAGTGTGAACGCCGGATTTTTTGCGATGAGCATCATGACGCTCGCGATTACGGGGGGCGTGGCGATTGCCTCTTCCTGTGCGTTTGACCGCATGGAGAGCCTTTCATGATGGCGCAAGAGAGGAATTTTTGTATGGAAGCAGAAAAAAAGCCGGGAATCAGCGGCAGTACGCTGAAAATGATCGCTATGACGGCGATGTTAGTTGATCATATAGGAGCGGGGGTTGTCGGGCGGATGATTATGTCGTCGGGCTTTGCGTCCGCTTTTCCGTGGTCCGGGGAATACAGCAGTCTGGTAAATATTTATTGGATTATGCGTGTCGTTGGACGTCTGGCTTTTCCGATTTTTTGTTTTTTGCTGGTGGAAGGCTTTTTGCATACGGCGAATGTGAAAAAATATGTGGCGAGGCTGTGTTTGTTCTGTCTGGTTTCGGAGATTCCGTTTGATTTGCTGTTTAACGGAGCGTTCCTTGAGTTTGGTTATCAAAACGTATTTTTTACGCTTTTAATTGGCCTGCTTTGCATGTGTGTATGCCGTTATATAGAACGGCAGGCGGAGTGGAGGCCTTTGGTTCGGGCGCTGTGCGGGATTGCGGCGCTTTTAGCGGGGATTGCGGCGGCGGAGTTTATGCGCACCGATTATGCGGGATACGGCATAGTGTCCATTCTGGCGCTCTACGCCTTCAGAAAACGTAAAGCGGCGCAGATAGCGGCGGGCTGCTGTACGTTTTTATGGGAACTGCCGGCGCTGCTTGCGTTTCTCCCGATCGGATTTTATAATGGCCGCAGAGGATGGCGGTTGAAATATTTCTTCTACTTTTTCTATCCGGCGCATCTTCTGCTTCTCTACTTAATATGTGCGCTGCTTGGAATATCGGGGTTCGCGGCGATGTGACGCGCCGGCTTGTAAGACGGTTGCAAAATCCGCCTGATTTCGTCGAAAAAGGACTGGACGAAACAGCGAAAATGTGCGAAAATAATTCCAGTATGTTAAATGTCTGACAAAATTTAACATGGGATATATTTATAGTTGAAAGGAGTCTTAAAATGATTTACACACAGGAAGTTCAAAACATGTGTCCGGTTGCAAAAGGTGCAAAGCACGAGCCGGCTCCAATCCCGGAAGAGGGAAAATGGGTACATTCTAAAAAAATCGAAGATATTTCCGGATTTACACACGGTGTGGGCTGGTGTGCTCCGCAGCAGGGCGCCTGTAAGCTTTCATTAAATGTAAAAAACGGCGTCATTGAAGAGGCGCTTGTGGAGACGATCGGGTGCTCCGGCATGACGCACTCCGCAGCCATGGCGGCAGAGATTTTACAGGGTAAGACAATTTTGGAGGCGTTAAATACGGATTTGGTGTGTGATGCGATCAATACGGCGATGAGAGAGCTGTTCTTACAGATTGTTTACGGACGTACACAGAGCGCTTTCTCGGACGACGGGCTTGCGGTGGGCGCAGGACTGGAAGATTTAGGTAAGGGACTTCGTTCTCAGGTTGGTACGATGTACGCGACAAAGGAAAAAGGAGTTCGTTATTTAGAGATGGCAGAGGGATATGTGACAGGGATTGCTCTTGACGAGGATAATGAAGTGATCGGATATCAGTTCGTTTCTCTTGGAAAAATGACTGACTTCATCAAAAAAGGCGACGACCCGAACACGGCCTGGGAGAAGGCGAAGGGACAGTACGGCCGCGTAGATGACGCTGTTAAGATTATCGACCCAAGAAAAGAGTAAGCGAAAGGAGACGAACAAAATGGCATTATTTGAATCATATGAAAGAAGAGTTGATCAGATCAATTCCGTATTAAACAATTATGGAATCAGCTCCATAGAAGAGGCTGAGAAAATCACGAAAGATGCTGGATTAGATGTTTACGAGCAGGTGAAAAAGATTCAGCCGATCTGTTTTGAAAATGCATGCTGGGCCTATACGGTGGGCGCGGCAATCGCGATCAAAAAGGGATGTAAGAGAGCGGCGGACGCGGCGGCTGCGATCGGCGAAGGCCTTCAGGCATTCTGTATCCCGGGTTCCGTTGCGGACCACAGAAAAGTAGGCCTTGGCCACGGCAATCTTGGAAAGATGCTTTTGGAGGAGGAGACAGAGTGCTTCTGTTTTCTGGCGGGACACGAGTCCTTTGCGGCGGCCGAGGGAGCGATCGGTATCGCGGAGAAAGCGAATAAAGTCCGCAAAAAACCGCTGCGCGTTATTTTGAACGGCCTTGGAAAAGACGCCGCGCAGATTATCTCACGAATCAACGGATTTACATTTGTAGAGACAAAATATGATTATAAAGAAGCAAAAGTAGATGTCGTATATGAAAAAGCGTACTCCGACGGACTTCGCGCAACCGTAAAATGTTACGGCGCCGACGACGTGCAGGAGGGCGTTGCGATTATGCATATGGAAAATGTCGGCGTGTCAATCACAGGCAACTCCACAAATCCGACGCGTTTCCAGCATCCGGTGGCAGGTACATACAAAAAAGAGTGTATCGAGCAGGGTAAGAATTACTTTTCCGTGGCTTCCGGCGGCGGTACGGGACGTACGCTTCATCCGGACAATATGGCAGCCGGCCCGGCATCTTACGGCATGACGGATACCATGGGGCGTATGCATTCCGACGCACAGTTTGCAGGTTCTTCTTCCGTGCCGGCTCACGTAGAGATGATGGGCTTGATCGGAATGGGCAATAATCCGATGGTAGGCGCTACGGTAGCGGTAGCTGTTTCCATTGAGGAAGCGGCGAACGCAGGGAAGTTTTAAAAAGTCTGAAAAATTAAAGAATTGACTCCGAAGTTTCCTTTCGAGAGAGATAGCAGAGGAATATAAACTGTTTATATGCTGCGTTGTCTTTCCGGAGGGAAACTTTTTGCGTAGTGGAATGATAATTTAAATTCAAAAAATAAAAAAAGTGCACGCTATCTGAAAAAAAACACCTGAAAATATCAATGAAAATTCGTTAAAATAAATTTAATTCAATAAATGGTATTGACAAAAGGAGAATTTGCAAAATACGGGAGGGCGAGATTAGTATGGTATATCGTGATTTTCAGGGATTGCGTTTATCTGCGCTTGGACTTGGAGCCATGAGGCTGCCTGTGAAAGGCGGCGGCGATGCGGATATTGACGAGGCGGCTGTCGGGGACATGGTCGCCTGCGCGATGGAGCATGGCGTTAATTATTATGACACCGCGTGGGGATATCACAATGGAAATTCCGAGATTGTAATGGGAAAGGCGCTTGCAAAGTATCCGCGCGACAGTTTTTATCTTGCGACGAAGTTTCCTGGTTATGATCTTGCCAATATGCCCAAGGTCGAGGAGATTTTTGAGAAACAGCTTGAGAAATGCGGCGTTGATTATTTCGATTTTTATCTGTTTCACAATGTCTGCGAGATGAACATTGACGCATATCTTGACGAGAGATACGGAATTTTTGAGTACTTAACAGAGCAAAAGAAAAAAGGGCGGATTAAACATCTCGGTTTTTCGGCGCACGGAAGCTGTGAAGTAATGGAGCGTTTCCTGGAAGCGTACAAAACGGAGATGGAATTTGGGCAGATCCAGCTGAATTACATTGACTGGTCGTTCCAGGATGCAAAGGCAAAAGTGGAGCTTTTAAATTCCTGTGGAATTCCGGTTTGGGTTATGGAGCCGCTGCGCGGCGGACGGCTGGCGAAGCTGGCAAAAGAGGATGAAGAGAAATTAAAAGCGCTTCGGCCAAACGAGGGGATCCCGGCCTGGGCGTTTCGATTCTTGCAGTCGAAGGGCGTGACAATGATTCTCTCCGGCATGTCAAATATGGAGCAATTGAAGGATAATATTATGACCTTTGAGACAGACAGCCCGCTTTCTGAGGGGGAGATGGAAACGCTTTTCTCAATCGCGGACGGTATGCTGAACCGTACGCTGCCTTGTACATCCTGTCGTTACTGTGTCAGCCATTGCCCGAAGGGGCTTGATATACCGAGACTTTTGGAGCTTTACAATGAGCATCAGTTTACGGAGGGCGGTTTTATCGCTCCGATGGCGTTGGCGGCGCTGCCGAGAGAAAAGCAGCCGTTGTCGTGCGTCGGGTGCCGCAGCTGTGAGGCCGTCTGCCCGCAGCAGATTAAAATTTCTGAGGCGATGGCCGATTTTTGCGCCAGATTGGGCTGACGCAGGCCGTATAGACAAAGGGGTATTTGTGGCGTTGAATATTTAAAGGAGGAAAAGAAATGGGGAAAATGTATCAGGTGGGAAAAAGAGTGATAAGCGTTTTGTTAAGCCTTGCGCTTGTGCTTACAGGCATTCCGGCCACGGCGTTCGCGGCGCCGAATAATGGGAGCGAGGAGACAATCGGTATCGCGAAGACCGATTTTCTAAAGGCAAGCGATAAATTGATTCGGAAGAATTACGGGACGGGGGAGACCGTATATTTGAGGGGAACCAATGCGGGAGGATATCTTTTGCAGGAATTTTGGATGTGTTTGACAAATTCCGAGAACAATGTGGCTTGCGAGACGGATATCTATAACAAGCTGACAGAGCGCTTCGGGGAGGCAAAGATGCGCGAGCTGGTGAGCTTATATCAGGATGCGTACTGGACGGAGGCGGATTTTGACAATTGTGCAAAGCTTGGAATGAACTGTATCCGTCTGCCGTTGTGGTATCGGAATTTAGTGGACGCAAACGGCAATTTGTACGACAATGCGTTTTCCAGAATTGATTGGTTTGTACAGCAGGCGGCAAAAAGGGGAATTTATGTTATCATCGACATGCACGGGGCGCCGGGGTCGCAGAACGGAAGAGATCACTCCGGGGTAAACGGCAATGACGACCGCGCGACGGAGGTCGCGATTTCAGAGTTTTTCTGGGGAGATAAGGCGGCGGCGAACCAGCGGCTTTACTTGGATTTGTGGGCGAAAATTGCAGAAAGATATAAGGATAACCCGGCTGTGGCAGGCTATGATCTTTTAAACGAGCCGTACTGTGCGTACCGCTACGACAGCGGCAAGAGCGACGAGGAGCTTCACAGTACGCTTTGGAATATTTATGACAGGGCGTACGATACGATTCGCGGGATCGACAAAGATCATATCATTATTATGGAAGCAACCTGGGATCCGGTCGATTTGCCGAATCCGTCTGATTACGGCTGGACGAACGTGATGTACGAGTATCATCAGTATCACTACGGAGATTATGATAATACGAACGGGGAACAGATTTCGAAAATGCAGGGCAAGCTGGATGCGATCGCAAAAGCGAATTACAATGTGCCGAGCTATATGGGCGAGTTTGCCTTTTTTAATAAAGCCGAAACATGGGAAGCGGGACTAAAGCTGTTAAATGACGCAGGAATGAACTGGACGAGCTGGACATACAAGACGGCCTCCAACCAGGGAAACTGGGGCTTGTTCCATCATACTTCAGATAATAAGGTAAGCATTTCGGGCGACTCGGAAAGCGCGATTCGTGAAAAATGGGCTCGCGTGGCGACTTCCTCGGAAAACACATCGTTGACCGCGGCGATGAAAAAGTATCTTCCGGGCGTCAACAAGACGACGCAGTATGTGACGCTGGCAGACGGAGAATATTATATTACTTCGATTCAGAACAATAAGGTAGTTCAGGCGCCGAGCGGGGGAGAAGCTCCTCTGGCGGCATTGAGCGGTTCGTACACGGGAAACGCGGAAAAAATTATTATCGAGAATAACGCGGACGGGTCGTTTTCCATGAAGACGGGGGCAAACGGCAAATACGTCTGTGCAGTCGTCGATGAGGATAATCAGCTTCTCGCGAGAAGCGCGTCGATTGGGACATGGGAAAAATTTTATGCGGTGCGCATCAATGATTCACAAATAGGAATTTTGGCGGCTGCCAACGGGAAGTATGTAAAAGGAGATTTTAACGACAATGGAGGCGGCGTTTTAAAAGCTGCCAGCGATTCGGTTGCCGGGGCCTGGGAAGCGTTTACGATTAAGAAGGCGGACGGCGCAAGTGTGGATTTAGAGGGCGGCGTTTCTGCTCCGAGTGTCGGGGGTTCAAATAACGGCGGAAGCCTGGCCGGAAATATTATCAAGAATCCGCTTTTCACGGAGGGGGATCGCGGATTAGACGGCTGGACGACTTACACAAACGCGCCGGCTCAGGCAGACTTTTCAAAAAATGGGGCTGCCGGAATCGACATTAATGTCACGAATGTGGGAAATGAGGACTGGGCGGTTCAGTTATATCAGGGCAATTTAAATCTTGCCGCCGGAAAGAAATATCAGGTGAGCGTGGAGCTTAGCTCGACGGCGTCGAGGAGCGTGATTATTGCGCTGCAGAATTTTGTCAATAACAACGCCACGAATTACGGAAGCGAGACGCCGGTATTGCCGGCAAATGAGAGGCGGACCATCACATTTACGACAAATACGCTTAAGTCAAATACTTCTACTGGAAAGCTCTATATCGGACTTGGAAAGGTTTCCGGTTCCGACGTGGCGTCCAAAATTACGGTATACAGCGTTAATGTTGTGCCGGAAGAAGGAGAAATTGTAGAAGATAAGCCGTACAACAAGCTGGTGTGGTCGGATGAGTTTGAGGGAAACGCGCTGAATACCGATAACTGGGTCTGCGAAATCGGAAACGGTGACAATGGTTGGGGAAACGGCGAGTGGCAGTATTATACAGACCGTGCGGATAATATTACGGTACGCGACAGTGTCCTTACGATCACGGCAAGGCGGGAAGACTATCAGGGCTTTAAATATACATCGGCAAGGCTTAAGACACAGGGAAAACAGTCCTTCCAATACGGAAAGATGGAAGCGCGCATTAAAATGGATAAAGGACAGGGAACCTGGCCGGCATTTTGGATGCTCGGAGACAGCATCAGCACAGAAGGGTGGCCAAAATGCGGCGAGATTGACATAATGGAGTTTGCGAATGACTGGACGCATACGCTTGGAACGCTGCACTGGGCGGACGGAAATCAGAATCATGCTTATAATACGGGATACACTTCAAATTCATCGCTTGGAGCGATCGATGTAACGCAGTGGCATACTTACAGTGTGATCTGGGATCAGAATTCCATTCGTTTTCTCTGTGATGACGTGCAGTACCATGAGCTTGATATAACGGGAGCCGATTTTACGGAATTCCACAGAAAACATTTCTTCCTGTTAAATGTTGCGGTTGGAGGAGCTTTTCCGGGGAATAGCGTAGATGAAAGCGTATATCCGCGTACGATGAGCATAGATTATGTCCGTGTTTATGAGCAGGGAGACGCAGGGACGGATCCGAAACCGCAGGAAATTAAAGTGACGGGGATAGAGCCGTCTGTGAGAAACCTGGAGTTAAAGGAAGGGGAGAGCAGGGGAATCAACGTAACGATCACTCCGGACAATGCGACGAACAAGGCGGTAACGTATCAAAGCGATCGGACTTCCGTTGCGAACGTATCATCGGATGGAACCGTTACGGCAGTGTCAGAGGGAACGGCGACAATAACGGTGACGGCGAAAGACGGAAGCGGAGTTTCGGCGAGCATTGCGGTGAAAGTTACAAAGGATGAAGAGGAGAACCCAAATCCGCAGGAAGTGAAAGTGACGGGGATAGAGCCGTCTGTGAGAAGCCTGGAGTTGAAAGAGGGGGAGAGCAGGAAAATCGACGTAACGATTACCCCGGATAACGCGACAAACAAAGAGGTAACGTATCAGAGCGACCGGACATCCATTGCGAACGTATCATCGGATGGAACCGTCACGGCAGTGACAGAGGGAACGGCGACGATAACGGTGACGGCAAAGGACGGAAG
>CANDCP010000057.1 GCA_947383215.1 uncultured Roseburia sp.
CCCACGTCTCGCAACACTCTTTCCCTACACGACGCTCTTCCGATCTGACACTGTTTTACGACAAGGCTCGGCGGCATCAGCGAGGGAATGTTTTCCACACTGAATTTAAGCTTTTCAAGAGGAGACGATCTGCTTAATGTTCGGGAGAATTTCAGGCGCGTCGCAGAGGCGCTTCAAACGCCCTGCGAGCGCTTTGTTTTGTCTGACCAGACGCATACGGCGAATGTGCGCGTGGCGACGCGGGAGGATGCAGGAAAAGGCATTACGCGCGAGAGGGATTATAGGGATGTGGACGGGCTTGTGACGAACGAGGAGGGGCTTGTGCTTGCAACCTTTTACGCGGACTGCGTGCCGCTGTATTTTGTGGATGTGCGCCGGCGCGCGATCGGGCTTTCGCATTCAGGCTGGCGTGGAACGGTCGCAAGGATGGGGCAGGTTACGGTCGATACGATGCGGCGTGAATTTAAAAGCCGGCCGGAGGATATTGTCTGCGCGATCGGGCCGTCGATCTGCCGGGATTGTTATGAGATAAGCGAAGATGTGGCGGAAAAGTTTGAGGCGGAGTTTTTCGGGTTTGAAGAAGAACTTCTTTTGGATAAGGGTAACGGGAAGTATCAGCTCGATCTGTGGAAGGCGAATGAGAGAGTGCTGCTCGACGCGGGAATAAGGGCGGCTAATATAAGCGTGACAGGGCTTTGTACCTGCTGCAATGAAAAGCTTTTGTTTTCGCATCGCGCGACGGGCGGGAAACGGGGAAATCTGGGAGCGTTTCTCTGCCTGAAAGAAACGGGATCCGTTTAAGAAAGAATTAAGGAAATACTTCTTTAAAATCTCTTGTGTCGTTTGGATATGCATGGTAGATTAAGTGTACTAGGACAGATGGTACAGTGGATGGGATAAGGAGGTAGCTGTATATTGATTCAGTTGAATTATCGGGATACAAAGCCTATTTATGAACAGATAAAGGACGGTCTGCGGCGTCTCATTCTGACGGGGGCGATTGTCGCGGACGAAAAACTGCCGTCGGTGCGCGAGCTGGCGGCGAGCCTTGCGATTAATCCGAACACAATCGGACGGGCGTATCGGGAGTTAGAGCAGGAGGGGTATGTTTATACCGTCGCGGGAAAAGGAACCTTTG
This sequence comes from uncultured Roseburia sp., assembly GCA_947383215.1. Lineage (GTDB taxonomy): Bacteria > Bacillota > Clostridia > Lachnospirales > Lachnospiraceae > Roseburia_C. The sequence continues at coordinate 1,139 of CANDCP010000057.1, forward strand.
CGGCGCCGCGCGGACAGTTTGCGAGCGCAAGGACAGAAGGACTGCTGGAAAAGTTTGATAATGTTGTGACAGAGCTTCTCTATATGTCGGTGAGACCGGAGCAGTTAAATGCAAGAATGGACAGACTGAAGGAGGGGACGAAAAATTGATACGTGCGCGGGATTTGAAAAAACAGTATGATGGATTTGCGGCGTTGGACGGCGCAAATATACATGTGCCTAAGGGCGCGATCTACGGGCTTGTCGGTCCGAACGGCGCGGGAAAGTCCACGTTGATCCGCCATATTACAGGAATCTATAAGCCGGATGCCGGGAGTGTGACAATTGACGGAATGCCGGTTTTTGAGAATCCGGCGGCAAAAGCGAAGTTTGCGTATATACCGGATGATTTGTTTTATTTTCAGCAGGCGAATACGCTTGAGATGAAAAAATTCTACAAGGGAATGTATAAAAATTTTGACGAACAGCTTTTTTGTAAGCTGCAGGAGGCGTTTTCCGTGATCGATCCCAAGGCGGGAATCCGCAGGCTGTCGAAGGGAATGCAAAAGCAGGTGGCGTTTTGGCTTGCGATCAGCTGCCGGCCCGAGATTTTAATTCTGGACGAGCCGGTGGACGGGCTTGACCCCGTTATGCGGCGCCAGCTCTGGGGAATTATCATGTCTGACGTGGCGGAGCATGGAACGACCGTGCTGGTGTCTTCCCATAACTTAAGGGAGTTGGAAGATGTGTGCGACCATGTGGGGATTATGCATCATGGGAAGGTATTTATCGAGCGTTCCCTAAGCGAGCTTCAGGGAAGCGTCTGCAAAATACAGGTTGCGTTCCAGGAGGGGATGCCAAAGCTTCCCGAAAATTTTGAGGTTCTTCATATGTCCAGTACAGGAAGGGTTTATACGCTGATCGTAAAAGGAGATCCGTCCGCGGCAAAGGCGCAGCTTGAAAAAATGAACCCGATGTTAATCGACGTGCTCCCGCTGTCGCTGGAAGAAATTTTTATCTATGAGTTAGGAGGTGCGGACTATGCGGTCTCGGATATCATTTTTTAACGGAACCATCTTTAAAAAAAATATCACGCATTATTGGCCGGTCTGGCTTTTGTTTTTCCTGTTTCTGGTCTGTAAAATTCCCGTTACAATCTTTTTCAGGACCTCGTTTGTGGACGGAAGCTTTACGGCGGAAGAAATCCTTCAGATAAAATTCGATGAATACTATGCGGTTTTAAACGGCGCTCTGAATCCTACGATCGCGTTTGGAATGGGCGTGCTGTCCGCGCTGTCCGTATATTATTATCTGTACAACGGGAAGAGCGCGCACGCGTTTCACTCGTTTCCGGTGCGCAGAGGGGAGCTGTTTGTCACAAATTATGCGTCAGGCTTTTTATTTTACACGCTGCCGCTGCTCCTGGCGTTTTTTATGGGGGCCTGCGTCTGCGCGTTTAAAGGGATTACGTCGTTAGAATATCTTCTGGCCTGGTTTCTTATGATGGAGGGAATGACATTTTTCTTTTACAACATGGCGATACTGGTGGGGATGTTTACCGGGCAGTTCTTTGTAGTTCCGTTTTTGACGCTGATCCTGAATTATCTCTATGTAGGGTGTCGTTCGGCTGCGCTTTCCGTTATGGGGATCATTTCCTACGGCCTGAATGATATTTACGCGGACAGGTCGGTCAGTATCCTTTCGCCTCTGCATTTTCTGTTCTCAAAAGCCGCGTTTGCGGTGGAATGGGAGGGGGATCAGAGTATTTACAGAGTGATCGGGCTTAAGTATATTGCAATTTATGCGATGACAGGCCTGATTTTCGGCGTCGTCTCTTTTTTTATGTACCGTAAACGGAAAATCGAGGTGACAGGGGATATATTTATCATCAATGGGGTGAAGCCTCTGTTCCGCTGGGGAGCGGCGGGCAGCGTCTCTATGCTTGCGGCTACGGTCATCTGCAGCGGTATGACGATAACGGGAGCGTCAAAGAAATTTTTGGCGTTGTTGTCTCTGATTCTTGTTTTGGGAGCGGTTGTCTTTTTCGCGGCGGAGATGCTGCTGCAGCGGAAATTTCGGATATTTAAAAAGAAAAAACTGCTGGAGTGCGGCGTGTATTCCGCGTTGATGGCGCTGTTTCTGCTTGCGATCGAGATGGATTTATTTGGGATGGAGACGAGCCTTCCGGATCCGTCGGAGATTAAAAGCGCCCAGTTGCAGCTCTACTATCCGCTTTATGAGGAGAGCGAAGAAAGAATCGATCAGATTCTTGCGGTGCACAGGCAGATTATAGAATCGAAGGCGGAATTTGAGCGTTATTTTGAGGAAGACGCCCGGGAGGGCGAGAGGACGGCTTACGTGGAAATACGCTATACTTTAACGGACGGAACGCCGTTTATCCGCAATTATAATATACCGGTTGCAGAGGATTATTTTGCGAAGGAAGATTCCGTAGTCTCGCGGATATGGAAGCTCTCGTGCGATGTGCCGGCTTACCTTAGAGGAAACATCTGTTTAAATTATGATGAAGTCAAGGTGAAGGAAGTAATTGTGGAAACTTATGACGAGGAGATGGATTGTCATAGCGTGACGGTGGAAGAAGAAGACTGGTTAAAGCTGTATTACGCGCTGGAGCAGGATATCCGGGAAGGGAATATTCTGGGGCGTTTTGCGGATGAATATACGGATGAGGACGATTATAATTACTGGAATTCGATCGGCATAGAAATCTATGCGAAAAACGGAGTAAAAGAGCTTTGGGCCATGCAGCATGGAGAACAGTTCTGGTCGACGGAGGCGAATGAGTATCTTTCGCTGAACAGAGAATGCGTCCATATCCTGAAAGTGTTAAGGGAGATCGGCATTATCAACGATTCGAACAGGCGTCTTTTGACTACGAAAGAATACGCGCAGAACAGTGATGTGATGGAGGGAGAATAACCGCGAAAAGGAGTATTTATGAAGCAGAAGAGGCATAAGATTCGGGAGATAAAAAAAGGCAGCATTGCAGATCAGCTGGAGCTTGAGGCGGGGGACTTTCTGCTCTGTGTCAACGGACACGCGATTGAGGATGTGTTCGACTATCAGTATCTGACGCAGGAGGAATATTTGCTTGTGCTGGTGGAGAAGGCAGACGGAGAAGAGTGGGAGCTTGAGATTGAGAAGGAATTTGACGAGGATCTGGGAATTACATTTGAAAACGGTCTGATGGATGAGTACAGGTCCTGCTGCAATAAATGTATCTTCTGCTTTATCGACCAGATGCCCAAAGGGATGCGGGGGACGCTTTATTTTAAAGACGACGATTCGAGGCTTTCCTTTCTGCAGGGAAATTATGTGACGCTTACCAACATGAAGGAGCGGGATATTGAGCGGATTATACATTATAATCTCGGGCCGATCAATATATCGGTACACACGACGAACCCGGTTCTCCGCCGCAAAATGTTGCATAATCGTTTTGCGGGGGAGGCGTTAAAGAAGATGGAGCGTTTGAGCAGCGCGGGAATTGAGATGAACGGGCAGATTGTCCTGTGCAAAAACGTAAACGACGGCCAGGAATTAGAGCGCACAATCTCGGATCTTACGGCCTATATTCCGCAGATGAAAAGCGTGTCGGTCGTTCCGGTGGGATTGACAAAATACCGGGAGGGACTGTATCCGCTGGAGCCTTTTGAGCGGGAGGACGCAAAGAAGGTGCTTTCGTGTATCCACAGGTGGCAGAAATTTTGCATGGAAAAATTCGGCATCCATTTTGTCCACGCGGGGGATGAGTGGTATCTGTTAGCGGGGGAGGAACTGCCGAAGGAGGAGCGTTATGACGGCTATCTGCAGCTTGAAAACGGCGTCGGGATGATTACGCTGCTGCGGGATGAGTTTGCGGAGGCGCTTTTGTTTACGCGGGGGGACGCGCAGTTAAAGCGTCATATAACAATTGCGACGGGACGTCTTATGGCGCCGTTTCTTGAGGAAATGGCAAAGGCGGCGAAAGAAAAGTTTCCGGGCCTGTCGGTGAATGTGATCCCCGTTCGAAACGACTTTTTCGGGGAGCGGATTACGGTGTCCGGGCTTTTGACCGGACGGGATCTGATTGCGCAGCTAAAAGACAGGGAGCTCGGCGAGGCGCTGCTTTTGCCGTGTAATATGCTGCGCGGCGGGGAAGAGACATTTTTGGACGATCTGACGGTTTCCGATTTGAAAAAAACTTTACAAGTGAGGATAGATATTGTAAAATCAAGCGGTCAGGATTTGCTTTTGGCAATGACTGGAAAGGAGCGTACAGATGGGTAAACCGATCGTTGCGATTGTGGGACGTCCGAATGTGGGAAAATCTACGTTATTTAACGTGCTGGCGGGAGAGCGCATTTCGATTGTGCAGGATACCCCGGGCGTGACAAGAGACAGGATTTACGCGGATGTTTCATGGTTAAATTATAATTTCACGTTAATTGATACGGGCGGCATTGAGCCGGAAAGCGAAGACATTATTTTATCTCAGATGCGCGAGCAGGCGCAGATTGCCGTTGATACGGCGGATGTGATTGTTTTTATTACGGATGTAAGGCAGGGGCTTGTGGACGCGGACGAAAAAGTGGCGGATATGCTGCGCCGTTCCAAAAAGCCGATATTACTCGTTGTAAATAAGGTCGACAATTTTGATAAATTTATGCCGGACGTGTATGAATTTTATAATCTCGGAATCGGGGAGCCGGTTCCGGTCTCGGCTGCGTCAAAGCTTGGAATCGGAGATCTGCTGGACGAGATTGTAAAGTATTTTCCGAAAGATGCGGCGGAGGAGTCCGAGGATGAACGGCCGAGAATCGCGATTGTGGGCAAGCCGAATGTGGGAAAATCCTCTCTGATTAACAGACTGTGCGGCAATAACCGTCTGATTGTTTCAAAAATTGCCGGGACGACGAGAGACGCCGTGGATACGGATATCCGCTATAACGGAAAGGATTACGTGTTCATTGACACGGCGGGGCTGCGCCGCAAGAGCAAGATTAAAGAGGAGATTGAGCGTTACAGTATTATCCGCGCGGTCACTGCGGTGGAGAGAGCGGATGTGGTGATTCTTATGATCGACGGCACGGAGGGCGTTACGGAGCAGGACGCGAAGATTGCCGGGATCGCTCACGAGAGAGGAAAGGGGATCTTGATCGCCGTGAACAAGTGGGACGCGGTGACAAAAGACGACAAGACAATCTATAAGCACACGGAAAAGATCCGGCAGATTTTAAGCTTTATGCCTTATGCAGAGATCCTGTTTATATCGGCTAAGACCGGGCAGCGCGTCGGAAAGATTTTCGAGCTGATCGATCTCGTGATTGAAAATAACTGTATGCGCGTGGCGACCGGCGTGCTAAACGAGATTATGGCGGAGGCCGTCGCGATGCAGCAGCCTCCGACGGACAAGGGAAAGCGGTTGAAGCTTTATTATATCACGCAGGCAGCCGTTAAGCCGCCGACATTCGTTATCTTTGTAAACGACAGGCAGCTGATGCATTTTTCATATACACGGTATCTGGAAAACCGGATTCGGGAAGCTTTCGGTTTCAGAGGGACGTCGCTGAAATTTATTATCCGTGAGAGAAAGGAAAATTCAAAATGATAGCAGAGCGTATAACGGCGGTGGCAATCGGTTACTGCTGCGGTTTGATTTTGTCGGGTTATTTGTATGGAAAGCTTAAGCATGTGGATGTAAGGACGATGGGAAGCGGTAATGTAGGGACCACAAATACGCTGAGGAATCTCGGATGGAAGGCGGGCGCGGTGACGCTGCTCGGAGATATCGGCAAAGTGTTTCTTGCGATTTTTTTTGTGTGGCTGATCTTTCATAAATCCAATCCCGACATGGTAGGGCTTCTTGAGATGTACGCCGGTTTTGGCGCTGTGCTGGGGCATGATTTTCCGGTGTATATGAAGTTTAAGGGGGGGAAGGGGATTGCAAGTACGGGCGGCATGGTGCTTGGCTTTTGTCCTTTTGCGGCCCCGATCAGCCTCGGAATTTTTATTTTGACGGTTTTGATCACAAGATACGTTTCGCTTGGCTCGATCCTTGCGTTGATAAGCTTGTTTATTCAGGTATTGTTCTTCGGACAGGCCGGGATGTTTGCGGTGCCGGATGCGAATCTGCCGGAGGTGTACGCGGTATTCGGCGTTCTTGCGGCAATCGGGCTGCTGAAGCACAGTTCCAATATTGTGAGGCTGATCCGGGGAACGGAAAATAAATTCGGTTCAGGGAAAAAGGAGAATGAGGTGTAATATGCTTAAAATCGGCGTAATAGGTGCGGGGAGCTGGGGAACGGCGCTCGCGCATGTTTTAAGTAAGAACGGGCATGCGGTTACAATCTGGTCGGCGCTTGCGTATGAGATTGAAATGTTGAAAGAAAAGCATGAGCAGACGGAGAAGCTTCCGGGTGTGAAGCTGTCAGAAGAAATTGTGTTTACCTCAGACATGGAGGAAGCGGTTTCGGGCATGGATATGCTGGTGCTTGCGGTGCCGTCGCCGTACACGAGAAACACGGCCAGGGCAATGGCGCCCTATGTAAAAGAGGGGCAGATGATTGTCAGCGTCGCTAAGGGCGTGGAGGAAGATACCCTGATGACGCTCTCGGAGATTATACGGCAGGAGATCCCGCAGTGCGCGGTGGCCGTTTTGTGCGGGCCGAGCCATGCGGAGGAGGTCGGAATCGGCCTTCCGACGACGCTTGTCGCGGGCGCGGGCACAAGAGAGGCGGCGGAATTTGTGCAGAATGCGTTTATGAACGAGACATTAAGAATTTATACAAGTCCGGATACGCTTGGGATGGAGCTTGGGGCTTCTTTGAAAAACGTAATCGCGCTTGCGGCTGGAATGGCGGACGGGCTCGGTTACGGAGACAATACCAAGGCGGCGCTCATTACGAGAGGCGTCACGGAGATCGGGAGACTTGCGCTCGCCATGGGCGCCAAGTATGAGACGTTAAGCGGGTTGACCGGAATGGGGGATCTGATTGTGACCTGCGCAAGCAAGCACAGCAGAAACCGCAGGGCGGGGATGCTTATGGGACAGGGACGGACCATGCAGGAGGCGATGGACGAGGTAAAAATGGTAGTGGAAGGCGTATTTTCCGCGAAGGCGGCGGTTGCCCTTGGCAAAAAGTATCACGTAGAGCTGCCGATCATTGAACAGGTAAACGAAGTGCTTTTTTGCGGCAAGACCGCAAAAGATGCGGTGAGAGAGCTGATGCTGCGCGACCGCAAGGCGGAGCATGAGAAGCTGGATTGGGAATAGAATGGAACGAATAAAAATTAAATATTTCACGGACAAAATAGAAAGATTGACATATATTGACGGAAAGTCGGACTGGATCGATTTGCGTGCGTCTGAGACCGTAGAATTATCTGCGGGAGAATTTGCGCTGATTCCGCTTGGAGTTGCGATGGAACTGCCGGGGGGGTATGAAGCGCACATAGCGCCGAGAAGCTCCACATTTAAGAACTTTGGAATCATACAGACAAACAGCTGCGGGATCATCGACGGTTCCTACTGCGGAGATACCGATATGTGGAAGATGCCCGTTTATGCGGTTCGCGATACCCGAATAGAAATTAACGACAGAATTGCGCAGTTTCGCATTGTGGAGAACCAGCCGAAAATCGTATTTGAGGAGGTAGAGCGGCTGGATCATTGCAGCAGAGGCGGTTTTGGAAGTACAGGGAAACAGTGAGCGGAGAAAAGAGACAACGAAAATTAAGATTAAGAAGGAGGGTGTTACTATGGAGAGACGCATGGTGAAATTTTATTCAAAAGAAAACAATAAGCTGGCGATGCATGCGGCGCAGGGGCATTTTGCGACAAGCAATTCCCATATTAATTATTACATTGACGTGACCAGCATTAAGACGCGCGTGCGGGAGGCGAAAGAGGCCGCTTCTATTTTGAGCGCCAGGGTCAATCTGATGTCGTATGTGGATACGATTGTCTGCATGGACGGGACGGAGGTAATCGGGGCGTTTCTCGCAGAGCTTTTGGAGCAGAGAAAGGTGTTATCCACCAACACCCACGAAACGCTTTATGTTGTGGAACCTGAGTTAAATAACAGTAATCAGATTATATTTCGCGATAATATGAGGGACAAGATTGCGGGCAAGCATATTCTGCTCTTGCTTGACACGACGACGACCGGGGAGACCGTCCGAAGAAGCGTGGAGGCGATTCGTTATTACGGCGGAATCGTAGAAAAAGTCGTCTCATTGTTCAGCACGGTCCAGGAGATGAACGGGATGCCGATCGACACGATCTTTACCGCGGAGGATATTCCGGGATATCAGGCGTACGGACCGCAGGAGTGCCCGTTTTGTAAGAAGGGTATGCCGATCGAGGCTATGGTAAACGGATTCGGGTACTCGAAGTTATAGTGAAACGCTTCTTCGTCAGTTTGTATAGAAAAACGAGCCTTCTTCGTCACTTTGACGGAAACGGCAATAAGCGGAAGAAAAACCTGTCAGTTTACACAAAAATGGAAAAAAAGTTTGTGAAATCCCTGCATAGTCAAATGCGGGGATTTTGTGTATCATGGACATAGCTAAAAACAAGAGAATTTTAGGAGGGCATAAGAGTGGCAAGTTTATCATTAAAAAACATTTGTAAAGTTTATCCGAACGGATTTGAAGCCGTAAAGGACTTTAACCTTGAAGTGGAAGACAAGGAATTTATCATTTTCGTAGGACCTTCCGGATGTGGAAAATCCACAACGCTCCGTATGGTTGCAGGTCTTGAAGACATCTCCTCCGGCGAGTTATCCATCGACGGCAGGGTCGTAAACGACGTAGAGCCGAAAGACCGCGATATCGCGATGGTATTCCAGAATTACGCTTTGTATCCGCATATGACGGTATATGATAATATGGCGTTCGGATTAAAGTTAAGAAAAGTTCCGAAGGCAGAGATTGAGAAAAAAGTGCATGAGGCTGCGAGAATTCTCGACCTTGAGAAACTGTTAGACCGTAAGCCGAAGGCTTTGTCCGGCGGACAGAGACAGCGTGTTGCCATGGGACGTGCAATTGTGCGTAACCCGAAGGTATTCCTCATGGATGAGCCGTTATCCAACCTGGATGCAAAATTAAGAGTACAGATGCGTTCCGAGATCTCGGCGCTTCATCACAGACTGGGCGCTACGATCATCTACGTAACGCACGATCAGACAGAGGCTATGACGCTTGGAACGAGAATCGTCGTTTTAAAGGACGGAATTATTCAGCAGGTAGATTCTCCGCAGAAGCTGTACAATCAGCCGGATAATTTATTTGTGGCAGGATTTATCGGATCTCCGCAGATGAACTTTGTAGACGCACAGTGCGTTGTGGAAGGCGATAAGGTTACGTTGAAGTTCGATAAGTTCAGTATCGTACTGCCTCCGGCAAAGGCAAAGAAATTGATCGCCGGCAATTACAACGGCAAGACCGTGGTTATGGGCGTAAGACCGGAAGCGATCTCCGATTCTCAGATTCAGCTTGACGCGTTTAAAGACAGCACGGTTAAGACGGAGATTACCGGATACGAGCTTCTCGGATCGGAAGTAATTTTGTACTTCAGCATTGCGGGTTCTCATATGTCGGCAAAAGTTGATTCTCAGACGCCTGCGCGTATGGGAGATGTTATTTCGCTGGCGATTGATCCGGAGAAGGTACATGTATTTGACAAAGAAACGGAATTGACAGTTACGAATTAGTCCGTTAAAATAACATAGAGTGTTAACGAGCCTGGGTGAAAGTTATCACCCGGGCTTTTTTAAGGAGTGACTGACATGCTGTCGAATCATAAGATACAGATAATATTGGAGGAAATCGGCGAGATATCGAAAATGGATCTGGCGCTGTATGATGAGAGGGGGAGGAAGATTGCCGCTACATACGAGCCGGCGGACATGAAATCGGTAATCGTGGATTTCGCATCTTCGATGGCGGAGAGCCAAATGCTTGGCGGCTGTCATTTTTTTAAGGTGGCGATCGAGGGGGAGACGGAATTTATTCTTCTGGTAAGAAATTCAATGGATGAGGCGTATATGGTAGGACGCCTTGCGGTCTGCCAGATTCGGAATCTGATACTGGCGTCGAGGGAGCTTTCGGATAAAAACAACTTGATGCAGAATATTCTGCTTGGGAATATGCTTGTGGTGGATATATATAACAAGGCAAAAAAGCTGCATATCGAGCAGGCAAAGCGGATTGTCTATGTGATCGAAGTTGACGGAAAGAAGGATACGGTGATTCTTGAGACCGTGAAAAATCTGTTTGCCGACAAACATAGGGACTTTGTGACGGAGCTGGACGAGCAGAATCTTATTTTGATCAAGGATGCGGAGCGGATGGAGGATAGAGAGGAGCCGGAGCTGCTTGCAAAAATGATTGCCGACAATCTCCATGCGGAAGCGATGGTGAAGGTGCGCGTGGGATACGGCAGTGCGGTGGAAAAGCTTCCGGATCTTTCCAGGTCCTATCAGGAGGCCAGGATGTCTTTAGAGGTCGGAAGGATTTTTTATGCGGAGAGAGAGACGGTTTCCTATGGGAAACTCGGGATCGGAAGGCTGATTTATCAGCTGCCGATGAGCCTTTGCGAAATGTTTATCAGCGAGGTTTTTGGAGACAGGCAGCTCGCGCTTGACGAGGAGACCATGATTACCATTCAGCGTTTTTTTGAAAACAGCTTGAATATTTCGGAAACCGCGCGACAACTCTATATTCATCGGAATACGCTGGTTTATCGGCTGGAGCGACTTCAGAAAATAATCGGGCTGGATATACGCGTGTTTGAGGATGCGATGACCTTTAAGATTGCGATGATGGTACTGGCGCATATGGAGCATGAGAAAAAAGGCGTGAAATTGCAGGGGGAGAAGTGACGGTTAGAAGTGAGGGAAGTATGGCGAAGGAAACAGTGTATGATGCGAGCAGCATATCTATTTTAGAAGGGCTTGAGGCTGTCAGAAAACGGCCCGGCATGTATATCGGAAGCGTTTCGAGAAAAGGCCTGAATCATCTGATTTATGAGGTGGTAGACAATTCGGTGGACGAGCATTTAGCCGGCGTCTGCGATACGATATGGGTGACGTTAGAGGCGGACGGCTCATGCACCGTCTGCGACAATGGGCGCGGGATTCCGGTCGGGATGCACCAGAAGGGCGTCTCCGCCGCCCGCGTCGTGTTTACAACGCTCCATGCCGGCGGAAAGTTTGACGATTCCGTTTATAAGACGAGCGGAGGTCTTCACGGGGTGGGTTCTTCCGTTGTCAACGCGCTTTCCGTGTATATGGACGTAGAGATCAGCAGGGAGGGCTACGTGCATCACGACCGCTACGAGCGGGGCGTCCCGGCGATTGACTTAGAGGACGGGCTTTTGCCGAAAATCGGAAAAACAAAAAAAACGGGTACAAGGATTAATTTTCTTCCCGATCCCGAAATATTTGAGAAAACGCGGTTCAAAGAGGATGAGGTCAAGAGCCGGCTTCATGAGACGGCGTATTTAAATCCGATGCTGACAATTGTCTATGAGGACAGACGCGGGGAGGACGTAGAGCATATAGAGTATCATGAGGAAGAAGGAATCATCGGATTTGTCAAGGATTTGAATAAAAATCTCGACACGGTCTGCGACGTCATTTACTTTAAGGGGGAGAACGAGGGGATCTCCGTGGAGGCGGCGTTTCAGTACACAACGGAGTTTCACGAGAACGTGCTCGGATTTTGCAACAATATTTATAATGCGGAGGGCGGAACGCATCTGACCGGATTTAAGACCGTGTTTACGGCCGTGATCAATTCCTACGCGAGGGAGCTTGGAATTTTAAAAGAAAAAGACGCCAATTTTACGGGGACGGATGTAAGAAACGGGATGACGGCGGTGATCTCCATCAAGCATCCCGATCCGCGCTTTGAGGGGCAGACAAAGACGAAATTGGATAACCAGGATGCGTCGCGCGTAGTCAGTAAGGTGACGGGGGATGAGATTCAGCTGTATTTTGACCGGAATCTCGAGACGTTAAAGGCGGTGATCGGCTGCGCCGAAAAGGCGGCGAAAATCCGCAAGACAGAGGAGAAGGCGAAGACGAATCTTCTCACCAAACAGAAGTTTTCGTTTGACTCGAACGGGAAGCTTGCAAACTGCGAGAGCAGAGACGCAAAAATATGCGAGATATTTATCGTAGAGGGAGATTCCGCCGGGGGCTCGGCAAAGACGGCGAGAGACCGCAATTACCAGGCTATTTTGCCGATCCGGGGAAAAATTTTAAACGTGGAAAAAGCGAGCATCGACAAGGTGCTCGCGAACGCGGAGATTAAGACGATGATCAATGCGTTTGGCTGCGGTTTTTCCGAGGGCTTCGGCAATGATTTTGATATTACAAAGCTGCGCTATGACAAGATTATTATTATGGCCGACGCCGACGTGGACGGCGCGCACATTTCCACATTGCTTTTGACCTTATTCTATCGCTTTATGCCGGAACTGATTTTCGAAGGGCATGTCTATATTGCGATGCCGCCGCTGTATAAGGCGATGCCGAGCAAGGGCGAGGAGGAATATCTCTATGACGACGCGGCGCTTGAGC
>CANDCP010000058.1 GCA_947383215.1 uncultured Roseburia sp.
CAATCTGTAAGGTCGGCTCCCGCAGCGCTTCCTCCGTCTCTTCCGAAGATACTGTGACCGTCTTCGGAAGGCCGGTCACAAGATTACGCCCTCTGACATCCATTGTATCACTCGACGCCAACGGAAAGCAAGTTCCGATTTTGATCTTGATATCCTCCGCCGTCCTCTCGCCAATCAAAAGATTGTGTTTCTTTCTCATATAGCGCACGATCGCTTCATCAAAATCGTCTCCCGCGATTTTAATCGACGTGCTCACCACGGAACCGCCCAGAGAGATAACCGCAATATCCGCCGTACCGCCCCCGATATCCACGATCATATTTCCACAAGGCCTCGAAATATCTATTCCGGCTCCGATCGCCGCCGCAATCGGCTCCTCGATAATCGTCACTTCCCGCGCGCCCGCCTGATATGTCGCATCCTCAACGGCCTTCTTCTCAACCTCCGTGACACCGCTCGGCACGCACACACTGATCCTCGGCTTGCGAAAACTTTTCTTGCCCAACGCTTTTTGTATAAAGTATTTAATCATCTTTTCCGTTACTGTGTAATCCGAAATCACTCCCTGGCGAAGCGGCCGCACCGCCACGATATTCCCCGGCGTCCTTCCAAGCATCAGCCGCGCCTCTTCCCCGATCGCTTTTATTTTATTGGTATCCCTGTCAAACGCCACGACAGACGGCTCTTTTAACACGACACCTTTTCCTTTTATATATACCAATATACTTGCCGTCCCCAAGTCAATTCCTATATCTGTTGAAACCATTATTATGTTTCCCCTTTCATCCATTCTATATGTGTAAACCGTCTCGCAGTCCAAGACAGAATTTCGCATTCAATCATATTCTTGCATATATAATTTCATTATATACAATAACCGCCATTTTTCAAAGTTTTTTTTTCAAAAATCCGGTATTTTAAAATTTTCGCAACAACTTCTTAAGATTCTTACCCCGAATCCCTTCATCCCAATCACATTTTATATTTTTTTTATTTTTTGGACACACTTTCGTCACAATTACATTGTATAGTCTTATATGTACTAGCTATTAAGCTAATATAATTTTTCATAACTCATGCTCCTCAAGTCCTTCGGGGCTTGGGGAGTACTCCCCGAATTTTCAGAACGCTGTTGTGCAGCGTTCTTTTTTATATTATTTATACGAGGTAAGGCCTGGCTGCCGCAAAGCGGTAAAATACAACAAAAGGAGCCGTCGCACCAGGCAATTTGCGCACGGCTCCCTCTGTCGATAATTCATAAATCCAAATATCTAATACGGCCAATCTGTTTCTCTTTTACTCCAGGTAACGTCTGACATACCTTCCGGTATACGATTCCGGAATATCGGCAATCTCCTCCGGCGTACCCGTCGCAACAACCGTACCTCCCTCGTCTCCGCCTTCCGGTCCCATATCTATGATATAATCCGCAGTCTTTATCACATCCAGATTATGTTCGATCACCACGACCGTATTTCCGCCGTCTGACAGCCGGCGCAAAATTTCTACCAGCTTATCTACGTCCGCAAAATGCAGGCCGGTTGTCGGCTCATCTAAAATATAAATCGTCTTTCCCGTACTGCGTTTGCTCAATTCCGTAGCAAGCTTAATGCGCTGCGCTTCTCCTCCCGAGAGCTCCGTAGACGGCTGTCCCAACTTCACATAAGACAGGCCGACATCATAGAGCGTCTGTATTTTCCGCTCAATAGACGGTACGTTCCGAAAAAACTCCAGCGCCTCTTCTACCGTCATATCCAACACGTCGTAAATGCTTTTCCCTTTATATTTTACTTCCAGAGTTTCACGGTTATATCTTTTTCCCTGACAAACCTCGCAGGGCACGTAGACGTCCGGCAAAAAATGCATCTCTATTTTTAAAATCCCATCGCCGGCGCACGCTTCACAGCGTCCCCCCTTCACATTAAAGCTGAAACGCCCCTTGGAATATCCTCTGGCTTTGGCATCCGGCGTCGACGCGAATAAATCGCGGATCATGTCAAACACCCCCGTATACGTCGCCGGGTTGGAGCGGGGCGTTCTTCCGATCGGAGACTGGTCGATATCGATGACCTTGTCTAGTTGCTCTATCCCAACCATATCTTTATGTTTTCCCGGCAGGGTTCGCGCGCGATTCAAATCTCTCGCCAGACGCTTATACAGAATCTCGTTTGTCAATGAACTTTTACCCGAACCCGACACCCCCGTAATACAAGTCATAATTCCAAGCGGTATCTTAACGTTGATATCCTTCAGGTTATTTTCAGCCGCGCCTTTAATCTCCAGAAATCCCGTAGGCTTCCTTCTCACCTCCGGAACCGGAATTTTCCTTCTTCCGCTTAAATAAGCGCCTGTGACAGAGTTCTTGTTTTTCATAATCTGCCGGGCATCTCCGACGGCCACAACCTCCCCGCCGTGCGCTCCCGCACCCGGCCCGATGTCCACGATATAGTCGGCCGCCATCATGGTATCCTCATCATGTTCCACGACAATCAAAGTATTTCCCAAATCCTTCAAATTTTTGAGCGTCGCCAAAAGCTTATCGTTGTCGCGCTGATGCAGCCCTATACTCGGCTCGTCCAAAATATACGCGACTCCCACAAGCCCCGAGCCAATCTGTGTGGCAAGCCGGATGCGCTGCGCCTCTCCCCCGGACAGCGTTCCGGTCGCCCTTGTAAGCGACAGGTAGTCCAAACCGACATCCATCAAAAATCCGACTCTCGCCCTGATCTCCTTCAACACCTGCGCGCCGATTAACTGCTGTTGTTTTGTCAGTTTCATCTCCTGCAAAAATCCATATAAATTTCTGATCGACATCGCGGTCACTTCATAGATATTTTTATCGCAGACAGTTACCGCAAGCGCCTCTTTTTTCAATCTCTGTCCCCCGCAGGCTTTACAAGGGGTAATCCGCATGAACTCCTCATACTGCTGCTTCATACTCTCGGAACCGGTTTCCCTGTAACGCCGTTCCACATTCTTTACCAACCCCTCAAATGCAACGTCATAAACGCCCTCCCCGCGCTGCCCCTTATAATGAACCTTCATTTGCCGCCCGTCTGTTCCGTTGACAAGCACATTCCACACATCCTCGGGCAGTTCTTCAACCGGCGTATCAAGGCTGAAATGGTATGTTTCTGAGAGCGCCTTCAACACCGCATAGGTAAAACTTTTACTATCGTTGCAGGATTGCCATCCCATCGCCTGTATCGCGCCGCCGGAAAGCGACAGCCGCCTGTCCGGTATCATTAAATCAATATCAAATTCCATCTTATAGCCCAGGCCAAAGCAATCCGGGCACGCGCCGAACGGATTGTTAAAAGAAAAGCTTCTCGGCTCTATCTCATCTACGCTAATCCCGCAATCCGGGCATGAAAAACTCTGTGAAAACTGCAAGGGTTCTCCGCCGAACACGTCGACAACCAGCAGCCCCTCCGCCAGAGCCAGCACATTTTCAATGGAATCGGTAAGACGTTTCTCAATTCCCTCTTTCACCACAAGACGGTCCACCACAATTTCTATATTATGCTTTCTATTTTTTTCGAGCTTAATCTCTTCTGTCAGCTCATACAGGTTTCCGTCGATCCGCACCCTAACATATCCGCTGCGCTTCGCGCGCTCTAACAGCTTTTGATGTTCGCCCTTTCGCCCCCTTACCACCGGCGCAAGGAGCTGAATCTTGCTCTTCTCCGGCAGCGTCATAATCTGGTCAACCATCTGATCTACCGACTGCCGCTTAATCTCTCTGCCGCACTTCGGGCAGTGCGGGATTCCGATTCTTGCATACAGCAGACGAAAATAGTCGTATATCTCCGTCACCGTTCCGACCGTCGATCTCGGATTGCGGTTCGTAGATTTCTGGTCGATGGAGATCGCGGGAGACAGTCCTTCGATCTTCTCCACATTCGGCTTCTCCATCTGCCCCAAAAATTGCCTCGCATATGAGGATAACGATTCCATATATCGCCGCTGCCCCTCCGCATATATCGTGTCGAATGCAAGGGAGGATTTTCCGGAACCGCTAAGCCCCGTCAGCACCACAAACTCATCCCTCGGAATATCCACATCAATATTTTTCAGGTTATGTTCATTTGCCCCTCTGATTTTAATATACTTCCGTTCTGTTTTCGCCATTCTCTCTGTTATCCTTTTCCTATTTTACATGCACGCCCGACCTTAAAGATCACGCAGCATATTTTTCAGCTCCACCATCTTATCGCGATACTCCGCGGCGGCCTCGAAATTCAGCTCCGCAGCGGCATGATTCATTTTCTTTTGAATATCCGCAATCAGCTTCTCCAGCTCCTGTCTGCTCATAGATTCCGGATCCTTCTCGAACTCCATCTCCTGTTTTGCAACGCTCTTTGATATACTAATCAGTTCACGGACGGACTTCTGTATCGTCTGAGGCGTAATCCCGTGTTCCTCGTTATACCGTGTCTGAATCTTACGTCTTCTGTTCGTCTCATCAATTGCAATACGCATGGAATCCGTAATTTTATCCGCATACATTATGACATGCCCCTCTGAATTACGAGCCGCGCGTCCGATTGTCTGTATCAGCGACGTCTCGGAACGCAAAAAACCTTCCTTATCCGCATCCAAAATCGCCACCAGCGTAATCTCCGGTATGTCGAGTCCTTCCCTCAAAAGATTGATTCCCACAAGTACATCAAATACATCCAGCCGCAGATCTCTGATTATTTCAGCCCTCTCGAGCGTATCGATATCGGAATGCAGGTATTTTACGCGTATCCCGACCTCACGCATATAATCGGTCAGATCTTCCGCCATTTTCTTTGTCAGGGTCGTTATCAGCACCTTATGTCCCGCCGCCGTTTCTCTGTTCACCTCTCCGATCAGATCGTCAATCTGCCCTTCCACCGGACGAACATCCACCTTCGGGTCAAGCAGGCCGGTCGGCCGGATAATCTGCTCCGCGCGCAGAAGCTCATGCTCCCGCTCATAAACGTTTGGCGTCGCCGAGACAAACAGCATCTGATCGATCTTACTCTCAAATTCTCCAAAATTAAGCGGCCTGTTGTCTTTCGCCGACGGCAGCCGGAAACCATAATCCACAAGCGTACTTTTTCTTGACTGATCGCCTGCAAACATGCCCCGAACCTGCGGAATTGTGATATGGGACTCGTCTACGATAATCAGAAAATCATCTTTAAAATAATCCATAAGCGTAAGCGGCGTCGCCCCCGGACGAAGTCCCGCAAGATGCCTGGAATAGTTCTCAATTCCGCTGCAAAATCCCGTCTCACGCAGCATTTCTATATCAAAATTTGTCCTCTCTGAGATGCGCTGCGCCTCGATCAGCTTGTCCTCTCCCTTAAAATACCGCACGCGTTCTTCAAGCTCTTTTTCAATTTCCACACAGGCCTTATTGATCTTTTCCTGCGGTACGACATAGTGGGACGCAGGAAAAATTCCGACATGCTCCAGCTCACAGCGTATCTCTCCCGTCAATATATCTATCTCGGTTATTCTGTCTATTTCATCT
This sequence comes from uncultured Roseburia sp., assembly GCA_947383215.1. Taxonomy (GTDB): domain Bacteria; phylum Bacillota; class Clostridia; order Lachnospirales; family Lachnospiraceae; genus Roseburia_C. Next base: position 5,507 of record CANDCP010000058.1, read on the forward strand.
CCAAAAAATTCTACCCGAATCGCCGTCTCATCTCTATCCGCCGGAAAAATCTCTACAACATCTCCCCTGACCCGAAAGGTTCCCCTGCTAAAATCCATATCGTTTCTTGTATACTGAATATCTATCAGCGCACGGATCACATCATCTCTGTCACGCTCCATCCCCGGCCGCAGAGAAACCATCATCCCCAGGAAATCTTCCGGACTTCCCAGCCCATAGATGCAGGAAACACTGGAAACCACAATCACATCTCTCCGCTCTGCAAGCGCAGCCGTAGCCGACAGACGCAGCTTATCAATTTCATCATTCACCGACGAATCCTTGGCGATATATGTGTCCGTGGACGGCACATACGCCTCCGGCTGGTAATAATCGTAATAGGACACAAAATACTCTACTGCATTCTCAGGGAACATCTCCTTGAATTCTCCGTAGAGCTGCGCCGCAAGCGTCTTGTTGTGGGCGATGACCAGCGTCGGCTTCTGCAATTCCTGAATGACATTCGCCATCGTAAATGTCTTGCCGGAACCCGTAACCCCTAGTAAAGTCTGGAATTGATTGCCCTCCTTGAAGCCTTTGACCAGCTCGGCGATGGCCTGCGGCTGGTCGCCTGTGGGCTTGTAGGGGGCCTTTAAAACAAATTTATTCATAGCAATACCTCCGTTTTGTGGCTTTTGATACGATTATTATCAGCCACTCACTCAAAATAAGAATGGTAATGAAATCTTCAAACATGCAACAAACCATTACATAGTATTGTACATTACAAACTTTCTTCTCCAAAGGTCATAAAATTCATAGCCATTTGCAAAACAGCCTGTTGAATAGTCTTCAACTGAAAACGCTACCAATCCATCTCCTTAGCAATTCTTGTCCTCTCATCCTCAACAAGTGGCACTAATTCTTCTAAAGCATCATGCAATTCTTGATGATTGTTTTTAGCATCATATGTAATAATTTCCAGATTTCTATTCTCTTTAATAATTCGTTTATATTCATCATTTATACCATCTTCCGGTGTAATAAAATAATGACTTGGGCTTCCCGGAAAAACAAACGAGTAATTTTCCAGAACTAATTGTATATCTGGATCCGAAAAACCACATCCTAAAAAAACAAAGGTATAATTCAATGAAAGTGCTTCTAACAATTTATAAAATGCCGCATTCTCATAACGAGCATTTGTATATTGACTACGTGTAAAAATCATTTTCGAACTTTCATCAAGAGTTCCATGAATCTTCAATATAATTCTTTCCTCCGATTTTATTTTACTGACCAAATCCGCGTCATAATATTTTTTTACTAAAATAGTTCCTGCGGTTTCCGCTTGGGCATACACCTCATATATTTTATCAACATTCGGCGTTATTACAATTCTTGCATCTAACTTTAATATATTTTCATGTATTTTATGATTTTTATATTTTGGAGCTAGATATTCTTCAATTGCAATTTTTTCAAATCTTATGTTGCCGATCCTGTTTACCAACACCTCACATGCAGTTAAATAATCCTTTTCTTTCAAAAGTGAATTTACATACCTTTTAATAGAACCATCAGCAATTTCCTTAAGAATTACTCGCATAAACTTTTCCCAAGTCGGAGGATGCTTTTTTCCGTCTAAACTAACTGCATTCGCTGATATTCCTGCTCCTAAAAATAGAATTGCTTTTCTCTTTGCTATCTTCTCAATAATATCCATTGACCAATTCATCGCATCTTCTCCATATTAATCTCAAACCGTTCTGCTATACCGTTCATAACCTTTTTAAAATCTTTTACTTTTGCAAAATGTGCTCCTACAATGCCATCCACACTAGTTAATTCAAAGACCGGCTTATGAGCTGTCTGCGATAATGGAATAATACTATTAAAATTAGGAATACTCCCTAACTCATAATCCATATTGTCACGCTGATTATTAACTATACTTATCAGCTCTCTTTCAATTGTTTCGGGTACATTCGACAATATCCTTTCAAATGCTTGAACCGGTCGCCTAATGCCATCAATCGTTTTACTTGTATATTGTTGTGTTACGTACCCCAAAAACTCTATATACGGTATAGGCTGAAAACATTCTCTCAATTCTTTATCATTACACCTATTAAATCCTTCTTTAAAAGAATCTCTCCATCCCTTTATAGTTTTTCCTATATTTTCAATTGCTAATAACGAAAATATATCTGAAGACATAGGAGTAATAAAATAGTCACATGCCAACAAAATAGCTCTATTTATAGCGCCTAATGAAGGACCCATATCAAAAATAACATAATCATATTCTTTAAAACGCTCAATCAAGTCATTAAATGTTAAAGTCGTTCTTATTCCTCTTTCTCCACCTGACAAAGAATCTTTCCAATCAGAAGCCAGCGTATCCTCAAAAAGGGCAAGTTGTGGATCCCCTGCTATAAAATCGAAACTGAAATCCTTTAAATAATATTTTTTCACTTCTTTAACATATCCAATTCCTTGATTTACTGGCTTTATCACATCATAAATAGTAAATCCCTTTTTTTCATAATATATTTCTGTGAACAATTCATCTCTGAAACAATAAATTGTCGAATTACACTGCGGATCTGCGTCTACTAATATAATTTTTTTCCCTTGTTTTGCAAAAAAAGCTGCTAAATTACAAGTTAATGTAGTCTTTCCAACGCCGCCTTTATTATTAAACATAGCAATTGCTTTCATAAATAATTATCCTCTCTTAAATACTCTTTTATATCCTAAAATAATATTATTCTATTTCTGTCGCCTCTTCTATCCACTGTCGCAGCTTATCTTGTAATAGCTTCTTATCTGGCAAATATAATTTATACTCAGATGCATATATATTAACATCTGGGGGTAAGGTCAATTTTACCATGGCTTCCTTATTCTCTTTACACAGTAAAATACCAACCGTAGGATTTTCGAATTCAGTTTTTACTTCTCTATCGTAATAATTAACATACATTTGCATTTGACCTAAATCTTGATGCGAAAGCGTACCTACTTTTAAATCAATTAATACATAACATCGCAAAAGTCTGTTATATAATACAAGATCCACAAAATAATCGTCTTCATCAAATGTAAACCTCTTCTGGCGTTTTTCAAACAGAAACCCTTTTCCCATCTCCATCAGAAATGCCTGTAATTTATTAATAATTGCTGTCTCCAAATCACTTTCTACATATTCGGACTTTTCTTCCATACCTAAAAATTCAAGTACTGTTGGCTGTTTCAATAAATCTTCTGGTTTTTCTACTATATTCCCTTTCTTGGCTAACTGCAATACCGCTTCCTTATTACGACTCAAAGCTAACCGCTCATATAAACTGGAGCCATATTGACGTTGTAATGTTCTGCAATTCCAACCTTCATTATATGCCTCTATTTCATAAAAATTTCTTTCATCTATATTTTCTATCCTCATTAGAATAAGATAATGAGTCCATGTTAATTTAAATGGAATTTCCTCTTTTCCTAAAATCCGAATCAATGATTCGGATTTCGAATTCTCCAACCTCTCAAAAATTGCTCCAGAAATCCTATCCCCAAATTTCAAATAAAATTTTCTCATATTTTCTAAATTATCCACAGAAAATCCTCTTCCATATTTTTTCGTGAATTTCAGTGACAACTGTTTCAAAACAGATTTTCCATATTTTGCTCTAATATTCCCTTGCTGCTCATCTTCAACAATTCTTTTTCCTACTAAAAGGTTTGTAACTATCTGTAATAAATTTACTTGTTTAAAAGCAGTTGACCGTGCATTTTCAACAATCTCACTTACTTGTCCATATAAATATTCAACAGCATGTTCTTCCAATTCAATCATACTCTTTTTTCCATTTTTCTCCTTCTGCTATTTTATAAAACATTTTCCATTACGAATTTTTACCACAAAAAGTCACAAATTCTATTTGTCCGCCTGATACTGTCTAATCCATAACCACCCATTTTATCCGCAAAATCCGTACTTTCCGGCACAAAGCAGTACCAATCATCACTCATTTTTGCCCCTAGAAACTCTAGGAGACGAAGTATTCTACTGCATTATTTGGAAAGAACTCTTTAAATTCTCCGTATAATTGAGCTGCCAAAGTCTTGTTATGGGCTATGACAAGGGTTGGTTTATTTAATTGCTGGATGACATTCGCCATCGTAAATGTCTTGCCAGAACCAGTGACGCCAAGAAGTGTCTCAAACTGGTTTCCCTCCTTGAAACCATTGACTAATTCTTTGATTGCCTGGGGCTGGTCTCCGGTAGGCTGATATTGCGATACTAATTCAAAATGATCCATGAAAGTTCCTCCTTTATGAATCAACACTTCTATTTAAAAACCTCTGCTGATTAAATGGTAATTTCTCATTAAATATAAATTCCCAATATTCAAATAACCAATAATATTTTTCCCTTACTCTCAAAGTGTATCTAGGCAAAATTAAATTATAGCTCTGTAGAATTTCTCTAAGTTTTTCTTTTTCTTTACTCGCAAAATAATTTATAAAATAATACCCATCTTTCTCTTTTATCACACCTGGAATATGCTCACACTTTGGCGCATAAAGATCTTTTAAATTAGGCGATATAATAATTCTTGGATATTTTGCTTCCATGCACTCTAATTGATATGCTTCTATTAGAGCTTGGCTAAACATAAAATCGTTTTCTATATAGTGTTTTCCGTATGCCATTGCCCCCCTGCATATTATCGAATTACATAATAATTTATATTGATATTCACAAAGGATTTGTACCATTTTTTCATAATTTTCTTCCGCTAATGGCAGCGAAAAAATGACTGAATCTGAAAATTGTGTAATACTACAACCAGTAATTTCTTTTGTCTCGAAATTTATGTTTTTTAATATTTCAAAAAATTTCAAAGAGCCATTTTTACTTTCACAATCACTTCTTACCATATCTGAAAAACCTAAAATGTCTACAAATGCAACTACTGCATAATCCAAATCACAACTCGAATTTATCATTATTTCATTCTCTCCAACCTTTGAAATATTTTTTCAAATTCCTTCTCATATAGCGTCATTCTCTCTTTTGCATCATTCCATGTTGCACCAGTCCATTTATTCCCATTGTTAATTAATGCTGTATCTTCTTGTTCTACTTCAAAAACAGCTTTACCACACTCCTGAGCACATACAGCCAAACTACCAAAATCCGGGATTTTAGTTACAATAACATTATCCTCGGAAATATCTGAAACAATGCTACTATCAAGTTCCAACAAACTTGGAACCAATTCTTTCATTAATGTATTTTGTATTCTATTCATCCAAAGTTCAAACCCTGCTTTAGGTCTTCCTTTATATTTTTTAAAATGTTGTGGTATTGCTCCTAAAAATTTAGGCTTTCCTTCGCTTATAGGCAATTTTAATTTTATAAAATCATTATATACCTGATTATGTTCTTCTATCCATCTATGTAGTATTTCAGTCAATGTATGTATTGCCTGAACATTAAAACGATCTACACTCATTGGAATCATAAAAGCATCACATGCCAAAAAGCAACTGCGTGTTAATGCACCCGAACTGGGACCTACATCTATCAATATATAATCGTATTTTTGTTCAGAACCATAACGTTGTAGCATATCACCGAGAGCAACATAATTTCTCTTTTCATGTATTTTATTCGAAAATCTTTGTAAATGTGCTTCTGCCATTGCGTCTTCCAGTCTATTCAATGATACATCTCCTCGAATCAACCATAAATTTTCATCAATCTTAACATTTTGTATCCTATCTATCTGAACAGATGGAACACCTCCATTAAAACGAGGTTCTAATATCTCAAGTAAACTTGTTCCAGGCAAATCCTTTATATTCCCTGTTTTTTCTGACTCCTCATCCAATTTCTCTATTACATCACACAACAACATTTCTGTCATATTACATTGCGGATCTGCATCAACGACTAAAACTCTTTTTCCTTTATTCTTTAAATACCTTGCTAAGTTATACGTTGTTGTTGTTTTTGACACTCCACCTTTGTGATTATATAATGTAACAATTCTCATACGTTTTCTCCTTCCACTTTCTCAATTCTTTCTTTTGTCTTTCTATGATATAAAACAACTTTTTTACTGCTCACCTTTAAGATACTTCTCCACTTCCCGATCAAACTCCGAAATATACTCTTTATCCTGTTTTACCCGAAATGTCTCATATTCCTTCTCTGCTTTTTTCATAGCGGCTTCATGTGATATTTTTCCTTTTCCATCCAACACTTCCCGTCGATTATTTACCAGAAACTGATTTGTCTGTTCCACCCAATCCTGCATACTCATTAAAATCTCATCTTCTGCCATCAGTTCAGCATAATCAATGAACATGGTTACCAGTCTATTTAAACGGGACAATTCCTTTTCATTTAAATAATTTTTGGCAATACCTATATCCCGCTTTAGCACTTTTCCATCTGGTGCATCCTTCCATGTTGTCAACCCCATAGCTGGCTTTTCTGAATCTGCACGCTCATATATTAATTCAGCCGCTGTCTTTCCAGCAACTGCAAAATGAAGCTTATTCTGAACAAAAGCATAAAAATTCTTTGTAATTTCACTGTTCTTATCATAATCATAGCTACATTGCTCAAATATATCCGTGATTTTCTGATAGGCTCTTCGCTCACTTGCCCTGATTTCCCGGATGCGTTCTAATAATTCATCAAAATAATCTTTTCCAAAGGGTTTTCCATTTTTTAACATATCATCATTTAACACAAACCCCTTAATAATATACTCTTTTAATGTTTTCGTTGCCCACTGTCGAAACCTGGTGGCCTTTTTTGAATTCACACGATATCCTACAGCAATAATCGCATCCAAATTAAAGCATTTTACTTTTCGGCTAACATTTCTTCCGCCCTCATTCTGAACTACCGAGAAAAACTCGGCAGTTGCCTCTGCATCCAATTCTTCTTTATAAATATTTTTCAAATGCAATGAAATATTATCTGCTGTACAATCAAATAATTCTGCCATTGCTCTTTGCGTCATCCAAAATGTCTCTTCTTTAAAAATAACATTCACATAAACATTTGTATCCTCTAACTGATATAATATAATCTCATGCTCCTGCATAGATACCTACCTTCTCAAATTATAACCTATTCTTCCATAAAAATAATAGCTCTTATCCATATGGTGTTATATAGTCCATTACACGAATCCAGGTCCCCCCCCACCCGTCCGCCTGGTGTTATTTCGTCCATAATTCCACAAAATACGGTACAATCAACACCAAATAACACGAAATAATGCGGTTTTCACCCTGTCCCCAAATTAGGACACAAAATACTCCACTGCATTCTCAGGGAACATCTCCTTGAATTCTCCGTAGAGCTGCGCCGCAAGCGTCTTGTTGTGGGCGATGACCAGCGTCGGCTTCTGCAATTCCTGAATGACATTCGCCATCGTAAATGTCTTGCCGGAACCCGTAACCCCTAGTAAAGTCTGGAATTGATTGCCCTCCTTGAAGCCTTTGACCAGCTCGGCGATGGCCTGCGGCTGGTCGCCTGTGGGCTTGTAGGGGGCTTGCTCATGAAAGCATGTCCGCCCTGCGGACTGGATGGACGAATCATGCTGGCATGAATGAGTACATTCAGTCTGCTATGAGCGGAGCGCCTTTTAAGCCTCAGACAGAAGCTGCGGCAACAGCGGATAGCCTGCTTTGCGGGCGGTCTGTGGCTTATTTTAAAGGCGCGGGCTGAACTGTTACAATCTATGACCGGACACTCGAAAACAAGTTTTCTCGTTGTCGCGACATCCGTCAAATACTCCTGCATACCCGCAGGGCACTTAGCAGAGCATTTTCCTCATTGTTACCGCGAAAAAAGTTTGCCTATTCGCCCGAAATTCGTGTAATTCAGTTTTCGATTCGTGTAAAATGGGCTTGCA
>CANDCP010000059.1 GCA_947383215.1 uncultured Roseburia sp.
TGTGTCTGTGCCGGTTGTGTCGTAATCGTAATTGAACTTGACTCCGGCGTATCGTCTGTCGCCGCGGTCCGTATAAGAATATCGGTTCCCGCCGCAACTTCCTTCGGCGTTCCGTCGCCGCTCTTCCATGTCTTACCGCCGTCCTCGCTGTATTCCTCCGTATCCTTTATACCGGTAATCGTCGCTTTTTGTTTGCCGCCTACCGCCTGATCCACTTTATAGCTCTTCGGATCCGGGGACACTGCCGCCTCTGTGGTGTTTAATCTGATTTTCTGCGGCGCGGAATCTACCCTCGTAGCGTCGCTGGCCTTCTTTATCACGGAAATCGTCTGTCCGTATGCCAACGAGAGGTTTTCCAGCAAAATCTCGCCTTTGGAATCCGCCGTATATTCCTTAATGTCGCCGCTCTCAATCTGAATCGTGTATTTTGCGTCGGCCAACAGATTCGTTAGTTTTTTCCCCTTATAATTTACTACCGCCTGCGGTCTTTCTTCCTGATTTGGAGCAGGCTTCGTCTCTATCATACATGACTCTGACTCCGGCGCATCCTCCGTCGCCACATGGCGGATATAAACATGCTGTCCGCCCACTACCTTAATACCGTTCTGTGCGTCCTCAGCCGATCCGGCTACCCAATTCTCCGCACCCTTGCTGTATTGGTAATCCGAAGTAATTCCCTTAATATATGCGTTTGAATCATCCTTTGTCGCCTCAGTTACAGGGAACAGAGATTTTTCAGGCGCCGCCGGCCTGGCCGCCCATTTGATTGTCGCGGCTTTGGAATCGCATGTGTCGGTTCCGTCTCCGATTTTTACTACCTGAACGGTCTTATTATAATAATTCATTAAATTTGTAACCGTGATCGTTCCGTCTGTGGATTCCACACTGTCGCTAAGCGTCGTGCTTCCCGACGTAACCGTATAAGTACCGCCCGCATCTAACCCCGTCAATTTGGAGTCTTTGTAATTAACGCCCGGCTTTGGAGTCGCCTCCAATGTTTTTGCTTTTATTGTAAGAATCTGCGATTCCGGCGCATCTTCGGTCACTTTTACGCGGATTTGAATTTTCTTTCCCTCCGCGACAGCCACTGCGCTTCCATTTCCGTCCGTCCAGTCGCCGTCTTCAAGCCGATACTCATATTTGCCTGTGATCTTCTTCACTGTCGTGTCGGTACTTGTCTCGTACGCTTCCGGTTTCGGGTCTTCTACCTCAAAATCATCTTTCGACGGAGCGTCTCCTCTCGTCAGAATCAGAAGCGTCTGCGCCTCGGAATCGTAAGTTGTATCTCCGTCTCCCTTTGCTATAACGGAAATATTTTTTCCTTCGTTTGACTGCAAATCGCTGATGGTAATTTTACCGTCCGAATCCGCCTGTTTCTCTTCAGACGTCCCGTCTCCCACCGTAACCGTATAGGTACCGCCCGGATTTAAGCCTTTCAAGCCCGGAAGCAGATAATGGATACTTGCCTTCGGTTTCTCCGCCTGCGTCTGCGCCGCCTTAATTGTAACCTCTGCGGATTCTGATGCCGGCTTATCGGCCGTAGCCGCAGTCCGTACCAAAATTTTCTTTGCGGTATTTCCCGCCTGAATCTTCTTTTCCGTTCCGTCGCCGCTCTTCCATGTTGTCCCGTTATCTTCGCTATATTCTTCTGTGGCCGCAATGCCGGCAACCGTCGCCTGTGTGCTGCCGTTTACCGCCTGGCTTACCGTATACTTCGAAGAATCAGGAGCCGTGGGCTTTTTCTCTAATGTAACTGTCGCTGCGGCGGAGTCGCAGGTGTCCGTCCCGTTTCCCTTTTTTACTATCTGAATTTCCTTTCCACAGTAATCGGATAAATTCGGGACGGAAACGGTACCGTCCTCTGAGGTCGCCTTGTCGCTAAGCGTCACGTCTCCTGCCGTAATCGTATATGTACCGCCCGACGTTAATCCTGTTATCTTGGCGTCCTTATAATTAACGCCCGGAGTCGGAGTGGCCTCTACCGTAATCTTAAACGCCTTGGATGCCGGACTCGTATCGGTTCCCGCTTTTCGAATCTCAACGAAAGAGCCTCCATCGACATCCACTCCGGTCTCCGGCAGCGCTGTCCACTCTGTTTCTTTGTCCTTTTTATATTCATAGCTAATATCTGCGGAACCGGCCTTAATATTGGTCGGCTTGTCGGCCGTCGGACTTGTAATTGTAAAATCCTTCAATGTCGGCGCGTCGCCTGTTTCTAAAACTTTAATTGTCTGCGCCTCTTTTGATTCTCCAATCTCACCGTCAGCCGCCTGTTTAATGGAAAACTCCTCTCCATACTCACTCTTAATCTCGATTTCTCCGTTTTCGTCCGCCGAGACAGAAACAGAAGTCTCGCCATAAATTATTATATAATCTTTGCCCTTTGCCAGACCCGTAAGTTTTCCGGTTTTATAATTAACTGCCGCGGTCGGCACCGCCGCGTATTTATTTGCGGTGTCACTATAAACAGGATACAATACAACTGCATTTTCCAGAGTAATAATCTGTTTATAATCATCCTCCGTCGGATTCTCCTTATCCGGTCCCGGCATAATATATCTGCTTAAAATTCCGGCAGAACCGTCCTTCGTAGTACTCCAACCTAAAAAGGTATCCTCTGACCCAGTTACCGTCAGGTCAATATCACTTCCGATTAATACTCTTAAGTTCTCCTCTTTTGACCTACTTGCACAATCATATTTTACATAGCGATGATAGCCATTCGTACCATAATAATAATGCTCCCCCAAGGTACCTTTTTTCCCATATACTACAGTACAATTTGCACAGACAGAACTCGTCGCTTCTGCAGATTTCATGGTTCTATCCTGAAGGACGGATTCGCCTTCCAGTTTTACATACGCCTTTGTTCCGTTTTTAACAAAAAATTTTCCGTTTGTATCAACTGACCCAGCAAATATTATTTGTCCATTTTTCATAAGAACAGCCGGATTGTCCAAGCCTTCATATGCCTCAGAATCTATTTGTATAACCTTATCCGAAGCAGGCTGACCCGTTATGCTACTATCGTCATACGGACGTGCTGCCGCATACAAATACGGCTTCGTAATCTCATCTCCAAATGTTAATCTTCCTCCACATTTTAAAGCGCTTCCTGTATGGTCAGGATATGCAGAAGCCCCGTATATCTGTATCGCCCCATTTCCTATTATTGTCAGGGCTCCCTCGCAGACAATTGCCTCTCCCTTACCTGACGATACCATAACACGAACGCCGTCATTCAATACAATTGTCGAATCGCCGGGAAGCACGATACAATGATCCTGAATTGCTGGAATATCGCAGCGCTTTTTAAATGTTAATATTTTTCCTTCATGCGCCCAACTCCATGCCGCGTCCGTCGCATCACTATCCAATGTAATCTCTGTGTTACCGATATAATACGCCGGAGGATCGGCTGCATATACCGCTAAATCATTTCCCGGTATTCCTGTGAATACCATACAAAGCGCCAACAACAAACTTATCGCTTTGCTTTTAACCCATGTTACTCTCCTTTTTTTCATAGACATTCATCCTTTCATTCATTTAATCACTACACAACCTAATTTTATTACGAATATACCATTTTTGTCAATATGGTTCAAAAACTGTCTTATTTTAATCATATTTTTTGTTATTATTTCAAAATATAAACTTTTTTTAATCTTCTTACTTACAAAAAAATGCCCGATCCCGCTGATAAAATCGCGAAATCGGACATTCTTTTTTATTCTATACTGTTTTTCTGTTTCACTGTAACCTTAATTTTTTTGAAAACGCCGTTCTGCGCATATGCGTATACGTACGTCTTTCCCTTTTTTACTCCCTTGATAACGCCCTTCTTTGTGACCGTTGCAACCGCTGTGTTTACGCTTTCAAAGCGGAACTTCGCGATATGCTTACGCATCTTCTTCTTCGTGAGTGTAAGCTTCGGCTTGATCGCCTTTTTCTTACCCTTCTTAATCGTTACCTTGGCTTTCTTTACATTAATCTTTTTCGGATTTCCATACTTTGCTTTCTGGGTTGTCGACGCATGTGTAACTTTAGACTTTGACATTACATAATCTTTCCCGTCAATCGTCTTATATGCCACAACCATATATTTGTAGTATGTATTTCCCTTTAACTTCTTCGCGGTATAAGATTTCTTTGAAGCTCCCAACGTCGCAAGCTTCTTCATCTTATTATTCTTACCGCAGGCAGAACCGTATACAATATAGCCGCTTGCGCCCGTTACCTTCTTCCAGGTCAGCTTAACGGACTTGCTCTTACCGGCCGCCTTTAACTGGAGAGGTGCAAAGGTAGATCCAGCGACGTCTCCTTTATCCGTGTTCGTGCCTGTGATCTGCTTGTCGACTTTAGAAATATCTTCATAGCCGGCCGCAATTTTTACAATATCTGACGAAGGCGCAGACGCTGTCGCCTTTCTTCTGATCAGCACGATTGTCCCTGAAGAGACAACAACATCCTGGCCGTTTCCGGTAATCCACTTACGTCCGTTGTTCGTGCTGTACTCGTATTCTGAAGTAATATTCTTAATAATTACGTTTCCCTGCGCCGGGGTATCAACCTGAAACTGATCTTCATTTGGAGCCGCCGCCTTTGCGGAAACAGTAACTTTCTGCTCCAAAGAATCCGACGTCGTCGTTCCGTCGCCCTTCTTGATTACGGAAATTGTCTTTCCATAATAAGTGGACAAATCAACCTTACCTGTCGCATCCGTCTTAAAGACAATGGTCTTACCGTCCACCTTTATCATATATTCCGCATTTGCCACAAAGCCGGTCAATTTTTCTGCCGTATAATCTACCTTTACGTCAGGCGTCGCCTCCGGCGTCTTTACCTGCTGCGCCGGGCTGGTCTGAATTTTTACCGCCTCCGACGACGGTTTATCTTCCGTCGCTTTTTTGCGAATCAAAACCTCTGTCCCCGCCGGAACCGTAACGTCGCTTCCGTCTCCGTCCGTCCACGTCTTTCCGTCGTCCGTACTATATTCGTACCCCTCCGGAATGTTTTTAATTATGGAATTCGTCTCGCCCTCCGCCGGATCTACAACCGTAAACATATCGGCCGACGGCGCGGCCTCTTTCTTAGGAACCGCGATTTTCTGTGGATTTGAATCAAACGTCGTCTCCCCGTCGCCCTTCTTTACAACGGAAATCTCTTTTCCGGCAAAGGAGCAGATATCTTCGATTGCAAACTCTCCCTTTGCATCCGGTTTTCCTTCTGCAATCGTCTCTCCGTCCACCGTAATCTTGTACGCTCCGTCCGGCTTCAGACCGGTCAACTTGGATTCCCGGAAATTAATATCCGCCTCCGGCGTCTCTTCCTGTGTCTGCGCAGCCTTCGTGGTTATCGTTACAAACTCGGATTCCGGCGCGCCCTCTGTCGCCTTTTTGCGAATTAAGACCTCTGTCCCTGCCGGAACCGTAACGTCGCTTCCGTCCCCGTCCGTCCACGTCTTTCCGCCGTCCGTGCTGTACTCGTATCCTTCCGGAATATTTTTAATTACGGCATCCGTCTCGCCCTCCGCCGCTTCAACTACCTCAAAATCATCCTTTGAAGGCGCGCTTCCCTTTGCCGCGATACTTATTTTCTGTGGCTCGGAATCATATGTAGTCGTTCCGTTTCCTTTCTTTACAACAGAAATCTCTGTTCCGTAATAAGACGAAAGATCTTTTATCGCAAGCTTTTTCTCTGCGTCCGCTTTTCCCTCTGCAATCGTTTTTCCGCCGGCCGTAACGATATAATCTTCGCCCTCAATCAGATTCGTCAGCTTTGACTCTCTGTAATTTACGCCTGCATTCGGAGCTTCTTCCTGTGTCTTTGCATCTTCCGTCTTAATCGCAAGCGCTTCGGATTCCGGCTCGTCTTTTGTCGCCTTTTCCCGAATCAGAATCTCCGTTCCTGCCGGAACCGTAACGTCGCTTCCGTCTCCGTCCGTCCACGTCTCTCCGTTATCCGTACTGTACTCATAACCTTCCTGAATTTTTTTGACTGTGGCCTCCGTCTCGCCGCCTGTCGCCTCGACTACCTCAAATTGATCCTTTGCAGGGGCGTCTTTTTTCTCCTTTAAGGGTATCGTCTGCGGTTCGGAATCATATGACGTCGTCCCGTCTCCCTTCTTAATAACAGAAATTTCTTTTCCGCAATAAGAGGTTAAATCTTTGACCGCCAGTTTTTTCTCCGCATCCGCTTCCCCTTCCGCAATCGTTTCTCCATCGACCGTAACGATATAAGCCTCGCCTTCAATTAAATCGGTGAGCTTGGCGTCTTTATAGTCGACGCCCGCCTGCGGCATTTCTTCCTGCGTCTTCACGCTCTTTGTCTCAATTGCAAGCGCTTCGACTCCGGCGTCTCTTCCGTCGCTTTCTCCTGAATCAGAATTTCTGTGCCGCCGACAACCTTCACGTCGCTTCCGTCTCCGTCCGTCCAGGTCTTTCCTCCATCCGTGCTGTACTCATATCCCTGCTCAATGTTTTTAATTGTAGCGTCAGTCTCGCCTTCCCCGGCCTCGATCACTTCAAATAAATCCTTAGATGGCGCGCCGCCTTTTTGGGGAATTGAGATTACCCGCGGTTCGGAATTATACGTTGTCTCTCCGTCACCTTTCTTTACGACAGAAATATTCTTTCCGGCATTCGCAGATAATGTTGGAATTACAAGATTGCCGTTTTCGTCTGCTTTGCCCTCTGCAATCGTTTCATTGCCCGATTTCACTATATAATCCTCACCCGGATTTAAATTTGTCAGTTTCGATTCTCTTCTGTAATCTACCTTCGCCCCCGGCGTCTCTTCCTGGGTCTGCGCAGCTTTTGTTGTAATCGTCAGAGTATGAGACTGCGGTGTGCTTTCCGTCGCCTTTTTGCGGATATCAATCGTCTGTCCCGCCGGAACCTTAACCTCGTTTCCGTCTCCGTCCGTCCAGTCGCCGTCTCCGATTCGATATTCATACATCCTGGAAATATCCTTAACCGTAGCCTCTGTCGCTCCGTTTGTAGCTTCCGCGACCCGGAAAGAATTTCGCGCCGGCGCGGACAGCATTTTCAGGACGGTAAGGTTCTGACTCTGTGAGTCAAGCGATGTGCTGCCGTTGCCTTTCATGACAATCTCTAATTTTTTCTCATACAGATTTGGCAGATCGATCTCGATATTGCCGTTCTCATCCGCCGTATAATTTGTTGTCGTTCCATCTACCGTAATTGCATACTCCGCATTCGCCGCTAAGCCCGTCAGCTTAGAGTCTTTATAATTCAGGCTTGCCTTCGGGGTTTCCAGCTTTTCGGTGTAAATTGCATATAAATCAATTCCACTGTCGGCATTTGGCTGTACCTCGGCGCTGTCAATGACAAGCTCTTTTAAAACCGCTCCGTCCGCCGTAAGGCTCCATCCCATAAACGCCTTGTTTGTATCTTTCGGCGGCAACGCCGTTACCGTCAAATCCGCCTTATTTCCGACCAGTATTCTCTGCGCGTCAATTTTAGAGGGCTCCGACCCCCCGTTCGGATTGTAGCGTACATAACGGTGAACGCCGTTCGTACCATAGTAGTAATTCGCGTTCAAGTCGCCTTTTTTCCCGTTCGGGTAAGAAATTTTACAATTATCCTGATTCTCTGTCGGATATTTCAAGACAGACGCGTTCGTCAGCTCTACATACCCTTCCGTCCCCAGAGCGCAATGAATTTTTCCATAGCCTTCTTTGTCGAACGCCGGCAGATTCATCTGACCGCTTTTTAATTGGATAACCGGCTTGCTTTCGCCCTTGAGTTCCTCCGAAGTCGTAGTCATTTCAATAATTCTGGCCGTATACCCTCTTGAACTGACAAACACATAAGGCGTCGTCGGCTCTGTGCCGTCTTCGCCGACGGTCAGTCTCTTCGTACAGACAATCGCGCTTCCCGCTTTTTTGTCATCATCCGCATAGCCGGATTCGACATCGTTTCCGTTTCTTGCCAGATCATCACTCTCGACATTCATATCTCCCAGCTGTGAACCGTATATCTCTAAAGTTCCGTTTCCTTTTATTGTCAGATCTCCCTCACAATAAATTCCGTCTCCGTAAAGACATGTCAGCTTTACAAGCACGCCGTCTCCCATCACAATGGTCGTACCGTCCGGCAGCCCAAGAACGACCGATTTATAACCGGACTTCTCCGCGGAAGTTAAATTGATTCGCTTCATAAATGTAAGCGTTTTCGTGGCGCCGTCCCATTTCCATGCGCCGTCTCCCCCCTCTGTGACGCCGTCCATGTCCAAAAATGTTCCCGCAACATGATACTTATCGGATACCGCCGCGCTTGCCGTCGATGGGTTCGCCGGCAGTAACGTAACTACCATGGCAACAGACAGGAACAAGCTCAATATCCTGCTTTTAATTCCTGTTTCTCTCCTTTTTTTCATACTTCTACTCCTTCCTCTATAAATTATGAATGATAAACGAACAGTTTCATTCTATTCCCGTAATACTTTGAATGTCAATATTGTTTAAAAAAATTTAAATATTAATTTATAATAATGTTAATTATTGGAAAACAAAACGGAACAGGTTCCGTTTTAAAAACCTGTTCCGTTCGTTTACTAAAATCCAATTGTCAAAAAACGCTTTCTTTATTTTACCGTTACTTTAATCTTCTTATAGACACCGTTCTGCGCATATGCGTACACGTATGTCTTTCCTTTCTTCACGCCCTTGATAACGCCCTTCTTCGTCACCGTAGCGACTGCCGTATTCGCGCTCTCATAGCGGAACTTCGCGATATGCTTGCGCATCTTTTTCTTTGTAAGGACAAGCTTCGGCTTAATTGTCTTTTTCTTGCCCTTCTTAACGGTTACCTTTGATGATTTCAAATTCACTTTCTTAGGATTGCCGTATTTTGCCTTCTGTGTTGTAGACGCATGCGCAACCTTAGACTTTGAAATCGCGTAATCTTTTCCGTCAATTGTCTTGTACGCCACAACCATATACTTGTAGTATGTGTTTGCCTTTAATTTTTTCTCGGTAAACGTCTTCTTAGATCCGGCAAGTGTCGCCAGCTTTTTCATCTTATTGTTCTTACCGCAGGCGGAACCGTAAACAATATAACCGCTCGCGTCTTTTACTTTCTTCCACGTCAGCTTAATAGCCTTGCTCTTTCCGGTCGCCTTCAGGCAGATCGGCGCAAACGTTGAACCTGCCACATCTCCCTTATCCGTGTTCGTGCTTGTAATCTGCTTATCTACAGTGGAAAGCGTCGGATAGGCCGTCGTCTTAATGACAACTGTGTTTGATGCCGGAGCCGTCGCGGTTGCTTTTCTGCGGATTAAAACAATCGTTCCAACCGGAACCGTAACGTCGCTTCCGTTTCCGGTCGTCCAGGATAAACCGTTATTTATACTGTATTCATAATCCGGTGAAACATTTTTAATTGTAACGCTTCCGCCGTTCTCATCCGGCAAAACGTCAAACTGATCGTCGGACGGCGCCGCCTGCTTTGCCAAAACCGTGAGCTTTTGCTCTGCAGAATCCTCGGTTGTAGTTCCGTCGCCCTTCTTAATGATGGAAATCGTTTTTCCGTAGTAAGCGTTCAAATCCGTCTTTCCTGCCGCGTCCGCCTTAAAGATGATCGTCTTCCCGTCTACCTTTATCACATATTCGGCATTCGGTACAAGACCGGTAATCTGTTCCGCTTTGTAATCCACTCCGGCTGTCGGCGTCGATTCCGGCGTCTTCACAACTACGTCCTTCGCTTTTATTGTAACGGATTCGGACTCCGGTGCAACCGTTGTCGCCTTTTTACGAATTTCAATAGTCTCTCCGGCCGGCACTTCTACGTCTTCTCCGGTTCCGTCCGTCCACTCTCCGTCTCCGATCCGATACTCATATTCGTCGGTAATATTTTTAATAACAGTCTCCGTCTTACCGCCCGTCGGATCAATTACCTCAAAATTATCTTTCGAAGGGGCGTCTCCCTTTGTCTCAATGAAAATAATCTTCGCATCGGAATCGGTTGTCGTCTCTCCGTCTCCCTTCTTTACAACGGAAATTTCTTTTCCGGCGTTCGACAATAAATCATCGATCTTAAGGTTTCCGTTTTCATCCGCTTCTTTCGATACAAGAACTTCTTCGTCTACCGTTACCTCATATTTTTCGCCCGGCTTTAAGCCTGTCAGTCCCGGTATCGTATAGTCCACACTCGCGTCTTCCGGTTTCTCTTCCGGCGTTTTTTCAATCGTATCCTTCGCTTTAATTTTAAGGGATTCCGACTCCGGCGTATCCTCTGTCGCTTTCTTGCGGATTTCAATGGTTTCTCCGGCCGGAATTTCCACGTCCTCTCCGGTTCCGTCCGTCCACTCTCCGTCTCCAATGCGATATTCATACTCGTCGGTAATATTCTTAACGGTTGTGCCAGGCTTATCTGCGGTCGGGCCATTTACTTCAAAATCACTCTCCGACGGCGCGCTGCCCTTTTCTTTAATCTGAATTATCTGCGGCTGCGAATCGCAGGTGGTATCGGTTCCTTTCTTTACGACAGAGATCTCTTTTCCGGCGTTCGATAATAATTCGTCAATTTTAAGATTGCCGTTCTCATCCGCCTCGCCTGCTGCAATGATCTCTCCGTCTACCGCCGCCTCATATTTCTCGCCCGGCTTTAAGCCTGTTAATCCCGGAATCTGATAGTTTATATTCGCTTTCGGCTTATCCTCCGGCTTTTTCGTAGTAATAGTGAGGATCTCAGATTCCGGCTCGCTTTCTGTCGCTTTCACCCGAATCTTAATTTCCGTCTGTTCCGGAACTGCAACATCCGCTCCGGTTCCGTCCTGCCATGTTCCGTTTCCGATCTGATACTCATATTCAGCCGTAATGCCCTTAACGGTTGTCGTTGTCTCGCCGTTTGACGGATTTACTACTTCAAACTCATCAATTGACGGGGCGTCTTTCTTTTCCTTCACCACAATTACCTGCGGTTCGGAATCGTAAGTGGTAGTTCCGTCTCCCTTCTTTACAACGGAGAGCTCTTTCCCTGCGTATTGAATCACGTCGTCGATTTTTAATCTGCCGTTGTCATCCGCTTTTCCCTGAACAATCGTTTCTCCGTCTACCGTTACAATATAATCCTTGTTCGGCTTTAATCCTGTCAAAGCGGAAACTAAATAATCAATATTCGCATCCTGCGGCTTCTCTTCCTGTGTCTGCGCCGCTTTCGTCGTAATTGTGATCGAACTCGATTCTGGCGTATCTTCTGTCGCCGCATTCCTTATCAGAATATCCGTCCCCGCCGGAACATCCTTCGCCGTTCCGTCGCCAGGCAGCCATGTCTTACCGCCGTCCTCACTATATTCCTGCTCCGGCGTAATTCCTTCAATCGTCGCTTTATCCCGGCCGCCTACCGCCTCTGTCACGGTATAATCATCCCTGTTCGGCGCTTTTGCATCATCCGTCGATTTTAATGTAAACTTCTGCTCGGCGGAATCCGTCTTTGTCTCATCGCTTGCTTTTTTGATAATAGAAACGTTATCCCCGTAATGAGAAGTAAAATTCTCTATTATAATCTCACCGTCCGAATTTGCCGTGTATTCCCTGTATCCGCCGTCTGCAATCTCAATACTGTACTTGGCGTTCGCCGCTAAATTCGTAAGCTTCTTATCCTTGTAGTTTACAATCGCTTCCGGCGTATCCTCCTGATTTGGAGCCGGCTGCGTCTTTATTTCATATGTTTTAGAAGCCGGTGTATCCTCCGTGGCTCCGACTCTGACAAGAACGCTCTCTCCGCCTTTTACCGAAACTCCAGCCGCCGTGGTATCCGAACCGTCCTTCCAGGTTTTCCCGCCGTCGTCGCTGTACTCATACTTCGAACCAATTCCCGTAATCGTCGCGTTTGGATTTTCCTTTGTCGCCTCCGTTACGGAAAACTCATTTTTATTCGGAGCGTCGGCCTGACTTGCCAGTGTAATCTCTTTTGCGGCGGAATCGCTTGTCGTCGTTCCGTCTCCGTTCTTCACTATTTTGATTGTCTGTCCGTAATAATCCGACAATTTCGGAACCGAAATGGCGCCGTCCGCTGAGGCTTCAAGCTTATCGATAATCGTCTTGTTTCCGGCCGTTATTGTATACTTGCCGCCTGCAACCAGCTTCGTTATTTTAGACTCTTTATAATTTACGCCCGCATCCGGCGTATCTTCCATTTTCTTTGCCGTAATCGTAAGAGATTTGGAAGCCGGCGCATCTTCGGATATCGCTTTCCGTACTTCAATGGACGCGCCCGGATCAAGATCGATTCCCTTTGTCGCATCCTCGCTCGACGCCGCTGTCCAACTGGTCTCGCCGGCCTTCTTATATTCATAGGCAGACGAAATCTTGACATTCGTCTTTGGATTGTCATTCGTAGGATTTGTAATCGTAAAATTCTTTAACGTCGGCGCGTCTCCGGCCGTGAGAATTTCAAGGGTCTGCTCCGAAGAGTCCCCAAATCCGTCTACTCCGGATTTTACAACCGTGATTTTTCCGCCGTTTTCAAAATAGTTGGACAAATCATCGACCGCAAATTCGCCGTTATCTCCCACTGTCGAATTCGTTAAGAGCGTTTTCTCATTACTTCCGTCCTTGTCCGCTATTTTAATGGTATAAGTTCCGCCCTCAACTAAAGCTGTCAGCTTAGATTCTTTATAGTTAATTGCTGCGCTCGGCGTCGCCTCTTTATAATTGGATTTTTCTCCATACATCGCGTACAGATAGATTGTACCGCTCGCCTGAATCGAAGCCTCGTAATCTCCGTCGGAAGGCTTTGGTATCGTGTAGGAACGTAAAACTCCGCTCGCCCCTTCTTTGTCCAGGCTCCATCCGATAAAATCGTCTCTACCTAATACCCTGACAGTTAAATCCGCCTTGCTTCCGATTAACTCCCTCAAAGGGTCATTTTTCGTCGCGTTTGTCACGGTAACAAGATCCACCTCGCTCAAATATTTTACATAGCGATGATAATCGTTCGTGCCGTAATAAAATCCTTCTCTTAAATTTCCGTGTTTTCCGTTTTCATAGTATAACGTACAATGAGCGCAAACCGTCTTATGTTCGTTGTCGTCATGTCCAAGCCGTTCGGTCGTCGCATCCCTGAGGACCGACT
>CANDCP010000060.1 GCA_947383215.1 uncultured Roseburia sp.
TAGGACAAAATATTTTTTATTTTTCTATTGACATTTATTAGCTGGACTTTCTTTTCTATAATGATTTACTCTGTATATGTATAATAGTAAATCTCTCCTGTAAACACGTCTAAATATATTCTTATCTTCTGTTGATTGATCGTATCTATTCCGTCAAACTCCCAGCACGGAAGAACGATCTCCCCCTCCTCATTAGACGAATTACCCGCAACAATCGTACAATAAACAAGCTCCACTTCAGAAACCTGAACATTTATTCGCACTGCTAATTCTTCATTCAAAATTGAAACTGCTTCCTTCAGACTGATTATAGAATCCTGGGAACCACCAACCGTTTCTAATGATTGTGCCTCAGAATAACCTGTAAATGCACTTACATCTTTATTATTTACAACATATGCCGTCTTCATATCCTCACTAATACTATATCCATCTTCATAATAATTTCTTCCCCCGCCCGCAGTATACGCGAACGGAATCCCTTTGTACTTTCGTCTTACAGTAAATGCATATCCGTACTTATCATTTAACGAAAATATGGACACCTCAGGTATATCAACTTCTACACCACTTGCACAGGGGAACGGCGTTCCCTTTTCAAAATATTTTTTTGTCATATCTGCCGCGTCTTTTACCATCACCTTTCCCAAAATCAGCTCCCACGCATCACTCTCCAAATCTGCCAACTTTCCACTTTTCACAACTTTCTCAGTATTCACACCAAGAGCATCCATCGCAGCAAAACCATCGATATTTAAATATTTTGTTATGGTTCCGTCACTCATAGAATAAATCCCGTCTCCCATCATCTGCAAATAACATGTATTTGTATTCAGAAAAAAACCACTTCCCGTCTTCATTTCCGAAAAATTTTTTGCAACGGAAGGATAATTGTATGGATAACTTCCATCCCCGCCGCTACTGCACTGACCGCTAACGTCACGCACTTCTTTATCCATATCAATATTTGTCACACCAATTTCCTTTAACCATTCCCTGATCACTTTCCAACTCTCTTTTGCACTGATATCGCCATAAGAAGACTTTAAAATATACGCTTTTTCCACCGCTTCTATGGAACCAAAATTACATGCATCAAAAGCCAGCTTTTCTGTCGCATTTTTTTTCAACTCCTCCGTCTGCTCAACATATTTTTCTTTATATTGTGAAATATTCACTCTTTCATCGTAAAACTTCTTTACATAAGCTTCATATTCATTTACACAATCAATATCTGTGCCACTATCCGTACTCTCAGAACAACTACCGTCATCTGATTCCGTGCTCATTATATCTGCGCCCGTGCCATTCTGATTAGAAACCGTTCGATTGTTGCATCCACATAACAGAAACATACTCATCATCATAAAAATTATTTTTTTTCTCATATAACCCCTCCATGTACCTTAAAAAACAATAAATTACTGCACTTTTGTACTCTATTCAATATTTTTACAACAAAATAAAGGCTTTCTATCGGATGTTATATCAAAAATACATCTGATAGAAAACCTCTTAAAATCATCTGATTATTTTTCATATACTCATCCCCTGCTATATATTGCATGACTATATTATATATTATTATCATAAATCTGTCAACCGCAATAATAGAAATTTTTTCCATAAACTAATAATAAAGGCTTTCTATCAAATTAATCCATGATAATGAAATCAAAATTGATAGAAAGCCATTTGCAATTAATGATATATTCCCATATACTCATGTCTCCCCATCTCTTATTTAAGTAAATTATACCACCATTATTTTATATGTCAATTATTCATTGTCAAATCTAATCATTGATTTTTTTTTCAATATATTATAATATAAAGTTAGAGTGTCAAAAGGTGACAGCCAAAAATCCGGCTTTCCCTCCTGACACTTTAATCCATATAGCATAGAAAGGAGTATTCTTATGGATAAAAAAAGTAACTTTCGCAGAGGTTCCGTTGAACTGCTGGTACTCCACTTGTTAAGCCAACGGGATTATTACGGTTACGAGCTTACGCAGATCATGAAAACGCAGTCAGACGGAATCATGGACATTCCGGTCGGTTCTCTCTATCCTGCACTCTACAAACTGATCGACAACGGATATATTTCCGATTACAAAGAACAGATCGGGAAACGGCTCACACGTGTCTATTATCATTTAGAGCCTTCCGGAAAAGAGCGCCTGGATATTCTGTTAGAAGACTATTACAGCACAAATCAGGCAATCCAAAACATACTGAAATTTACAGACAACGGCGAAGAATCTTAAACTCAAATATCGCCGCAGACAAACGGGAATTTTAGTAATTGTGCAATAACAAAAGGGAGACGGATGTCTTATGAAAAATAAAAACGGTATGATGTGCAAATATCTCCGGGCATCTGCTATATTCCCCGCTTTTTATTAGCAAACGGTCGGACAAGGAATACGGCGGACCCGGAGGTTTCGCATTAACTTATATCCAAAGAATTTTCTTTCAATTTCTTTTTCAGCCGCTGAAGCGCATTATCGATCGCCTTTGGCTCTTTTCCCATCACCTCGGCAATCTGATGATAATCAAATCCCTGCAGATAATAAGACAACACCTCCTGCTCCATGCTGCTCAAAACTTCAGAGACCTTTCTTCGAAACGCCGCAAGCCTTTCCTGGGTAATCATAATTTCCTCCGGATTATTTCCTTCCGTCCTGTTTTTTTCATACGCGATTGCCTGCTCGCCGGCATGTTGAAAATCCGCATACAACGGCACATAGGAATTCAGAGGCGAATGTTTTTTTCGCTGCGCGGCCTCCACCGCTGTATACATCTGCCTGGCAATACATATATTTGCGAAATGATAAAAAGAGCTGTCCCTGTCCGGCCTGTAATCTCTTACCGCTTTGAACAATCCGATCATCCCCTCCTGAATCAGATCATCCGTATCTCCTCCCATCAAATACAACGCTTTCGCCTTCTTTTTCACAAGATTCTTATATTTTTCCATCAGATAATCCGTTATCTCCTGCTCGCCGTTCCGAA
This sequence comes from uncultured Roseburia sp., assembly GCA_947383215.1. Lineage (GTDB taxonomy): Bacteria > Bacillota > Clostridia > Lachnospirales > Lachnospiraceae > Roseburia_C. The sequence goes on from CANDCP010000060.1 coordinate 3,016, forward strand.
GGGCTGCAATCAGTTCCTCATCTGTTTTTTCCATATAAGATTCCATTTTTCCCTCCCGACTAATTCAGGCGCTGCCGTACAATTTCATAAGCCAAAACCCCGGCCGCCACCGAAGCGTTTAAAGAATCAATGTCGCCCCGCATCGGAATGGAAGCGGTAAAGTCACAACTCTCCCTGACGAGTCTTGAGACCCCCTCCCCCTCGTTTCCGATCACAAGGCCGATTGGTCCTCTCAAATCCAAATCGTACATTGGCGCGGCGTCCATATCCGCACAGACAAACCACAGCCCCGCCTTCTTCAAATCCTTAATTGCCGCAGCCAGATTTGTCACCTTGGCCACCGGCGTATAATTCAGCGCGCCCGCGGAAGCCTTCGCCACTGTGCCCGTCAGTCCGACGGCATGGCGCTTATGTATGATCACCCCGTGCGCTCCGGCGAGATTTGCCGTTCGGATAATCGCCCCCAAATTATGCGGATCCTCAATATTATCCAACACAAAGAGAAACGGCGGCTCTCCCTTTTGCCTGGCCCGCTCTAAAATTTCCTCTACCTGCGCGTATTTATAGGCCGCCGCCATAGCAATCACGCCCTGATGTTTTTTTGTCTCGGATAACGCGTCCAACCTTTCTCTTGAGAGAAACTGAACGATTGTATCGCCTTTTTTTGCCTCGCGCAGAATCGTTTGAACGGGACCGTCCTTACATCCATCCAGCACAAACAGCTTATCAATGGTTTTTCCCGAGCGAAAAGCCTCTAAAACGGCGTTTCGCCCCTCGATTTTAAGGCTCTGCCCGATTGCATTTTCTCTGTATTCCATACGCTACTCCTTATTTTTTTCCGTCTTTTCATCATAATTCGAAATCGCCGCCTTTACCAGCTCTAAAATCCGCGGCAGCTCGTCCTTCAGATAAAGATAGCCAAGCAGCGCCTCAAAACCTGTGGCGCGTCGGTAATCCGTCACCGTTGCGTTTTTCGCCATCGTCACTGACTTCGCATTCCTTCCCCTGCGGTAAATATCCGCCTCTTCCTCGTCTAACATCGGCTCTATGGTATACATCATCTGGGACTGCGCATGCGCCTTTACAAGCGCGCTCGCCGCACGGTGCAGATGAACAGGCTTTGTGTTTCCCCTGCCGACAATCACCGTGCGGACAATCAAATCATAAATTTCATCTCCGATATAGGCCAACGTCAGCGGCGAATACGTCCTTACGTCCACCGCCTTTAGCCCGAACTGACGCATAATATAGGAATTTATGCCTTTTTCCATTTTACGCCCTCTCTGGTATCTTCCAAAAGGATTCCCTTCTCTAACAGCTCGCCGCGGATTGCGTCTGCCTTCGCAAAATCCTTTTGCTTTTTCGCCGCTTTTCTCTCCTCTATTTTCTCCAGGATATACGCCTCAAAATCCGCGTCCACGCCGTTATCATCCTCTATCTCTCCGGCTAAAAGATCCAGAGAGAGTACCGTATCAAAGCTTTTTAACAGCTCCCTTTTCGTCTTATCGCTTATATCCGCCTTCAAAACCTCGTAGGCAACCGTAAGCGCCATCGACGTATTCAGATCGTCCAGAATAGCGTCTAAAAATTTTTCCTTAAATACCCCAAACTTATCCGGCTCAAATTCCGCCGTATCGTCGAGCTTCGCAATGGATTTCCGCAGCTTGCGGTAAGAATTTTCCATATTATCCATCACTTCATACGAAAATTCCAGCGGCTTGCGGTAATGGGACTGTAAGCAAAACATGCGGTACACCAGCGGATGATACCCTTTCTCTTCCAGCAGCGATACAGTCAGAAAATCTCCCTTCGACTTACTCATTTTCCCTGATTTATCATTCAAATGGTGTACATGAAACCAGTAATTGCACCATTTATGCCCCAAATAAGATTCGCTCTGGGCGATCTCATTCGTATGGTGCGGAAAAATATTATCCACGCCGCCGCAATGGATATCCATATATTCGCCGAGATGCTTCATGCTGATACAGGAACACTCAATATGCCAACCCGGATACCCGACGCCCCACGGACTTTCCCATTTTAATTCCTGATTGTCAAATTTAGATTTCGTGAACCAGAGAACAAAATCGCTCTTATTCCTCTTGTTTTTATCCTCGCCGACATCTTCCCTGACGCCCACCATCAGTTCTTTCTCGCTCTGGCTGGAAAACACATAGTAATCCTTTAACTTCGACGTATCAAAATAAACGTTTTCACCGGCCACATAAGCGTACCCCTTATTGATTAGCTCCTCGATCATATGAATAAACTCCGAAATACAATTTGTCGCCGGCTCTACCACATCAGGGCGCTTGATATTTAACTTTTCACAGTCCGAGAAAAACGCTTTTGTATAAAAATCCGCAATTTCCATGACGCTCTTGTGCTCCCGTTTGGCGCCTTTTAACATTTTGTCCTCCCCGGTGTCGGCGTCGCTGGACAGATGCCCCACATCGGTAATGTTCATAACGCGCTTCACCTCATATCCGGCATAACGAAGCGATTTTTCCAAAACATCTTCCATAATATAGCTTCTGAGATTTCCGATATGGGCAAAGTGATAGACTGTCGGCCCGCAGGTATACATATTTACCTTTCCGTCCTCATTTGGTACAAATGGTTCCACCCTTCTTGTGAGCGTATTAAATATCTGCATTCTGTTCTCCATAAAAATCCTCCGTCTGTTCTTTTTCCACTGCGCTTTCAAACTTTTTATTTTCTTTCTATTCTATTTTTTCCATCTGTTTAATTTTATTCTCCAAATCAATGATTCTGTTACAAAGATTGGAATTTTCATGCTGCAGCGTCGTAATGTCCTCCATAATCGGATCCGGCAGATGAACCTGATCCATATCGCTGCGCGGCACCTTGATGTTATCACGTTTTACAATCCTTCCGGGAACGCCCACCACCGTGCAATTCGGCGGAACTTCTTCCAAAACGACGCTTCCCGCTCCGATTTTGGAATTTTCGCCTACGGTAAACGAACCGATTACCTTTGCGCCGGCGCTGACCATAACGTTATCTTCCAAAGTCGGGTGGCGCTTCCCCGTCTCCTTGCCTGTTCCGCCGAGCGTCACTCCCTGATAAAGCGTGACATTATCTCCGATAATCGTCGTCTCGCCGATAATCACGCCTGTTCCGTGATCGATAAAAAAACCTTTTCCGATCGTCGCCCCCGGATGAATCTCGATCCCTGTCTTTCTCGCAGCCTTCTGTGAAATATATCTCGCTTGAAAATAATGCCCCTTCAAATATTTTCTGTGCGCGCGCCTGTAACTGATCATCACACGAAAACTGGGGTAGAGCAAAACTTCCATCGGAGATTTTATCGCTGGGTCTCTTTCTTTTATGATTAAGAATTCTTCTTTTACATTTTTAATAAAACCCATCTCAAATTACTTTCCTTTCTCAATATCATACAACATAACTTTTCCTATGACAGAAAAAACTCCGCCTCTGTCAAGAGACGAAGTATCGTGGTTCCACTCTGATTCAAGCGGCCCCGCCATACGGCAATCCGCTCCTCAAAACACGTAACGTGTGCGCACGTCCCGGACTACTGTCTGCTTTCGCCCGGGCGGCTCACGGAGGCACTTCATAAATCCGACGCTCAAAGCCGTTTCCAGACAACGACAGCTTCTCTCTGGGAGCTCTGAAATTTGCTACTCTTTCCGCTCAACGCCTTTTCCTCTGCCGCATATACGGCAATTAATTTCATTTATATAATAGTTTATGCACCCGTCGGCGCTTTGTCAACAGATTTTACGATGACAAAACGCTTCCTCCTACATTTTTTTTGCAAAAAAAGCGTCGATGCTTTTCTTTATCTCCTCATCCGGCATGACTTTTAAAAGATATCCCTCCGGTTTGAGGGACACAACATTTTTTACACTCTCCCTGTCGCCTTTGCCGGTCAGAAAGATAACCGGAATATCCGCAATATCTTTGTCTGAGCGAATCATCTCAAGCGCCTGCTTTCCGTCACAGACAGGCATCTCATAGTCCAATAACACCAGATCCGGACGGTTTACCGCTATCTTCTTAATCGCAGATATGCTGGAAGCCGCTTCTATTAATTCATAATCCGCGCAGAGCAATTGAACAATCCTGGCGCGCATAAAATCGGAATCATCTACCACAAGAACCTTCGGTTTCTGTTTGGCCTGCTCTTCCCTCTCCCGAACCAGATAATCCTGAATAACATTCATGGCATGCTGCGGATCGATTGTCGATGAAATTTTACCGCGAATCGTCTCGGCCGCCGTCGCGCTGAGCGCAAAATATCCCTCCCCGGTGTCAAACAGCAGGCTGCAGGACGGATGTTCCCGCTCAAATGAGCTTACAATCTGCTCGTGCGTTAACAGACACTCTTTTTCCAGATTCAAAAGATCAATCGCCGGAAAGCTCTCCCTGATGCGCTCTAAAAACTGGCGGGAAATATATCGGATAACGTTGACTACCATATCGTCAATTTTCGAATACTCTGCATTTAATATCCTGCCGATTACCTTAAGCGCAAGACATTCCTCGAAAATAATCGTAACCTCCCATTTCTCCTTGTTCTGGCCCCGGTAAAAAAGACGGCAGCAGACCATTTTCCCAAAATTTTCTCCGGCATACTGCTCGCTGATTAATTTTGCCTTCAAATGAAACATTTCCTGAATCAATTGAATGATCGTTGCCTCAAGAGCCTCTATCTCTTCCTCATGCGGAAGATCTACCCATTTGCTGGCGGTTTTCCCTTTCATTGCCTGATCTTCCGTCTGCGTATGGGCAACTACCCATCCGATGCACACGCCCAGGAAATGCCGGATGGAATCCTGCGAATACTGCGTATCCTCCATCTCCTGCTCGAGCGCGGGGAGCGTCTTATCCCGAAAATCGTCGTGCAAACGCTTATGTATCTCGTAATCGCCATATTGAATCGAACGCATATACTCCTCTTCGTGCTCAAAATGTTCCATCGCATGATTTTTTAAATATTTTACACCCTCGCGGCACACCCACTCACTTTTTTGTTCGTTTTCACTGATCCTGAGAAGCCTGTTCATCATAGAAAAAAGTTGCTGGTGCTCCTTATCAATAAAATCCACACCAATTTTATAACTGTCATTCCACTCAATATGGCTCATTGTCATTTCTCCTTCACTAATAGATATCTCCCCAAATTCCCTCATGCCATTTCTCCTCATGCCATGGGGCATCAGGGCTCCTCCCACTTCGTGGGCCTGGGCATCAGGACTCCTCCCGCTTCGCGGGCCCCTCCTCATGCCAAATCTCCTCATGCCATGGGGCATCAGGGCTCTTCCCACTTCGTGGGCCCCTCCTCATGCCATTTCTCCTCATGCTATGGGGCATCAGGACTCTTCCCACTCCGTGGGCCCCTCCTCATGCCATATTATACCACACTTTTTGGGGAGAGACTATGATAATCTTTTGAAATATACCTGTAATATTTTAATCGCCCTGTTCCTGATTCCTGGAACATCCCGCGCATCCGCCGCTTCCCGCTACGGCGACGCTGCTCTCATAGATCGTTGTCAGCAGGCAAATCGCCTGGGACGAAATCCCTTCTTCGTTTCCGGTAAAGCCGAGCCCTTCTTCCGTCGTCGCTTTTATATTTATCTGGCTCTTATCAATATTTAGCGCATTTGCAATGTTCTCTTCCATCTGTCCGATATGCGGGCGCATTTTCGGCCTTTGCGCAATTATCGTGGCATCTATGTTTTCTATCAGGTATCCGTTTTCCTCTAACAGCTTTCCGACATGCTCCAAAAGCCTGATGCTGGATATCCCTTCGTACTTCGGGTCGGTATCCGGAAAATGTTTCCCGATATCCCCGAGCGCCGCCGCCCCAAGTAACGCATCCATTATCGCATGCAGCAAAACGTCGGCATCGGAATGCCCCAATAGCCCCAATTCGTGCGGTATCTCAACCCCGCCAATCACTAGTTTTCTGTTTTCCACCAAACGGTGAACGTCATATCCCATTCCTATCCGCATTTCTTTCCTCCTTTTCTTGATTTTGCCCTCCCGCCTTCTGCCCCCGGCAGCGCAAAGAAAGCAATCTTTTTAAATGTCTCCTCCGCCCAAAAGCTCAAGAAGTTCCTCTCTCGTAAAGCTTGCGCCGCTTAAATCTCCTCCCTTTAGCACCTTATCCGCCAGCTCACGCTTTTTCTCCTGCAGCTTTATAATATTATCCTCTATCGTTCCCTTCGCAATCAGCTTGTATACATTCACCGCGTTCTTCTGTCCGATCCTGTGCGCCCTGTCCGTCGCCTGATTCTGTACCGCCAGATTCCACCACGGATCATAATGGATTACAATATCTGCCGCCGTCAGATTCAAACCGGTGCCTCCCGCCTTCAACGAGATGCAAAACACCTTCGTCCTGCCGGACTGAAACGCGTCCACCAGCTGCATCCGCTTTTGCTTTCCGGTAGAACCCGTCAGGGAGAAATAAGAAATCCCCATACGTGAAAGCTCTGCCTGCAAACGCTCCAGCATGGACGTAAACTGCGAAAACAACAAGATTTTATGGCCGTTTTCCACGGCGTTTTCAATCAGATTCAAACACATCTCAAGCTTCGCCGAACCGCCCGTATACCCTTCAAACAACAATGCCGGATCGCAGCAAAGCTGACGAAGCTTTGTCAGCTCCGCAAGAATCTGTATCTTCGACGTGCGAAACTCTTCTTCGCCCGTCTTATCCAGCAATAGCTGCATCCGTTTTACATGGGCATCATAAAGCTTTTGCTGTTCTCCCTCTATTCTGACATACAAATTTTCCTCAAGCTTATCCGGCAAATCCTTTAACACATCCTTTTTCAGCCTCCTCAATACAAAAGGCGCAATCAGTCTGTGCAGTCTCTCCGCCGCCTGCTCGTCACCGTTTTGAACGATCGGCATCTCGATCTCCGTCCGAAAACGCTTATAGTGATATAAAAAACCCGGCATTAAATAATCAAAAATACTCCACAGTTCACTGAGCCTGTTCTCTACCGGCGTTCCAGTAAGCGCCAGACGAAACTCTGCCGCTACAAGCTTCACCGCCTTCGCCGCCTGCGTATTATGATTTTTAATATACTGCGCTTCGTCTATAATTTCACAGAAAAACGGGATTTCCTCGTAATATATGATATCGCGTTTTAAGATATCGTATGATGTAATTAATATATCATCCTCTTTTGAATCCTCAATGATTTTCTTACGCTCCGCGCCCGTCCCGGCGACTATTTTCACACAGAGAGAAGGCGCAAACCGCTCCAGCTCGCTTTTCCAGTTGTACACAAGCGACGCCGGACACGCCACAAGCGTCCTCAAATTCTTTCCCTCTCCCGCTTCCTGCTGCTCCGAAAGCAAAAACGCGATCACCTGCAAGGTTTTCCCCAGCCCCATATCATCTGCCAAAATCCCTCCGAAGCCGTTGTGGCAAAGCGTTTTTATCCAGAGAAATCCCGTTTTCTGATATTCCCTCAGCACATGCGAAAGGCTCTCCGGCACTTCGAAATCATTATCCGCAATCGTTTTCATATTTCGTATCAGCGTACGAAATCCCCTGTCCTTTTCCCCGGAAAGCGCAGGATGCTCCTTCAATTCCGAATCCAGATACAACGCGCGGTATTTGGGAACGCGGATCGTCTGCTGCCTCATCTGCTTATCGGAAATCATCAGCGTCCGCTTCATATCAAACAGCGACTGTATCCCCTCGTCCTCCATATGAACAAAGCTCCCGTCCTTCAGGCGGTAATACTTCTTCTTTCTGTCGTACTTTGACAGCATCTCCACAAGCTCATCCATCGGCATATCGTTTGACGTCAGCTTCAATTCCAGAAGATCTCCCGACAAAGAAACGCCCACCGACGTCTTCGGCGCATGCACCACCTCAATCCTCTTTAACGCGTCCGATATATAAACCTCCGCCAACTGCCTTAATTTTTCTATCCCTTCCGTAAGCAGCTCGTAAATCAATGCCTCATCATCGGCAATTACCATCTGCTTTCCGTCTTCGTCATACACATTGCAAAACGCCGACACCGTCTGCGCAAACACCGCCTCGCCCGCCAGATCGCGCTTTTGCAGATCCGTATCCTTGTCGTAAACAGAATACTCGTCATCGCCGTAAACGGCCGTCGCCTTACACGTTATAAGTTCCCTCTCAGGCGCGTCGAGATATACCTTATATACAACCGGAACCACCCCATACCGGCTCTCGTCAAATTCCACAAATTCGCAGGTAAAATTCCTTTTTAAAACCGGAAGCAGATCTCTGCTAAACGAAGGAATATCTTCTTTTTCGATAAAGGCTTTTCGCATTGGCAGCCGCGCCATACAGCGAATAAAATCCTTAATCTCATCCATATCCTCCCTTGGAATCCGATAGATTTTGCGATCTTTAAAGTAAATATAATTTTTATCGCATTCAAAGCCAAATATTGACTTCAATTCAAGGACCGCCCCGTCCACATCTCCCCGGACAGTAAGCTCACGCTCTAATTTTTCGTCCGTCAGCCTCCATTCCTGTTCCCCGGTATTGTTGATATTGGCAATTATAGAATTGGTTCCGACTGCCTGGAGAAAACTCTCGAGAGCCCCTCCGCTTAACGGAATCTGCCGAAGCTTTGGTCTACTGCCGTGATAATATCCGCCGTAACTGTAATACGCCGGCCGCACGTATGCCTCCCCATAATTCTTAACCCAATTGCAGACAAAATTCACAATCGGCTTTGACTGCTCGTCAAACGCGTCCACCACGTGGACGAACTTCAGCTTTTTGCCATAAGCGTACTCTTTACTGCCCCATATATGCTCTTCAAATAAAAAGACGTCCTTTAACACATACATCTGCTGGCTTCCGATTCGAAATTCCAGCGTTATACTAGACGCTTCGCAATACAAAATCGGCTCTAAACGCACCTGGCCAAATGTCTCCTTATCCAGTGTCGGGAGCGCGCGAACAATCGACTGATTCTTTAATAACGATTTCATTTCTGGCGTCGTCTGTCGTTTTATTCCCTTTTGTATGCCGATAAGCTTGGATAAGCTCTCTTCCTTCCGATTCAGATAATCGCTCCACGTAAACTGATATTTCTTTCTGGCAATGTATTCTAAACCTACGGCAACACAATGTTTACACATTCCCTCATAAGCGTCATACGCCGGGCAGGTACAAAAATAATCTGTGACGAAATCCTCTTTGGCATTTATCTGCATATTTACATCGTAAATTTTCCGTCCGCTTCCCTGTACTCTCGCGCTGACGGCGTCCGTTCCCTCAAATTCCGAAAGTTCAAAATCAAGTACCATTTGCGCACGCCAGATCTGCTGTCCCCTGGAATACGTTACAGCCCCCGCCATCTGCCGTAACTCCGTTTTTGAAATCACCGCATTTTCTCCTAGTATAATAATGGTGTAGTCAATAAGACAGACTACCTGGTTAATA
>CANDCP010000061.1 GCA_947383215.1 uncultured Roseburia sp.
TTTTCATAGAGTTAGATACTCTGTGAAATCACAGGGAGCGGAGTGGTAGCGTATGAATCTGACAGAATACTGCATGGAAAATAAGGCGGAGTATTTGTTGAAGGAGTGGGACGGCGAGAGGAATAAAGAAGTATTGCCGGACGCGTTAGATGCGGCTTCACATAAGAAAGTCTGGTGGAGATGCGCGGCGGGGCATGAGTGGCAGGCAGCGGTGAAGGACAGATGTCTGAGGGAGACGGGGTGTCCCTACTGCGCTGGAAAAAAGGCGTTTCGTGGCTTCAATGATCTCTTGACGCTGGCGCCGGAAATTGCGGCGGAGTGGAATGATGAGAAAAATGACGGCTTATTGCCGCAGGATATGACGGTTGGAGCGGAAAAAAAGGTCTGGTGGAGGTGTGAAAAGGGCCATGAGTGGCAGGCCACGGTGGAAAATCGGGCGAGGAAGGGAAACGCCTGCCCGTATTGCAGCGGCAAGAGAGCGTGGCCGGGATATAATGATTTGCAGACTCTTTATCCAAAACTTGCGCGCGAATGGCATTCGGCGTTAAACCGCGATATAAAGCCGGACAGAGTAAGGCCGGGCAGCGGGAAAAAAGTCTGGTGGATGTGTGGGGAAGGACATATATGGGAGGCGAGAATTTTCTCGCGGACATCGAAAAAGAAACCGGGGTGTCCGTACTGTGCGGGGAATAGGAAGCGGGGAAAGGAGAAAAAGGAAACGAACTATGTATAGAAGATATATAAAGAGGGCGCTGGATTTTTTGCTGGCTGTTATCGGATTAATCGTATTGTTGATTCCGATGGTTTTCGTTGCCATAGCGATTAAAATCGATTCAAAGGGTCCGATCCTTTTTAAACAGAAACGCCTGGGTTATAAGGGAAAGGTTTACGAAATGTATAAATTTCGAAGTATGCGCGTCGGGGCGGAGCATACGGGAAGCGGCGTTTATTCGGACAGGAACGACGCCAGAGTTACGAGAGTGGGAAGATTTATACGCGCGGCAAGTATCGACGAGCTGCCGCAGATGGTAAACGTTCTGCGGGGAGAGATGTCGTTGATCGGATTTCGCAGTCCGCTGACGTATCATCCATGGGCCTGGGAAAATTATACGGATGAACAGAAAAAAATGTTTGATGTAAAACCGGGAATAACCGGGTGGGCGCAAGTCCACGGAAGAAAAACCGTAGAGTGGAACAGGCGAATTGAACTTAATGTCTGGTATGCCGAACATGTTTCCTTTTTGCTCGATTTAAAAATATTGCGGATGACGGTGAAAAATGTTTTGGCAAACAAGGATAATGAAAATATAGGAAAAACCGTAGAGGGAGAATAAATTCAGAAAAAGAGTGAGGATATGTCTTTGAAATTAATGTACATAACGAATCGACCGGAGATTGCGCAGATTGCGGAATCAGCCGGAGTTGACAGAATTTTTGTGGATATGGAGTATATCGGAAAGAGCGCGCGTCAGGGGGGGATGGATACGGTTCAGTCGCGCCATACAATCGATGATGTGAAAAGAATCGCGGACGCCGTCGACACGGCGGAAGTGTTAGCGCGGGTTAACCCGATTCACGATAAAACCGATACGGATATTTCATCGGAGGAGGAAATTGACAAAACGATAGCGGCCGGGGCGCAGTGTATCATGCTGCCTTATTTTAAGACGGCGCAGGAGGTGCGTCGGTTTGTCGGGATTGTAGGAAAAAGGGCAAAGACAATCGCTCTTGTGGAAACGCCGGAAGCGGTCAATGCGATCGATGAAATATTAGAGCTTGATATGGATGAAATTTTTATAGGACTGAATGATTTAAGTATTGGATACGGGTTAAAATTTATGTTTCAGCTGCTCTCCAACGGCGTGGTCGAGGACTTATGTTTTAAATTTAGAAAAAAAGGGATACCGTTTGGTTTTGGCGGGATTGCGTCTCTTGGCGCAGGAATGCTTCCGGCCGAGCGGATCATTGCGGAGCATTATCGTCTCGGTTCGTCGAGCGTCATACTGTCGCGCAGCTTTTGCAATGTAAATACAATCTCGCACATGGGCGTCATCAGTTCAGCCTTTGTAAACGGAGTGCGCGAGATTCGGGAATACGAGAAAGCCGTACAGATCCACAGCGATTTTTTTAATGGCAACATCGAAGCCGTGAAATCAGGGGTAACAAATATTTTGGAGACGATGACATGAAGCTTTTAATAACGGGGGCCGTGCAATGGACAGACGAACAGAAAGAAAAGATAAAATCCTTGGGAAATGATCTTATTTATGCGCAGGATGAAAGAATTCCGCTTTCGAGGCAGGGAATAGAGGAGAGTGCAATCGAAGCGGTCATATGTAACGCGCTGTTTGTCTATAACGATATCAAAAAATTTACGAGTTTAAAATATATTCAGTTGACAAGCGCAGGGTATGACCGGGCGCCTATGGATTTTATAAGAAAAAGCGGTATACGGATTTACAACGCAAGGGGCGTTTACAGCGTGCCAATGGCAGAATTTGCGCTTTGCGGAGCGCTTCAGCTATACAAGAAAAGCGGCTTTTTTTTCGAAAATCAAAAGCGGCGTGAATGGATAAAGCAGAGAAAATTGCGGGAGCTGTTCGGAAAATCCGTGTGTATCGTCGGCTGCGGGAGCGTGGGGGAGGAGTGTGCAAAAAGATTTCAGGCATTCGGCTGCGGTGTGACGGGAATAGACACGCATGTATTTGAATCAAAAGCATTCCGTGAGATAAAAAAGGCAGAGTGTCTAAAAAGCGTGTTAAAGGTCAGCGATATTGTGGTCCTGACGCTGCCGTTGACGGAGGACACCTATCATTTGATGGGCCGGGAAGAGATAAACGCCATGAAAGCCGGAAGCATTTTAATTAATATAGCCCGCGGGGCAGTTGTGGATACGGCGGCGTTGCTGGAGGGGCTGCGCAATCACCTTCTGGGAGCGGCGCTTGATGTTTTTGAGACGGAGCCGCTTGAAGAAAGCCCGCTGTGGGAGCTGGAAAACGTGATACTGACCCCGCACAACAGCTTTGTCGGAGAGGGAAATAACGAGCGCTTGATGAATGTCATTATCGAAAATTTGGAGAGGAATGGAAATGCGTATCGATCATAATAGAGAAGAGATAAAGAATGAGCTAGATAAAAACGGTAAATACAGAGAGCTGTTGTTCCGGCGCGGGTATCTATTTACGGATAAACGTATAACGGATCGCAGCGCATATCCTTTTTATAATATCTGGGAAGAATTGAAATTTGGTTCCTATTATCTATATGTGCAGGAAAAACAGACGGTATATTTATGTCGCGAAAAGGATGTGTCGGTGATTATGATCGGACATGCGTATAATCCCTTTGATATGGAATGGAGAGAAGAAGTTTTATGCGCAAATTTGCTGGATGCGTATCGACATGGAATAGAGACATATTTTGATAAAGTATCGGAGTTTACGGGTCTGCACGTAATTATACTGATCGACGGAAAAACGGTAATCGTCTGTCAGGACGCATGTTCGCTGACCGGATGTTATTTTGGTACGGTAGCCAACCATATGTATATGAGCGAGCATCCGCAGTTAGTGGCGGATATTTGCAACCTGAAAATAAATGCGACAGTCGAAAAGCTGATTCAGACAAAGTGTTATAATATCGGGAACCGTCATTTGCCGGGAAATATTACGCCATATGACGAGCTCAAGCGTTTGGGGGCGAATACGTATTTGAAGTATGACGGGAAATTTTCGATTCAAAGATTCTATCCCACATCAGAGCATCCTGAATTTGTAACAGACGAAGAGAAAGAGAGAAATATAAGAAAAATTGGAACGCTGATACACAATGGGATTGACTGCTGCAGTAGAAAGTGGAACAGATGCGCAATTTCCTTGTCGGGAGGCACAGATAGCAAGACAACGCTGGCGTGCGCTAACGGGCTGTATGATAAGTATTTATATTTTAGTTTTTATTCAAAGCCGCAAGAGCTTGTGGACGCTCGGGGGGCGGGACAAATTTGCAGGAAACTGGGATTGAAGCATACGCTGTATCATATTCCGGAAGAGAACGGCGCGTTTGAAGATTTTGATACGATTAAAAAAATACTTCAGCATAATACCAGTTATTTTGTTAATTTGGCGGATAATGAAATCAGAAAGTATATATATTTGCATAACATTGACGCGTATGATATTGAACTGAAATCGTGGGCGTCAGAAGTGGCGCGTGTTTTTTTTGAGCGCAAATATCAAGTTAAGATGCCGGATACGTTAAATGAGCGAGCTTGCAGCATTTTTCAGACGCGGTATTTTGGGCATCCGGGCCTATTAAAATGGTCTGACCAAAAATATCGGGATTTTTTAGGAGAGACGGGACTAAAAAAATCCTTTTTCAATTATGAACATGCGGATTTGATTTACTGGGAAGTGAGGATGGGGTGCTGGGGAGTATCCGTTATTTCGTCGCAGCAGTTGTATCATCGTGTCTCTATGCCAATGAATAACAGAAAAATATTAGAATTGTTTTTGGGGTTTCCACACGACGAGAGAAAGTCGGATTTAGTGCATAAGCGCATCATGGAGATGGAGAATCCTCGGGTTGTAAACGCAAACGTGGAGGTTCCAAATTTATATTTTCATAAATATCGGATTATAATGGAAAAATTGTATTTTAAATATCGCACGGTATTTTTTAAATCAAAAAAATGGGATTGATAGGTGAATACAATGAGAGTATTGCTTACGGCTACTGTGCAAAGCCATATTTGTCAATTTCACAGGCCTCTGGCGGAGGTTTTGCATCGATACGGATGCGAGGTTCATGTTGCGGCAAAAGATAATCTGCAGGAAAAAAACGGATTGAAGCTTGATTTTGCAGATAAGATATTTGACGTTCCTTTTTCGCGGTCGCCGAAAAGCAGAGATAATTTCAAAGCGTACAGACAGTTAAAAAAAATAATGGAAGCGGGCGGGTACGACGTTGTCCATTGCAACACGCCGATGGGAGGAATCGTCACCAGACTTGCGGCGAGAACGGCAAGAAAGCGCGGATGTAAAGTTTATTACACAGCGCATGGGTTTCATTTTTATAAAGGCGCGCCCAAAATAAACTGGATGATTTACTATCCGGCAGAAAAGCTGATGTCCCATTTTACGGATTTGTTAATAACAATCACAAAAGAGGACGATACGCTCGCAAAAAAGAAATTCTCCGTAGACAGTGTGCGGGTCCACGGCGTGGGCGTAAATGAAAGCAAATATGAGGCAGTGTCTTCGGAAGAAATTGTTCATTTGAGAGAAGAATTGAGTTGCCGGGACAAGTTTGTGATTTTATGCGTCGGCGAGTTAAATCGCAACAAGAATCAAAAGACCGTATTAAAAGCATTTGCAAAAGCGGTAAGACAATGTCCGGATATCGTGCTTTTGCTCGCCGGAAACGGCGCGAATGAAAACGTGTTAAAAGACTTGGCGCGGCAATTGAATATCAGTGAAAACGTCTGCTTTTTAGGATATCGGACTGATTTAGAAAGATATACCAATATGTGCGATCTGGTTGTGTCTATGAGTTACCGAGAGGGACTGCCGCTTAATATTATGGAGGCCATGCTTTGCGGAAAGCCTGTAATCGCGTCGGATAACAGAGGGCACAGGGAGCTGATTAAGGACGGGGAGACAGGTTATCTGCTGCCGCCGGACGGCGTCGAAGAATTGAGTGAAAAAATTTTGGAGCTGTGCCGGCACAAAGACATCCGAAATAAAATGTCGTGCAGAGCCAGGGCAGAGGTGGAACCGTTTAAGAGCAAAAATGTTATATCGGAATTAAAAAAAATTTACGGATTGGATAATTAAGCATGAAAGTAAAAAGAGTTTTACACATAATTAACGGGATGGGTACCGGCGGGGCAGAAAAAGATATTATGAACTGGTATCGGAATATAGATCGAAACGCGCTGCAATTTGACTTTTTAATCAGATCGGGCGAGACATTCTATAAAGATGAAATAGAAACAAAGGGAGGGAAATTATACCAAGTAGCGCCTTTTCCCGCAAAATTTCTTAAAAATTATATAGAGACAAAGAAATTTATCAGAAATCATGCGTCTAATTATGACGCGATTCACGTTCATGGCAATGCGTTGACATATATTGTGCCTTTAATGTTTGCAAAGAAATATAAAATTCCCGTACGAATTATGCATATTCATAATACAAAGGCAAACGGTATTCGCGCGAGACGGATGCATGGTATAAATAAAAGATTTATAGCGAGATACTGCACGGTTATGCTTGCGTGTTCTAAGAAGGCTGGCATGTTCGGTTTTGGAGACAGACCGTTTCAGGTTTTAAATAACGCTATGGATTTGAAAGAGATAAAAAGTAGTCGCTGTGCTGCGAGGAATGAATTTGGTATAAGTAAAAATGCGTTTGTTGTAGGGCATGTCGGGCGTTTTATTCCGGTGAAAAATCATAAATTTGTTGTCGACATTTTTAAGGCGGTTTCTGAAAGGCGGAAAGATTCGAGACTGTTATTGGTCGGGAGCGGTCCGATGAGGGAGGAAATACAAGATTATGTACATATGCAGGGGTTATCAGAAAAGGTTTTATTTCTGGGCGACAGGAAAGATGTCGAATCCATTTTAAAGACGGTCGATTGCGTCGTTTTTCCATCGTTATACGAAGGTATTCCACTCGTGGTTTTGGAAAGCCAGGCATGCGAAAAAAAGGTATTATGCTCTGACAATGTAGACAGCAGCGTTAAAATAACGCCGTATGTTCAATTTTTATCGTTAGAGAAGAGTGAAAAGGAGTGGGCCGATAAACTATTGGAGTTTCATGAGAAAGAAATTTCGTGCGACATAAACGCCGCCTTTAAAGAGGCTTCGTATGACATGGAATCCGTTCTTTTTGATCTATATAAGATTTATGGCTTGGATAATTGAACGATAGATTGTATGTAAATATTTGAGGAAAAGGAAGTAGAGATGAGTAATGAAGATTCTTTGATTCTATATTATTCTGTTTTTGGCTTTTCTGTTTTGGCAAGCGCCCTTTATCAGAAGAGAGCCCAAAATAATGTTTCGATTTTAAAAAAAATAATATATTTTCTTTTGATTGTCAGTCCGGTGATCGCAATGCAGTCTTACAGATACAATGTGGGGACGGATTATCATGCATACAACGTATTATTTTCAGAAATTATAAAGGGTCCGGGAAATTTTTACTGGAACAATTATTTAAAAGAACCGTTGTACCTGCTGGAAAATATTATATCGTATAAGCTTTTTGGAGATTGTATCGGTTTATTTCTAATAAACGCGGTGATGGAATCCGTATTTATTTTTTTTACGTTTGATTACTTTAAGGAAAAGATCAGCATGCCCCTGTGCTACATGCTGTGTTATTTCATGGTCTATCCGTCTTTCTTTAACGCGGAGAGGCAGGCGGTTGCGGTTGTGATTGTGTGGTTTAGCCTGCGTTTCCTTATAGAAAAGAAACTTATAAAATATTTGATTTGCGTCATAATTGCGGCCTGTTTTCACAACACCGCAGTGATCTGTCTGTTTTTATATCTCATTCACTATATAAAAAAGATTTTATCAAATAAGTATTTTTTGATCATAGGCGGAACCGCGCTTGCATTCGTTTTGTTTCGCCTGAAAGAATTTGTCAATTTTATCATGCGCGTAGTTCCGAAATTAAACTTATATCAGAGATATTTGTTAGACAGTTATCAGAGTACGAGCGCAGCTTTTTTGATTCCGGTGTTAATGCTGCTTCCGTGTATATTTTTTGTAAAGATTCTGAAGAAAAATGAAAAATATAATGTTATATACTTATATCTGTATATCATTGACGTTTGCGTTTTAATATCGTCGAATATTGTGGCGTATGGAACGAGATTTATGATGTATTTCAATATTTCAGTTATAATACTTATTTCAATGACATTTCAGTCGTTGAGAAAACAGTTCAATAGGTTATTTGTTTTCGTTGCTTACTGCGTCGCCGTCCTTATTTACTTTTACCTGTTATATTATGTAACCGGATGCGACCAGATTTTTCCATATCAGACGTTGAAAATGAGGGGATAACATATATGAAAAAAGTATCGATCATTATTCCTGTTTACAATTCTGAAAAATATATTGAAAAGTGTGTCAAAAGCTGTATGGAGCAAACATATGGCGCGATACAAATCTTGTTGATCGACGATGGATCGACAGACCGTTCCGGCGAAATGTGCAATTTATTTGCGCAGTTAGATAATCGTATTACTGTCATTCATAAGGAAAATTCCGGAGTTTCTGACGCAAGAAATGTCGGAATCGTCAAAGCGGACGGAGATTATATCACTTTTTTGGATTCGGATGACTGGCTGGAAAAAAATGCAATTGAATTTATGTTAAGCGAGGGAGAACATAAGGATTTTGTGATTGCGGGGATGAGCAGGTATGATGAGCAAGGCAGAAAAAAACTGTCCATAAATATTCCGGGGCAATTAAACTGTGAGACGCAAAAACAAGTCGCGTCGGCGCTTTTTGCGTGGAAGGATTTTTTTAATTATCGCGGACCGTGCGCGAAATTGTATCGGAGAGACTTGCTGATCCGTAATCATGTCTTTTTTGATTCGAAATTAACGTTTGGGGAAGATACCTGTTTCGTTTTGAAATATATGGAGTTTGTAGAGAACAGTATTCAGTGCGATTGTTCCGTTTACAATTATAGAATTTACAATAGCGCGGAAAAACATGGGAGATACAAAACAGAAGACGTGGAGTACCAGTGGAGGAATGGCTTTGTTTTGTATGAATCCCGCGTAAATCTTTTTAAGAAGATCGGATTTTACAATGAATTAAAAGATAAGATCGATGCGCTGTATGTAGAAAGAATCAGATTTTTTATGAATATTTGCGTATCGAATCACTGTAATATCAAGGATGTGATTGCCAAATTAAAACGGATTCCACAGGAAATTGATATGAATGCGATAAAAGGCCGATATGTATTGCATCCGTTAGATAAGTTGATTTTATTTTTTTGCAAGCATAGGCGCTATAAGGGGTTATACTGTTTTTTTGTCTGCAAAATAGCCGTTTATAACAGATTGGTTCATTAAATAATATAGCTGGGAGGAAAAGATAATGAAGAAACCTCGTGTGATTGCATTTTATCTGCCGCAGTTTCATCCGATACCTGAAAATGATAAATGGTGGGGAAAAGGCTTTACGGAATGGTTCAATGTCGGGAAGGCAAAAAAACTATATATCGGGCATGTTCAGCCCAAAGTTCCCACGGAATTGGGATATTACGATTTGCGGTTAAAGAATGTAAGGGAGAGACAGGCCGAGCTGGCGAGGGAGGCTGGGGTAGAAGGATTTTGTTACTGGCATTACTGGTTCGGAAACGGCAGGAGATTATTGGATTTGCCGATAAATGAAGTGGTTCGTGACAAGAAACCGGATTTTCCTTTTTGTCTTGGCTGGGCAAACCATTCCTGGGAAAAAAAGACATGGTCGGATGAGGGGGACAGCGAGCTTTTGATTAAACAGGAATATGGAGGCGAAGAGGATGATATCAGCCATTTCAACGCAATTTTACCGATTTTAAAGGATGAGAGATATATTATGGTTGATGGAAAGCCTCTTTTTCTGGTGTTTGACCCGACTGACATTCCGAATTGTAAGGATTTTATTTCGCTGTGGCAGAAGCTTGCGATTAAGAACGGACTGAAGGGAATACATTTTGTCGCGCAGGCGCAGCCTTTAGATAATGATTATACGAAATATTATATGCAGGGATTTGACGCGGTTTGTTCGAATAGAATCAGTCAGGCTTCCGTAACGCAAAAACATTTCAAACGAAATAAATTAGTGGCGTTAAAATATTTGATGTGCAAATTTTTAAAAATTCCCAAGATGGTTCATTACAAGTTTGTAATGAAGGAAGCCCTATGTAAAATGGACGAGGCGGAGACGGTTTATCCTCAGATTGTATGCGGTTGGGACCATACGCCAAGAAGCGGTCGAAACGGCGTTGTGTTTACGCACTTTACGCCGGCACTGTTTAAAAGGCACGCATTGGAGATTTGTAAAGAAACCGCCCGGAAAACGGAGGAGCATCAGATTATTTTTCTGAAATCCTGGAACGAATGGGGAGAGGGAAACTTTATGGAGCCGGATTTAGAGTACGGAACGGAAAAAATCCGTGCGCTAAGCGAGGCTGTGCAGGAATATAGCGAGAGTTCATTTTGTGAGGTGTTAAGAGAATGTCAGAAAGAAGAACATGGAACAGTATAAGAAATGTGTTTTTTTCTGTTTCCAGTTCGTTGCTTATCTTATTGGTGTCTTTTGCGAATCGGACGATTTTTATTCATATGCTTTCCGAGGAGTATTTAGGATTAAACGGACTTTTTTCTAATATTTTGAGTTTTTTATCTCTGGCGGAACTTGGCATTGGGTCGGCTGTGAACTATGCTTTGTACAAGCCTTTGAAGGATAAGAATATTGAGAAGATCAGATCGCTGATGAAACTATATAGAGGTCTGTATATTCGAATCGGCTGTGTTGTCCTGGTAATAGGAGGCCTGTTGACGCCCTTTCTGGGCTTTCTGATAAAAGATATGCCGAAGGATATAGAGTATATTTATCTATATTACATTATGTTTGTTATAAATTCCGGCATTTCGTATTTTTATACTTATAAAAGATCGCTGATTATATGTGATCAAAAGGAATACATCTCTTATGTAGTTTCCACTGTTTTTAGGGTACTTTTAACAGTATTCCAGATCATGGTCCTGTTTCTTTCCAACAGTTATCTTTTGTATTTAGTTACTATGATTGTCTGCACAATTTGTGAAAACATAGTGATTTCCCGGAAGGCAAATCAATTATATCCCTTTATAATGGGAAAGAATATTCAGGATGTAAGTTCCGCTGAAAAAAAGGAAATTTTTTCTAATATTTATGCCTTGATCTTTCATAAGATTGGCGCGGTGGTGGTCTATTCAACCGATAATATAATAATATCAAAATATGTCGGTCTCGCGGCGGTTGGTCTGTATTCCAATTATACGCTGATTATCAATTCGATCAATTCGATTCTGGGAAAAATTTTTAACACTTTGGTGGCGAGCGTCGGCGATTTGATGGTCGATGACGACAGCAGTCATTCAGAGCTGGTGTTCGAGAGAATCTTGTTTGCCGATATGTGGTTGTACGGGTTTACGGCGATCTGTTTTCTCTGTTTCATTCAGCCGTTTATAAGCTTATGGATCGGCGACAGTTATTTGTTGGATATGGAAGTGTTATTTCTATATGTATGCAGCTATTATATTACGGGTATGAGAAAAACGGTCTGGATTTTTAAAGATGCGGCGGGGATATACCGTCAAGATCGATACAAACCGGTTATTGAGGCAGTATTAAACATAATTTTTTCTATTCCGTTGGCAGTCGAATTCGGGGTGGCGGGCGTATTAGCGGGTACAATTATGAGTACAATGATTATGCCGTTTTGGTTTGAGGGATATGTCCTGTTTAAGGAATGCTTTGGAAGCAGATTCCGAAATTATATCTTGCGTCAGGGCAAATATGCGTTTGTATTGTTCATAATTTCAGGGATCACGTACTTTTGCTGTTCTTTTTTTAGCGGGAAGGGGTTATTAAGTTTTGTAATTAAAGTGATGTTATGCGTCGCTGTTTCTAATTTATGTCTGTTTCTTGTTTATCATCGTACAAAAGAGTTTAAATATTATTATAACTTAATCAGACAGTTGAGAGATAAAAAATATAGGGACAGATAAATACAGGGGCGAATTATTGGAGAAAAAACGATGAAAATATGCAAATTGCATAAAAATATTTGGAATCATTTGTAAAAATTGGCAACTTACGATATTGACGGTGGCGGAAATCTTGCTTATAATACAGTCATGTTTATAAACATAAAACAATTTAATATCTAT
>CANDCP010000062.1 GCA_947383215.1 uncultured Roseburia sp.
CCTGCGGCCTCCTGGTCCCAAACCAGGCGCTCTAGCCAAGCTGAGCCACACCCCGTTACTCAACAACCGTCCCACAAAACAGTTGCCGTCGTGACGCAAGATTTATTATATCTTAGCGTGTCCATAATGTCAACACCCAAAAAAGGATATTTTTTGCACAAAAATCAATAAGAGTTCAAATAATTAATTGTGAAACTTGCCTTTCCCCCACTGTCGATATCCATGATCACATAAGAAGGCTGCTTTCCCTCCTGCCTTGGACAGGAAATGCTTCCGGGGTTTACCGCAATTACACTCCTGCCATAGTCAATAATCGGGCGGTGCGTGTGCCCGAACATGACAATGTCCATGCCCCTGCCGAACGCTTCTTTCTTAATATCTTCAATTCCTGCCGTCACATAATAATAATGTCCATGGGTAATCAAAATATGATAATTCCCCACTTCAATCTCCTTTTCTTTCGGAAGCTGTGAAAAAAAGTCGCTGTTCCCCGCCACAATCTCAATCGGACAGCCGGCAATCGCCTCTATGTACTCCTCATATCCTTCGGCGTCCCCCAGATGTATCAAAAGATCCACAGGACTTTCCTTTTTCAGCACCTTTTCCAGGTTCGTATGTTTTCTGTGCGTATCGCTTACCACAAGTATTTTCATTCGCTTCATTCATATTTCCTCTACAAGCCTTTTTCCCGCAGGGCGTCTCTCATTGCGCGCAAAGCCTTGCCCCGATGGCTCAGCTTGTTTTTCTGCTCCGGCAAAAGCTGCGCGGTTGAACACTGATACTCGTCCACATAAAATATCGGGTCGTACCCAAATCCGTTTTCTCCCGCCGGCTCATATCCGATATATCCCTCAATCGTCTCCCTCTTTACAATTACTTTGCCGTCCGGAAGCGCCGCGGCAATCGCGCATACAAAGCGCGCCGTACGCTTCTCCTTCTCAACCCCCTCTAAACGTTCCAGCAGGTTCCGGTTCTTCACCTCGTAGGAAGTGTCCTCCCCCATATAACGGGCGGAGTAAATCCCGGGCTCCTTGTTCAAATAGTCAATTTCAAGACCGGAATCATCCGCAAGCACGATTGCATCCGTATACGCCGCAACCGCTTTCGCTTTAATCACGGCATTTTCCTCAAACGTCGTCCCGTCCTCTTTTATGTCCGCCTCAATGCCGGCCTCTTTCATAGAAAGAATCTCCGCGTCCAGATCGGACAGTATCATCCGTATCTCTTTCATTTTATCCTGGTTGCCCGTTGCAAAAATAATTTTTTTTCTCATAATC
Organism: uncultured Roseburia sp.; assembly: GCA_947383215.1. Taxonomy (GTDB): domain Bacteria; phylum Bacillota; class Clostridia; order Lachnospirales; family Lachnospiraceae; genus Roseburia_C. The sequence goes on from CANDCP010000062.1 coordinate 1,278, forward strand.
AATACCCTTCGTCAAATGCCCGCATAATTGCCTGATAAATACCGGCAGCCGCCTGTTTCTGGTATTCCGGCGAATTTAAATTGGCGAGCTCTTTCTGATTCGTCATAAAACCTACCTCTATCATCGCAGCCGGAACGTCCGCCCTGCCGAGAATATAAGTTTCATTTCCGTCTACAAGCCCTTTATCGACGCTGCCCAGCGCCTTTGTCATTTCCTCAAGGCAAATCTGCGCAAACCGCTTTGCCCCTAACGTCTCCTCCTGCTTCTGCCCGTCATACTGAACGGATGTTCCGCTGATACTGGAAAACCTCCCGCTCTTTGTCGCATTATTGTGAACGCTGACAAACAAATCCGCCTTCAGTATATTCGCCAGCTCCACCCTCTGTTCCTGAGAGGGGTTGCTGTCGTCCGTTCTCGTGTAATACACGCCGATTTTCGAATTCTCATCCTCCTCGAACAGGGCCTTCAGCTCAAGAACGATTGCAAGGTCAATATCTTTCTCGCAAATTCCCTGCTTAATCGTCCCGCAAGACTCTCCGCCATGTCCGGCGTCAATCACTATTACTTTATCATACAGCTCCCTCGGTGTCAAAAAATCCAGGTACAAATACTGTCCGTCGCAGGTGCTTTCCACCTCAAAAACCTCGCCGAACTGTATTTCCACAATTCCCTCTCCCTCGCCGCTCCTGTAAGTTAAATCGGTGATATGATCGCTTCTGCCTACCATCGGATAGTCATACAGATAATACTCGTCTGCCTGCGGAATCGTAATCGTAAACATCCGCGTCAAATAATTGTTTTCCAGCACAACGTCCCCGATTCTTACCCCCTTTGGGAGCTCCAGCCGCAGCTGCTGCTCAAACGCTTCCCCCTCTCCCTTTTCCAAAATATTTTCCATATTATAATCCAGAATCTCAAGCCTGGTCATCTGATCATCTTCCTCCAGGCTTTTTTGTTCCCGAAACGCGGCCACCTCTTTCTCCCACACGCGGATCCCCGGAAAATGATATAAGGCAAATATCGAAACCAGCGCCGTCACACCGACCAGACCTGCCACAATACGTATCAGCTTCTCTTCCATTCTTTCTGCAATTACCTCTCATTCGTATACGCTTTAATACATAGATTCGCGCTCTGCGTCTCCTCCACACGTTCCCATTTCTTTCCCTGCGGACTGATATAGCCCTCCCCGTCTTCAATATCCACGTTCCATGTGCTATCGTCCGCCGCGTATTCAATTGCCAGCGGATGCTCGGAATCCGGCGTTGTGATCTTAAGCACAACCGCAAATTTATCCCCGGCCGCCACATGAATCTTCCTGTCAAAATCTATCGTATAATATCCTGCGTTTTCCACCTTGCCAAACGCCGCTTTCTGCCCCTTATTCAAAGAGTCTGCCCCCTCAAATTCCGGGACGACATAAATTTCATATTCCGTATTCTTTCCGGTCGCATAGAATCCGGCCGCCCTTACGGTTTCGTCTCCCTTTGCCGTATAGACGTTCGCGCCGTAAGCGCTCGCCCTGTTATATCCCAGATGGCCGACCCAGCCGCACAAATCCGACTGGTATATATTATCATAATTGTCAACCTCCTGAATATCCGTATAGACTACGTTGTGCACGCCGATATTCGTATCATAATAAGATACGTAGAAAACGCCCTTGTCGCCAAACTGTTCTCCCCAGCTGTTCTGACAGATAAACGCCCCGTCCCCTTCCAGGCCGACGGCAAAATTATCCTTAGAATAATTATCGTCCCATCCGATAATGACAACGTCATGGTTGGGCTTTTCCTGCCCCACATAACAGTAAGCATTCGTCACACTGTTATAGAAAGACGACTGGCTGTCCGCGTTGCGCAGCGTACTGTAAATCGCGCTCTGCACGCCGCCGTACTTAAATACCGCTTCCTTAATCTTATCCAGATTCTTACTCTCAATGACCTGCGCTTCCTGCACATGCTTCACGGCTTTCAAACCATCCGGAGACGTTCCGTCGTACGGATCGTCTTCCTCCAAAACCGGGCCCTGCCAGCTTGTCAGATACGCCATACTCATCGTATATTGGCCGCCGTTGTCACCGTTCGACGCAAAACTGTTTTTCAGGCTCATATGATCGGGCGAAAATTCTAAGCGCTCTTGCGGAAGCAACGAAGTCTCAAGCGCCGAGAGCGCGGCAAACGCCCAGCATGTTCCCCGGCTGCCCTGATCCTTCACCACCGCGTTTCTGTCACGCCCTCGCAGATCATAAGCGGCCGGCAAACTGTTTATTTCCCCCGAAGTATTCGCCGCGGTTACCGCGTTTTCCGCAATATCCCATCCGTAGGAATAGCCGAGTTCGCCTGAAATGAATTCCATCGGCACATAATACTCGCCGTTCTTTAGCGTCATAGGCGATAAAATATTTACTTCTTCCTCGTTAAACCTAGCTGTCCGGCTTCCGGTCTCCAATCTCAAACTGCCGTCATATTTCTCTATCAAAAGCTCCTTTGATTCATACAGGTGCACGCTGCAGTTATAGCTGTCCCTTATGATAGAAACCGGGATCATCACATTTAAATTCTCGTCCATATAGATCCCGTCTCTTTCATTTGTGTAGTTCCTGTTTCCGATTGTCGCAGACAATCTCCTCTCATTTACGCTGTCCGCAATCAGCGGATTCCAGTCCGCCGTATCGAGCGCCGCCCCGCGGAACTCTTCAATTTCCGCGTACGCCCCTTTTCCGCCGTAAAACTTGCCTGCAAGCGCTCCGGCCAGCACAAGCACAAATAAAATGTATATTTTCGAACTCCGCATTGTCTCCCTCTTTACCTTTGTCTCTCTTTTGGCGGTTTCGGTCCCAGATACTGGTAAAAATACGTTTTGAGCATCCCGTTGTAAATTTTTCGATTTTTATCGGGCCTGCCGCCAATATATTTCGGCGCGTCCTCATATCCGGTGATCAGATACATCGACCAGCTGTCGAGACGCCTGTACGCTTCCCCAATCTGCTTATACAAACCCGGCAGCGCTTCCTTCTCCTCTAACCGTTCCCCGTACGGCGGATTGGTTATCAGAAACCCGTACTTTTTCGGATGACTGAAATCTTCCACGGCCCTCTGCTGCAGATGGATCATCTTCTCTACCCCGGCGCGTCTCGCATTCTCCCTCGCCGCCTTCACAACGTCCTTATCGATGTCATACCCCTGGATATGGACTTCCACATCCGTATCGATCTGCTCTCTGGCTTCCTCCGCCAAATCGGCCCACAATCGCTTTTGTATCAGGTTTGTCCACTCCCCGGCCAAAAATTTGCGGTTCATCCCCGGCGCAATATTCGCGGCCATAAGCGCGGCCTCAATCGGAAATGTCCCGCTGCCGCAGAACGGATCCGCCAATATTCTGTCTTTTTTCCACGGTGTCAGGAGCAGAAGCGCGGCAGCCAGGGTCTCTGTAATCGGCGCTTTGGCCAAAGACGTGCGATAACCGCGCTTATGGAGCGATTCTCCCGAGGTGTCAAGCGCGGCCGTCACCTCATCCTTCAGCAGAAAAATCCGCAGCGGATAGCTTGCCCCATCCTCCTCAAACCACGCAATATGATATTTCTCTTTTAACCGCTCTACGATTGCTTTTTTTACAATTGACTGAATATCCGAGGAGCTAAACAGCTTACTCTTGATCGACGAAGCTTTTTTTACTCCAAAACGCCCGTCCTTCGGTATGTATTCCTCCCACGGAAGCGCCTTAATTCCTTCAAACAGCTCATCAAATGTCACGGCCTTAAATTTCCCGACCTTAAGTAAAACGCGCTCCGCTGTCCGAAGGAAAATATTGGCGCGGCAGATGGCTTCCGCGTCCCCCTCAAAGGTCACTCTTCCATCCTCCACTTCCGTTATCTCATACCCAAGATCATATATTTCCCTTTTTAAAACCGCCTCCAGTCCAAAATGGCACGGCGCAATTAATTCATATTTTTTCATCTGTCTTCTCCATTCCAGTCCGGCATGGCGTTCGGACAAGTCTTCTCCTATTCAATATTATCCGTTCCCGCCCGCACTGTCAATGTCAATTTCTCCCGCCAATCAAAGAATTAAAGCGATTCCCTTAACCGTTCAGCGCATTAATCCCACCCACCAGCGTATAAATTTCGTACCCCATTCTCACAAGCTGTTTTGCCGCCATCATACTTGTGCTCCCGTGCTCGCAATACAGAATAATCTTTTTATTTTTGGGCAGCGTATTTCTCCATCTCCCTATTTCATCGTAAGGCAGATTGTGCGCGCCGTCTACATGAAACTCCTGATAATCTTCCGGATCCCTGATATCGACAAGATATACGTCGCGCCTTCGCGCCATCTTCCAAAGTTCATATACTCCGATCGTCTGAATTTCCATCTCTATTCCCCCATATTAACAGAATCTTATCTTGCTCAATGGCTCCCATTGAGCCTATGATAGAAAAAACAGATTACAGGAGTTTCCTGTAATCTGTTTTCTTATCCTATCTTATGCTAAAAGAAGTATTTTGGTCCCGTAGTCCTTGTTAATTAGTAAGAATTTCTGCAGTTCTCGGACTTATTCGAAGACTTATTCGATGATTTGTTCTTTGAGCTGTTAGAGCTTGTGTTGCTGTAGCTGTTCTCGCTGTAATCATTCTGGGAATAGCTATTCTTAGAGCTGTTCTGTGAGCTGCTGTTCTGAGAATTACTATTCTGAGAATTGCTGTTCTGAGAGTTACTGTTTGTAGATTTGTTGTTTGCGCTTTCGTTATTCTTAGCCATGACGCTGCCTCCTTTTTCTTCCTACAAGAGAACTTTTTGTTCTCAATCGTGGTACAAAAATATTATGTCAGCATCCCGGCAATATTATTCATGCCGTTTCCCGTTTTCTGTTTTTTCCATTTACATATCAAAGAAATCCAGATGATCCTGCAGCTCCGGCGTAATCTCTCCTCCGCTCTTCACATATTTATCGGTAAACGTTTTCGCATGACGAATCTTGCGCTCATTAAAAATCGAATATTTCTGGAAAATATCCTGATACATCGGATTGTCGCACAGGCTGTCGCGTATCCTCTTATTAAACGGACAATACCGGAAAATAATGTCTCTCGCAATCCGGTTCAGGCGGAAACTGCCGTTTGCCTCATATTTTATCCAGCTTGCGTAATCCATAACAAACACTTCGCGGAAATTATTTTTCGCCCTCAAAAGCGCCGTCTTTATCTTCTCTTTCGCGTCCGTCGATAAATCGTGATTCTTTCGGTAGAACTGCACATAATCACAGTATTCGGATGTGAGAGACGGCTCCGTAATATCATTCCAGCGCATTCCCTGTATCTTCCGGCAAATTTCCCAGCGATAGCGTCCGCAGTTTGTCAGCATCATATCCTCAAGACTCACCGCGGTAAAGATCGGGAATACAAACCGAGCCGACGTATCGCGTTTTAATCCCGCGGTCTCCTGCCACATCATAGCCCGGGTTCCAATATTTGGCATTAAAATCACGTCCGGGAGAATCTCCTTTTGTATCATCTCTTTATTCACGCCGTGCTGTGGATCCGAAAAGATCACTTCGTGGTAAAAAATAGAAAAATCAATTGCCCGGATATCATTGAGCGCCGTCTCGATCCGCTCCGCCGTCACAAACATATTTTCCAGATTCCCCACGACGTCGTTGTCAGAAAATACCGGCGTAAACGTGGAGATCTTACCGTAGGTGACGCGGCTTGCCGAGACAAACATATTCTCAAGCTCAAACACAACCTTCTCCCAGTTGTCGTTCTTCATCTCCTGAATCTGCGCGTCGGTAAATCTTCCCATGCGTTTCTGTTCATTTAAATATCCTGTATAGTCAAGATCGAACTCGTTTTTAGACGGTTCGTTTTTGCCCTCGTAGATTCCAAGCAGCCAGTCATACATTGTATAAACATGCTCTGACCTGCACTCTGACATCCTGCTTGTCAAATCATAAAGAATATTCGCGTTCTCTGACCCCGCAGTCCCGGCATCCAAAAATCCAAAATAGAGAAACATCTGAATGATCGGGGATAGCTCTTTTTCTTCCAGCGAGCGCTGAAAAACTTTTTTATAAACGTCATAAAATATATTTGTTATTTCACGGCGAAGCTTTCTTGAAACGTCGTCCTGTGTATAGTCATCGCCGATTGCGGAGAATTTATCCAGAATTTCGCGCATGTGCTCGGCCTCTGTTTCCTCGCAGCCGGCATATTTCATAATATATTTCAGACAGTCTTCTCCCTCGCCGCCGCTTCCCTGGTGCGCCAGCATATCTTTTTCTTCCAGCGCTTTCCTGCGGATCGCTTCGAAATCACAATCGTCAAATTCTTTAAAACGCTGTTCCAAAAGTTCTCTTTTATATAGACCGCTCTCTTTTATATACGCCTTTAATTTATGTACGTCTTCCAAAATCGGTTTGAAATCTCCGTCTTTCTCAGCGACAAGCGTTGCCAGCTCCTGATACAGCTCAAACAGGTCGTCGCCGCGCTCCCGAAGCAAAATATCCTGATTGCTTCTAAGATACATGCGCATTCTGTCCGTCTCGTCCAAAGCCGCCGACATTGCCCGCGCCGCGTGCATGATCTCGCCGATGACAAGGATATGCCTGTTCTTGTAAAACTGTTCCAGCTCCGCCTGCGACAACTCCTGCATTCCCTTAAAGAACGGGATTTCCCAGCTTCCCGGCTTTTGATCGCTTCCCGGAATCCCCATATTTTCCATTCGCCGCAACGGTTTTTCCGGCAGCTCGTTTCCTTTGCAGTAGAGCGTATATCGGCGGTAAAATTCCATCACCGTGAGATAAAATTTCTGCGCGATTTTTTCCATCTGCCCGTAACGGCCCAAAAGATCTGCAGTCTGTCTTAACGTAGCCTGCAAAAATGCCGTCGCGTATTTCGGCTGGCTCTCAAAAATTTTTTGAAAATCCTGCGGTTTTTCATACGGAAACGGGTAGAGCATACATTCCTCAGCCGCCGTATAGTCACATTGGTACTTGATGCTTCCGCAATCCGCAATTCCCACAAGACTTCCGCTCTCAAGAATACATGTATTATTTCCCGAAACCTGCTGTACCTTCCCCTGAACCACCAGATACAGCTGGCTCATCTTATCCTCACGCTTAATAAATTTGTGCCCCTTTGGTACTTTTATCATCGCCATCTTTTTTCCCCTATACTACGTTTTCTTTCCCACTCATCATGATATACCATTTTTCCTATAACTGTCAAGGAATCTGCCCCTTTCTTTTCCTTTCGCAAATACATTCATCATCTCTCTCGTCAGGCTGATTCCGTCATCCATATCCAAAATCTCTTTCCGGTCTTTCCACTCGGCCACTGCTAACTCTTCCTCTTCCATACGGATACCGTCCGCGCCGTCCAGCTGCGCGAAATACCCGAATAAAAGATTGCTGTCGAATCCCCATGGCTGGCTCTTATAATAACGGATATTTTTCACCCGCAGCCCGACCTCCTCCATAACCTCTCTTCTCACCGTGTCCTCCGCCGTTTCCCCAATCTCGCAAAACCCCGCGATCAACGCATATTTCTTATATTCTCTCCCGGCATACTTTGTCAGCAGGATCCGCTCCCCGTCCGTTACCGCCACAATAACCGCCGGGGCTATCCGCGGATAAATCATATTACGGCACTCCGGGCAAAATAACGTCCTCTCCGTTTCTCCGGCTTTCAGCCGTCCGCCACACCTGCCGCAATACCTGTGATCCCGATACCATGTATATAACTGATACCCCGTAGAGACCGCAAAACAGTCGGGTCTTTCCGCCAGTTCTCTGAGCGCTCTGACCTTTACATATTCGTAGCCTTCCGTATCTTTTTTTATCTGCGCCTCTATGCCTCTCATACAAAAATATTTCATATCGTCTATTGAAAACAGGTACTGAAATATTTCTTCGTCCTCACCTGTCTGCGGCAAATCCAACACCTGCTGCAGCTGTCCGTAACACGGCAGTCTGATACGCCCGTCGTCCCCGCGATAAACGAATACCCTGTCGCCCAAAAAAAGTAAAAGCGTGTCCTCTTTTTGTATTCCGCAAGCCTCATACGCAACGCCATACGTTTTCGGTTCTATATCCTGTATCATATCCTACCTTCTTTTTATCCTCAAACATCTGTTAATATCTAATATCCAAAATACGCGTCAATCCCATCCGCAATCCCGAGCGCGAGTTTCGACTGATAATCGTCTGTCGCCATTCTCCTGTCTTCCGCCGGATTTGTCATATAGCCCATTTCCACGATTGTTACCGGAACCTGACACCAGTTAATTCCGCTCATCGTATCTGTCTCCCACACATACTGTTTTTTGCACCCTGTCTGTGCCGCAAGATGATCCAATACGCGCTCAGACAGCTGCCTGCTTTTTGTATACAGCGCGCCGTTATACGGATTCAAAGGCGTCTGACAGATGGTCATTGCCCCGTTTGCCGATGAATTTACGGAACCGTTTGCATGGATACGGATAAACGCGTCCGCATTCCGGTCATTGGCAACTTGCGCCCTCTCACGGTTACTGATATTCACGTCATGCGATTCTCTCACCATGACAACCTCATAACCGCGGCTTACCAGCTCGTCGCGAAGCTTCGCCGACACGCTCAGGGTCAGCTCATACTCACGCAGGCCCGTAACGCACCCTGTCGTACCCCCGGCCACTTTGGGCTTTGTCGCGCCCGCACCCGGCCCTATGGGCTCCTGCTCGTTATTTCCTCTTCTCTGATGTCCGGCGTCGATTACTACAAGAAAATCTTTGCCGTCGACCAATATTTTTACCGTCTTTGACACTTTTTTATATTTTGCCGTGGAGGCCGCCGTAACCCTGATTTTATACGTTCCGTTCGGCGTATCTTTTTTGACCGTCACTTTTCCTTTTTTATTTACGGCGACATACTTCTTTCCCTTTGTAACTTTATAACTTAATTTTCCCTTTGCCCTGGCCGCAATTTTAAACGTCTGCTTTTTTTGCTTTAATTCCCGCTTCGCGAAGCTTTGCCGTCTGTTCGCGATCTTCAGCGTCTGCTTCACCTTGGATACGTTTACCGTAACGGTTTTCACCGCCTTGGTATATTTTTCTGTCTCGGCGGCAGTTATGGTAATCCGTGCAATTCCGCCCCCCTTTATTGTAACCTTGCCCGTCGCCTTTGCGACCTTTGCCACCTTTTGATTGTCAGACACATAGCTGACGGCGCCGCCGTCTGACTTCGCCCGCAGAAAAAACGCCTTTGACGTACTCTTTTTCTTATAAATATCCGATACCCCGGTAATCTGCTGTTGAATTTTTTTTATTTCCGGAACCGGCTTTTGCTGCGTCTCCGTATTGCGCTCCGTCCCGGTCTCCGTACTCGCCTCAGTGCTTTTCTCCGTCCCGGTTTCTGTATTCAACTCCGTTTTGCTCTCCGCACCCGTCTTCTCTGTCGCCGTCTCCGCTTCTCTCTCCGTCCGCTCTTTCGCCCGGTCTTCTGCCGCTGCCCTTGCCGACCTTGCGGCTGAAAATGTAAATCCTGTCGTCACAATCAAGAAAAGCGCCAATGTTTTTTTCCATCTTTTTTTCATCTGAACTTACCTCGCTTTTGCACTAATTTTCCTTTATCTCTATGCCAGGCCCCGCTATACTCTACATTATATCGAATAAACGCAAAAATGCAACGTATTTGCCATCACGCATAGCCCGGCTTAACGGCGTCCGTTTAAATTTTATATTATGTATAGTACAAAAATACCCTCGAAAACATAATGCTTTCAAGGGTATTTACAACGTGCGTGAGAGGATTCGAACCCCCGACACCTTGGTCCGTAGCCAAGTGCTCTATCCAGCTGAGCTACACACACTTATTATAAAATTTGCATGACATATTTTCATGTCAAATGCCGGCGACCGGAATCGAACCGGTACTGTATTGCTACAACAGGATTTTAAGTCCTGCGCGTCTGCCAGTTCCGCCACGCCGGCATTTCTGCGGAAAAAAATCCGCAAAATGGGACCTATAGGGCTCGAACCTATGACCCTCTGCTTGTAAGGCAGATGCTCTCCCAGCTGAGCTAAGATCCCACAGCTTAGCACATTCTACATTATATGTATCGTGCGAGCGACCCAAGCGGGACTCGAACCCGCGACCTCCGCCGTGACAGGGCGGCGCTCTAA
>CANDCP010000063.1 GCA_947383215.1 uncultured Roseburia sp.
AGGAGTGGTGAGGAAGATGATCTTAGTAAATACTGATTACATCGCGGGAAAAGAGTTGGAAATGCTTGGACTGGTGAAAGGAAGCACTATACAGAGTAAAAATATCGGAAGAGATATTACCCAGAGCTTTAAGACGCTTGTCGGCGGCGAGCTAAAGGCGTACACGGATATGATGAACGACGCCAGAGCGCTTGCGACGAAGCGTATGGTTGAGGAGGCGGAGCATATGGGCGCGGACGCGGTTGTAAATGTGCGCTACGCGTCGGCCGCGGTAATGCAGGGCGCGGCAGAGGTAATGGCGTACGGAACGGCCGTAAAATTTGTTTCATAGAGGCTTTGTATGATAGGAGGTCGGTAAATGGACAGGAACATGGTTAAGACAATCATGAAAATGGTCGCGGCGGCGCTGGTTTTTTGCTATGCACTGTGGAATTTATCGTCGCTTTTTCGTATTGTCGGCGGTATTGCGGCGCTGTTATCCCCGTTTTTGATCGGATTTTGTCTTGCGTTTATTTTGAACGTCCCGTTGAATCTGTGGGAGAAAAAAGCTTTGAAAAAAGTAAAAATTTCAGCGAAGGCGAAGCGCGCGATTGGAATTTTACTGACCTTCATCAGTGTGGTTCTCGTGATCTTTCTGGTGATATGGCTGGTGGTGCCTCAGCTTGTGGAGGCGGGAGAGTCCATCGGCAGACAAATTCCGGCGGCGATAGAGCGTGCGGAGGCGTTTATCCACGAGAATGTCAGGGACGACACGCAGATCGGCATGCTGCTTACGCAGTTTGGGACAAACAGTGAAAAGCTGTTTGAACAGATGAGCGAGTATATGAAAGAAAGCTCGAGCAGTATTCTCTCTACGACGGTGACGGTTGTTTCGGGGACCTTTGGCGTTTTGGTTAATTTTTTTATGGGCCTGATATTTGCAATCTATATCCTTGCGGGGAAAGAGAAGCTGTCAGGGCAGTGCAGACAGGTGATACAGGCGTTCCTGCCGCAGCGGGCGGCAGAGAGAATTTTCTATATCAGCGGGCTTACCAATCAGACGTTCCAAAAATTTATTACGGGCCAATGCTTAGAGGCGGTGATTCTCGGGACGATCTTTTTTGTGGTGCTGCACATTTTTCGGATGCCGTATATCATTCCGATTTGTGTGTTTATTATGCTGGCGTCGCTGATACCGATTGTCGGGGCTTTTATGGCGTGTATCGTGGGGACGCTGCTGATTCTTGTCGTTAACCCGATTCAGGCGTTGGGATTTTTGGCGTTGTTTTTAGTGATACAGCAGATTGACGGGAATTTGATCTATCCCCATGTCGTGGGAAATTCTGTGGGACTGCCCTCTATATGGGTGTTTTCGGCGGTGCTGGTCGGCGGGAAGCTCTTCGGCGTGGTCGGTATGATCGTATTCATTCCGCTGTGCTCGGTGTTGTATGTGCTGTTTCGGAGCGAGGTAAAAAAGAGGTTGCCTCAAAAGAGAGAAAAAAAGATATAAAGTGAGAGATGGAGGAGAGGATATGCAGGAATTTAAACCGGTAAAAGAAGGAAAAGTGCGCGAGGTATACGATAACGGCGACAGCCTGATTATTGTAGCGACGGACAGGATTTCGGCTTTTGACCATATTTTACAGAATAAAATTACGGATAAAGGCGCGATTTTGACGCAGATGTCTAAGTTTTGGTTTGATTTTACAAAAGATATCGTTAAAAACCATATGATTTCCGTGGATGTCCGGGAGATGCCGGAATTTTTCAGAGGAGAGAACTTTGACGGAAACAGTATGATGTGCAAAAAGCTTGAGATGCTTCCGATTGAGTGCATCGTGCGCGGGTACATCACCGGAAGCGGCTGGGAGAGCTACAAAGAATGCGGCAAAGTCTGCGGGATTTCCCTGCCGGAGGGGCTTGAAGAATCGGACAAGCTTCCGGAACCGATTTATACGCCGAGCACGAAGGCCGAGATCGGCGACCATGACGAGAATATTTCGTTTGAGAAAAGCGTGGAAATTTTAGAGAAAATTTATCCTGGAAAAGGGGCGGATTATGCGGCGAAGATTCGGGACTATACGATTGCGCTGTATAAAAAGTGCGCCGAATATGCGCTGACAAAGGGGATCATTATTGCGGACACAAAGTTTGAGTTCGGACTTGACGAGGACGGGAACGTGGTTCTCGGGGATGAGATGCTGACGCCCGACAGCTCCAGATTCTGGCCGCGCGAGGGTTATGAGCCGGGAAAATCCCAGCCGTCTTATGACAAACAGTTCGTGCGCGACTGGCTGAAAGCGAATCCGCAAAGCGATTATCTTTTGCCGGAGGATGTAATAGAAAAGACGATTGATAAGTACAAGGAGGCATTCTTTTTATTGACGGGAAGGCAGTTTCGGTAAAAGGCGGTATACAGGAAGAAGAGGCATGGTGAGTGACATGGACAAAAAAAGCAAAGAGAGGCCTCCGGTTTATAAGGGACTTCACGAGGAATGCGGTGTTTTTGGAATTTATGATTTTGACGGTGGGGACGTTGCCTCCACAATTTATTACGGATTGTTCGCGCTTCAGCACAGGGGACAGGAGAGCTGCGGGATTGCGGTCAGCAAGACAAGCGGTCCGAAGGGAAGAGTGACTTCCTACAAAGATATGGGTCTGGTGAATGAAGTATTTACGAAAGAGATCCTGGATAAACTGGAGGGGGATATCGGCGTCGGACATGTCAGATATTCCACGGCGGGGGAGTCGACGAGAGAGAATGCGCAGCCGTTAGTGCTCAATTATGTGAAGGGTACGCTGGCGCTGGCACATAACGGAAACCTGATCAATGCGGCGGAATTAAAAAGGGATCTTGAATATACAGGAGCGATTTTTCAGACGACGATAGATTCCGAGGTTGTCGCGTATCATATTGCGAGAGAGCGCTTAAATTCGTCGTCGGCGGAGGAGGCGGTGCGCCGTGCGGCTGCAAAGCTAAAGGGCGCGTTTTCTGCCGTTGTGATGAGCCCCAGAAAATTGATCGGCGTCAGAGATCCGTTTGGATTTAAGCCTCTGTGTATCGGAAAGCGCGACAATGCCTATATCATCGCTTCGGAGACGTGCGCGTTAGAGACGATCGGCGCTGAGTTTGTGCGGGATGTGGAGCCTGGGGAGGTCGTTACAATCTCGCCGGAGGGAGGAATCCAGTCAGACCGGACGCTGTGCCTGCCGAGAGAAAAAGAGGCGCGCTGTATTTTTGAGTATATTTATTTTGCGAGGCCGGACAGCCGCATCGACGGCGTTAGCGTCTACCATTCCAGGATATTGGCGGGGAAATTTCTCGCCGCGGATTCGCCCGTGGAGGCGGATCTTGTGGTGGGAGTGCCGGAGTCGGGGAATGCGGCGGCGTTAGGGTATTCCCTGGAATCGGGGATCGCAAACGGCACGGCGTTTGTAAAAAACGGTTATGTGGGAAGGACCTTTATCAAGCCGGGGCAAAGCAGCCGCGAGTCAAGCGTCAGAGTCAAGCTGAACGTGTTAAGGGAAGCTGTGCGCGGGAAGCGGATCGTTATGATCGACGATTCGATCGTCCGCGGTACGACCTGCGGCCGTATTGTAAACATGTTAAAAGAGGCGGGGGCGGCCGAAGTTCATGTGCGCATCAGCTCTCCGCCGTTTTTATGGCCTTGTTATTTCGGGACCGATATTCCGGAGAGGGAGCAGCTGATTGCCTATAACAGGAGCGTGGAGGATATCCGAAAAATTATCGGCGCCGACTCTCTGGCGTATCTTAAAATTGAGCGTCTGCATGAGCTGGCGGACGGCCTTGAAATTTGCAAAGGCTGTTTTACCGGAGCCTATCCGTTAGAGCCGCCGAAAGAAAATATCAGGGGAGATTACGAGCATTAAACGCAAAGGCGTCTGAAGAAGATTTACAGGAGGATATATGATGAGTACAGACAGATATGAAAGTCCGCTGTCACAGCGGTATGCGAGCAAAGAGATGCAGTATATTTTTTCTCCGGAAAAGAAATTTAAGACCTGGAGAAAGCTCTGGATTGCGCTTGCGGAAACGGAAAAAGAGCTGGGGCTTGATATTACCGGGGAACAGATTGAGGAATTAAAGGCGCACCAGGATGACATTAATTTCGAGGTCGCGCAGGCCAGGGAGAAAGAAGTGCGCCATGACGTCATGTCCCATGTCTATGCGTACGGCGTACAGTGCCCGAAGGCGAAGGGAATCATTCATCTCGGCGCGACCTCCTGCTATGTGGGTGATAACACGGATATTATTTTAATGTCGGAGGCGTTAAAGCTTGTCAGAAAGAAGCTGGTGAACGTAATCGCAGAGCTTGCCGATTTTGCCAGGGAATATAAGAGCCTGCCGACGCTTGCGTTTACCCATTTTCAGCCGGCTCAGCCGACGACGGTCGGAAAGCGGGCCACGTTATGGGCGCAGGAGTTTGTGATGGACTTAGAGGATCTTGATTATGTGCTCGGCAGCCTGAAGCTGCTTGGCTCGAAGGGAACTACGGGTACACAGGCCAGTTTTCTTGAGCTTTTTGACGGCGACCAGGAGACCATCGACAAGATCGACCCGATGATTGCAAAGAAAATGGGATTTGAGGAGTGTTATGCGGTGTCGGGCCAGACTTACTCCAGAAAGGTGGATACGAGAGTGCTCAATGTCCTCGCCGGGATTGCGGCGAGCGCACATAAAATGTCAAATGACATCCGGCTTTTGCAGCATTTAAAAGAGGTGGAGGAGCCGTTTGAGAAGAATCAGATCGGTTCTTCGGCGATGGCGTATAAGCGCAATCCGATGCGGAGCGAGAGAATTGCTTCTCTTTCCCGTTATGTGATGGTCGACGCGTTAAACCCTGCGATTACCTCCGCGACACAGTGGTTTGAGCGGACGTTAGACGACTCTGCAAACAAGCGTTTGTCCGTCCCGGAGGGATTTCTTGCAATCGACGGGATCCTGGATTTGTGTCTGAATGTAGTCGACGGACTCGTCGTGTACGACAAAGTGATTACAAAACGTCTGATGAGCGAGCTTCCGTTTATGGCGACCGAAAATATTATGATGGATGCGGTGAAAAAGGGCGGAGATCGTCAGGAGCTGCATGAGAAGATCCGACAGCTTTCCATGGAGGCGGGCAGGAACGTAAAACAGGAGGGAAAAGAGAATAATCTCTTAGAGCTGATTGCCGCCGATCCGGCGTTTGGTTTAACCTTAGAAGAGCTGCAAAGCGCGATGGAGCCTTCAAAGTATGTGGGACGTTCCCCGGTTCAGGTGGACGCTTTTGTTGAAAAAGTAATCCGCCCGATTCTTGACGCTAACCGCGATATATTGGGCGTAAAGGCTCAGATTCATGTGTAACAGTTAAACGAAAGGGGCCGCGGCTTTACGAAATTCCATTCGTTAGCCGGCGGCGCCGATTTGAATCCGTGGTCAAAGCTCTCGAAATTGTTATTTTTGTGTTTTTCGGTACTTCAAAAACTGAATGGTAAATTGCAAAAACAGAATCAAATAAAGAACGCCAAGGCCTGCAAATATTCCCGCAAATATTCTGCCGTATATATTTTTGAGATGTAATTGAAAAAGCATTTGCGGAATAATGATACAGAGAAAAATGGAAATAAGCGGTAGAATTCGTCCTTTGAATACCCGTCTCATAAAATCCAGTTTGGAGGAATTGTCGGAGAAAATTTCCTCATTGCCGTCCATTTTGAATGCGGGTTTCCGAAAATAGCTGTAGCCGGCATAATCCTGCAGGTATTCCCAGCCGCAGTCGCGGAATATCTGTACATATTCGGCTTTGTGGGTTCTGCCGTCCGGGTTATAGTCAAGCTGATACACCACATCCTCAGGTTCGCATTTTTCAAAATGATAGCATATGAGGGCGTTGAGCTGTGTGAATTTCCAACCGTTATTATGCTCCCGTCTAAGAAATTGCTCTTCCTGTCTCCATTGCGGAATCGTAAAAAAACGAAATTTTATCTTGTTATTTTTCATTTTCATGAGCCTCCTTCATCGTTCGGTATAGCCGCTCAATTCGTTTCATTTCCATTTTTAAGACCAGGTTTCCCAATTCTGTGATACAGTAAAACTTTCGTTTGTCTTCTTCCCGCACAAAACGAATCAATCCGTCTTTTTCCATTTTAGATAAACTTCCATACATCGTCCCTGGGCTGAGTTTTATTTCTCCCTGCGTCAAAGCCTCGACCTTTTGAATAATACCATAACCGTGTATTGTCTCCCGCAGGCAAAACAAAATGTAAAACCCTGTTTCTGTCATGGGGATGTACACTTTCCTAATATGTGTGTCCATGCGATCGCCTCTCTATTTAGTGATATCTATTGTACTGCGATATATAATTATAGTATAGAACTGCGATATATTTTTGTCAATTGTTTTCATCATAGTTTATAAAAGCGGCTCTTTTGGGAATACTACGTCTAGTTAGTATACTCGAAAGGAGACTTTTTATGGCATTAAAGCTTACAGTTACAAAGGTAAAGGCGAGAGAGATTTTAGATTCCAGGGGAAATCCGACTGTGGAGGCGGAGGTGACCGTGGAGACGGAGACAACAGGGAAAAAAACATGCGCGAGAGCGGCCGTGCCGTCAGGGGCGAGTACGGGACAGTTTGAGGCGGTAGAACTGAGGGACGGAGGCAGCCGCTACGGCGGAGCGGGCGTGACAAAGGCGGTCAAAAATATAAACGGAAAAATTGCAAAGGCTTTGATTGGAAAAAATGCAATGCGCCAGCGCGGAATAGACGAGCGCCTCCTGGCGCTTGACGGGACGGAGAATAAGGCGAAGCTGGGAGCGAACGCGACGCTCAGCGTGTCGCTCGCAAGCGCAAAGGCTGCCGCAAAGGCGCTGAAAATGCCGCTGTACCGCTATCTTGGAGGAGTGGGGGCGGACGGGACGCCGATTCCGATGATGAATATATTAAACGGCGGCGCGCACTCGGATAACAATGTGGATATCCAGGAGTTTATGATACTGCCGATCGGCGCGCCGGGGATACGCGAGGGTGTGCGGTGGTGTACGGAGGTATATCATACATTGAAGAGCCTGTTAAAAGAGAGGAAGCTGTCGACTGCGGTCGGAGACGAGGGCGGCTTTGCGCCAAATCTTGCCACGGACGAGGACGCGATTGAGATTATTTTGGAGGCGATCCGCCTGGCGGGATATACGACGGGGGAAGGAAAGGACTTTATGATTTCTCTGGATGTTGCGGCCAGCGAGTGGAAAATGAAAGGAAAACAGGCAGGCGGGGAAGAGCCTTGTTGTGAGCAGGACGGAGAACAGGGCGATAAAGAGGGCGACGACGCGGTAAAATACTGTCTGCCGAAGAAGCAGAAAGTATATACTTCAAAAGAGCTGATTCTACACTGGGAGAAAATGATTCGGAAGTATCCGATTTATTCCATAGAAGACCCGCTGGACGAGGAAGATTGGGACGGATGGAAGGAGCTGACAGAGAGAATTGGCGAGAAGGTAATTTTGGTGGGGGACGATTTGTTTGTGACAAATGTAAAACGTCTGAGAAAAGGAATTAAGATGGGCTGTGCCAATGCAATTCTGATTAAGCCAAATCAGATCGGAACGCTGAGCGAGACCGTAGACGCCGTCAGACTTGCAAAAAAGTGGGGGTATATTACCATCATGTCTCACAGGAGCGGGGAGACGGAGGATACGACAATTGCGGATTTAAGCGTCGGTCTTGGAACGGAATTGATAAAAACGGGGGCGCCTTGCCGGGCGGAGAGAACGGCCAAGTACAATCAGTTGATGCGGATTGAGGAATCGTTGATATAGAAAAAAATTGGAAAAAAAGTTGAAAATGGGATGAGCCTGTGATATAATATCTAAAGATATTGCGTATGCCGTATGGCATGGAAAATAGGGAGGTGTCATTCGTGGCAGTTTTAAAGACGGTATTAACGGTTCTATTTGTAATTATATGTATAGCGTTGACAGTCATTATCTTACTTCAGGAAGGGAAGTCGGCAGGGCTTGGAGCAATCAGCGGAGCGGCGGATACTTACTGGGGAAAGAACAAAGGACGTTCCATGGAAGGTATTCTTGTCAAGTTTACCACAGTACTGGTCATATTGTTTATTATATTGTCAGCAGTATTGAATATTAAAAGTTTTTAGGAACAAAAGAGCTGTCGTGTTTGCGACAGCTTTTTTCTATCATGGGAAACAGGCATAGCGTCCCATCCTCTCGGGAGCGAGGGGCATTTTGGAGTTTGGAGAGGAGAGATATGGACAGAGAACTGTTTGAAAATCGGAAAAAGACGCTTTATGAATTTATCTGCGATGATTTTTATGTGCCGATGAAGACGAAGGAAATCGCAATTATGCTGCGCGTGGAAAAAGAGCGTCGCGGCGAGCTTCAGGAAGTATTAGACGCCCTTGTTGAGGCGGGGAAAATCGAGGTTACTAAAAAAGGAAAGTATATCAGGGCGACTGCGCGTGACTGCACGGGCGTTTATACGGCGAACAGCCGCGGTTTCGGTTTTGTCAGCGTCGAAGGGGAGGAAGAGGATATTTTTATCTCCGAGGAAAATACGCACGGCGCGATCCATCTGGATACGGTGCAGGTGCAATTGATAAAAGGCAGAGAGGGAAAGCGCAGGGAAGGAACGATTATAAAGGTAATTGCGCACGGGATTGAGCGCATCGTGGGAACTTATCAGTCGAACAAAACGTTTGGATTTGTGATTCCCGATAACCAGAAGCTGTTAAAGGATATCTTTATTCCAGCGGGGCATTCTATGGGGGCGGTTGACGGGCATAAGGTTGTCGCCGCAATTACGGATTACGGCAAAGGCGGAAAGAAGCCGGAGGGCAAAGTCGTTGAGATTATCGGACACGTCAACGACCCGGGAACGGATATCATGTCTATTGTAAAAGGTTATGCGCTTCCGGTCGAGTTTTCGGATAAAATTATGCGTCAGGTAGAGAATGTGGCCAAAGACGTAACAAAGGCGGATATGGCCGGCCGTATGGATCTTAGGGATTGGCAGATGGTGACGATCGACGGGGAGGAGGCAAAGGACCTCGACGACGCGGTTTCCCTTGCGGAGGAAGGAGAAAACTATATTCTCGGCGTGCATATTGCGGATGTGGCAAATTATGTGCAGGAGCACAGCGCGCTGGATGTAGAGGCGTTCGAGAGGGGGACAAGCGTCTATCTTGTGGATAGGGGCATCCCGATGCTGCCGCATAAGCTCTCGAACGGAATCTGCTCGTTAAACGCGGGGGAGGATCGCCTGGCGTTAAGCTGTATTATGACGATAAATAAAAAAGGTAAGGTGATTGACCACAAGATTGCGGAGACTGTGATAAGAGTGGATCAGAGGATGAGCTATACGTCCGTGAAAAAAATATTGGAGGACGAGGATGAGGCTGAGATTGCGGCGTACAAAGATCTGCTGCCGATGTTTCTTCGAATGCGGGATCTGGCGGCCGTTTTGCGCAAAAAGCGGATGCGCCGCGGTTCAATCGATTTTGATTTTCCGGAGACAAAAATTGTGCTAAACGCCGAGGGAAAGCCGATAGAAATTAAGCCGTATGAGCGGAATGTCGCGACGAAGATTATCGAAGATTTCATGCTGGTTGCGAACGAGACGGTGGCGCAGGACTATTTCTGGCAGGAAATACCGTTCCTTTACCGCACGCATGAGACGCCGGATGAGGAGAAGATTCGCAAGCTTGCGACGCTGATCGGAAATTTCGGCTATACGATTCATTTTGGGAGCGATGAGGTACATCCGAAGGAGCTGCAAAAGCTTCTTGCCAAAATTGATGGGACGCCGGAGGAGGCTCTGATTAGCCGGATTACGCTGCGCTCCATGAAGCAGGCCAAGTATACGACGGATAATACGGGACATTTCGGACTGGCAGCTTCCTGCTACTGTCATTTTACGTCCCCGATTCGCCGTTATCCCGATCTGCAGATTCACAGGATTATCAAAGAGAATCTCAGGGGGCGGATGAATGAAAAGCGAAGGGACCATTATAATAAAATTCTGCCGGAGGTTGCAAAGCATTCCAGTGAGACGGAGCGGCGCGCGGACGAGGCGGAGCGTGAGACGGATAAGCTGAAAAAAGTCGAATATATGCAGGAGCATTTAGGCGAAGTATTTGAGGGTGTGATTTCCGGAGTGGCGAATTACGGCATGTACGTGGAGCTGCCAAATACGGTGGAGGGGATGATTCACGTTACGTCGCTCTACGATGATTATTATCACTATAACGAAGAAACTTATGAATTAATCGGAGAGGTTACGAATAAACATTATAAGCTGGGACAAAAGGTAAAGGTGGCGGCTGTTTCTGTCGATAAATTACTGCGGACAGTCGATTTTGAGCTGGCCGGGACTTGGGAGGTGTAGCCTGATGGGAAAGGAATCCATAAAACTGATTGCGAATAACAAAAAGGCAAGGCATGATTATTTTTTGGAGGAGATATTTGAAAGCGGAATCTGTCTGCACGGAACCGAGGTTAAGTCTCTGCGCCAGGGGAAATGCAGCATCAAGGAAGCGTATATTCATATAGAAAACGGGGAAGTTATTATCTATGGAATGAATATCAGTCCCTATGAAAAAGGAAATATTTTTAACAGAGATCCGCTGCGTCCCAGAAAATTACTGATGCACAGGAGCGAGATTCATAAGCTTCTTGGAAAGATAAAGGAAAAGGGATATACGATTGTGCCCGTCGAGGTGTATTTGAAGGGTAGCCTTGTCAAGGTACAGATTGCGCTCGCAAAGGGCAAAAAACTCTATGATAAGCGTCAGGATATCGCAAAGAAGGATCAGAGGCGGGAGGCGGAGCGCGAGTTTAAAGTCCGTAATCTTTAGCCGGCGAAAATTTGTGAAAAAAATTAATTTGCTTGACGGGAGAGAATATGGATGTATATAATAAATAGCAAGGCGCTTTATCCGTTTAGGATTGGGAGGGGAAGCGACGCGGGTTTAACCCGCCCTGGTTTATAATTTAATAAGGGCTAGTAATGGTTTCGACAGGGATTATGAAGCTGGAGAAGCGAGCCGCAGGATGATGCGTAAAATCTCAACATTAAAATTAAACGCTAACAATAATAAATTAGCTTACGCTGCCTAGTCAGCGTTGTCCGCTCTAAGGCACCTGCACCTTGGAATCCGGGCATCAAACAATGCGGGAAACGGTATATACTAAGCTTTGCGTATATATACGTATTATGAAGCTACTAAAGCGCTTACGGTGTTCATGCCGGGGGCGTGGAGGGAATGAAAAAACATGAACTACGCTCGTAGAAGGACAGGGGATTGATTTTTGGACACGGGTTCG
>CANDCP010000064.1 GCA_947383215.1 uncultured Roseburia sp.
AGATGTCCGTGCGTGACTGGAGTTCAGACGTGTGCTCTTCCGATCTCGCCGTCGCATAGAGAAGCATCTGGATATCCGGCGCCCTGCCAAACACGGTATCCCTGAAAATCGCAATAATGCAATAGAGCGGATTCCATTTCAGTATCCAGAAATATCCGCTGTCCAAAAGCCTCTGCGGATAATAGAAGATCGCGCACATATACATAACGAGCATCAGCGCAACGTTCCAAAGATATTCCATGTCCCGAAAGAACACGCCCAGCGTCGCAAGGATCATTCCCACGCCGTATGTGAGCACAAGAATTAAGATAAGCGGAACCGCCGCAAGCAAAACATATCTCGTCGGATACACGCCAAGGATCAGGGACACAAGCACCAGCACAATCAAAGAAATCAAAAAAATCACGTAGTTAAACAGTACCGAGGACATCGGATATAAATACTTCGGAACATAGACCTTCTTAATCATCGCCGAATTGCTGCGGATCGATTTCAGCGACGCCTTCGTCCCCTGCGAGAAGAAGGAATACAAAAGCCGCCCGGTCAGAATATAAACCGGGAACGTCTTATCGCTGTTTCCAAACAAGGTTCCAAATACGATTGTGAGCACCGCCATCTCAAACAACGGCTCTAAGAGCGACCAGATAATGCCCAGATAAGACCGGCGGTATTTTAATTTTATTCCTTTTTTTACCAGCTCGCCCAGCAAAAAACGATATTTCATAAAATTCCTGAACTGTTTTCTCATCTCTTTATTCCTTTGCACATTTTTCTCATAATACCACAACTCTTTTCCATTTACCAGAATGAACCATGATACTTTAACACCCCGTTCACCGCGTACTGCAAAAAATAAAACAGCGAGCGGATTCTGCCGATTCCCATATAGCGGTAGACGCCATACTGCATCTTGGCCGATTTCAGCTTGTTTCTCGACTTCCCGCCCTCGCTCATGCGCGACTTTAAGAGCGGCTCGTCGATCCCGTAAGCCTTCCCGTATTTTTTTAAAACCCGAAGCCACAGAATATAATCCTCGTGCAGCTCGTCGTGGCACATGCCGAATTCCTGCGCAACCGCCGTCTTCATCAGTACGGAGGAACATGGAATGCTGTTTGTGGAAAGCAGCATTTTATAAGTAATCTCCCCGGGAATCGAAATTACGCGTCCCATGCTGCTGCCGTCGGAATTCATCAGCTCTCTTCCGGTCGCGCACAGTATACCGTCGTACTTTTCCAAATACCCCACCTGACGCCTGAGCTTCTCCTCGCTCCACCAGTCGTCCGCATCCAAAAACGCGATATATTTGCCCCTTGCCCTGCGGATCCCCACATTTCTCGTCTCTGCCACGCCAAGATTTCTCGGATTAAAAATACAGACGATTTCACAGGGGCAGCGCTGTCCGCGCTTATTTCCCGACGCCTCATTTTTCCAGGTCTCGTATCCCTCGCGGCAGCTCCTCGCCGCCTCTCTTGTGCCGTCTGTCGACCGGTCGTCGATCACCAGCAGCTCGATACCGAAACATCCCTGCTGCCTGCAGACGGACTCTATTGCCCTGCGTATATATTTTTCCGCGTTATACGCAGGCATCACTACAGTTACAAGCGGTTCTTTTGTGCATTCCATTCCCATATTTTCCCCCTGACTTTACTCTCTGCGCATCGCAGTCGTCATATTATCGTCCACGCCCTCGGATTTTTCCTTCTGGAACAATATTTTTACCGTCATAAAAATCAATTTTACATCTAACAAAATGCTGAATTTTTCTATATAAGTCAAATCTAATTTTAATTTATCATATGGAACCGTCTGATAGTTTCCATAAACCTGCGCATACCCGGTCAGCCCTGCTTTCATTTTCAGACGGTAACGAAACTGCGGAATATACTGCTCGTATTCCTCATAAATTTCTTCCCGCTCCGGGCGCGGGCCCACAAAGGACATTTCTCCTCTTAAAATATTAAACAGCTGCGGTATCTCATCAAAATGAAGTCTTCTTATAACTTTTCCTACGGGTGTGATTCTGCTGTCATGCTTTGCCGCAAGGCGCGCCCCGTGCTTCTCCGAATCCACAACCATACTTCGAAACTTCAGAATCTGAAAGACCTCTCCCCCCTTCGTCAGCCGTTCCTGCCTGTAAAACACAGGGCCATGGTCATATAATTTAATCGCCGCCGCGATAATCAGCATAATCGGGGACGACAGCACAATCCCCAGAACCGAGATTCCAATATCCATCGTCCGCTTCATCAAGCTCTGCCGCGTCGTCAGCCCTCCGTTGCGAAACAGCAGCAGCGGCGAGTCAAACAATTCTATATTCGCCGCGCTCGTAATCATAATATCCGATATTTTCGGGACACTGTAACAGCGGATGCTCCTCGCAAAACAGTACTTCAGAAAAATATTTCTCTCATGCGCCGGAATATCCCCGATTAAGACGACTTCATGCTCATCGATTCGGTCGAGCACCGCTTCGATTCCCTCTTTGATGTGAATAGTTTCTTTGACATGGAACTTATCGCGCCTCGTAGCCAGCTTGTTCACAATCGCGTCCGGGCTGATATCCCCGTGAATAAACAGCATTTCATGCGGCGGAAACAGATTCGCGTATATCCAGCGCATCAACAGAACCCATATGGTAACGATCAGAATGTCGAGCAGCGTCAAAAACACCATCGGCATCATATTCTCCGTCAGCTTCCAGTTTCCGATCAGACAAAGCTGTATATATGTGATTCCGTTTGTGGCAAGCACGGCAAAAATCTGCGGGTAGATGACATCCCAGTTTCTTAGATACCCCACCTTATAGCCGCCGAAAGCCTTGGAAAATACGGTGGACAGTATGAAATACAGCCCCACGACAGCCCAGTTTCCGCGGTTCCAGTACTGTATCTGCGCAAGATCCTTCAGCACCGCGTACCACAGCCACGCATACATCCCTGTCTGTATCAGTACGAGCAGCACCTTTATCCAAAACATGATTAATCGCTTTGTCTGTTCTTTTGCCTTCATTTTATCCTCCTGCAAAGCTTTTCATGCAGCTTCCATGTCCGCGACGCTTTGATCGCGGACAGCTCGGCGTCGCATTGAATCAATTCATCGCGCACACGCTCCCATTCGTTTGTCAACCGCCGCACTTCCGACTCCATATAGGGAACATCCTTCACCGGATGGCCGATCAGCCGCTGCATATCTCTCGTCGGTACGATGCCGTCGAGAATATAGGCCTGAAACGACTTTTCCATCTCCCGGTACGTCTCTTCCAGCGCGTCGTCAAGCAATCCGGCCTCTTTTAACCGGTCAAGCCCGATTTCCTTATTGTCCGGCTGTTCTAAGCTTTCATAAAAACAGGCCCGGTATAAAATAAAACCGACCGGTATCAAAAAATCAAAGGTCCACTCATAGTCGATCAGATGCCATACCCCGCCGGAGACAATGATATTTGGAAATATCATATCGACGTCAAGCCCTCTCGCCGCCGGCAGATTCGGCGGCAGTTCTCTCTCGCCGAACACACTTTTGAACTCCTCCGACATCTCAAACGGCTGCACCTCGCACCCATACGTCAGGTACGTCCGGTATTGCTCCAGTAATGCTTCCCTCTTCCCACGGTCCCTCTCCCGCTTTATCACATCGCTCAGGGATTCTCCGTCGAGGTACGCAAACGACAGTCCGTCTCTTTCCAGATCGCCGCCCGCCCGGCACTCGTTTACGGAGACGCCGCTTTCTCTGTATCTCTCTCTCAATGTTTCATGACAATTTAATATATGTTTTAAATGCGATACCCCTTCGGGCGCAATCGCCCGCTTGCTCACATATTTTTTTCCGCTCTCATCTCTGTCAATGGCGGTGCGGATCATAAACCGCCTGCCCCGCTCATCCGAATACTTTACATAAATACAACGCTTTCTTTCCTCCGTTTTCCCGGTCAGCATGAAATAGGCGTTCGCGTACTCGTCAAACATCCCTTTTTCAATTACCCTGTCAAACGCTTCTCTCTCGGAAAAAAACTCGTACCGCGCCGACTTGAAATTCCTTCGGTTATGGCGCAGCTCCCCTCTTCTGGGCAAAAACTCCTCTGAAAAAATCATCATCGGAAATTCATAATCGGGATACGGATAGTATGTCTCTATCTCTGCGCATCCCGCGGCAAAGAGCCGCCTCGTCAGCTCCTTTTTCGACATATCCGCATCCTCCCTCGGCGCCCCGGCCCATCTGCGGATCCCAAAACAGTTCGACACCGCGAGCGCAAGCCTCCCATTATCCGCCAGATACGGTAATAGTGTCTCCAAATACGAAAGATCCTTCCCTGTCAGAATTATCCAGTCGTAGCTTCCCTTCTCCGACGCCGCAAGCGCAACCGGATCCCCCGCGGCGTATGAGATATTCTTCTTATCGCAGTTGCGCAGCGCGTTAATCCGAAGCTTCGTCTTCGAAACTTCCAGCGCGGTAACTTCGCCCGCCATCGCCGCAAGCGTCTCCGTCAGAGCGCCGCACTCCGCCCCCACCTCTAAAACCCTGTGATTCCTGCTGATTGGAAGCCACGATACGAGATTCGCCCTTGCCGGCGACAAATGGTACATAATTTCGTAATCGCGCCGCTGTGCAACCGCCTTTTGGTATTCCTCTTTCGGGCAGCTCTCCACAATATTCAAAATCTCTTCCAGCTTCCGCTGCGCTTCCTCCATACTTACACCCTCTCGATACTCGTCTGTGAATTCATATCATAAAATCCAACCGTATCCTTATCCGATACAACCGTCACGTTGATCACATCATACAGGCGGTGATACACCGTAAAATCTCCCTCGGCGTACCCGGTACAGCTGATTGACAAAAGATACTCCCCGCCCTGCAGCGACATGTCCTGTTCAAACGTCGCCACATACACTTCCCCCGGCTGCGCCACACCGATATCGGCCTTCTCAATCATGGTATTCGTTCCCGTCACCGCGGTTCCCTGAATATTTTTAAACGTAAACGTAAAAATCGGGTTTGAAACCTGAGAAAAAAAACGTACCTTCGATTTAATTCGAAAAGAAGTTCCCTTAATTATCGTGTTCGTGCAATTTCCGTCCTCGTCCAAAACCGCAAAATCGATGATCTCTGCCGCTCCGTTTCCATATTCGTCAACATTCGGATTGATCCGGTAAGCGGCTTTCCAAATCCCGGATTCCTCCCGCCCCCCGGCCGTCTTCGCCGTTTTGGGGCTGTCCGCAAGTCCGACTAACAGCTTTTTATAGAGGTTCACCATCTCCTTCGGCTCTCCCTCCGCCAGCTTATCGCCCTTGTTGAGCAAAATCACGCGGTCGCAATACTTGCTGATACTGTTTAAATCATGACTGACAAATATAATGGTCTTTCCCATCTTCTTAAAATCTTCAAATTTTTTATAACATTTCGCCTGAAAAAACACGTCGCCGACCGACAGCGCCTCATCGACAATCAGAATCTCCGGATCAATATTGATCGCCACCGCAAACGCAAGCCGCACAAACATACCCGAAGAATACGTCTTACACGGCTGATACACGAAATCCCCGATATCTGCAAACGAGAGAATATCCTGCATCCTCGCCTCGATCTCTTCCTTTGAAAAACCGGACATCGTCCCGTTTAAATAAATATTTTCGATACCGGTATATTCCATATTAAAACCGGCTCCAAGCTCTAACAACGCGGAAATACGCCCGTTTACGGTCACCTCCCCGCCGGTCGGATTTAAGACGCCGGTGATAATCTTTAAAACGGTAGACTTTCCGGAGCCGTTCGTTCCGATAATGCCGATCGACTCCCCTTTTTTCACCGCAAAGCTGACCGCCTTTAGCGCATAGTGCTCCTTAAATCGTTTCTTTTTCGAAAATCCAAGCGCGTCCCTGAGACGGTCCGTCGGCTTGTCATACAGGCGGTATACTTTATCTACCTGATCTACTTTAATCGCATATTCCATATCGCTTTCCCATCACTCTTCCATACTATTGCGCCCGTTCATCCCGTCCGCGCTTTTATAAAACGTCCGCAAAATGGACGCGCAGCTTCTTAAAGACCGCCGTCCCCAAAAAGAGCGCCGCGGCCGTAAACAGCCAGAAATAGAGCGTCAGACCCGGATTTTCCCAGAACGCCACTTTATTAATCAGCGAGTCGCGATATCCGTTTACAATATAATACATCGGATTCAGCTTCAATATTGCCATCACCGCCGACGGTATGCGCTCTCTCATATCGGGAGAATCAATATTCCACATAATCGGCGTCGCCCACACGCCAATCTGTAACAGTATATTTACAATCTGAGACATATCCCGGAAAAACACCGCAACCGCGCTTGTAATATAGATCAGCCCCAGCGTCAGCAAAACCATACACAACGCGTAATAAAATACCTGCAGCAGATACCAGCCGGGAGAGAGCCCGTAGGCGAAGCTGATCAAAATTGCGACGGCAAGAAAAAACAGATGGACAAACAGCGCGGAAATCACCTTCACAAGCGGAAGGATCGTGATCTTAAACACCACCTTTTTCACAAGATAGTTATATTCCATCAGCACATTCGTTCCGCCGTTTAGAGCCTCCTGAAAAAAGAACCAGGGAACAAGCCCCGCCGTCAGCCAGATCACAAACGGCGCCTCAATCCCGGATCTGGTCAGCTGCCCCGCGGAACCCAGCGCTTTCTCGAAGACAAACCAGTAAACAAATACCGTCACAACCGGCTGTATGAACGCCCAGATCGTGCCGAGATAAGAGCCTGCAAACTTCGTCTTAAAATCGTTTTTTGCCAGTTTCCAGATCATTTTCCGTTCCCGATATAATTCCGCCGGATTTATCTTGCTATTTATCTCCGTTGCCATACAAATTCCTCTTATTTTCTGCAGTTGTTTTTGTCCGCCGCATATTCCTTAATCCCGTGCCATACCTTATCCTTATCGGAGAACGTCAGATCCTTCTCGCTCATCCCCTCCGGCATCGGCCACTCAATTCCAATATCCGGATCATTCCAGATCAGCCCGCCCTCATCATTCGGGTGATAGAAATCGGTCACCTTATAACAAAATTCCGCGTAATCCGACAGCACGAGATAGCCGTGCGCAAACCCTCTCGGAACAAAAAACTGCTTCTTATTCTCCGCCGAGAGCACGACGCCGAACCATTTGCCGAACGTCTCCGAGCCGTCTCTAAGATCCACCGCCACGTCAAACACCTCTCCGCTTACCACGCGGACAAGCTTATCCTGCGGATAGCTCAGCTGAAAATGCAGCCCTCTTAAAACGCCTTTTTTGGAAGCCGACTGGTTGTCCTGCACAAATTCACAATCAATCCCCGCCTCCGTAAAATCATTGCGGTTATACGTCTCCATAAAATAACCGCGCTCATCTCCGAACACCGCCGGCTCAATCACTCTCAGCCCTTCAATTCCGCCGCAATCCGACATTACTTTTATCTTTCCCATCTCAATCTTCCTCTTTTCTCTCAAGCTAAAAATCCGCCCGTTACAGCCCTTTTGCAACCTCCGTCAGGTACTGCCCGTACTCAGTCTTAAGAAGCGGCTGCGCCAGCCTCATAAGCTGCTCCTCGTCAATAAAGCCTCTCTTAAAAGCAATCTCCTCAATGCAGGAAATATAAAGCCCCTGGCGCTTCTGAAACGCGGACACAAAATCGGCGGCCGCAAGCAGCATATCGTGATTCCCCGTATCAAGCCACGCAAAGCCGCGCCCTAAAGTCTCCACCGATAAATTTCCCTTCTCGAGATACGCGTTGTTTACGCTCGTGATCTCAATCTCGCCCCGCGCGGAAGGTTTTACATTTTTTGCAATCTCCACAACATCATTGTCATAAAAATACAGTCCCGGCACCGCGTAATTCGACTTCGGATGCTCCGGCTTTTCCTCAATGGAAAGGGCCCTGCCGTTTTCGTCAAACTCGACGACGCCGTATTCTCTCGGATCCCGCACATAATATCCGAAAATCGTCGCTCCTCTCCGGCTCTCTGTGCGCTCCGCCACCTGACGGAGCACCTTCGAAAAGCTCTGTCCGTAAAAAATGTTGTCGCCCAACACCAGCGCCACCGCATCGCTGCCGATAAACTCCGCCCCGACAATAAACGCGTCCGCAAGCCCTCTCGGCTCCTCCTGTACCTTGTACGCAAACCGCATACCAAGCTGGCTGCCGTCGCCGAGCAGGTCCTCAAACACCGGAAGATCTCTCGGCGTAGAAATAATCAGCACCTCTCTGATTCCCGCAAGCATCAGCGTCGACAGCGGATAATAAATCATCGGCTTGTCATATACCGGCATAATCTGCTTGGAGATCGCCTTCGTCAATGGGTATAGCCTTGTGCCGCTTCCGCCGGCTAGAATAATTCCTTTCATATCTGTCCTCCTGTCTGTGTAATATCTTTTACCCGCAAGAAGGAAGGTACGACATCTGCCGCGCCTCCCTCATTGTCAATTCACGCTGTTTATTTGTTGTTATACATTTCCTCGTAATACTTCTGGTAGTCGCCGCTTGTCACGTTCTTCATCCACTCTTCATGTTCAAAAAACCATGCGATTGTTTTCCTGATCCCGTCTTTAAACATGGTCTCCGGCTCCCAGCCAATCTCCGCCTTGATCTTGTCCGGCGCAATGGCGTAACGCCTGTCGTGCCCCTTGCGGTCTTCCACATACGTGATCAAATCCGTGCTCACAAGCTCTCTTCTCGGATCGTTCTCCGGAAGCATCTCGAGCAAGGTCTCTATTATAATATGGATGATTTCTATATTCTGCTTCTCATTGTGCCCTCCGATATTATACGTCTCGCCGAGGCGCCCCTTCTCCTGCACCATATCGATTCCCTTCGCATGGTCATCCACATACAGCCAGTCGCGGACATTTTTCCCGTCGCCGTACACCGGCAGCTTCTTTCCCTGAAGCGCATTGTTAATAATCAGAGGAATCAACTTTTCCGGGAACTGATACGGTCCGTAATTATTGGAACAATTCGTGATATTCGCCGGAAAACGGTAGGTATCTATATAGGCCTTCACAAGCAAATCCGAAGACGCCTTGCTCGCGGAATACGGGCTGTGCGGATCGTAAGGGGTCGTCTCGTAAAAATAAGATCCGTCGTCCTCCAGCGAGCCGTACACTTCGTCCGTCGACACATGAAGAAACTTCTTTCCCTCCTTAAAGCTGCCATCCGCAAGCTCCCAGGCTTCTTTCGCGCAGTTGAGCATTACCGCCGTTCCCAGCACATTCGTATTCACAAAAACCTCCGGATTCTTAATACTGCGGTCCACATGGCTCTCCGCGGCAAAATGCACTACGCGGTCAATATCATTTTCCTGAAAAATCTTTCGGATAGCCTCTTTATCGGTAATATCCGCTTTTACAAACGTATAATTCGGCTTATCCTCTATGCTCTTTAAATTCTCAAGATTTCCGGCGTACGTCAACGCGTCCACATTGATAATGCGGATTTCGTCGCCATACTTCCGGAACATATAATGAATATAGTTTGAGCCGATAAAGCCGGCTCCCCCGGTTACCAAATAAGTTCTCATATCATTTCTCCTTTGACAATCAAATATTGTATTTATCTGCAATTTTTACCATATATACCCAGATTATATCATTAAGATACATAACAATCAACTTTTTTAAGATGTTCTTGTCGTACCCGGGCATTTTCCCGAACGGCGGCGAATGTTTACCGCTATCAGCGCAAGAAACACAACGCTCAGATAAGAAACCGTCACAAAAAAGCTCATCGCCGCGCCAAAAATCCCGGCCTCCTTTACCATCGGCGAGGAAATCAGAAATGTAAGCGCGGCCGCGGTCCCGTATCCAATCAAAATGCTCTTCGGCTTCCGCATAATGCTCAAAAGGTAATACATAAAGTATGACAGCGAATTGAAGCCGCCGGCCGCCATCAAGAGCACGAGCACGCCGCGATACATGCTAAGGTCGCAGCCCACCAGCGCGGAAAGCACCGGTATTCCCAGAAGGTACGCGCCCCCCATACACAAAAGCGTAAGCCCTATAATACAGATCGCAATCCGCATTACCTGCCCGAAAAACGCCTTCCACTCCCCCTTGCCGTACGCATTGGAGAGCGTCGTGAGCGCAGGCTTTAAGATAAACGTCACAAACAGATTAATCACCGACACCGGCATAAAAATCGTCTGATAATAAGACTGATAATTGCTCGCCATATTCGCGTCGATCGCAATCCTTGAAGCGCTTAAAATATATGTCCAGAGAAACGAGCCGGCAAACATCGCGAAACAATCGGCGGCCACCTGCCACACCTTTGAAAAATCGAAGCAAACCGGATAAAATTCCCGCAGCACAACGATATCAAACACGTACACGCCGAGCACGGCCGCCGCGACCGCAATCAACACGGACAGCATCATCTGATGCGTCGCCTGAACCGCTATCACCAGCGCGCCCGCAGAAAAAATCCTCCTGAAAAACAGGGATATCCCCGTCAAATCGAGCCGGCCCACCTGCTGGCAGCCCTGGTGGAGCAGGAAAACGGCCTTATC
>CANDCP010000065.1 GCA_947383215.1 uncultured Roseburia sp.
CTGGGCGTTTAATTTCGTATCTCTTTCGTACAACAGGACACCGATCTTGTTGTAAATTGGTTTTGCAAGTCTCATTCCCGGCTTCAGGTCACATGTTTTAACGAATAACATACCGGCACCTCCATATATGAAATGTTATATGAAATAATTTCGACGCATTTTAGGAAAAAGTTAACAGTGCGGCGGACAAAACTCATTTATTTTATATAATTATATCATATTGAAACCCGAAATACAATCGTGTATAATATATGGGCGGTAGTCCGCAGTACGGTTGTAGAGGAGGAGCTATGCAGATGAGGAATCGCGCTTTTATAAAAAGAATACTGCTCTGTATGTTGTTGAGCCTTATGCTTGGCGTTCATTTTACTTCATATGCCGATACGGCGTCGGATAAGCGGGACGAGCTCTCCTCCGAGATGAAAGGGTTGGAACAGCAAAAGCAGGAAAAAGAAGATGAGGTTCAGGGCCTGTCTGATTATAAGAATCATCTGAGTGGAGAACTGAAAAATCTGGATGACGAGCTGGCAAAGATCAGCGCGTCCCTGGACGAACTGGAAGTTAAAATAGGACAGAAGGACGCGGAGATCGCGGACAGCCAAAAGGCGTTAGAGGAGCTTACGGTAAAGTGCCAAAGGCAATATGAGAGCATGAAAAGCCGGATAAAATATACCTATGAAAACGGGCAGATGAAGATGCTTGAGATTCTCTTTGCGTCGAAATCGCTTATGGATTTTTTGAACCGTTCCGAGTATGCGTCCGCGATTAATACTTACGACCGGAATATGCTAAAAGCTTATGAACAGACGCTTGGGGAAATAGAAGAACGGAAGTCCCTGCTCGAGCAGGAGCGCATAGAGTATGCAGACCTGGAAGATCAGATGAAGACAAAACAGAGTGAGGTAAACGTTCTAATTGCGGATAAGAAAGCGAAAATAAGCGAGGCGGATCAAAAAATTTCGGACGCGCAAAAGGAAATCGACCGGTATGAGAAGGAATTAGAGCGGCAGCGCGCTTATGAGGAGGAGTTAGAAAAACAGAAAGCCAGGGAGGACGCCGCAAGGCTTGCGGAGATCAAAAAGCAGGCCGAAAAGGAGAAAAAAGCGAAAAAAGGAAAAGCGGTTCCGGCGGCGGGAGACGAGGCTCTTTTGGCGGCGTTGATCGAGTGCGAGGCCGGGGGAGAGAGCTACGAGGGGATGCTTGCGGTCGGAAGCGTCGTTATGAACCGCGTGGAGAGCTCGAGCTTTCCAAATACGGTGGTAGGCGTTATTTATCAGGCGGGGCAGTTTTCGCCGGTTGCCAGCGGCCGTTTTGCGACGGTGCTCGCAAGGGGCGCGGGAAGTACGTGCGTACAGGCGGCAAACGAGGTGCTTGCAGGCAAGCGGACCATTGACGCGCTGTATTTTCGGCGTAATACCGGGATTATAGAGGGAACAGTAATCGGAAATCATGTATTTTATTAGATACAAGAGGGCGGCAGGCTTGTGCAATCGTGCAAGTTTGCCGTTTTTTGGAAAAAAACGGTATTTTTTTAGAGTATATTCACAATATTTCTGTTGCAAAAACAGGACAAGTATGATAACATCTTATGTAGTGAAAAACAGCTATTTTATAGCATTTTTATTTTTTTTACAAAAGATTGTTAAAAATTTAACATCTAAATTTATCTTAGAAGGAGACGGGAAAATGGCAAACAAAGTAGTTTTAGCTGGCGCATGCCGTACAGCAATCGGAAAAATGGGCGGAGCATTGAGCAACACACCGGCGGCTGATTTAGGCGCAATTGTGATCAAAGAGGCGTTAAACAGAGCAGGCGTGAAGCCGGAGCAGGTTGATGAAGTTTTGATGGGCTGCGTAATTCAGGCGGCACAGGGACAGAACGTTGCGCGTCAGGCATCGATTAAAGCAGGACTGCCGATTGAGGTTCCGGCGGTTACGCTGAATGTTGTGTGCGGTTCCGGATTAAAATGTGTAAATGAAGCTGCGAACATGATTATGGCCGGACAGGCCGATATCGTTGTTGCCGGCGGAATGGAGAACATGTCGATGGCTCCGTACGCTATGACAAAAGCTCGTTTTGGATATCGTATGAACAATGCGACAATTATCGATACAATGGTAAACGACGCGTTGACGGATGCATTTAATCATTATCATATGATGATTACGGCAGAGAACGTATGTGATAAATATGGAATTACACGCGAAGAATTAGATGAATTTGCGGCGAACAGCCAGCAGAAATGTGAGAAGGCGATTGCAGAGGGCAAGTTTGCGGATGAGATCGTGCCGGTTCCGGTAAAGGTTAAGAGAGAGATCGTTGATTTTGTGACAGACGAGGGACCTCGCGCGGGCACGACGAAAGAGTCCTTGAGCAACCTTAAATGCTGTTCCGGAAAGGAAGGCGGACTCGTCACTGCGGGTAACGCTTCCGGTATTAACGACGGTGCGGCGGCAATTGTTGTAATGAGTGAAGAGAAAGCGAAAGAGCTTGGCGTTACGCCGATGGCGACATGGATTGCAGGCGCATTGGGCGGCGTAGAGCCTGAGATCATGGGAGTCGGACCGGTGGCATCCACGAGAAAGGTGTTTGAGAGAACCGGCTTTACCATTGACGATATGGATTTGGTTGAGGCAAACGAAGCGTTTGCGGCGCAGTCAATCGCAGTTGCAAGAGATTTGAACTTTGATATGTCTAAAGTAAATGTAAACGGCGGCGCAATTGCGCTCGGACATCCGGTAGGAGCGTCGGGATGCCGTATCCTTGTGACATTATTGTACGAAATGCAGAAGAGAAACGCGAACAGAGGTCTTGCGACGCTGTGTATCGGTGGCGGAATGGGATGCTCGACGATTGTTGAGAAGTATTAAACCGTTTGCGGTATAAAATACGATACCCGGGAAGTCCCAGAGGGCTTCTCGGGTCTTATGTTAAATAAATTAATTGAAGGAGGACTATCATGAAGGTAGGTATTATTGGAGCGGGAACAATGGGTTCCGGTATTGCGCAGGCATTTGCACAGACAGAAGGATATGAGGTATATTTATGCGATATCAATGAAGAGTTTGCGGCAAATGGAAAGAACAAGATTGCAAAAGGCTTTGAGAAGAGAGTTGCGAAGGGGAAAATGGCGCAGGAGGATGCCGATAAGATTCTCGCGAAGATTACGACGGGCGTGAAGACAATCTGTACGGATTGCGATCTGATCGTAGAGGCGGCTCTTGAGGTTATGGATATCAAGAAGCAGACATTTAAAGAGCTTCAGGATATTGTGCCTGCGGAATGTATGTTTGCGACGAACACATCCTCTCTTTCCATTACGGAGATTGGCGCGGGACTTGACAGACCGGTGATCGGAATGCATTTCTTTAATCCGGCTCCCGTGATGAAGCTGATTGAGGTAATACAGGGCGAGAATACGCCGGATGAGATGAGAGATAAGGTTGTTGCCATTTCAAAAGAGATCGGAAAAGAGCCTGTCGAGGTAAAGGAAGCTCCGGGATTTGTGGTAAACAGAATTTTGATTCCGATGATTAACGAGGCAATCGGCATTTATGCGGACGGAGTCGCTTCCGTAGAAGGTATTGATACGGCAATGAAATTAGGCGCAAATCATCCGATGGGACCTCTGGCTCTCGGCGATCTTGTCGGCCTTGATATCTGCCTTGCAATTATGAACGTACTGTATGACGAGACGGGAGATCCGAAGTACCGTCCGCACGTTCTTCTTAAGAAAATGGTGCGCGCAGGCAAGCTCGGAATGAAGACGGGCAAAGGATTCTACGATTATTCAAAATAGGCAGACCGGCAGAAATAAATTAAATTTAAAAGGAGTGTAAATCATGGATTTTTCTTTAGATAAAAAACATGAAATGGCGCGTTCTCTTTTCAGAGAATTCGCTGAGAATGAGGCAAAGCCTCTCGCACAGGAGGTTGACGAGACAGAAGAGTTCCCGATGGAGACCGTGAAGAAAATGCAGAAATACGGATTTATGGGAATTCCGGTACCAAAGGAGTACGGCGGGCAGGGCGCTGATCCGCTTACATATGTAATGTGCGTGGAAGAGCTGTCAAAAGTCTGCGGTACGACGGGAGTTATCGTATCTGCGCATACCTCGCTTTGCATTGACCCGATTTTGACATACGGGACAGAGGAGCAGAAGCAGAAATATGTAAAACCGCTCGCATCGGGTGAGAAGATCGGCGCGTTTGCCCTGACAGAGCCGGGCGCGGGTACGGATGCGCAGGGCGCGCAGACAAAAGCGGTGTTAGACGGCGACGAGTGGATTTTGAACGGAAGCAAATGCTTTATCACCAACGGTAAGGTGGCGGACGTTTATATTGTAATCGCAATCACAAGCGTGACGGAAGATAAGAGAGGAAGAAAGAAAAAGAATTTCTCCGCGTTTATCGTAGATAAGGGCGCTCCGGGATTTTCCTTCGGAACAAAAGAAAAGAAGATGGGTATCCGCGGATCGTCTACATATGAGTTGATCTTTGAGGACTGCAGAATTCCGAAAGACAATTTACTTGGACCGGAAGGCAAAGGCTTCCCGATCGCGATGCATACGTTAGACGGCGGACGTATCGGTATTGCGGCGCAGGCGCTTGGTATCGCGGAGGGAGCGTTAGAGCGCGCCGTTGCATATACAAAAGAGAGAAAACAGTTCGGCCGTTCCATTGCGCAGCAGCAGAACACGCAGTTTAAGCTGGCTGATATGGCTACAAGAGTGGAAGCGGCGCAGATGCTTGTTTACAAGGCGGCTATGGCGAAGGCTACGCAGAAGGTATATTCCGTAGAGGCTGCAAAGGCAAAATTATTTGCCGCGGAGACAGCTATGGCGGTGACGACAGAGGTTGTTCAGTTGTTCGGCGGATACGGATATATCCGTGAGTACGATGTGGAGCGCATGATGCGCGACGCCAAGATCACAGAGATCTATGAGGGAACATCAGAAGTTCAGCGTATGGTAATCTCGGGCGCATTGTTGAAGTGATTTATAAAAAATAAAAATTAAGGAGTGAACTACCGTGAAAATAGTTGTATGTGTGAAACAGGTACCTGATACAAAAGGCGGAGTGAAATTTAATCCAGACGGTACGTTGGATAGAGCAGCGATGCTTACGATTATGAATCCTGACGACAAGGCGGGACTTGAGGCAGCGCTTCGGTTAAAAGACAAGTATGACGCGGAAGTTACCGTGCTTACCATGGGACTTCCGAAAGCAGATGAGGTTCTCCGCGAGGCGATCGCAATGGGCGCCGACCATGGAATTCTTGTCACAGACCGCGTTCTGGGCGGAGCCGATACATGGGCGACTTCGACGACGATTGCGGGGGCAATCAGAAACTTAGAATACGATTTGATTATCACAGGACGTCAGGCCATCGACGGCGATACGGCGCAGGTTGGACCGCAGATTGCAGAGCATCTTGGACTCCCGGTGATTTCTTATGCGCAGGATATTAAGATCGAGGGAGATTCCGTAGTCGTTCAGCGTCAGTATGAGGACCGTTATCATGAACTGAAAGTAAAAATGCCTTGTTTGATTACAGCGTTGTCTGAGTTAAACGAGCCGCGTTATATGACTCCGGGCGGAATCTTTGACGCATATGAGAAAGAGGTAACTGTTTGGGGAAGAGCAGACCTTAAGGATGTCGATGATTCGAATCTTGGTCTGAAGGGATCCCCGACAAAGATTGCGAAGGCTTCCGATAAGGTTCGCAAAGGCGCAGGCGAGAAGGTTACGCTGGACGCGGAAGAAGCAGTTGCATATCTGATGGGCAAGTTTAAAGAGAAGCATGTAATCTAATAAAAATAAGGAAAAGTGGTGAATAGAGATGGGTTTAGAAGAATATAAGGGAGTATTTGTCTTTGCACAGCAGGTAGACAACGTGTTAGACGGCGTTGCATTTGAGCTGCTTGGAAAAGCGAGAGATTTGGCAAAGGACTTAAGTACGGAAGTGACCGCGGTTCTGATCGGATCGGATATTAAAGGTCTTGCGGATCAGCTGGCGGAATACGGAGCCGATAAAGTAATTGTTGTAGACGATCCGGAGTTAAAAGAGTACAGGACAGAGCCGTATGCGCACGCGCTTGCTTCTGTGATCAATGAGTATAAGCCGGAGATTATGCTGGTTGGCGCGACTGCGATCGGACGTGATCTTGGACCTACGGTTTCCGCGAGAGTGGCGACCGGTCTTACGGCTGACTGTACGGTTCTCGAGATTGGCGATTTCCCGATCAATCCGGTTCCGAATCAGGAGCAGAAACATAATCAGTTGTTGATGACGCGTCCTGCGTTTGGCGGCAATACAATCGCGACAATTGCCTGCCCGGATAACCGTCCGCAGATGGCGACCGTTCGCCCGGGCGTTATGCAGAAGATTGCTCCGATCAAGGACGCAAAGGCAAATGTGATCGAGTTTAATCCTGGATTTACGCCAAATAACAGATATGTTGAGATTTTGAATATCGTAAAAGCGGTTAAGAATACGGCAAATATTATGGACGCGAAGATTTTGGTGTCCGGTGGCCGCGGAGTCGGCTCAAAGGAGAACTTTAAGCTGTTAGACGAGCTGGCTGAGGTTCTCGGCGGAACAGTCAGCTGTTCGCGCGCCGTTGTAGAGAACGGCTGGCAGCCGGTAGATCTGCAGGTAGGACAGACAGGTAAGACGGTTCGTCCGCAGATTTATTTTGCAATCGGTATTTCGGGAGCAATCCAGCACGTAGCGGGAATGGAAGATTCTGATTTGATTGTTGCGATCAACAAAGATGAGGACGCTCCGATTTTTGATGTGGCTGACTATGGTCTGGTGGGAGATTTAAATAAAATTGTTCCTGCGCTGACAAAAGCATTAAAAGAAGAAATGAATAAAATTTAAAAAAGAAAACATACTATTCCATAAAAAGGAGGGATAGTATGAATCGAAAAAAGTATCGTATATGTCTCCTGTCACTGCTTATCATTGCTGTGGTGGGAGGCATTTTTTATTACAAAAACATGGAGGGAAATAAGGCGCAGGCAGTGGACGGGACGTTTGTGCGCATGCTTGAGAATGACAGTTTAGATGATTTTTTCGGGGAAAAAAATGCATTTAAAATTGTGGGGACGCAGGTGAGCTATGAGTGCGAATAAGGAGACGCTGTATCTGAAGGTTGATCGAAACACATTGGCAAAGGACAAGAATGTAAAACTTTCGGACGTCGCCACGCTGCTCTGTACCGACGCAAGTATCACCAGACAGTTAAAACAGATGAAAATCTATTCGTTTTCCGATGCGAAGGAGGCGCCGAAGGAACAGGAACAGGTGTTTTCCGTGATGAAATTGATTGAGCTGATCGGAAAGGAGTACCCGAATGTTGAGGTAAATAATATCGGAGAAATAGATTTCATCGTAGAATATAAGAAGAACGGAGAGCCGGCAAAGTGGATACAGATTTTGAAGGCGGCCGTATTGGCGTTTATCACTTTTTTCGGCGGGGCGTTTACAATTATGGCTTTTAACAATGACGTTGGGGTGCCGGAGCTGTTCTCTAAGTTTTATTTTCAGGTGATGGGAACAGAGTCGAACGGGTTTACGGAATTGGAAATTTGGTATAGTATCGGGCTTTCCGTGGGCGTGCTGCTGTTTTTCAATCATTTCGGAAATAAAAAGATAACGCATGACCCGACGCCGGTGCAGGTGGAAATGCGCAAGTACGAAAAGGATATCGACGACACCTTTATAGAGACGGCGGAAAGAGGAGGGACGAGCATTGATGTTGATTAAGCGTCTGCTTTTGGGGGTGATCGGCTTTGCCTCCGGAAGCGCTGTGGCTGCCGGAACCTTCGCTTTTATCATTATGCTTGGAGTTGTCCCGCGAATGATTGGAAAGAGCAGGACGGCGGCGGAGGTTATGTGGTATGAAAACGCGATTGTATTGGGAGGGATACTTGGGAATCTTATCTCTGTATTTTTAACGGTAAGGATTCCGCTCGGACATCCTATTTTGTGGATATACGGTATTTGCGCCGGCATTTTTGTCGGGTGTAATGCGATGGCTTTGGCGGAGGTGTTAAAGACTTTTCCAATTGTGTTTAGAAGGGCGAAACTGAAAATAGGGTTGAGCCTTATTGTGACAGTGATGGCGATCGGAAAAACATGCGGCTCTCTGCTCTATTTTTTTAAGCAGATGAGCAACGGAGGCTGAGCTGCCCGCAGGGAGGAGTGACGGGAAACGGATTGACTACGACTTTTACTTCGTTTAAAATAACTGTAAAACGAAAAGAAAGAAGTATGTATTATGGTATTGCCGATTGCGAGACAGAGCGTGGTCATAAAGTGTAATTTAAACGCCTCGATTATGACCGGAAATTATGAATTTTATTATGCTTCGGGACTGTTGTATCATTTAAAGGGAATGACTGTGGACGAGATCCCCGAGCCGGAGAAGCTTCTCGGCCAGGTATTGGAGCTGATTGAAGACTTTGCTCCGGCGGATGAGAGAGAGGGACATCTTGTCCACATGCTGCGTTTTTATAAGCCGACGGAGGAATTTGACGGGCAGATGAAGGAGCTGTTTGTTTTGGGGATGACGGAAAAAAATATGTGGCGGGAGCTGTAAATCAAATCGGAAGGCTGAAGTATAAATAAGAGCGAGGCGGACATAATAAATGAAAAGGAAAACGTCATTTTACATGATGAAAAGGAGAATTTATTATGGCTAAGAAAGAACAGGTTAGCGAAGAGAAACAGGCGAAGCAGCAGCAGTATAACGAGTATGTGAAGCAGGTGACACCGACGAGAAGTCTGCCGCTTCAGATGCTGAAAGCATTTATAACCGGCGGGCTTATCTGTACGCTTGGGCAGTTTATTTTAAATATATGTGAAAAAAACGGACTCGATAAGGATACCTCCGGCGGCTGGTGCAGCATGATACTTATTTTGCTCAGTATCGTTTTGACAGGTCTGAACATATATCCTTCCATCGCAAAGTGGGGCGGCGCGGGGGCGCTTGTGCCGATTACGGGATTTGCAAATTCTGTGGCTGCTCCGGCGATAGAGTTTCAGAAAGAAGGACAGGTCTTCGGAATCGGATGTAAGATCTTCACGATTGCCGGCCCGGTAATTCTGTATGGAATCTTTACGAGCTGGGCGCTGGGGCTTGGGTACTGGGTTGGAAAACTGATCGGAATATTTTAGGAAGAAAGAAAATGTATAGCGATTGTGGCAGAGCAACGGACTTAAGGGGTCATTGCTCTGCTTTTTCTTTTAAAATTGTCTTTACTGTTGGTAAATTATTGTAGTAATATTATAAGCAAAATAAGATTTATGAGGATATGCAATAAAAGTTATCAGTAAAGCTAATTATGAAATTTATACTTCATCGTTTGAAAATGCTTATTAAGCAGAGAAATTGATAAAGGAGACGATAACTAATGGCAGAGTTAATTTATATTTAGATGTTATTAAAGGAGCAAGTATGGAAGAATTATTCGAATTGGCAAAATTTGATTCCTATAA
Organism: uncultured Roseburia sp.; assembly: GCA_947383215.1. Lineage (GTDB taxonomy): Bacteria > Bacillota > Clostridia > Lachnospirales > Lachnospiraceae > Roseburia_C. Next base: position 9,510 of record CANDCP010000065.1, read on the forward strand.
AGAAGATAACCGTAGGGAAGTTAAAAGAGCAGAAGGCGGACTTCCAAATAGCCTATGGGATACTTATTCTGCGTTTGCTAACTGCTATGGCGGCGTCATTATTCTTGGGATAAAAGAGGGTAAATCAGGAAATTGGCATACAACCGGGTTGAAAAATGCGGCAAAATTGAAAAAAGATTTCTGGGATACGATTAACAACCGTAGAAAAGTGAGCATCAATCTTTTGAAAGATGATGATGTGCAAACTTTCACGGTGGCTGGTGGAGATGACGTGATTATGGTAATCTGGGTGCCAAGCGCAAAGAGGGAGCAAAAGCCGGTATTCATTAATGATGATTTGTTTGGAGGGACCTTTCGCAGAAATTGGGAGGGAGATTATCACTGTACCAGATTGCAGGTAAAAACAATGCT
>CANDCP010000066.1 GCA_947383215.1 uncultured Roseburia sp.
AGCACAGCCGGCGCATATCCGGATATCCCTTTAAAGACAATTAGAGGATGTTTCTAGCAGAGACGGAATCCACCGCCTACATTGACTTGGTCTCGAAGGCATTCCTGAGAGACCTTATGTCAATGTCAGCGGTTAGTCCGGCGGCGCGTTATCCTCGTCTCTAAAGGGATATCCGGATATGCGCCGGCGTACGTCTAATCATTCAATCAAATAATATTTTCTATGTGAAAAATGATATGGATTTTGGGAATTTTTGAAAATCATTTCGAAAAGTTGACTTTTAATCGAAGTAGTGATACCATTACAATTGTTTAAAATAAGAAGATAAATAGCCAAAAAGGTTCGCAATAGAAAAACTATTGCGAATCATGAAGGAATCGTTATGAATGCCATTGAGTACTGTGAGAAAAACCATGTGGAATATCTGATTGCGGAGTGGGATTTAAAGAAAAATCAAGATAAAAGAATGGAAGAAGTCAGCTATGCGTCGCACAGAAAAGTTTGGTGGTTGTGTGAAAAGGGGCATACGTGGCAGAGTACCGTGAAGGATCGAATCCTCCGGGGACGCGGCTGTCCCTATTGTGCAAACAAGAGGGCGCTGAGAGGGTTTAATGACTTACAGACCGTGAATCCCAAATTGGCAGAAGAATGGAATTTAGAGAAAAACAGAGAGCTAAAGCCCTCGGACATTACGGCGGGAAGCGACCGAAAAGTGTGGTGGCGATGCGCCTTAGGGCATGAGTGGCAGGCTTCCGTAGAGAATCGCTCGCTTCGGGGAAATATATGCCCGTATTGCAGCGGGAAAAAAGCATGGCCGGGCTTTAACGACCTTGAAACAATGTATCCGGACGTGGCAAAGCAGTGGCATTCCAAATTAAATCATGGCTTATCGCCGAGGAACATACGGCCGGGAAGCGGAAAACGCGTCTGGTGGCAGTGTGAAGAGGGGCATGTCTGGCAGGCGGCGGTATTTTCCAGAACGTCAAAAAAACGTCCGGGTTGTCCTGTCTGCGCCGGGAATGTCAGGAAGGCGAATACAGCGCTTAGATAGAATTGATAATTTTTACAGAAGAGTTTGATACAAACTGTAAAACTACATTTTTGAGTTGCCAAAATGCAGAGATTGCGGAAAGGATAAAAGGCATGGAATTTGAAAGGTTTGAAAGCAGAGTTTGGCTTTCATCGCCGACAATGCATGAAGAGGAACAGGTTTTTGTGAAAAAGGCTTTTGATACAAACTGGGTATCTACGGTCGGAGAAAATATAGAGCAGCTTGAAAAAGGAATCGGAGAGTATGTGGGATGTAAAGAGGTTGTAGCGCTTGGCGCGGGAACGCAGGCGATCCATTTGGCGGTAAAGCTGGCGGGAATTGGACGGGGAGATAAAGTCATGTGTTCGGATGTGACGTTTGCGGCCACCGTGAACCCCGTTTCCTATGAAAGCGGAGAGCAAATATTCATTGACAGCGAACGGGAAACATGGAATATGGATCCGGCTGCGTTAGAGAAGGCGTTTTGTATGTATCCCGACGCCAAAGCCGTGATTGTGGCAAATCTTTACGGAACGCCGGCAAAGTTGGACGAGATCAGGGAGATCTGCGACAATCATCGAGCGGTATTGATCGAGGACGCCGCCGAATCGCTGGGGGCGACGTTTCATGGGAAGCAGACAGGCACGTTTGGAAAATACAATATTATTAGTTTTAACGGAAACAAAATCATTACATGCAGCGGGGGCGGGGCGCTTCTGACCGACGATAAGGCAGGCGCTGAGAAAGCTCGTTTTTGGGCGACACAGGCGAAAGAAAATTTCCCGTGGTACCAGCACAAAGAAATCGGCTATAACTACCGCATGAGCAATATCGTGGCGGGAATCGGAAGAGGCCAGCTCATACACCTCGATGAACATATAAAACGCAAAAAAGAAATTTATATGCGTTACAAAGAGGGATTAAAAAATCTTCCGGTCAGCATGAATCCGTATCTTTCCGATACAGAACCGAATTTTTGGTTAAGCTGCCTGCTGATCGATAGGGAGGTGTGCGCCGGAGAGAGCGCGAAATGGAAAAGGGTAACTCCGGATATGATTCGGGAGAAACTAAAGGAGTATCAAGTGGAGTCCAGACCGATCTGGAAGCCCATGCATATGCAGCCGGTTTTTAAGGACAGAAAATTTGTAACGGCGCAAGAGGGCGAAGATGTAGGGGCGGATCTGTTCGAGAGAGGCTTATGCCTGCCGAGCGATATTAAGATGACAAAAGACGCGCAGGATATAGTGATTGCGATGATAAAAAGTTGTTTTGGGGTGGAGAGTTGAGAATGCAGAGACGAAAACTGAGAATTTATGAGAAATACATAAAGCGGGGGCTTGATTTTGTTCTTGCGCTGGCGGCTCTTGTCGCACTTAGTCCGGTTATGCTCGTTACGGCGGTTCTGATTCGGATTAAGCTTGGCAGTCCTGTGCTCTTTAAACAGCAGAGGCCGGGAAAAGACGAAAAAATATTTAACATGTATAAATTTCGGTCAATGCTCGACGTAAGAGACGAAAACGGAAAAGCGCTGCCGGACGAAGAGCGTCTGACGCCGTTTGGAAGAACGCTTAGAGCGACAAGTCTGGATGAATTGCCGGAGTTGATAAACATTATCAGGGGCGACATGTCTATTGTGGGGCCAAGGCCGCTTGCAGTTGCATATCTGCCGTATTACAGCGATGCGGAAAAACACCGGCATGACGTGCTTCCGGGGTTGACGGGGCTGGCTCAGGTAAATGGGAGGACGGCGCTTAATTGGGATAAGAGACTCGAATACGACGTTGAATATGTGAAGCATATTTCGCTGAAGCTGGATATCAAAATTGTTTGTCTGACGGTAAAAAAGGTGTTTGCCAGAGCGGATATTGTAGAGGCGGGAAGTCAGGGCGATTTCCATACATATCGAATTTGTCAGTTAAAGGAGCGAGAGTTGAATGCTGCAGGAAATAGGGAGTGATTTTTGGAATTATCCTATATCCGCGGAGGTGGGTAAATTTGAAATTGCCGGTCTTGCCAGGACCGCAGATTATAAATTTTATATTTCCGGCAGGAGCGCGATTCGGGCTTTTTTAAAGTTAAATCACGGGGGAGAAAAAAGGGCGCTGCTCCCGGAGTTTACATGTGAAACGGTTGTGATTCCGTTTGAAAAAGAAGGATGGCAGATTTCTTATTATCCGGTCAAAAAAAACCTGAAGCTTGACAGCGGCGCAGTCTTAAAAAAAATATCGGAGGCAAAGCCGAACGTATTCTATATTCAGAGTTATTTTGGATTCAATACGCTGGAGGATACGCAGCGCATTATTTCGTATTGTCGTCAGAATGGGATCCTTGTCATTGAGGATTTGACACAGTGCGTTTTTTCGAACTTTGAAAAGACGGAGGCGGACTTTTATGTCGCAAGTCTCAGAAAATTTTTTGCCGTTCCCGAGGGAGGACTGTTGCTTTCGTCGAAAGCTCCGATTACGGTTCAGGGCAGACCGCCGGTCGTCGAAATGATTGAGTTGGCGGACAGGGCGTTTCGGTTAAAGGACGCGTACATTCATCATGAGTTTGCCGTATCGAAAAAAGAGTTTATGGATGCATTTTGCGAGCTGAAAAGCAGGTTTGCGAAATACGATGACGTTTATCAGATCAATAATGCGACGGAGCGCATGTTAGGCCGCATAGATTTTGATTATATAAGAAAGGCGAGAAGGCGGAATTATGCAGAGCTGTACGGGAATTTAAAAAAGGGAGAGCTGTTTGTTCCGGTTCTGGGGGAATTAAGAGAAGAGGAAACGCCGCTCTATTTTCCTATTTATATTCTGGACGCGGAGCAAAGAGAGCGCATTCAGGCAACGTTGTCGGAAAAAAAGATTTATTGTCCGATCGTTTGGCCGAAGTATAAACGGATCCCGGTCAGCGGTGCGGGTAGATATATATACGATCATATCCTGTGTATTCCGTGCGACCAGCGTTATGGACCACAGGAGATGCAATATATCTGCGAGGTTTTAAATTGCGTCACATAATATGGGAAAAGAGGAAAGAGTGTGAATAAAAAGAAAGTATTAGTTTTGGGGACGGTGCAGGGAGAGGTGCCGCTTGTAGAAGCTTATAAGGAAATGGGGTATTACGTAATTGTCGTCGGTCAGAATGAGGCGTACCCGTGTTGCAAGATAGCCGATGAATCTATCAATGCGGATATTATGGATAGGGAGTTGATGCTAAAGATTGCCAGGGAGAACGAAGTGGCGGCCGTCTCTTCAAACGTAGTAGAGCGTGCGATACGTACAGTTGCGTGGGTTGCGGAACGGTTGAATTTGGAAGGCATTGGTTATAAAACGGCAGAGATTTTTACCAATAAGTATTATATGAGGAAAGCTGCGGAGCGGATTGGAATCGCAGTGCCAAGATATGCGGAGGTGGCAAGCGTTGAGGAGGCGCGCGCTTTTGCCGGGGAGATAGGAGTGCCTTTTATAATAAAACCGGAGGATAACGGCGGTTCAAAAGGCGTTGTAAAGATTCAATGCGTAGAAGAATTGGAAGAAGTATTTGAGAATACTTTAAATCTTTCTGTGGAAGACAAAAGAGTAATTATGGAAGAATTTATAGAAGGGGAGGAATTTATCGTAGATGCGTTTACTCATAATTACATATGCGAAAACACAGATCTCTCATGGAAAGAAAAATTTGAAATGAAGCGTAATTTTATATCAAAGGCTGTTGTTATTCAGGATGCAGATTCATGTGAGTCCGCTGTTGAACAAAAACTTCTCGAGGCGAACAAACGTCTTGTAGAGGGAATCGGATTAAAATTTGGAATTACGCATGGGGAATATATCTATAACAGAGAGCAGGATAAAGTGTACCTTGTTGAAATAACGGCACGCGGCGGAGGCGTTTATTTGGCGTCGCATCTTACGCCCCTTGCGACAGGCGTGAATGTAAATCGTCTTCTTGCAGAATATTCCGTGGGAAACGACCCGTTAAGAGAAAGCGGATTGGTTTTGGGAAAAGGCGCAGCCGCATGGTATGCATTTTCACTCCCAAAAGGGCAGATCGTTTCTGTTGAAGGTTTGGAAGAGGCTCGTAGCCTTGAAGGCGTAAACGCCATTATTGACGATAAGTTTTTTGTGGGCAAAAAGACGGCAGAGATGGTTGACGACAGTGGGAAATTTGGCCCGATCCTTATCTATGCGGACACGCGAGACGCATGTAACAGAATTTTTGACAAGGTGAAACAAATATTGAAGATAAAAGTGAAAACTCCGGATGGTGAAAAGGGGATTATATGGTAAGAAAGAAAATCGGAGTGCTCATGCTTCATACAGAATTCCCACGTTTATGGGGAGATATAGGACAAGATAAAGGATTTTGCTGCCAGATGGAACGATATTATGTGACTGGCGCAAATTCAAAGTCGGTAGTATTGTCCGATTGCGATTTGTGCGACGAATTTGTTTCCGGCGCCTTGCAGCTTCAGGAAAACGGGTGTGACGTAATCACGACAAGTTGTGGGTTTCTTGTCAAATACCAGAGGCAGATTGCAGATCGGCTGCGAGTTCCGTTTGTGTCTTCGAGCCTTCTTATATACAGTTTTTTGAAAGAAATAAATTCCAAAGATTCTTTTGTCGGCATTCTTACCGCCAATCGCGAGAGACTTATGAACCTTGGATACAGGCCTGTTGACGTAGACGCGGCAGAAGAGATGAATGTAGCGGGTATGGAGGATACTTATTTTTACAAAGTTTATGTTGAGAATGCGATAACGGAAGAAAAAGATCTGGACAAAGAACGATTATATAAAAACTTGTTGGAGAAAGCCTGGATGTTAAAGAATAAAAGGCCGGGGCTGCGTTGCGTTTTATTGGAGTGTACGAATATGTCGCCGTTTAAAGCGCGTTTGAAAGAGGATATAGGAGTAGAGGTATATGATCTATCATCCGTTATTGAATTATGTTGTGGATTTCAGATAACAGAAAGTAGAAGCCATACGGTTTAGATGGGCGAACGAAATTGGGGGAAGGAAATGAAGCTTGCGATTTGTGGATTTGGAAGAGCGGCGAGAGCGTTGGCAAAAAATATTCTGGATACGGATACGCACACATTACAGGCGGTTCTATGCAGAGCCTCCAGTACAAAGCAGGGAATGGATATCGGGGATATTTTGTACGGGAAAGGAAAATCGGTCGGAATTGCGATTACGTCTCCGGAAAAGATTTTGGAGGCCAGAGAGGATTACGATATTGATGTCGTGATTGATTTTTCCCATCATGACATGGCGTTTCCGTTAATTGCGTTGTGCGGAAATTTAGGAGCGAATCTGGTTATTTGCACGACGAATCATTCGATCGAAGAGATCAGTAAATTTCAGGAATTTTCGGAGAAATTAAACTTAGGGGTGGTTTACGCGCCGAATTTGACCATCGGAATAAATTTATTGATGGATTTTGTAAAACGTCTGGCAAAAATATCCCCTGATTTTAGTTTTGAAATTGTTGAACGGCATCCGAAAGATAAGGCGCCGGTTACGACTACGGCGCGTATGATCTCGCAGGCGATTGACAGGGAGGACGTCCCGATTCATTCCGTTCGTTTAAACGGTTATGTCGGGGTTCACGAGGTGACGGCGTCAAATGGCTATGAAAAGATAACAATTGAACATGAATCGTTCTCAAGGATGGCGTTTGCAAACGGGGCGCTTCTTGCGGCCGGATATATTCAAAACAGAAAGGGATTTTATCTGATGCAGGATGTTGTAAAGGATATTATTTCCGACAAGTAAGCTACGGGTAACGGCTTTACTGTTACAGCCGCGGGTCGTTTTATGTATGTATGGAGACAGTTTGATGGATATATATTTTCAGAAAGAGTATGGGATTGTCAACGAATTGATAGAGGACGGAAAGGCGGTTTGCAGAGAGATTCGCACCGATTATGGAACGGTAAGCGATTTGTTTATCGTGCGCGCCATTCCCACAAAAATCGACGGGGAACAATATTATGATATTGTTTCTCCGTATGGATACGGAGGGCCGGTTATTACAGAGTGCGAGCCGGGAAAAAAAGACGCGTTGTTAGATGCCTATGAGAGAGAATTTGCAGGCTACTGCCGGGAACATCGTATTGTCAGCGAGTTTATCCGGTTTCATCCGCTTGTTGGAAACGGCGTGGATTTTCAGAAAATGTATGACGTCAGACTTGACAGAAAGACGGTGGGGACGCGTCTGGACATCTATGAAAACCCGGTTTTGGAAGAGTTTTCGAAGAGCTGCCGCAAAAGAATCCGGCGGGCGATTAGAGACGGAATCACTTATCGCGTCACAGAGCGGCCGGATGATCTGTCAAGCTTTAGGGCGGTATATGATTCTACAATGAAAAGAAACGGAGCGGGCGAATATTATTATTTTTCGGACGACTATTTCAAACAGTGCCTGAAATATTTTGGAAAAAACCTCATATTAGTGGAGGCGCTGTATGAGGGGAACGTGATTGCGGCCGGTTTTTATTTTATATGGGAGAAGGTGATCCATATACATCTTTCCGGTACGCTCAGCGAATATTTGTATTTGTCGCCGGCTTATGTTTTGCGGTATGCGGTGACCCTGTGGGGGAAAGAAAAGGGATATAAATTAATTCATCACGGGGGCGGGCGGTCCGGTGATCCAGAGGATAGCCTATATACCTTTAAAAAGCAGTTTGGAAAAAATACGGATTTTGATTTTTACATAGGGCAAAGAGTGTGGAACCGGGAAATTTACGGAAAACTCTGCGCCGCGAGGGGAGTCGACCCGGACAGCGGAGGATATTTTCCGGCGTACAGGCAGTAATATGTAAGGAGTATAAGGTTTCATGAGAGACATTTTGATCGTGGCGCATTTTACGCAGACGCCTTTTGAGAAAGGAAACGGGAGATTTCATTACCTCGCCGGTATGCTGGCGCAGGATGAGAAAAATTGTGTCGAGGTGGCGACAAGCACGTTTTCGCACAGCCGCAAGCAGCAGAGGCGGATATCGCGGGAGCAGAAGGATGAATTGCCGTACAGGCTGACGATGCTTGAGGAATCCGGTTACAGGAAAAATGTATCTGTCGGGCGGATGGTAAGCCATGCGGGATTTGCAAAACGCGTGGGGCAATACTTAAAAGAGAGAAAGCGTCCCGATCTCATCTATTGCGCGGTTCCGTCTTTGGATGTGGCGAATGTGGTAACAAAGTACGCGAAGACGGAGGGGATAAAGCTTATCATCGACATACAGGATCTGTGGCCGGAAGCGTTTCAGATGGTTGTGAACATTCCGTTAATAAGCAAGCTGGCGTTTACACCGATGAAAAGAAGAGCCGATTTTATCTATCGAAGCGCGGATAAGATTGTGGCCGTATCTGAGACATATAGAGATCGGGCCTTAAGTGTGAGCGAAAAATGCAAAGAGGGATCGGCTGTTTTCCTGGGCACGGAATTGGCCGTGTTCGACCGGTATGCGGCAAAAGAGAAATTAAGCGAAGAGGACGAAACGGTACGTTTGGTATATGTGGGGGCGTTGGGACATAGCTATGATCTGACAATCGTATTCGACGCGCTGAAAATACTGAAGGAAGAGAACGCCGCGAACCTGTCCTTTCGCGTGATCGGCGACGGGCCGCTTCGCAAAAAGTTTGAGGCGTACAGCGCTCGTTTGAACCTGGATGTGGAATATACGGGCAGATTAGATTATACACAGATGGTAACGCGCCTGACGGAATGCGATATAGCGGTAAACCCGATTATGCACGGGGCGGCGCAGAGCATCATCAATAAAGTCGGTGATTATGCGGCGGCCGGGCTTCCGGTAATCAGTACGCAGGAGTGCCCGGAATACAGAGAGCTGTTGGAGCGGTATGACGCGGGAATAAACTGTGAGAACGGGAACGCCGGGGAGCTTGCAAAACAGATCCTGGATTTGGCGATTCACAGGGAGAAGAGATTAAAAATGGGAAACAACAGTAGAAGAATGGGAGAAGAAAAGTTTGACAGAAAAATTTCATATCAAACCATTGTCGAGATGATAGAGAGAGAAGCGGATAAAAAATGAAGCCGTAACGTTGTCGAGAGGAAATAGCAGAATGGCAGATTATACGAAAAAAGACAGGGCGAAAATAATCCCGGTGCATGCGAACAGAGGATTTTGGAACAGCCTGTTTCATGCGGACGTGAAAAAAATTGAATTTATTATTTCAGGAAACAAACAGAACGATAATATTTCACAAAATTCCAAAAGCGTGATGTGGAATGTAAGCCAATGGAAAATATGGAATGTTCTGGGGATTTATCAGAGCGTGCGGGTAGAAAGTGATTTTGCAGACGGATTTTTAAGTTATAACAGATTTTTAAAATCGAACAGGCCGTACGCGCTTGTTTTGGAAAGTCCGATTGCACTGGTTCACTATCAGCCGGGCAGAGCGCGTTCTCTGTTAGGAAAGAGACATTTAAAACGCTCGTTTATGGATAAAAATCTCAGATCGATTGTGTGCTTAAATCATGCCTGCCGAGATACGCTCACAAAATATTATACGATTCCAAATTCGATTGAGGTAACGCAGATTTATCCGTATGTGAAGGATTCGATTGCGGATACGGCGTTCGAGCGGAAGATAGATTCCCCTGTGATTCACTGTCTCTATATATCCTCGCAGTTTTATTTGAAGGGGGGAGCGGAGCTTGTCGCGGCAATTGAAGAAAATA
>CANDCP010000067.1 GCA_947383215.1 uncultured Roseburia sp.
TTCATAATCCAGATTTTAAACCCCTCGAATTCGAGGGGTTTAGAAAACAGGCAGGAGCAAACGCATTTACAATGTCACCAAAGAAGTGGATAGAAGCTGCGAATGCCATTGGCATTGTTTCAAAAGCGGGACGTTATGGCGGAACATATGCTCATAGTGATATTGCTATGTCTTTCGCAACTTGGATTTCGCCTGAGTTCCAGTTATATATTATGAATGATTACAGAAGATTAAAGACAGATGAAAACAGTCGATTGTCTTTGAACTGGAATTTGAACAGAGAGATTTCCAAGTTGAATTGCAGGATACATACTGATGGGATAAAAGAAAATTTGATTCCGCCAGAATTAACGCCTGCACAGGTAGCCTACACATATGCAATGAAGCCGATATGCTCAATGTGGTTTTGTTTGGAAAGACAGCGAAGCAATGGAAAGACGAAAATCCAACAGTTAAAGGAAATATGCAGGATGTGGCAACTCTAAACCAATTACTTATACTTGCAAATTTAGAAAGTTATAATGCCGTTTTAATTAATCAGGGGAAACGTCAAAAAGAACGCATGGAATTGTTGCGACAGTTGGCGGTACAACAATTACAAACATTGGAAACAGTAAGTTTAAATAATTTGCCGAAATTATGAGTAAATACATAGAAAAAAATAGTGTTAGAAAAATCAAGATTATAAAAATGAAGCTATGATAATGAGAGAAAGGACGATTCGACAATTTTTAATTGACGGATAGGTAGATAGAAGGTGGATTGGTAAATTCTTTATTTGGGGAATGAAATCCAAAATGACGGAGTCATGCGCATACCCGACTACCAATATCGAATTAAAAAATGATTTGATGATAGTTGTATTGACAGGTGGTGTGAGTTCAATTCCGCTTATTAATAATCCTATTGCCTGTAAATTGGGAATGGGGTGCAGTATTTCGGAGTAATATTTAATTTGAAGTGATTTGTTTTTGAAAGAACAGGATATACGTGGACATTAAAAAGGAGTGCTGTAACAGTGAAGAAATTTTTGAGAATTGTACTATGCATTATGGGTTTGTTTATTGCATTGATTGTAGTATTTTGGTTTTGTATTTCGTATACGGTAAATTACAAGAAGACAACCTGTGGTATATCTGTTTCGCCGGATGGAAAATACGAATTGATACTTCAGGCAATCGGAGAACCGGACTGGCCTTTTGGTTCGGCAAGCGGACGATTAGTCCTTAAGGAGGGCGAAGACAAGATATCTCAAACAGATTTTGAATTGCACAATGACGGTGGAAGCATCAGCAGTAATTGTTGGCGGGTTACATGGTATGAGGATTATGTAGAGGTAATTCTGTCCGGCGAAGAACAATTTGACGAGCAAGTTAATTTATATTTCGACGGTACGAAAGACATTCGGCAATTGACAGATAATGTAGGGGATTATATATCGCGGTAAAATATCATGGTCGGCGGCCGGAAATGAAAAGTATTATGAAGTAACTGGTGAAAAATAAAAGTAATCGGGTTAAATATCCGCTTGGCTATCAAAAGAATTCCGATAATACCGCTGATAAATACGTTGCACATGAAAAACGTATCATAAAATTAGCCGCGTTAATTTCCTCCTTTTTTTGACCTCTTGGAAAGAAGGGAGCGGAGGGTGTCTATTTCTGTTTCGGATAGTCCTAATTTATCTGTTATTTCATTGGTACTGATCGGCGCATATTTCCATACGATTTTCATAACTTCAAATTCGGCTTCAGAAATTTGCGGTAAATCATTCATATCCCTCCTTGTGATACAGTTCTTTTCAGAGTCATTAGGGAATCTGGAAAAATGTACGCGCTCTAATTAAATTTGTTTAAATATTCTATCATATTTTGTAATTCGTGAATTTTTTCTTCGATCGCATTTAATTTCTGTGTGAAATCATCATCAAATTCGAAGGTTTTGTCGAATTCCATTGCTCTAAAAAATTTTTGTTCCATGATATATGTTTCTTCTAATAAGTTGAAATAATTACAAGGTGTAAATAAACGGTCAAAAGATTTCTTTTTTTCTTGTATATTATTATCTAAAAAGTAGCCGGGAGGAACTTTAAAGAAATGGCATAGCCGGGATAAAACAGTAGCAGTTGGAATTTGTTCTCCGTTTTCGTATCGTTGATATTGTCGAACATTTAATCCTACTTTGGTTGCAACGGTTTTTTGCGTCAGTTTTTTATTTGTTCTAAGAAATTTTAGTTTCTCGTGTAATTGCATTTTTTACTCTCCCTATTGACACGACTAAAAAGTCGTGATATGTTTGAAAAAGAAAACGACCTATTAGTCATATTAACATGAAATAGATAAATGTCAAATAGTCATTGAAACGGAAACGTCATTCACAAATTTTAAGGAGGGGAAAAGCAGTGAGCAAAACTAGACATACGCCATTTTGCATTATCTGTGGCGAAAATTTTAGCAGTACAGTTAAGCCATCGAAGGAGCACATTATTCCGGAGGCGCTTGGAAATGAAAAGCTGGTTACCTATTGCGTATGCGAGAAATGCAATAATGATTTGGGCAGTAATGTGGATTCTTATTTGACAGATTATATTCTCGTAAAGATGATCAGAAAAGTTAAGCTTGAGAAAGATAAAGATTTACAGATTTTTGATTCGACAATGACTGATGACAAGGGCGATAAATATCGAATTACAAATCAGGGACCGGAAATATATCCGAACGTGAGTATAGATGAAGAAAAACAGCATGTGAATATAGAGGCGGCATCCCTTGAGGAAGGAAAAAGGGTTGCAAGAAGTATTCTGAAACGTAGGTTAAATAAGAATAAGGAAGAGATAGAAGAGATTTTGTCTGACCCGTCAAGATTTATCAAAGGTGAAACGCAATATGCAAAGGCTGGCGTCTTTAAGCAGGATGCCAAATTGGATTTTGCCCGTTTCAAGCTGGCGGCCATCAAAATTGCTTATGAATATGCGGTAGAAAGACTTGGAGAAAGCTATACGACGGATGAGAACGCTGCGATACTCAGGGCGTACCTTAAATCCGGTCGGGAGGGAAAAAAGAAATTTACTGAAGATGAATACAAGGTGATTTCGGAGCGTTGCCGTTGCAAGGACCATTTTGACGAGGTGACGAAGAAGACTGTCGATTGGTATCGAAGCTTGACGGACGGTCAGGAAATCAAATATATGATATGCATCGGTCGGGACGTTTCAGATAATCTGATTTGTTGTATAAGAATTTTGGATACAAAATTACTCGCATTTACTGTTTTTCTCTCAGCAAACGCAAGTAATTATCTGAGTGGAGGGAAAGGGTATATTTCATTCGTTTTGAATGATAACAGTTTATTTGAGGTATAAAGTTTCGTAAAAATCTTGCAGCGGTGTGCGAGAAAAATGTTGGTAAACAGATAAGGAATTCGATGATTTAGGATTTGGAATGGCGACAGCCGTCTGGCGATTTTCGAAGAAAAAGAAGAAAGGAAAAATTATGGTGTTAGAAACCCAAAGATTAATTCTGCGTCGCTGGGAGGAGAGTGACGCGCAGGTTTTATACAAATACGCCAGTAATCCGGCCGTGGGGCCGATTGCAGGATGGCCCGTCCATACGAGCGTAGAAAACAGCCGGGATATTATCCGAGAGGTGCTGTCTGCCCCGGAGACTTATGCGGTAGTTCTGAAAGAGACGGGGGAACCTGTCGGCAGTATCGGTTTGATGCTTGGCAAAGCAAGCAATATCGGAATACCGGATACGGAGGGCGAAATCGGTTATTGGATTGGCGTTCCATACTGGGGAATGGGGCTTATTCCGGAGGCAGTCCGCGAGATACTGCGGTACGGTTTTGAGGAATTAAACCTCGAAAAGATTTGGTGCGGGTACTTTGACGGAAATGAAAAGTCAAAGCGGGTGCAGGAAAAGTGCGGATTTCGCTATCATCACACGGCGGAGAATGTTCCCTGTGCACTAGAAGGGGTTTGGCGAACAGAGCATATAACCTGTTTATCAAAAGAGGAATGGCAAAATAAGCCGTTGCCAAACGGCGGCTATAAATCCGATTTTAACGGATCAAAGGCGGAACCCTCAATTTCATAAATGTCATCCATCGGTATAATGGTTCCGTTTTGCAGGATAAGCGTACGTTCAATATCGTCCAGCCTTTTTAAGAAACCGGTTGCCTGGAGAAAAGCGCCGCCCTCTTTTGCGGTATCCGCGACAAAATATGTGATGGAAACCTCCGGTTTGTCTGAAATATGCTTCCGGAGTATTTGCAGACGCAAATTAAGTTCCTCTTTTCGATCTTCGTCAAGTTCCGGTTTCTTATCCGTCAGCCGGGCGGTTTCGGCGATTGCCGATTCATGTCCGGTTAATGCGGCAAACGGTGAAAACTGCGCGGCCCTGTCCAGAAGAGACATTCTGGGATGCTTTGTAGACGTAGGATGCGGCAGATCAATGATATCGTCATATTTTCCCATTATGCTTTATGACCTCCGATCTGATGATTTCTTTCAAGCGTTGTTGCGCCTTCTTCCAGGTTCATGCCCTTTAAAATGGCATTTTTGCCGTATTTCTTTTTGACGGATAAGACGGCTTCTTGTATGGCGCGCTCTTTTTTTCTGTTTGTTTCCTCCAGCAGTTTTTGTTTTTCCAATGATTCATAGTCTGTAAATAAATCCATTTGCACAAAGGAATTTTGTTCGTTTTCGTGCGCTTGTGTCTCGTCGATCAGATGATTTGCCGTTACGTTGATTCTGCGGATCAGTAGATTTTTATTTACGATGCGCTGATAAAGCTCCATCACGGCATCCATAATTAGTTTTGTGGAAGAAGTCATTTTCGTCAAATTGGCGGTCCCGTGCGCATGTTTTGGGACTCTGCGCCCATAGCGGTCCATCGTAATTTCGCCTTTGAAAGATTGGGTGATTTCCGGGTCTGTTAAGTTTTCGGTATCATATCCGATGGTAAGTGTCATCTGATCCGTGACAAGTCGTTTTTCCACCAGATCAAGTACAAGCAGATCGGTCATTTCTTTAACAATAAGCTTTGCTTTTTGAAAATCGTAAGGACAGTGAAGGACCTGACCGGAGCTTAGGCAGTTTGATTCCGGTTGATATTGTTTGATAAGGTCAATTGTCGCAGGTTCCCATCCCCATGCATGATCTATCAGCAGTTCGGCATTGACGCCGAATAATTTATACAGAAGGTCTTCATTGTAATAATCCCGGTCGGCGCCGACGGAACATTTTGCGATATCTCCCATCGTGAATATACCGTTTTCGGCCAGTTTTTTTGCGTATCCGGGACCGACCCGCCAGAAGTCTGTGAGCGGCCTGTGCTCCCATAAAAGCTTTCTGTATGTCATTTCATCCAGTTGGGCTATCCTGACGCCGTTTTTGTCCGGTTTGGCATGCTTGGCGACAATATCCATAGCGACCTTGCACAGATATAAATTTGTTCCTATCCCTGCGGTAGCCGTAATTTGTGTCTGTAAAAATACATCCCGGATTATATTTGCAGCCAGTTCTTTGGCGGAGAGAGAATAAATTTTAAGGTATGCGGTGGCATCTATAAATACTTCGTCAATAGAGTATACATGAATATCCTCCGGAGCGATATATTTGAGGTAGATCTGATAAATTTTGGTACTGTATTCCATATAGTGGGCCATGCGGGGTGGCGCAATAATATAAGACAGCGCAAATTCCGGATGCGCAGCCAGCTCCGATTTAAAGTGGGATTCGCCCGCAAATCTATGTCCGGGGGCGTTTGTCTTTCGTCTGTTGTTTTCCTCTCTGACTTTTTGAACCACCTCAAACAGCCTTGCCCTTCCCGAGATACCATATGATTTCAAAGAGGGAGATACGGCAAGGCAGATTGTTTTTTCCGTCCGCGCTTTATCCGCTACAACAAGATTTGTGTCCATGGGGTCAAGATGCCTTTCTACGCATTCGACGGAAGCGTAGAAGGATTTTAAGTCAATTGCAATATAAATAGAATCGTTTTCCATATTCTTTCCATGTCTCCTGAAATCAGAAAATCGAATTATGTCTGACTGACAACAATATCCTCAAGCTGAAATTTCAGAACCTTTTTGAGCTCCTTCAGAGACGTTTCCACCTGATAACCGATTTTGCCTGCGCTGAAAATAATCGTGTCAAAATTCTGTGCAGATGCGTCGATAACTGTTTGAAACGCTTTTTTCATTCCAACGGGAGAGCAGCCGCCGTGAATATATCCCGTCAGCGGCAGCAGTTCTTTCGATTTGATCATGCTGATATTCTTTTCACCGACAGCCTTGGCTGCCTTCTTTAAATCAAGTTCCCTCTCAACAGGTGTCAGAAATACGTAATTGTGTCCGGAGCCGGAGATCGTTACCAGGGTCTTAAATACCTGGCGCGGATTCTGGCGCAGAGCAGCCGCCACTTCTATGCCGCTGACGACGCCGGTATCGGCATAACAATAGCTTGTGTAGGGGATTTTCTTTTGTTCTAATATTCTCATAACGTTCGTTTTTTCTACATTGTTTTTCATAGTGTTCCTTTCAGAAATAAAAGTATACCGTTTCAGATTAAATTTTATAAATCTTCTCATGGGATTATAAGCCCTTACAGAGGAAAAAACAAGGTCTTACCGCCATTAAAAAGCAGGCGTTGGCAGTTTCTGATATGATATTCGTTTTTTGGCGGCAAGTCTAAAAAATATAATGTAATGAATCTTCTGTTATCAGAGAGTCAGGCATATAGATGCAGAGCAGATACACAAGTGCATTCATTATATCATAGTCTGTCGGTTTTCTTTCATTTCATAAGGTTTTGAGGTATCCGCCTGCAAAAAACGGCGTGTGAGAGAATGTGGGCAAGAATGAAACAAAGATTTCTGGGATTAATTATTGTTCCGAAAGCGATAAAATATTATTCCATTACGGTTGGTAGTGTTCCGAAAATAGGATATACTATTGAGAGAAGGGAGGTGCGGTTTTTATGTATATAACGGTAAAGCAGGCAGCGGAAAAGTGGGGGATCTCTGACAGGCGGGTGCGTATACTTTGTTCGCAAGGAAAAATTTCAGGGGCCACGCGAGACGGGCGTAGTTGGATGATTCCATCATATGCGAAAAAACCGGAGGATGGACGTTTTAAAGCAACAGAAAATTTACTGACGGCAATAGACAGGAAGAAAAGAGAACTGGATACCAGACGCCCTCTGACTGAGGGGGAGTTGGAACGTTTGACGGAGGAATTCACTATTGAATATACTTATAATTCCAATGCAATTGAGGGAAATACTCTAACCCTTCGTGAGACGGATATGGTTTTGCGTGGTCTGACGATTGACAGGAAGCCGTTAAAAGACCACATGAAGGCAGTCGGGCATAAAGAGGCGTTTGATTTTGTGCGGGATTTGGTAAAAGAGCGGATTCCTTTGTCGGAGGGCATTATCAAGCAGATACACTATCTTGTATTAGCGGATAAACGGGAGGATCGGGGTATTTACAGAAGAGTCCCCGTCAGGATCATGGGTGCGAAGTATGAACTAATACAGCCTTATTTGATCCAGTCTGAAATGGAACGGTTGTTGGAGACTTATAGGAATAGTACAGATCATATCATCTCTCGGCTTGCACGGTTTCATATTGAATTCGAGGGGATTCATCCTTTTATAGATGATGGTGTTATAATTGGGACAAGGTTAGAGAAACCCAGTAAAATCAACGGGTTTGCACTCCTTAGTCCCAATTTTTTTATGCCCGAAAGGGAGAACGGAATAACCTCACTTCTACATATATTGCTGGCCAGCAGTATGAAAGTCTGATAGCGATTAAAGCAACCATA
>CANDCP010000068.1 GCA_947383215.1 uncultured Roseburia sp.
ATGAGGTTCTGAAGCCGTATGGCTGGACCTTTGCCAATGAAGATGCTGAAAAGGTACTGAACGGAACGCATGAACTGTATGAGAAGGAGGATGGCGGAGAATGAACATTGTTGAAAGACTGAAAGCCTATGCGAAAACATATCGGGAACCGCCGACTGGCAGAGAGGTCGAAGGAACGGTTGAACTGCTGGAGGAAGCTGCTGAACACATAGAGATGCTCGGCGGCAAAGAGGAAAGAGATATTGTCTTCCGGAGATGTATCTGCGATTATGGAACACAGCCCCAGGTAGATATGATGATTGAGGAAATGAGCGAGCTGACAAAGGCTCTGCTGAAATGGCGGAGGGCAAAAGGTGCCGAACTGACAGCCGCCAGGGATTGCATCGTTGATGAACTGGCAGGTGTTCGGATCATGGCAAGGCAGATGGAGATTTTGTTCCAAGCGGAAGATGAAGTTGAGAGAAGGATTGATTTCAAGGTCCAGCGGCAGAGTAAACGGCTGGAAGAATGGGAGGCAAAGAATGGGAGAAACTGATTACAGCAAGAGAGTTGATGAACTGAAGGAGGCAGCGGAGCCGTTGGTAGATTATTTGTATAAGTACGGCACACCGCATGATGTCATCATTGTGAGGATGGACTCGGTAGAGCATCTTTCCGGAGAAGCAGGATCGCCGATTGAAGTGAGAGATTAGGAGGTGCGGCGTGAAAAGAAATCAGACACACAGCTGCGTAGTCTTGGAAATAATCTTAGATAGTCCGAATATATACCGGAAAGATATGTTCCTATCGTTCTCGTTGAATGAATTGATAAGAATTTGGAAGTATGGGTTGAAAATTATCTGCCTATCACCGGAAGTATGGAAGAAAAAAGGAACTGGAGTTGAAATGTATTACAGTGATGCAATCGTAGTGAAAGGAGGGGAATGAACTGCCAAATGACATTATGGGCGGAGTCGGTGTATAAGTCCGGGTATGCAGATGGAAAGGAGTCAGCGAGCGGATTGACGGCTCCGGAAATCAGAGAAGTGCTACTCCAGGTGAAGGGCATTGGTGAAAAGAAAGTGGATATTATCACCGCCGCCCTGGAGGAAGCTATGGAGCAGAAAATAAAGACAAGTGGCAAAAATCCTATTGATGGCTAGGATAAAAACCGATATAATGGTATGGAGCAAGGCGTTTCTATCGAAATGTAAATTACAAAAGTGGAATTTCGTGACGAAACCGCCACATGGGGGACGCCATGTTTATTACCGACGGGAAAAATGAAAAAAGAGGAAGAGAGATGGAAGAGAAAAGAAGACATAAAAGACTTGAAATTGACGTAAGCATTGAATTAGAACGGCTCGGAGAAGGCGGCGAGACAGCGTCTGCCTATGTCCCGGTTGAGGTGACGGATATTTCGCGCACCGGAATCGGTTTTAAGGCGGCGCAGAAGCTGGCGGAGGGCAGTTTCTTTAATACGAAGATTCAGATATGGACGAAAGAAGTAATCGAAACGGTTATTAAGATTGTCCGTACTGAAGAAAGCGAGAGTACATATCGGTACGGGGGGATTTTTATCGCGATGGCCGATTCGGACGCTTTCAAAATCGATGTGTATCAGATATTCCATGATTATGCATAAACGGCGCGGCAAGGCAGCCAGATTACCCTCAGATGAGGAGGTCCGGCTGCCTTGCCGTTAATTTGCCAGAGCGTTTAGATCGTGATAAAAATCGGGGTAGGAAATATTGACGCACTCCCCGTTTTTAATGGTTGTCTCGCCTTCGGCGGCGAGCGCCGCAACCGCGAACGACATTGCGATTCGGTGATCCAGATAGGAATCGATTTCTGCGCCGTGCAGCATTTTTCCGCCCCGGATAATCATGCCGTCTTCGGTAGGCGTGATATCGCATCCCATGGCGGATAAATTTGAGACAACCGTGTCGATGCGGTTTGATTCCTTCACTTTCAACTCGGCGGCGTCTTTGATTACCGTTGTGCCGTCGGCGAAAGCCGCCATAACGGCGATTGCGGGAATTTCATCAATCAGCGTCGGAATGACGGCGCCGTCTATGACAGTGCCGTGAAGGGAGCTGCTTCTTACCACGAGATCGCAGACCGGCTCGCCGGAAACTGTCCGCTCATTTTGTTTCTCGATGTCGCCGCCCATCTGAAGGGCAATTCTTATAATGCCGTCACGCGTCGGATTGATTCCCACATTTTTTATCAGAATTTCAGAATTTGGGACGAGCAGTCCGGCGGCTATAAAGTAAGCCGCGGAAGAAATATCGCCCGGGACAGCCAGTTTTTGGCCGGATAAAACCGGGTTAGGTTCGATGGAGACCGTAGCGTTTGTCGTTTGGATATTCGCACCGAAAGCCGATAACATTAGTTCCGTATGGTTGCGGGAAACGGCAGGCTCGCTCACTGACGTTATCCCGTCCGCATAAAGCCCGGCTAACAGGATGCAGGATTTCACCTGCGCGGACGCGACCGGGGATTGATAGCGTATGCTTTTTAATGCGGTTCCGTGGATCGTAAGGGGAGCGCAGCCATTTCCGCGGTCGCTTCGGATGTCGGCGTTCATCATCTGAAGCGGAGTAATAATGCGTTTCATCGGACGCTTTTGAATGGATTCGTCCCCGTTTAAACGGGTGGTAAATTTCTGTCCGCTTAAAATGCCGCAGATGAGCCTGGTAGTCGTTCCACTGTTCCCGACGTCTAGGGTATCCAATGGCGCGCGAAGACCGTGCAGACCCTTTCCAAAGACCGTAACCCGGCCGGCCCGGCGCTTGATTTCAATCCCCATTTTCTCAAAACATGAGATTGTAGAGAGGCAGTCGGCGCCCTCTAAAAAATTAGTAATTTCCGTTGTGCCTTTTGAAATTGCGCCGAACATAACGGCGCGGTGGGAAATAGATTTATCGCCCGGGATTGCGACTGTTCCCGAAAGTCTTTTTGCATTTGAAATTTTCACTGATAAAAAATCCTTTCATGCGTTATTGTGAACGGGTGTAAACCGTATAGTGATACTTTTTCAGCAGGGCGACGCTCTCATCAAGCGTATCCTGGTCGTACATTTCAATACGCAAAACGCCCTGCTCAAATTCACGGTTGTGGATGATTCCGATATTTTTTATGCTTAAATGGTTACTTGCCAGAATCGTTGCGATTGTGGCGATTCCGCCCGCTTCGTCAATAAGATCGCAGTAAAACTCATATACTTTCTGCATGGAACCGGATTTTGTGATATTGATAGAATCGCGATAATCCTTTGCCGATTCAAAAAAGCGGTAGATGGCATCGGCGTCTTTTTGTTCAATCAGCGTCTGCATTTTGCGTAAGGTTTCCGTAAACGCGTCGATCAGAGCATTAATCTGCGTTCCGTTTGAGAGGCAGATGTTCTGCCACATTACGGGGGAGGAGGAGGCGATCCTCGTAATATCTTTAAAGCCTCCCGCGGCGATGGTCTTCATCGTCTCATCCTTATTGTCGAGCTTTGCGATTAAGTTCACCAGACCTGCGGCGACGACGTGCGGGAGATGACTGATCGAAGCGGTCGCGTGGTCGTGTTCTCTGTAATCTAAAAGCATTGTCAGCGCTCCGAGGGATGAGAGATAGCGCAAAAGCCGCGTCTGTTTTTCAGGCGCGATATTTTTTGACGGCGTCAGGATATAATAGGCATTTTCTAACAAATACGCGGTTGCGTGTTTATATCCGGTTTTTTCCGAGCCGGTCATGGGATGGCCGCCAATAAAATTTTTTTCCATATCAAGGCGGATAACTTCTTCGTGGATATCCGTTTTTACGCTGCCGACGTCGGTGATAATACAATCTTTTTTTATGACCGGTTTTAAAGCTTTTAAGTATTCAATATTTCTCTGAACCGGACAGCAAAGAAAAATCAGGTCACAGTCGCTGAAATCACAGATATCCAAAAGACCGCCGTTTTTAATCGTGCCGTCTTCGTGAGCTTCCGTTACGGTAGAAGCGTGGCCGGCGGTTGCAAGCAGGGTCGCGGCCGGATAAATTCGTTTGATTGTTTTGGCAATGGAGCCGCCGATTAAACCGAGACCGATAAAGCCAATTGTGCGAAAGTCCATTATAAGCTCCTTCCGGCGAGCGAAATGTACGGTTTCATGTTCGTCATTACAGACGAAAACTGTTCAAAATTAAGCGATTGCGGTCCGTCCGAAAGTGCGTGCGACGGATCGTTATGTACTTCGATCATAAGTCCGTCCGCGCCGCAGGCAATGCCCGCTTTTGCCAAAGGCTCTACAAATCTGCGGACGCCGGTAGCGTGGGACGGGTCCACGATAACCGGAAGGTGGGATTTTTCTTTCAGGACACATACGGCGCTTAAGTCAAGCGTATTTCTGGTTGCGGTTTCGAAAGTGCGGATGCCCCTCTCGCACAGCGCAACGTTCGGATTTCCGGCAGAGATAATATATTCCGCCGCGTTAAGCCACTCGTCAATCGTAGCGGCGAGACCGCGTTTTAAAAGAACGGGAAGGCCTGTCTTTCCGACTTCTTTCAGCAATTCAAAATTCTGCATATTTCGGGCGCCGATCTGTAACATACTAACGTATTTAACGGCGGATTCCACAGCGTGCGCGCTTGTGACTTCGCAGATCGTCGCAAGGCCTGTCTCGTCGGAGGCCGTTTTCATATATTTCAGGCCGTCCTCTTCCAGTCCCTGAAAAGAGTAAGGGGAGGTGCGCGGTTTGTAAGCGCCGCCCCTTAATATGGTAGCTCCGGCTTCTTTTACGGCTTTCGCGATCAGAAGGAGCTGTTCTTCGGACTCTACGGCGCAAGGGCCTGCCATAATCGTCATGGTGTCCGGGCCGATCGTCGTATTTTTAACAGAAAAACTGGATGGCTGGGGATGAAATTTGCGGTTGGAAAGCTTGTAGCTTTCGGTAATCGCAACAATTTTTTCAACGGAGGCGTCGGCTTCGATTGCGTTTGTGTCAAGCTTAGATTTATCGCCTACGACGCCGATAATCGTTACCTCTTCTCCCTCGGACAGATGTGTTTTTAGACCCTTTGTCTCAACTGCGGCTACAATTTTTTTTACGGACTCTTTAGAAGCGTCCCTTTTCATTACAATAATCATATTAAAATCCTCTGTTTCATAAAAATTTAAAAAGAGCTGTCCACCTGAAGCGGACAATTCATAATAAATATAATATAAGACGTTTGAATTGAAAAGTCAACACTTTAAAGTGTAAAAGTTTAAAGCCCAAAAGTAAAGAATACATATTAATTCTGAAATATGTGAAAAATGTTAATAACATGTTCATAACCAATTCAAAATAATTGTATATAATACATAATAAGGTTGAAGAAAAACGAATTAAATAGTAAAATATATACAGAAACTTTACTGACAACGAACAATAGGAGGTAGCTTCATGAATGTGTACACAACAGACAGGATTCGCAATGTTGTTCTATTAGGACACGGCGGTTCCGGCAAAACGAGCCTTGTAGAAGCAATGGCATATTTATCCGGCGCTACAACGCGTATGGGAAAGGTTACAGACGGAAATACTATCAGTGATTTCGATAAAGAAGAGATAAAACGTCAGTTTTCGATTCAGACTTCAGTCGTTCCGATTTTATGGGAAGATACCAAGATAAATATTTTGGATACGCCGGGATATTTTGATTTCGTAGGCGAGGTTGAGGAGGCGGTAAGCGTCGCAGACGCCGCGATCCTCGTAGTATCAGGGAAGAACGGAATTGAAGTCGGCACAAAAAAGGCATGGGAAATTTGTGAAAAATATAAATTGCCGCGGATGGTATTTGTGACGGATATGGACATTGATAATGCGAGCTTTCGTCAGGTTGTGGCTGATTTACAGCAATTATACGGGAAAAAGATTGCGCCGTTCCATTTCCCGATTCGCGAGAATGAGAAGTTTGTCGGTTACGTCAACGTAGTTGCGCAGACAGCGAACCGATGGGACGAAAAGGGGGAGGTCAGAGAGTGCCAGATACCGGATTATTCCATGGAAAATATGGAGATATACAGAGAAGTTTTGATGGAAACGGTTGCGGAGACGAGTGAAGAATTTATGGAGCGCTATTTTAACGGCGATGAGTTTTCCGAGAACGAGATCCGTCAGGCGCTGCGCGTCAACGTATCGGACGGCAGCATGGTTCCGGTTTCCATGGGTTCGAACGTGCTGGCGCAGGGAATCTATACGCTGCTGGATGATATTGTGAAGTATTTTCCAAGTCCCGACAAACGCTCCTGTACTGGAATTAACGCAAAGAGCAATGAAGTGTACAGCGCGGATTACGACTTTGCGAAGCCGAAGTCGGCATATATATTTAAGACCATCGCCGATCCGTTTATCGGAAAATATTCTCTGATCAAAGTAAATTCAGGCGTTTTAAAGCCGGATGATCTGCTCTATAATCATCACCGCGGCGTGGAGGAGAAAATCGGAAAATTATATGTGTTAAACGGCAATAAGGCCGCTGAGGTCCCGGAATTGCACGCGGGCGATATCGGAGCACTGGCAAAGCTTACCGATGCTGCGACGACGGACTCTCTTTCCACGAAAGCCAATCCGATTTTATTTATCCGCACAAGCATGTCGACGCCTTATACATATATGAGATATAAGGCGAAAAAGAAGGGCGATGAGGATAAGATTTCCCAGTCGCTTCAGAAGATGATGCAGGAAGATCTTACGCTTAAGGCGGTCAATGACAGTGAGAATGGCCAGACGCTGCTCTATGGAATGGGAGATATGCATTTGGACGTAGTCACAAGCAAGCTTTTAAACCGCTACAAGATCGAGGTGGAGCTGACAAGGCCGAAGGTAGCGTTTCGCGAGACGATCCGCAAGAAATCCGATGTGGAATATAAATATAAAAAACAGTCCGGCGGGCATGGGCAGTATGGTCACGTAAAGATGACGTTCGAGCCGTCCGGCGATCTGGAGAAGCCGTATGTCTTTGAAGAAACCGTAGTCGGCGGCGCCGTTCCGAAGAATTTCTTCCCGGCAGTGGAAAAAGGCCTTCAGGATGCGGTGAAAAAAGGTCCGATGGCGGCGTATCCGGTCGTCGGTGTGAAAGCGGTTTTGTATGACGGTTCTTATCATCCGGTGGATTCGTCGGAGATGGCGTTTAAGGTCGCGGCTGCGCA
>CANDCP010000069.1 GCA_947383215.1 uncultured Roseburia sp.
TGTTCGTTGTCGTCATGTCCAAGCCGTTCGGTCGTCGCATCCCTGAGGACCGACTGACCCGTCAGTTTCACATATCCGTCTTTCGTTCCGCTCTCTCCGATCCAGATCTTTCCCTCGGTATCTCCGGCCGAACCGAAATTTACCTGGCCGCTCTTTATCTCAACGGCAGGATTCTCCCGTCCGGTAAGATTTGATTTTACGCAGAGCGTCTTATCGGAGTATGCTCCGCCGGCTATCGCCATATAGATATACGGCGCAGTCTTATTGCCTTCTTCTCCGATTTCCAGCTTACCGTCGCAGATCAGCGCGCTCAATTTTTCATTGTAATCGGCAACCGCTTCACCTTCCGGCATGTTTACAGCTGCAGGCACCTCTGCCGAAATCTGCAGAGCGCCGTTTCCCTTTATGGTTAAATTTCCGGTGCAGTATATTCCGACGCCTAAATTAGCAAGCTTTTCCGATATTCCTTTCACCTCTACCCGTATTCCGTCATTTAATACAATGGTAGAATCTCCCGGTAATTTTACGGCAATACCGTTTTTTACTATTGCGTTTGTGCTTTTGCTAAACGTCAGCGTCTTGCTGCTCTCTTCCCACGCCCATCCCTGAGCGTCATTTTTTGCCCCTTCTTTCAACTCGGTATCCATCACCCAATACTCAGGATCAGCCGCATGCACCGTCCAATCATTTCCCGGTATCATTGTGAATACCATGCAAAGCGCCAGCAAAAAGCTTATCACTTTGTTCCTAACTCTTGTTACCCTCCCTGTTTTCATAAACATCCTTCCTTTCGTTAATTGATCACTATACGTCTTAATTTTATTACTAATCTACCGTTCTTGTCAATATGGTTCAAATAATATCGGAATTTAATTAATTATTCTGTTAATTTTGCGCAATAAACTCCTTTTTTTAAATTTTGTAAGCTTTTTCACAGATTGGCTTATTTTTGCTTCTTCTGTCATATCCGCCCGGCGATTTCATAAAATAAAACACAACACTGTTTTTGGAGTCGCCATGACATATTCTTTTTTTAACTTCGCCAGCCGCAGAAAACTTTCTGTAAAACATGCTTTGATTTCTATTTTTATTTTTGCGTCGCTTATATTCTGCGGATGTGATTCCGACTTCTCGGTCTCCTCCTTCTGGGAAGAACATTCCCCGTTTCAAAACTCTGCGGAAAACTCCGAATCTGTTTCCGAAAATGAAACAGAGCAGACTGACGATAAGGAGACGGCGCGCCTTCATGAATATTTAGATTCTCTTTTTGTTGAAGACGTCTCCTCCAACACTTTAAATATGCATTACTCGCTGAATGAACCGGAAAAATATGGGATAGAAAGTTATGAGGCGACTTTAGGCGAAATATCGAAAAAAAGTTCTGAACAGTCTCTTTCCGCCATGGAAAACAGAAAGTCCGTATTGTCAGGATTTTCTGTTTCTTCCCTGGCCAAAGAAGACCGTATGGCGATTGACGTTTTAAATTCCTACATGGATACGCAGCTCTCCTTTTCGGACTATTATCTGCACGATGAAATCTTAAAGCCAAACACCGGAATTCAGGCAGAATTTCCGATTCTGCTCGCAGAATTTCGCTTTCATGACAAGCAGGATATTCTTGATTACTTATCACTTTTGTCTGACGTGGAACGTTATTTTGATGAAATTATAAATTTTGAAGTGGAAAAGTCAAAATCCGGACTTTTTATGCCCGACTTTGCCGTCGATACGATTTTAAAGGAATGTTCCGATTTGTGCGCGGTTGAGGATGAGCATTACCTGATTACGACGTTTAATCAGAAAATATCTGCGATGGAAAATATCTCAGATGCTGAAAAAGACAAATATATCAAAAAGAACGCATACCTTGTAACAAACAGTCTGCTTCCCTCCTATGAAGGACTTTCAGAAGCTTTAACCACTCTAAAGGGAACCGGAAAAAATAGCGCGGGGCTCTGTTTCCTTCCAAAAGGTAAGACTTTTTATACAAATCTGGTCCATCAGTACACCGGATCGGCGCATACAGTCGAGGAGCTGGAGGCGATGACGCAAAAAAAACGCGACAGCGATCTGTCAACCATTTCCGCGCTTTTAACAAAAAATCCGCAGCTTTCCGCCCAGTCCGCCCCCTTTGATATCGACGTCAGTAATCCCGAAAATGCTCTGAATTACCTGATCACACAAATTACTTCGGATTTTCCGGCTCCTGTCTCGACAGATTTCTCCGTCAACTATGTAGACAAATGCTTACAGGACTCTATGGCGCCCGCATTTTATCTCACGGCTCCGATCGACGATCTGTCGCACAACTGCATTTATATCAATCCAGCCGGCGATTCCGATGGCATCCACCTGTTTACGACGCTTGCACATGAGGGGTTTCCGGGACATTTATATCAAACCGTTATGTCTTATGACGCCGGGCTCTCTCCGATCAGAAGCCTTCTGTACTACCCCGGTTATATAGAGGGCTGGGCCACTTATGTAGAAATGATGTCTTACAAATACGCCGGACTTTCGGAGGACGCCGCCGCCCTGCTTTCCTGTAATCAGTCTGCCATCTTAAGCCTGTATGCGACGACGGATATGGGAATCCACTACGATGGCTGGAATTTGAGCGACACTATCAAATTCTTTCGTGAATATGGAATCACTGATATCGACACGGTTCAAAATATTTATGAATATATTATCGAAGAGCCCGCCCACTATCTAAAATATTATATCGGGTACCTGGAGTTTTTAAACTTAAGGGAATATGCAAAACAATGCTATGGAGAAAATTATTCCAATATAAGGTTCCATCAGGCGGTACTTTCTATGGGACCGGCGCCGTTCCCGCTGCTTGAGAAATACCTGACAGAATATTACGAATAAAAACAAAGAATCCGGCAAAACCGGATTCTTTGCCTGCGGCGGACTGTCCTGACAGCACAATCCCTTTCCGCCGCAGTGTGATCTTGATTAAAGTTTTTTCTATGATATGATTGTATCTCTTACTCCGACAAAAATACAACCGGATCTAATTCTACCTTTTCCCTCCGAAATCCCAGCCGCTCTTCCACCTTCCGGTTATTTTCAAGAACCTCATAATAAGAATTCATGTCCTTCATATAGACCATACTATATATTTCATCATGCGCGCAACTGTAATATAAAAAATATCCGCTTCCGTCCGACATTTCAAACGCGTATGTAATAATACCGTTCTTAAGAATGCCGTCATCTTTATAAACATAATTTATAGAAGAGCCGGCTATCTGTCTCAGATCGGCAAATTTCTCTATAATATCCTTTGTATCCGTAAGCTTTTCCCTGTATAATTGCCTGTCAACCTGAATGTCGTCAACAAAATTATCGGAATTTACCTTTGTAACAGAGTCAAACATATCGGAATCAGGCTGAAAGGTTACCTCATATCTCTCCGCGTCTTTTGTCGATATTCCTACCAGATAAACGGTTATTTCCGAATCTTCTATCTTATCTAATGTATACTTTGATCCTGAAAGATCAATATCATAGATACTCTTAACATATTTTTCGGCTAACTGTACAATATGATCTTCAGGAACAGTTGTCCTTGACTGTACATTTTTCTCTCCCAAAGCGCGAATACTGTAATCTCTTTTATAATAAAAATCAATGATCTCGAGCAATTCTTCATCTGTCATCTCACGTTCCGGAAAATAAAACTTGCTCTCCGATGTAACAAAACATAATTTATTCTCCGTAACCTGATTGCCGTACGCGACAAGGGAAAGGCTTTTCTGCGGACTTTTTCCTTCTATATTATAAGCAATCTTTAATTCCTCTAACCGTTCCTCCTCTGTATCCGATAATTCTCTGGAATAGCTGTCTCTTTCCGTATTCGCTTCGCTCGCGTCATCCAAAAACTGCTGCTTTTGCGTATCGCTTAAATTTTCCAGGTTCCGGTTTCTTCCGCTGATCGTCGCATATACTCCGGCAGAACCGACCAACAAAAAGATAATAAAAATCGCCGCCGCCCGCTTCCAGGCAAAACGCGTCTTTTTTTCACTTTCGTCTAACTGATTCAATAAACTGTCAATTTTATCCTCATAACCCTCCGGCGGTTCTACCTTAGAATCCGCAACAAGCTTACGAATTTTTTCGTCTGTCAAATTATTCATAATCTCAATCCTCCTAAAGCAATGTTTTTAACTTTTCCCGCGCTCTTGCCAATCTGGATTTAATCGTCCCTTCCGGTATATGAAGCATCTGACTTATTTCCTTCGCTGAAAAACATTCGTAATAATATAAGACTACCACAACTCTGTGTTTATAATCCAACTCCAACACAGCATCCCAAACTTCATCTCGTTTTTCTGACGCACCTACCTTCATCTCTGGCATATCTTCAATATAAACAATCTGATGCTTTGACCTTAGCATATTCTTTGAAGTATTCACAACAATTTTCATTATCCATGATTTAAACTTTTCCTTGCTGCCTAACATTCTACGCTGTTCATATGCTTTAACAATTGCATCTCCTACCGCATCTTGCGCATCCGCTTCATTTCTCAGTATTGCAAATGAAAGACGATACAATTCCAATTGATAAGTCTTTACCATCTCGGCAAATTCTTCTTTGTTAATATAGCTCAACGTGTTATTCCACCTTATTTATCCTTTGTTTGTAGTATTAGATCTATTATAGTTCATCTTGGTATGATATTCAATTGTTTCAACCGTATAATATCCGTTTCCCTGTAAAATAATCAATACGTAACCTATTTTAAATATTCATCTTTCCATAACTTTTTATCTTCAACATTTTATTATTTATGGAGTATAACATATAACCCAAAATCCGTAAATAAAATTCATCTCCTTCTCCCTGATTTTAATTTTTCCACGCCCCTAAACAGACTACGGTGTTCAAAATTTATGGCAAGCGAAAGCATCGGCCAGCCGTATCTAAAGAAATCTTTATAATTCTTATAGTTTTCTTTTTATACCTCCTCTTTATACTGAAATCATCAAATAACAGCATAACACGTTGAATTCATTATATGAGGAGGAACATCCTATGTGGCAGTTTTTAAGAGAATACCTCAGTGCTCCGGACACGATCGGAGCTATTGCACCCAGCAGCAGACATCTTGCGGCGTCCATGACGGCTTCTATTGATTTCGATAAAGCGCACTGCATTGTAGAATATGGGGCGGGGACGGGCGTATTTACCAGAGAGGTTGCGGCAAAAAAAAGGCGCGACACGACTTATATCGTGATTGAACAGAATGACCGTTTTTATGAAATACTGCAAAAACAGTTCCATGGAATGCCGGGAGTAACGCTGATCCATGGAGACGCCGGAAATGTATGCGACTTCTTAAGAGAACAGGGATTTAGGCATGCGGATTATATCATTTCCGGTCTTCCATTTACATCTCTTCCCCGTCAGGTGTCTCACAGAATACTGTCAGAGACCCAAAAGGCTATCGGAATCGAAGGCGTATTTACCACATTTCAGTATACGCTGTTGCGGAAAACCTTTCTTGAAAATTATTTCAATATCCAGAGGATTGAACGAGTCTGGCGAAATTTGCCTCCGGCATATGTGCTGGACATGAAATTAAAATGCTGCCATGGTAAGCAGACTTCTGCTGAAGGTGCAGTATAGACCAAATATTAGGAGATGTCGTTATGTGGTGCGTCTATTTTGTTATATGCATACTGCTCCCTATATGCGTTCCGGTGCCGGAAACTGCAGTGATACTGTGGGGAACCAGACAAATCGGCAGCCTGGGGGCCTTTTTCTTTGGGGTCACAGGCTCCGTGCTGGGATTGATGATTATGTATTCTTTATCTTCACTGATTGCACATCGTATTTCAAAGGGGAGAAAAGAGAAAAGGCAGCTTGCGTGGTTAAAGCAGCTGACAGGGCGGTATCGCGTTTGGATTCTTGGCGTACTGCTAATCGTTCCACTTGTGTCCGATGAAGTGCTCTGTGCAGGCTCTGCTTTTTTTAAAATATCATTGCCTCAGTTTCTGAAAATTGGTATAATTGCTAAAATCATATCCATTGGTATGGTTGCCTTTTCGGATTTTTTTGGCGACTTGTGCGGTCTGAGGCGATGGCAGATGATCACTGTGGAGCTTCTGTTTATGTTCCTTGCCTCGGCGGCTCTGCAGCATTTGTGTAAAAAGGGAGAAGCAAAGCTATCATGAAAGAATTCATATTGATTGTTGACGATGATAAAGACATCCGCAGGCTTCTGAGCATCTATTTAGGCAATGAGGGATACCGTTACCTCGCCTGTGAAAATGCAGCGCAGGCGTTAGATATCCTGGAGCATTATCAGGTGGATCTGATCCTGATGGATGTAATGATGCCGGAAATCGACGGTATCAGCGCCTGTCTGCGAATACGGGAAAAAAGCAAAATACCGATCATATTTATGTCGGCAAAAACGGAAGATATAGACATAATACAAGGGCTTACCGTGGGAGGAGACGATTACGTGACGAAGCCTTTTAAGCCCATTGAGCTTCTCGCCCGCGTTAAAGCTCAGCTCCGCCGCTATAAACAGTACAATGAGACGGAAAAACCGGCGCACACGCTCCAGACGGAGGATCTGACGGTGGATATGGAAAGCCGTCAGGTATGGGTAAGCGGACGAGAAGTGAAACTGACGCGCAAAGAGTATGACATTCTGGAATATATGCTGCGAAACAAGGGGCAGGTGCTGACCATGGCGCAGA
>CANDCP010000070.1 GCA_947383215.1 uncultured Roseburia sp.
AAAAGGAGGCGACTTTTTTTATGGCAAGTCAAGTAATGAGAATCACATTGAAAGCTTATGATCATGAACTGGTAGATTCATCGGCGAAAAAGATCATTGAGACTGTAAAGAAGAACGGATCACAGGTGAGCGGACCAGTGCCGCTTCCGACTAAGAAAGAGGTAGTTACCATTCTTAGAGCGGTACACAAGTACAAAGATTCCAGAGAGCAGTTCGAGCAGAGGACTCATAAGAGACTGATCGATATCATTGCACCGACGCAGAAGACGGTTGACGCATTATCAAGGTTGGAGATGCCGGCCGGCGTGTACATTGATATCAAAATGAAATCCAAATAAGTAAACAATTATCCTGAGGAGCCGCCGGGCTTTCTAGGATGAACGGATTTTCCGTTCCGCTGTAGAAAAAAACAGGAGGAAAAATAATGAAGAAAGCAATTTTAGCAACAAAAGTCGGAATGACTCAAATCTTCGACGCAGACGGCGTTTTAGTACCGGTTACCGTGCTTCAGGCCGGACCTTGCGTAGTGACACAGGTTAAGACGGTTGAGAATGACGGTTACAGCGCTGTGCAGGTTGGATTTATGGACAAGAAAGAGAAAATTGTCAACAAAGATGCCAACG
Organism: uncultured Roseburia sp.; assembly: GCA_947383215.1. GTDB lineage: Bacteria > Bacillota > Clostridia > Lachnospirales > Lachnospiraceae > Roseburia_C. Next base: position 624 of record CANDCP010000070.1, read on the forward strand.
GTAAGAAGGAAATCAGAAACAGACACGGCGTGACGAAAGCGGAGATGGGACATTTCAAGAAGGCTGACGTGTCCGGTAAGAGATTTGTCAGAGAGTTCCGTTTTGAGAATGCCGAAGAGTATAAACTCGCGGATGAGATTAAAGCCGATATTTTTGCAGAAGGCGACAAGATTGACGCAACTGCAATTTCAAAGGGAAAAGGATTCCAGGGCGCTATTAAGAGACATGGCCAGCACAGAGGACCTATGGCTCATGGCTCCAAGTTCCATCGTCATCAGGGTTCTAACGGTTCCTGTTCGACACCGAGTCGTGTGTTTAAGGGAAAAGGAATGCCGGGACATATGGGAAGCGTGAAAGTGACAACTCAGAACCTGGAAGTGGTAAGGGTTGACGCTGAAAACAATCTGCTTTTAATAAAGGGATCTGTGCCGGGACCGAAAAAGGCTCTGGTTACAATCAAGGAAACGGTAAAAGCAGCAAAATAGTGCTAAGGTAAGAAAGGAGGAACACACAGATGGCTACAGTATCTGTTTATAATATGGAAGGCAAAGAAGTGGGCAGCATGGACTTAAATGATGCGGTCTTTGGTGTGAAGATAAACGAGCACCTGGTGCATATGGCCGTGGTTCAGCAGCTTGCAAATAATCGTCAGGGAACACAGAAAGCGAAGACCCGTTCTGAAGTTCGCGGCGGCGGCAGAAAACCTTGGAGGCAGAAGGGAACCGGTCATGCAAGACAGGGTTCGACGAGAGCTCCGCAGTGGACAGGCGGCGGCGTAGTATTCGCTCCGGTTCCGAGAGATTATTCTTTCAAATTAAACAAGAAAGAAAAGAGAGCGGCGTTAAAGTCCGCCCTGACAAGCAGAGTGCAGGAAAACAAATTTATCGTATTGGATGAATTGAAATTTGACGAGATTAAGACAAAGAAATTTGTTGAAGTTATGAATAATTTAAAAGTCGAGAAGGCGTTGGTGGTATTGAACGATATGGATACCAATATTATTGCATCCGCAAAAAATATTCCGACGGTTAAAACGGCTCAGACGAATGAAATGAACGTATTTGACGTGCTGAAGTATGATACGGTGGTAATTACGAAGGCTGCCGCTGAAAAGATTGAGGAGGTGTATGCATAATGGCAAATGTACAGTACTACGACGTGATCCTCAAACCGGTTGTGACAGAGAAGAGCATGACGGCAATGGCTGAGAAAAAATATACATTTCTGGTTCATCCGGAGGCAAATAAGACGATGATCAAAGAGGCAGTTGAGAAGATGTTCGAGGGAACGAAGGTAGCAAAGGTCAACACCATGAACATGGAAGGCAAGAAAAAAAGACGCGGCGCTACGGTTGGAAAAACTGCAAAGAGAAAGAAAGCGATTGTTCAGCTGACAGAGGATTCGGCAGATATTGAAATTTTTGCAGGATTATAGGCGAAAGTGAAAGGAGAATTAAAATGGGAATTAAATCTTATAACCCATATACACCTTCCAGAAGAAATATGACAGGTTCCGATTTTTCTGAAATTACGAAGAGAACTCCAGAAAAATCGTTAACAACTTCTTTGAAGAAAAATTCTGGTCGTAACAATCAGGGTAAAATTACTGTTAGACATCACGGCGGTGGAAACAGAAGAAAATACAGACTTATCGATTTCAGGAGAAGAAAAGACGGTATTGAAGCTACGGTTATCGGAATTGAGTACGATCCGAACAGAACGGCAAATATCGCGCTGATCTCCTATGCGGACGGCGAGAAGGCATATATCCTTGCGCCGGAAGGATTGACCGACGGCATGAAAGTGATGAACGGACCGGAAGCGGAAGTTCGGGTGGGAAATTGTCTTCCGCTTGAGAATATTCCGGTAGGTACGCAGGTACACAATATAGAGTTGTACGCAGGAAAAGGCGGACAGATGGTGCGTTCTGCCGGTATGAGCGCACAGCTGATGGCAAAAGAAGGAAAGTACGCGACGCTTCGTCTTCCTTCCGGCGAGATGAGAATGGTTCCGATCAACTGCCGCGCGACGGTTGGCGTTGTCGGAAACGGTGATCACAATCTTATCAATATCGGTAAAGCGGGACGTAAGCGTCATATGGGCATTCGTCCGACGGTGCGCGGTTCCGTTATGAACCCGAATGACCATCCGCACGGCGGTGGAGAAGGAAAGGCGCCGGTTGGACGTCCGGGTCCATGTACGCCTTGGGGCAAGCCGGCTCTTGGTCTTAAGACACGTAAAAAGAAAAAGGCTTCTAATAAGCTGATTGTAAGAAGAAGAGACGGTAGAGCTATTAAATAGTTGATAGGAGGAAAAACAATGGCAAGATCACTAAAAAAAGGACCATTTGCAGATGAGAGCTTACTGAAAAAAGTAGACGCTATGAATGCTTCCGGCGATAAAACGGTTATAAAAACATGGTCACGTCGTTCTACAATTTTCCCTTCCTTTGTTGGACATACGATCGCTGTTCATGACGGAAGAAAACATGTGCCTGTATACGTGACAGAAGATATGGTTGGACATAAACTTGGCGAGTTTGTGGCTACAAGAACTTATAGAGGCCATGGCAAGGATGAAAAGAAATCGGGCGTTAGATAGAATAAAATAAGGAAACGCCCTGGGGTATACCTATATGCCAAAAGACAGGCTTAAATAATGAAATACCCCTGGGGTATACCTGTATGCCAAAAGACAGGCTTAAATAATGAAAGGAGGTTTCTCATGGCTAAGGGACATAGAAGTCAGATAAAAAGAGAGAGAAACGCAGTAAAAGATACCAGACCTTCAGCAAAATTATCTTATGCTAGAATGTCAGTTCAGAAAGCTTGCTTCGTCTTAGACGCTATCCGTGGAAAAGATGTTGAGACAGCGCTTGCGATTGTAACGTACAATCCAAGATACGCTTCAAGTGTAATAGAGAAACTGTTAAAATCAGCGATTGCAAATGCTGAGAATAATAACGGCATGAATGCGGCAAATCTTTATGTAGAAGAGTGCTACGCGAATAAGGGACCGACAATGAAGAGAATCAGACCAAGAGCACAGGGAAGGGCTTACAGAATCGAGAAGAGAACAAGTCATTTAACAATTGTGCTGAATGAGAGATAGGAGGGCAAACATGGGACAGAAAGTGAATCCTCATGGCTTAAGAGTCGGCGTTATCAAAGACTGGGACTCTAAATGGTATGCGGAAGCAGATTTTGCAGATTTATTGGTAGAAGATTATAATATCAGAGCTTTTTTGAAGAAAAAGCTGTATGCGGCGGGCGTTTCCAGAATCGAAATTGAAAGAGCGTCTGACAGAGTAAAGGTGATCCTTTACACGGCGAAGCCGGGCGTTGTAATCGGCAAGGGCGGAGCTGAGATTGAGAAGATTAAAGGCGAATTGCAGCAGTTCACGAATAAGAAGCTGATTGTAGATATCAAAGAGGTAAAGCGTCCGGACAAAGACGCGCAGCTTGTCGCGGAGAATATTGCGCTGCAGCTGGAAAACCGTGTTTCTTTCCGTAGAGCGATGAAGTCCTGTATGGGAAGATGTATGAAGGCAGGGGCGAAGGGAATCAAGACATCCTGTTCCGGACGTCTCGGCGGAGCTGATATGGCGCGTACAGAGTTCTATTCAGAGGGAACGATTCCGCTTCAGACGCTTCGGGCCGACATTGATTACGGATTCGCGGAGGCTGACACGACTTATGGAAAAGTCGGCGTAAAGGTATGGATATACAAAGGCGAAGTACTTCCTACGAAAGGAAATAAGGAAGGAGGAACGAAGTAATGTTAATGCCAAAAAGAGTAAAACATCGTAAGCAGTTCCGCGGCACTATGACCGGAAAGGCTTTGAGAGGAAATAAAATTACACATGGTTCTTACGGTATTATTGCGATGGAGCCATGCTGGATTAAGTCCAATCAGATAGAGGCGGCCCGTATTGCTATGACGCGTTATATCAAACGTGGCGGTAAAGTTTGGATCAAAATTTTCCCTGACAAACCAGTAACTGCAAAACCAGCTGAAACACGTATGGGTTCCGGAAAAGGAACATTGGAATATTGGGTGGCTGTCGTAAAGCCGGGCCGCGTGTTGTTTGAGATTTCCGGAGTGTCCGACGAAATTGCAAGAGAAGCATTGCGCTTGGCTACACACAAATTACCTTGTAAATGTAAAGTGGTTTCGCGTGCAGACTTAGAAGGCGGTGAATCAAATGAAAACTAGTAAATATTTAGAAGAATTAAATACACAGTCCGCAGCAGAGTTAAAGCTGCAGTTGGTTGAAGCGAAAAAAGAACTTTTCAATTTGAGATTCCAGAATGCAACAAACCAGTTAGATAATACGAGCAGAATCAAAGAAGTGAGAAGAAATATTGCCAGAATTCAGACAATCATCACTCAGAAGGAAAGCGTTGCAGAATAATATTATTCTAACAGAAAGGGGTACCCGTCGTGGAAGAAAGAAATCTTAGAAAAACACGTGTCGGCGTTGTTGTAAGCGATAAGATGGATAAGACAATCGTGGTTGCGGTAAAGGACAACGTAAGACATGCATTATATAACAAAATCGTTAAGAAAACTTATAAATTAAAAGCTCATGATGAAAACAACGAGTGTAAGATCGGTGACACTGTCAGAGTAATGGAAACAAGACCTCTCTCTAAGGACAAAAGATGGAGACTTGTGGAAATCATGGAAAGAGCGAAATAAAAGAAGGAGGCTACCAGCATGATACAACAGGAAAGTAGATTGAAAGTAGCTGATAACACAGGCGCAAAAGAATTACTCTGCATTCGTGTTATGGGCGGTTCTACAAGAAGATATGCGAATATCGGTGATGTAATTACTGCTACTGTAAAAGATGCAACGCCAGGCGGCGTTGTAAAAAAGGGAGACGTGGTAAAGGCAGTAGTTGTCCGTACGGTAAAAGGCGCGCGTCGCAAAGACGGTTCCTATATCAAATTTGACGAAAACGCCGCGGTTATTATCAAGGATGACAAAACTCCAAGAGGTACTCGTATTTTTGGACCAGTAGCAAGAGAGCTTCGTGAAAAACAGTTTATGAAAATTGTTTC
>CANDCP010000071.1 GCA_947383215.1 uncultured Roseburia sp.
CAAAGTTCCGGCAAAGAAAGCGGCGTCCTATAAGCAGGTATTAAAGAATGCCGGAATATCCGGAAAAAATCAGAAAATTAAATAGGGACGACGGAAGTAAAAATAATTTCCATATTTTATAAAAATATCTTGTGGCAAAGACAGAATCCATGGTATAATTTGCGGGGGTGCTAAGGAAAAGGAGTTATTAGCAGCATGGCAAAGTACATGGTAGGAGATTATATTTATGATTTGAGGAAGCAGAGGGGGTATACCCAGGAGGAGCTTGCAGAGGGAGTCTGTACGACAAGTACCCTGTCAAAGATTGAAAATGGCGGGAGGACTCCGTCGTCTGCAACATATGAGGCGTTGATGCAAAGACTTGGCGGTCAGACGTCTCTTTTTTCATGTTTTGTCGGAAAAAGAGAGTTGGAGACGGATCGTTTTTGCAGAGAGATCTTAAGTATGATGGCGCGCAACGAGCCGGAATATCTGGAAGCCGCCCTTGAGGAGTACCGTATCTGGACTGGGGAGCATCCGTTGACAGAAACGCAGTTGATGCTATATCTGGGAGCAGTTTATCATACAATAGTAGGGGAAAAGCCCGAAAAGGTGTTAAGAGAACTGTATCGGGCATTGCGGATCACTACGAAAGAAGACGTCAGAGTATGGAGAAAAGCTGACAGGAGACTGCTGACATATGATGAGATTGTTATTTGGAATAACATTGCAATTCAATATAAAAGGCTGAAGATGACGGGACGTGCATGCGATATCTGGTATGGCTTGAAGGACTACTTTCATGTCCGTATGATGGATGAGGAAGAGCGGGCGAAAATGTATCCTGTGATTCTCTATAACCTGTCGGTTGTGCTTTCGGAGAGGAAATCATATGAGGAGGCGCTTTTATACAGCGAGATGGGGATAGGGATGTGTGTCAGGTTCGGAAAACTGTTTCCGCTTCCATATCTGTTAAATCAGAAGTCCAGAGTATTGCTGGCACTTGAGGCATATAATGATGCGAGGGAGGTGCGCAGTCAGTCGGAACTTATTTTCCGGGTCATGAAAAAGGAAAATCCGGACTGTGCAGGGGAAATGTCAATCGCATTTTAATTTTATTACGTACATAACAAAAGAAAAATAAGCACCCCCAAAGAGCAGGATTTGCAACAATTATAGTATGAATTGAAATAAGAGAGCGGGCAGAAAGGAAAACAGGATGGATATTGTAGTTTTGGCAGGCGGCCTTAGTACGGAGAGGGACGTATCGTTCACGACGGGAAGCATGGTGAGCGAAGCGCTCAGGGCAAAAGGGCACCGCGTAATTTTGCTGGATGTTTTTATGGGATACAGCGATAAAGAAGAGGATTTGAGCAATATTTTTGAGCGTTCCGAGGCGGTCAGCGTCAAGGTGACGGGAATTGCGGATGAGGCGCCTGATTTAGAGCTTGTAAAAAAGAGCAGAAAAGATCAGTCCGATTGTTTTTTCGGACCCAATGTAATTGCAATGTGCCGGATGGCGGATATTGTTTTTATGGCGCTTCACGGGGAAAACGGGGAAAACGGCAGAGTTCAGGCAGCGTTTGATCTGTTTGGGATCAAATATACGGGAAGTACATATTTGGGAAGCGCGATTGCCATGGATAAAGAGCTCTCAAAACAGTTTTTCCGGATGAACGGGATACCGACGCCGCGGGGAGCGTTTATGAAAAGACAGGAGCGTTTGAAGGATTTCTCGCAGACAGGGCTTACGCTGCCGTGTGTGGTAAAACCGTGCTGCGGCGGTTCCAGTATCGGCATTTCAATTGTTCATACCAATGAAGAGTATGCGCGCGCGCTGGACGCCGCGTTTGCGCTGGAAGAGAGCGTCGTTATCGAGGAGTATATAGAGGGAAGAGAGTTTTCTGTCGGCGTAGTAGAGTACGCGGCCTATCCGGTCATTGAGATAGCGCCGATCGAGGGGTTTTATGACTATAAAAATAAATATAAGCCGGGGAGCACCGTAGAGACATGTCCGGCAAAGCTGCCGGAGGCGGCCGCAAAAAAGATGCAGGAATATGCGGTTTTGGCGGCTGAGGCAATCGGGCTTTCTACTTACTCGAGATCTGATTTTTTGATGGATAAAGCCGGCAATATTTATTGCCTGGAGATTAACACGCTTCCGGGAATGACCGCGACAAGTCTGCTTCCGCAGGAGGCGCAGGTGCTGGGAATCGGATACGGGGAGCTTTGCGAAAAGCTGATAGAGGTTTCCATGAAAAAGTATGCATAATAGGCGGTGAGAATCATGAGAAATTTGATTTTGGAGAATATTGCAAAGGTGTGCGGCGGAACATATTTTGGCGGCGAAAAGCAGAGAGCGCTGGAGATATCCGGAGTGGCGATTGACAGCCGCCTGGTAGAACCGGGATTTTTGTTTGTGCCGATACGGGGAGAAAAAGTAGACGGACACTCCTTTATACCGTCGGTATTTGACAACGGGGCCGCCGCGGTTTTATCCGAAGAAAAATTGACGGACGCGAAGGGGCCGTATATTCTTGTGCCGTCTACGAAGCAGGCGCTTAAGGATTTGGCGGCGTATTACAGACAGAGCCTTTCGATCAGGGTGGTCGGGATTACGGGGAGCGTCGGCAAGACCAGCACAAAAGAGATGATTGCCTCCGTCCTGTCGCAGAAATATTCGGTTTTGAAGACAGAGGGGAATTATAATAATGAGATCGGATTGCCTCTGACAATTTTCAAAATCAGAGATACGCATGAGGTTGCGGTTTTGGAGATGGGAATTTCGGAGTTCGGCGAGATGCACCGGCTGGCGGCGATGGCGAATCCGGATATATGCGTGATAACAAACATCGGCTTATGTCATTTGGAAAACCTAAAGACGCGGGACGGAATTTTAAAGGCAAAGACAGAGAGCTTTGCGCATATAAGGGAGGGCGGCATCGCCGTGTTAAACGGCGACGACGATAAGCTGTCGACGATTCCCATGGTGAACGGTGCGCGTCCCGTTTTTTACGGGATCGGGAAAGACATTTTCTCTGCGGAGGAGGAGACGGACCTTGCTTCGCAAGTCAGAAAACAGGTCTATGCGTCTGATTTGCAGAGTCTCGGGCTTTCGGGAACGAGAGCGCGTATCCATATTGGAGACGAGAGCTTTGAGACGACCGTGCCGCTTCCGGGTGAGCATAATGTCTACAACGCGCTGGCGGCGGCGAGCGTCGCTAACCGTCTCGGACTTACCGCGGAGGAGATAAAAAGGGGAATTGAGAGCGCGGGGACGATCAGCGGTAGGACAAATATGATGCATGTGAAGGACTGGCTCGTGATCGACGACTGTTACAATGCAAATCCCGTTTCCATGAAAGCGTCCATAGACGTTTTGAGCAAGGCGGACGGGCGCAGAGTGGCGGTTTTGGGGGATATGGGGGAGCTTGGAGAAAATGAAAAGAAACTGCATTACGAAGTGGGAGAATATCTTGCGGGGAAGGATATCGACCTTTTGTTTACCGTGGGCAGTCTCGCGGGCGAGATAGCGGCAGCCGCGGCCGGCGGTAGAACTGAAATTTATTCTTATGACAGCAGAGAGGCGATGACAGAGGAGCTTTTGAGAAAATTAAAGCCAAACGATACGATCCTTGTCAAGGCGTCTCATTTCATGGAATTTTCAAAAGTAGTCGCTGCGCTGTGCAAATAGCGCAGCAGAACGAATGGAGCCGTTGAGCTACAAATATTTTCTGTTATCCTGAAGCATTTCCTGTACCCGTTTTTGCGCGTAGGCGGCAAGCTGTCTTTGATCTTCTTTTGAGAGATCGCTTAGAAGAATCGGTTTGCCGTACTGTAACACGACGTGTGTTTTATGTACGCTCGGAAAATGAGCCTCTAAAATGTCGGCCGAATTGGTGATCGCCATCGGAACAATCGGACATTTCGTTTTTTCAGCCATCTTAAAGCTTCCGGCCTTAAACGGAAGCATCGCGGTGTCGTCGGGGCTTTTGCTCCTCGTTCCCTCGGGAAAAATACACATGGAAATTCCGTTTTTAATCTGGTCGATACCGGTAAGAATGGTCTTTAACCCTTCTTTCATATCGGTACGGTTTAAAAACAGGCAGTAGAGCCGCCGCATCCATGTGCTTAAAAGCGGAACTTTGGCGATATTATCCTTGGAAATATATCCCGTGAGACCGGGGCATCTTGCGTACGTGATTACAATATCAAAATAGCTTCTGTGGTTGCCGATATAGAGAACGGGCTCGTCTTTCGGAACGTTCTCTTCGCCGATAACCGTAAGCTTTGTGCCGCAGATAAAAAGAACGACTTTAAACGCCCACTGTACGATCCGGAGGCTGCTGATATCGGCGGCCGGTTTGTTAAATTTGCGCAGTATCCACTCTATAAAAAGGACAGGGATACTCAGTATTAAAAAGAGAACGACAAAAAGTAGTGCAAAAAAAGTTCGAACCATAAATAATCCTTTCTGTTTTTGGGAAGTGAAACTTGCATAGTCAGCTACATTATAATGTTTTGGGAGGGAAAAGACAAGATTTGTTTTGGCATGTTTTTCTATTTTGTTCATAAAATAAAATAAGAACGAATATGGAAGAAAATATGATAAAGAAAATAAAATTATTTGCGGCGCTGTTTCTGTGCGTCTGTCTGTCCGGCTGCGGCATGTCGCAGGCAGGGGGCGCAAAAGTGGCGGACATTGATTATACGGTTGTGGAAGATGAGAAGACGCCGAAGGAGCTGCTTAAGACAATTGAGGAGAAAAAGAATGCCGATTTTAAAATGACTTACGAGG
>CANDCP010000072.1 GCA_947383215.1 uncultured Roseburia sp.
TTCGCCTTTCCTCCTGCTTTTCGCAGTGCCCGCTCGACTCCGCTTCGCTTCCTCTTCTTTTATTTCTACTTTGAAACAAAACATGCCGTTTGCGATGGCATGGATTCAGGGCAACGACTCGCACAGCGATTTAAGCGGGCTCGTTCGCTTTTTCTCTACGCCCTACGGCGGTGTTCTCGTTGATATGCAAATTTTCGGTCTCCCGGATATTCATTCAAATAATGCCTCGCAATTTTACGGCGTACACATTCATGAGTTCGGAAACTGTGATCTGCCTTTTGATAAAACCGGCAACCATTTCAACCCGGCCGATGCTAAGCACCCTGACCATGCCGGAGATCTGCCGCCACTGCTTAGCAATCAGGGATACGCATGGCAGGCTTTCTACGATAAGCGTTTTACCGTTGAACAGATTGTCGGCAAATCTGTGGTTATCCACAGTATGCGGGATGATTTCACCAGCCAGCCGTCCGGCGGTTCCGGGGAAAAAATCGGCTGCGGCGTGATAAAGACTGTTCGCTATTAATCAAATTAAAAATAAAATCCGTCTTCCCGGTTTGTATACATTTTTACTCTTATACGTCCTGCTGCCCTGCGGCAGCGGGCGTACATACCGGCGACTGCATCGGGTTCAAATCGTCGTCAGAGAAGGCGTGACATCGTCCTCTCCCTCTTCTCTAACCGCAGCCAGTAAAAGCCATAACCGGGTATATTTACATCCTTTGCCTCCATCTCATTTCCGCCGATCAAGTCCATATACGCTCCGTCCGTCTCGTTGATCCACGCCGTTTTCGCCTGCTCGCTAAAATTAAAAATGCCGATTATTTTTTCTTCACCGCAACAGCGTCCGATACACAAAACACTTTTCTCATGTGTCTCCAACGTCCAAACGTCTGCATCTGATACAAAGGCGGGATGCGTCTTCCTAAGATTTTCAAGCAAACGCAGTCTACCGTAAATCCGCCCCTCAACCGTGCGCGAATCCTTTATTTTTTTTACATTTTTCCAATTCATAGGCCCGCGGTGGAGATACCTGGAGTCTTCCCGCTTATCAATATCTTTTTTATACGTATAATCATTTATCTGCCCAATCTCATCACCGCTGTATAAAATCGGAATCCCGCTCTGCATAAACATATATGCGTGAAGCATAACATCCAAATCAACGGCTTTCTTCATTGCCGCCTCATTTCCCTCAAGGCCGGCGCTCTCTATTCCGCAGAGCGAAGCTGTCGTGCCGCAGAAGCGCGCATCCTTTGTGACCGGATCATAATTGTAAAGCTCCCCTCTGCTGTTGCTGCCCCCCGCAATTCCCAAAAAATATTCATTTAAGTACTGTTTGTGAGGAGCCTCAAGCATTCCGGCCTCTGCCAGCGTATCATAATCTAATCCCCAGCCGATATCGTCATGGCAGCGAAGGTAATTTAAAAATACGTATTCTTTTGGCAGCGAACTGACAATATGAAGCTGCCGCCTTAAAAGGCTTGCGTCACGGGTCGCCACCGTATGCCAGATTGTCGCCATCGTCGTCACGTTATATAACATATGGCACTCCGGTTTTTCCACCGTGCCAAAGTAGGGCACAACCTTCGCCGGTTCCATAACAACCTCGCCCAGCAGAAGAACGCCGGGACATACAATCTCGCTTATCATCCGCATCAAACGCACGATTGTATGAACCTGCGGAAGATTTCTACAGCTTGTTCCCAACTCCTTCCAAATATACGGAACGGCATCCAAACGGACAATATCGATCCCGCGGTTGGCAAGGTATAAAAAATTGTACATCATTTCATTGAACACCCTCGGATTTTTGTAATTTAAATCCCACTGATACGGATAAAAACTCGTCATCACATAGTGCTTTATCTCATCAATCCATGTAAAATTACCGGGAGCCGTAGCCGGAAATACCTGTGGAACCGTCTGTTCATAGCGGTTTGGAATTTCGTCATTGTCATAAAAGAAATAACGGCTCATATATTCCCCGTCGCCGTTCCTTGCCTTTTTTGCCCATGCGTGATCTTCCGAGGTATGATTCATCACAAAATCGCAGCAGACATTTATTTTTCTTTTATGGCATGCCCGCGTCAAATCCTCCAGGTCCCCCATTGTCCCCACTTTTGGAGAAACCTTACGGAAATCGCTGACTGCGTAACCTCCGTCTGACTTTCCCTTTGTCGTCTCCAAAAACGGCATCAGATGAATACAATTCACATTACTCTGCTCCAGATAATCCAGTTTCTTCCTGACACCCTGCATATTTTCTGCAAAATTATCAATATAGAGCATCATGCCAAGCAGATCGTTCTTCTTATACCAGTCGGGATTTTGTTCTCTGAGACAGTCGAGTTCTTTCAACTCCTCCCCCCGTTCCATATAAAAGACCCTGCACTGCCGCTCCAGTTCCCCAAACATATCTGCATTGTTATAAAGCTCCATATACAGCCAACGCATCTCTTCCCTGTGTTTCTCAAGCCGCTTTTGAAAAATATGCTCCGTTCCCATTTTCTTTCCTTCCTTTTCTGATTCGCACACCGCACACGTAAAATCGCTTCACGAATATGGAATCGATTTCATCCCGATTATACAATATGATCTCCGATTTTACCAAAAATTTTTCTTTACATCTAAAACGCCAGGGATTATGATATTTTTAATATACGAATACTCTATTTGCAGAAAGGACTAGACTATGAACGAAAAAGAAAAACGCGACGCCGGACTGCTTTACGATGGCAATTACGATGAATCTCTCGCCAAAGAACGCACATTTGCGAAAGATCTCTGTGCAAAGTATAACAAATTGACGCCCTCAGATTCCGACGGGCGAAGAGAGCTTTTAACAAAGCTTTTAGGTAAAACAGGAAAAAACTTTTTGATTGAGCAGACCTTCTGGTGTGATTACGGTTATAATATTGAAATCGGGGAAAATTTTTATTCCAATCACAACCTGATTATCTTAGACGGCGCAAAAGTCACATTCGGCGACAACTGCTTTATCGCTCCAAACTGCGGCTTTTATACCGCCGGACACGCACTGGATATCAAGCAGCGCAACCAGGGCCTTGAAATTGCATGGCCAATAACGGTGGGCAATAACGTATGGTTTGGAGGCAATGTCATTGTCCTTCCCGGCGTTTCAATCGGAGATGGTTGCATAATCGGCGCGGGCAGTGTTGTAAACAAAGACATCCCTTCCGGCGTTCTTGCCGCAGGCAATCCCTGTCGCGTAATCCGTAAAATCACGAAGGAAGATGAAAAGAAATATTGGAAGTAATAGCTGTTCAAAAGGGGCGACGGACTGACGATTCGTCTCCCAATCTTCGCTTCTACTTGTTGTAAACTCCTATCTGCGGTGGGTTACCCCCATACAATCGCTTCTTTATTATCTGAAATACAGTTCATTTATAAAATTTCATTGTAGAATCTTGACATTTATAGTTAATTTTTCATTTTCGCCGGATAGCGCCAAATCGTGACGGATGTTTTGTTTGATTTGTTAACCTTATGAAATGTCTTAACCCCAAACGAGTACCTTGACAATTCCATAGACTTTATACTCTGGATGTGATATACTTCTATAAATTAACAACGGGACAATCGTACAGGGAGCGTGATACAATATGGCATTAACCAATGAAGATTTACTGGCAATCAAAGAATTATTAAAACCTATCCATAACAGACTTGATTCCATGGACAGTAGACTTGACAAGATGGACGACCGATTTGATTCCATGGACGGCAGACTTGATTCCATGGACAGCAGACTTGATTCCATGGACGGCAGACTTGATTCCATGGACAGCAGACTTGATGTAATCGAAATGAAGCAAGGCATAACCGCAAAGAAACTTGATGATTTACTGCTTAATGTGAAAATTTTTGAAAGAGATATCAGAAGAGATATTCACATACTCAATGATGAGATGGAAACAGTTGTCGAAAAATTAAAACAACATGAACTGTTACCACGATAATAAATAATCTGATATATTGCAGCAAAGAGTGTAAAGTGTATAGAATTATCAAGGGTTTTGCGCTTTTTTATCGGCATAAAGGTTATGGTATATGACGTAACCAAGCGGCTATTTTAAGAAAAATGTGAGCCTCATCGGAAGAATTTTTTCTTTTCGCACAAATAAAAGAGGGTGTCGTTCCCGTTTCATTCAGGATATTTTCGTAGGATTCCTGCCGCTTGTCCTGAAAACTTTTGGAAATATATAACCGTTTATTGCCTTTTGCTTTGGTACATTTTTCTTTACAAGGACAGCCTGTATAGTCTTCACATTCGTAAACCGTTACTTCCGATTCATAATCGCTCTTACTTTTCTGCCCCTTAGTAAAAAGAGGAACGATGATCTCCCGGCATGGCAAGTGTATGTGTCAGCTTTACTTTACCACATCACCTCGGAACCTGCTTTTCTGTTTTTAGGCATAAAAACGGAGCTGTCGCTCCAGTAGTGATCATTCATCTACTCTTGCAACAGCCCCTCTTAAGCTGCCAACGGGAATCGGACCCGTGACCTCCGCACTACCAATGCGACGCTCTACCTACTGAG
>CANDCP010000073.1 GCA_947383215.1 uncultured Roseburia sp.
ACGGGAATCGGACCCGTGACCTCCGCACTACCAATGCGACGCTCTACCTACTGAGCCATGGCAGCATTTATTGAGTTCCCTCAACTTGTAATAATATACTATATGCCGCCGTGCTTGTCAAGATGGAATTTTCCTTTTTAACTCAACGTTTTGCCGCACTGTTATCAATTTCATTCACAATCACGCCTCCGTCTATCTCATATACTTTATCGCACAATATGTCGATATCCGCCTTATTATGGCTTGCCAGTATAATAAGTTTTCCCTGTCCGCGCAGCTCTAAGAGCAGCTCCCTGATGTCGCAGACGCCGAACTTATCCAGACCGTTCATTGGCTCGTCCAAAATCAAATATTTTTGATCCTCCATAAACGCCTGCGCGATTCCAAGCCTCTGCCTCATACCCAGGCTGTACTTCTTTACCGGAAGCTTCAGACCGGGCTCTAATCCGCACCGCCTCATCACGGACTCCAGATATTTCACATCTGCCTTTCCGCGAATACCCATCAACAATTTCAGATTTTTCATCCCCGAATAATACGGGACAAATCCGGGATTTTCAATGATAATCCCCGCATTGTCGAGATAATCCGCGTCTTTGCCGATCACCTTATGATCCGCCGTCACCGTTCCCTCTGTCGGCCTGATAAAACCGCAGATACACTTCATCAGCATTGTCTTTCCACACCCGTTGTTTCCTGACAATCCGTAGATTTTTCCGTCCTCTAACCTGAGATTAATCTGGGATAGAATTTTTTTGTCCTTAATCTGCAGGGAAAGATTACATATCTCTATCACGGCAAACCTCCTTTCATTGAACCTGATACCGTTTGCTTATCACGGCACAGGCAATTACCATACACAAATTTGCGACAATAAAATACAGGTACGACGCGCCGATCGGAAAAATCTCCGCACTGGTATACTCTGTGAAGTGCTGTACGGTCAGCGCATGGGACATCGGCAGAAACCACCGAAACTTTGCATTTGCCGCACAGGATATCGTCCCCGCTACAATTAAAATCCCGACAAGCAAAACACCGGCAAGTTTACTGTTCATCAGCGCAAACAATAATAAAATAAGCGCAATCAAAAAGAAATAGAGGCTTAAAAGCGCAAATGTGTGGAGAGCGGCCGACAAAAGCGTCATCTGGTTATACAAATTTTCCGGCAAAAGCTGAACCACATAATCGCCGAAGCGCTCCGGATAAGTTGTGACGTAATTTGTGACCGCGTAACTGAAATTCGAATCCCACGTCCCGCAAGACGTCAACAGCGCAGTCGAAGAAATAAGCGCAAACGCCGCCAGAGACACCGCGGAGAATAACGCAAATACAATCTGCCCAAACGCCCAGACAATCTTATCGCAGCGAATCTGATAAAATAACTGTATTCCGTCCTTTCTTGGAAAATCCGCCATCATTACCAGATAAAACAACGGCAGAATCAAAACCACAATGCCGGAATTCCCAAGCGCCGCAAACGCCTCCAGAAAGGACAGCTTTCCGTCCATCATCGCGGCACAGTTTTTCAGCGGCGTAATAATCTGAATATTGGTAAAAATAACAAACATCCCCAATATAATCATCTTTGTACTTCTCAAAAGATTCATATATTCGATTTTCGCAATACGAAAGACCGTGCGTATCTTATGTCCACCCACCGCTGTCCCCCCTCTTCACGCTCGTAAGCCAGAATATTCCCAGCAATACAATAAAAATAATTACCATAAGCAAAAACGTACAAACCCATGCCATATTTGGTCCGATCTCTATAATATTTTCCGGCCGCAGAGACTGCAGCTTGTCCGCAAACGGAAAACGGTTCCGGCTGAACGCATCATACTCAATCTTCGTAACTGCCTGGGAATAGATATAACCGAGCATCATCGGTAAACACATCAAAATATAGCGGTCTACCGCAAATATGGAAACTCCGACTGTATAAAAACTGAGGAACATTCCGTACAAAAAAGTTCCAGCAACGCGCCTTACCACAAACCAGATCACGCCGTCCGGCATATAATACTCCATATACATTGTCCTTAACTCTTCCTGATAAAGAGACAGAGACGGAAAAAATCTCCATACAATAAGCCCATATAAACCATATCCCACGGCAAGCGTAACGCCGCCGTACACGGATGCGCTTATCAATTTTGACAGACAGTACGAAAAATTATCCTCCCGGATCAAAATCTGCCTGACCGCGCCCGACTGTCTCTCCGCCGAGAGCACGAACAGATAACTGATGCCAAGCAGTAACGGCAGCAGCAGGTAAGACCAGATTCCAAAACCTGCTTTCCAAATCGCAAAACAGTTCAGATTTACATCATTCAGCATATCCAAACTCAGACTGCCAAGCATAAGCTCAATTACCGTATAGCCTCTGCCGCCGCTAAAATAACAATCGCTTAACAGACACACAATCACAATCCCAATACAGGAAACAAGAAACAGCGGAAAATAAAAAATCTTTGAAATCTCACATTTTATTTTTTTCATACACCGTTACTCCGCCATATAGTATGTGTAATAATAGAGTTCGCCCGTAAACGCGTCGAGATACATTCGCATCCCCTGTTCATTGTTCCGGTTTACGCCGTCAAACAACCAGCACGGAATCACAGGCGTATCCTTTTCCTCCGCCTCATCTCCGTTCGAAACGACGCAATACGAAAGTTCCGCCTGAGAAACGTCGACATTGATCCGCATCGCCAGTTTTTCATTTAAAATTGAAACCGCCTCCTTCAGGCTGATAATGGAATCCTGCGCCTTACCGACCGGTTCCAACGACTGCGCCTCGGAATAACCCGTAAACGCGCTTACCGTTTTATCGTCTACGACATACGCTGTCTTATCATCCTCACAAATCTCATACCCGCCTTCATAGTAATTCCTTCCTCCACCCTCAGTATACGCAAACGGAATTCCCTTGTATTTGCGCCTCACGGTAAACGCGTATCCGTACTTATTGTCCAAAGAAAAGACAGATACCTTCGGTATATCAACCTGCACGCCGTCCGCGCACGGATATGGCGTTCCCTTTTCGAAATATTTCTTCGCCGCATCCGCGGCATCCCCTACGGATACCTTTCCGGACGGCAGCTCCCACGTTTCGCCTTCCAGCTCTTTTAACTTTCCTTCTTTTACGATTGTCTCCGAATTGTTGCCAAGGGCATCCATTGCGGCAAACCCGTCGTTTTTCAAATATTTCGTTATGGCTCCGTCGCTCATGGAATAAATTCCGTCCCCTCCCATCTGCAGATAACACTCATTCGTATTTAAGAAAAAACCGTTTCCTGTTTTCAGATCCGAGTAGTGCTCCCTGACAGACGGATAATCATACGGATACGCATTGCTTTCGTCTCTTTCAAATTGACCGCTGGCATCGCGCACCTCCTTATCCATATCAAAATCCTTCATACCGATTTCCTTCAGCCAGTCCTCCATCACCTTCCAGCTCTCCTCCACGCTAAGACTATGCGGTCGCAGCCTCAACACGGAAATATCGTCCTGCGCCTCCATGGCGCCAAAATCACAGGATTTAAATGAAAGCTTCTCTGTCTCATAATTTTTTAAGTCTTCTGTTTCGGCCTTATACGCCTCTTTGTACTCTGAAACCTTAACCCGGTCGTCATAATACTTCTCTTCGTAGCTTTCCAGAAAGCGGCTGCAATTGTCCCTCTCAACGTCGCCACCGGATACCATATTCTCCGTATGGGCGTCATCCCCCGTAACGGCCTGTCCGCTGCATCCACATAAAACCATGGCGCTAATTGTAAAAAAAATCACGGTTCTTTTTTTCATAAATTTCCTCCTATACCACAGAGGATGAAAATTGTCCTTTCATCCTCTGTGGATTATCTTAGAAAACTAAGCGGCTTTAATTAAAAATTTTAATTGTTCCCGTAGACTGACAACGATGCCCACTTGCTGCAATAACATCAAACGTAACATTCCCCTTCGTACTTCCATTCATCTTCCAACTTCTTGTTAAACCTGTCGTCGTAACTGAAATAGTTGACATGCCACCGGCAGAAGATGATGAAATTGTCAAAGCTCTTCCGTTTGTTCCACTGATCGTTGAACAGTTTGCTATGTATCCTCCGCTGTAATAACTTACTACTACATTTGAAACCTGATTGCTGATATCTGATGTCGCCCCCGGATGATAATTAACATTCCATGTGCCAGATGATGCAGCATTAACTGGTGTTCCTGAAACAATCAACAATGAAGAAGTCAATAATAAACTCATAATTATTTTTTTATATTTTCTCATTTTCTTTCCTCCTAAAATTTATACATTCCAATAATCTTTTCATATCTAAGGCGCTTGCACTCTCGGCTTTCTATCCCACAAATTGCCAGTCATGAAATTGATAGAAAGCCTTTAAATCCTGGCGGCGTATTTTCCATATGCTCATCCCCTAGTATAATAATGGTGTAGTCAATAAGACAGACTACCTGGTTAATAAGTTCCT
>CANDCP010000074.1 GCA_947383215.1 uncultured Roseburia sp.
AGAAACATCCTCTAATTGTCTTTAAAGGGATATCCGGATATGCGCCGGCTGTGCTTCAAAAAATTATAATCAATATTATTTATAGTCAAAAAAGTGGTAGATAATAGATTGAGCTATACAAAAAACGCAAAGGAGGAAATAAAGATGCCAAGAAAGGGCGAAAATATCAGGAAGCGAAAGGACGGAAGATGGGAGGCGCGATATTTTAAAGGACGAGATGAACACGGACATATTCGTTACGGATATGTTTATGCAAAGACATATCGACAAGTGCGCGAAAAAAAGATGAATATGGTCCGGCAGACATTAAAAAAAGACGAAAACTGTCAGGCGGATTCGGAAATTCATACGGTGGAACATTTATGCCAGCTGTGGATGAGGGATAAAAGAAACCGGGTCAAACCAAGTACATACGCAAATTATGAGTCAATTGTTATGAAACATATTATGGGTGCATTTGACAAGAATCCGAAAGAAATTACGCAAGAAGACGTCTATACATTTATTGATTCTCTGGCGAAAAAGGAACTGCAATCGTCGACGATTCGTTCAATTACGGATATTCTCCGCTATATTTTCAGAAAAGGCAATCAGCTTGGGATCGTAGAAAATGAGGTTGTAAAATGCTGCGTTTATCACAACGGAAGAAGTATGGTCCGCGTTTGCTACGGGGATGACAGAAAAAAAATCGAACAAGTTCTCTTTGCAATGGATAATTTGTTTGCCCTGGGCATTCTATTGATGCTTTCTACCGGAATCCGCGTCGGGGAACTGTGCGGCATTCGATGGGAGGATATCAGTTTTGAAGAAAAAACGTTTCGTATTGTCAGAACGATTCAGCGCATAAAAAACGACGGAAATGTAGAGAAAAAAGGAAAAACCTATGTTCATATCGGAACTCCTAAAACAGAAACTTCTCTGCGCGTCATCCCGATTCCAACAAAGCTGTATTCTTCATTGCTTAAGTATAAAAGTCAGCCTTGTTATTATCTTCTGACCGGAAGTTCTTCCTGTATGGAACCGCGAAACGTACAAAAGCGCTTTGCAACGATTCTTCGCAAAAATCAAATCACTCATTACAATTTGCACTCGCTTCGTCATGGATTCGCTTCAACAGCCATTGAAAAAGGAATTGACTGTAAGACCTTATCTTCTATTTTAGGGCACGCATCCACAAACATTACATTGGATTTATATGTACACAGCAATCGAAAAATGATGCAGAATTGTGTGGATTCAATCCTTTAAATCGTGGTCATAAAAGTGGTCGCTCACAGGAATATATTGTAATTTATATTTATTTTTCCGTCATACGCAATAGAAAAACTATTGCGAACCTTTTTCAATTTTATAATTATGTTATTTTTCAATAGAAAAATCCCGAAAATTTCCTTTTAAAACAGAATTTTTCGGGATTTAAGTCAATTGGCATGAAAACATTTCCCGCTTCGCGGGGCCGGGGCGTCAGGGCCCCTCCTCACGCCATTTCTTATCAGACGTTCATTAATTGTTTATTAATTTGTCGTCCTCATTATTCCAGCTGTATAATTTGCGGATTTCTTTGCCTACCGCCTCTGAAGAATGCTCTGCCGCAAGCTTTCTCATTGCCTTGAAATGTACCTGACGGCCTGCCGGCGACATATCCAGCAGGAACTCTTTTGCAAAGGAACCATCCTGGATATCGGCAAGGATCTTCTTCATCGCTTTCTTGGTATCCTCTGTGATAATCTTCGGACCGGTTATGTAATCGCCGTACTCCGCCGTATTGGAGATCGAATATCTCATTCCCTCAAAGCCCGACTGGTAAATCAAATCTACGATCAACTTCATCTCATGGATACACTCAAAATATGCATTTCTCGGATCATAGCCTGCCTCGCACAGCGTCTCAAAGCCTGCCTGCATCAACGCGCACACACCGCCGCAAAGTACTGCCTGCTCGCCGAAAAGATCTGTCTCCGTCTCTGTTCTAAAGGTTGTCTCAAGAACGCCCGCTCTCGCGCCGCCGATCGCCAGCGCATATGCCAGCGCTATATCTAATGCCTTGCCCGTCGCATCCTGCTCTACCGCTACCAGACAAGGAACGCCTTTGCCCTCCTGATATTCGCTTCTTACCGTGTGTCCCGGTCCCTTCGGAGCAATCATCGTTACGTCTACATCCTTCGGCGGTACGATGCATCCAAAATGAATATTAAATCCGTGCGCAAACATCAGCATATTGCCCGCCTCTAAGTTCGGCTCAATGTCTGCCTTATATAAGTCCGCCTGCTTCTCATCGTTGATAAGAATCATAATAATATCCGCTTTTTTTGCAGCTTCCGCCGCTGTATAAACCTCAAAGCCCTGCGCCTCTGCTTTCGCCCAGGATTTGCTTCCTTCATAAAGACCGATGATTACGTTACATCCGGACTCTTTTGCATTCAGCGCGTGCGCATGTCCCTGACTTCCGTAACCGATTACTGCGATTGTCTTCCCCTCTAATAATGAAAGATTACAATCTTCCTGATAATAAATTTTTGCTGCCATTTTTCCAGCCTCCTATTAAATTAATCTAAATATGTTACATCCGATGACCCGCGGGTCAAACCGGTGATACCGGTTCTTGCAAGTTCTAATATCTCATATCCCTGCAATAAATCCATAAAAGCTTCAAGCTTGCCCTGATGACCGGTTAATTCTATCACCATAGAATCGTTCGTAACATCTACAACCCTCCCGTGAAAGATCTCCGTTACACTCAGAACCGCCTGACGCTGTGTATCCTTTGCTCTAATCTTTACCAGAATCAATTCTCTGGTCACGGACGTACCCTGCTCCAGCTTCTTGATATCACGTACATCCTCCAGTTTTGCAAGCTGCTTTTCAATCTGTTCCAAAATCAGCTCGTCCCCGCTTGCAACAATCGTAACCCTTGTAAACCGTGGATCCGCCGTTACGCCGGCGGAAAAACTGTCAATATTATATCCCCTCCGGCTAAACAAACCGGATATATGACTTAAAACACCCGAAGTGTTTTCTACCAAAATAGATAACGCCTGTCTTCTCATGTAAAACCACCTTTTTCTACATTCACATTAAGTTTATTCTAGCATATGAATTGCTTTTGTCAATATTTAAATACATTAAAGTAATATATTTTTTGTTCCCCATAACCAACGGTTATGCTTGCAATAATCCCGTCATATTTTAAAATCACACCTGCGTAATACAGGTGTGATTTTAATTTCATAATACTGCTGTCTGATCGTTATTTTTTCAAACGCACCGTGGAAGAAGTTTTCGCTTTCTTTATCAGCTTCTTATACGCGCTCAATTTCTTTGACGGTACTTTGATAACTGCTTTTTTGACAATGGAACGAAATGCATTTTTTCCGATACTCTTTAATTTTGTCGTTTTTACCGTTATCTGCTTCAGCTTCTTGCATTTATAAAACGCGCCGGAAGCGATTCCGGTAATATTCTTTCCGATCGTCACTTTTTTCAGTTTCTTATTGTTTTTAAACGCATTCTTTCCGACTGTGGTTACCTGAAAAATTGTATTGTTATACTTTACAGCGGCCGGTATTGTCGCCGTTGTCATCGTCTTTTTCACCGGAGATACAAGTTCCACCGTATAATTTCCGCTCAAAACACCGGTGATTTTGTAGTTGAATTTGCCGAAAACAAACGTCTGCCCTATCTGCGGATTAACTACCGTGCCCGAATTAACGCCTCCTCCGCCGGTTCCGTTATTGCTTCCGTTATTATTTCCATTGTTATTACCATTATTATTTTGGTTATTGTCCTGGTCGTCTCCCGGCTTCGGATCCTCCGGCGTTCCCGGATTTACCGGAACAGACTGCTTTTTATTTACAGTCACGGAAATCGTCGCACAGACGCCGCTTCCATCCTGCGCCGCTACTGTAATTGTCGCCGTTCCCTCTCCGACCGCTCTGATGATTCCTTTTGCCCCGTCCTGGGATACAAGCGCCACCGCAATATTACTGCTGCTATATAACACCTCTTTATTGGTTGCATCATCCGGTAATACCTCGGCAGTGACTTCTGCTGTTTCGCCTGCAGTCAGCGTTACATTCTTCTGTGATAAAAGAATATTGGTTACCTTTTCTTCCGGATCCGGTTCTTCCGACGTTTGTTTCTTTTTGACTTCCACCGTTATCTCTGCCGTAACTCCGCTTCCGTCTTTTGCCATCACCGTTATTGTCGCCGTTCCCTCTGTCACTGCCGTGATGACTCCGTCCTCAGATACCCCTGCAATCCCATGAGCGCTGCTAAAGTAAGAAACCGCCTTGTTGCTCGCCGTATCCGGACTTACGGTGACTGTCACCGTCCTTGTCTCTCCCTCAAAAAGGGTGATTTTTGACTCTGACGGAACAATCTGTTCTACCTTGACTTCCTGTGGCCTTGGATTCGGATTTTCCTCTTCATCCTTTGTGACCGTCACCGCAATGCTCGCTGTAACTCCGCTTC
>CANDCP010000075.1 GCA_947383215.1 uncultured Roseburia sp.
ACGGTATTTATAAGTTTGAAGAGCAGGAAGCGCGGTATGTGCAGGTAGAGTTTTCCGGGGCGTTAGATACACTTTCGCTTGGTGAGATCGAAGTGTACACGGTTGGTTCCCCGGATAAAGCGGAAGTTCAGGTTACTTACTATGACAGGCAGGGGGCCGGGGCTTCTTCCAATGCCCAAAATGCAGATAAGATGATCGACGGCATTGCAACAAACGCAAGTATGTGGCAGGCAGATAAGACAGATACAAACGCATGGTGTTATATCGACTTGGGGACTGCAAAGGAAGTGAATATTGTCTCTGTCCACTGGGAAGCCTCCTACGCGGCGGATTATGATATTTATCTGACAGACAGCGTAGAGAACTGGACGCCGGACGAGGCCGAACTGGCGTATGCGGGAGAGCATGGAAAAGCCGGCGAGGTGGAGACAATTTTGACGAATCCGAAGACGGCCCGTTATGTGGTAATACGTCAGACAAAAACGAGTGAAAACTCCGGGAATTACGGCTGTGCGGTTTATGAGATGAACGCAGGTTATCGCGCGCCGATTTTGGTGGAGCGCGTAATGGCGTCGCCTTCGAACGCGGCGATTGCGGTTGGCCAGACATTGACGGCGGTCTGCACAGTTTCGCCTTCAAATGCGGATAACACAAATGTGACTTGGAGTTCAGACAACGAGGCGGTGGCGACGGTCAGCGACAAGGGCGTAATCAAAGGAAAGGGAGCCGGAACCGCGGTCATTACGGTTGCTTCACAGGCGGATGAGACAGTGAAGGCAACAATTAGCGTTAGCGTTTCGGGACCGTTAAGTATGGCGAGGCCGACGGCCAATAGGACCGGCGAGAATGAAATTACGGTAAACTGGGAGGCAAACGGGCATGCAATCGGTTACAATATTTACCGCGCAAAATCTCAGACAGGAAAATACACGAAAATTAACGGAGACATGCTCGCAAAGGAGACGGTTGAATACATTGATTCGCAGTTAGCGAAGGGAACTTATTACTATAAGGTGGAAGCGGTTGCAGCGGAGGGCGACGCCGTATATCAGACAAGTATGAGCACGCAGAGCATTGGGGTGCAGATTACCAGCGTTGTGAATTCGATTTCTTTGGATATGACCGGCGCAAACATGAAAAAGGACGAGGAGCTGACGCTTTCGGTTACGTCATATCCGGCAGATCTGCTTACGGAATTGAATGTGCAGTGGTCAATTGATAAACCGGAGATAGCGGATCTTACTCCGTCTGGGACGCACAATGAAAAGTGTACCGTGAAAGCAAAGGCAGCAGGAGAGGCGACAGTTACCGTTACGGCGGGCTCTTTAAGCAGCAAATGCAAGATTAAGGTGACGGAACAGCCTGCCAAACAGCTTGAGACGCCGGTACTTGAGGGAACGGCCGAAGAATACGCTGTTACCCTGCGCTGGGAGGCGGTAGAGAACGCGCTGTCTTATGACGTATACCGGGCGGCGCAGAGAGGCGGAACGTATAATAAACTTGCAAATGTAACGGAAGCCGTTTATACAGATACCGTGGAGGCGGCAGGAACATATTACTATAAAGTGGCTGCGAAAGGAAACGGGGAATGGGCGGATAGCGCCGATAGCAATATTGTAGAAATTGTGGTGGAGCAGACAGGAGAACTGCCGGAAGCAGAGAGCGTCACATTTGACAAAACCACAGCGAGCCTGAAGGTTGGCGAAGAATTGACTTTGACGGCGACCGTAAAACCGGACGGTGCAGATAAGCGGCTGAGCTGGGAGAGCTCCAAACCGGATGTAGCGGATGTGAGCAACGGGAAAATAACCGCGCTGGCGGAAGGAAAGACGACGATTACTGCCACAGCGTCAAGCGGCGTATTTGCTTCCTGCGAGGTTACGGTAGAAAAGAAGGACGAAGAAGGGCCGAATCCGCCGGAAAAAGTAACCATCAGTTTAAGCGCGTCAGAGGGCAGAGTGCTGGTTGGAAAAACAGTGAAGGTGGATGCGGTTGTAACGCCGGAGGGAACGCCGGTTGCCTGGAAGAGCGACGATGAAGAGATTGCAACGGTAAAAGACGGTGTGATTACCGGTATAAAAGCGGGAGAGACAGTGATTACGGCAACAGCGGGGAAAGAGAGCGCGACGTATACCGTAACTGTTGTTGATCCGGAAGAGGGATACGTAGAAGTAGAGTCCGTTACGTTAGATAAGACGACGGCCGAGCTGAAAGAGGGAGATACGCTGACGTTGACGGCGAAGATAATGCCGGAGAATGCGACGTATAAGAAGGTGGATTGGTCAAGCTCCGATCCGGCCGTTGCGGTTGTAAAGGACGGAGTTGTAACCGCGGTGGCAAAAGGGAAGACGACGATTAAGGCGACGGCTTTAAGCGGAGCTTTCGGTTCCTGTGAAATCACTGTGACAGCTCTGCAGGGAGGAGACGACAATCAAAATCCGGGAGGAAACGGAGGCGGTGATCAAAACGGCGGTCAAAACCCGGGAGGAAACGGAACGGGAGGTTCCAATGAAAAAGTGACGGTTTCCTCTGTAAAGCTTGTAGTGGCAAGCCGTCCGTACGGAATCAAGACCGTTTATCTTAAGAAAAAGGCAAAGGCAGCATTGGCGGCAACTGTGGTAACCACAGGAACAAATAAGAACGTTACCTATACCAGCGACAATCCTGCGGTTGCGTCCGTCAACGGCAAAGGGCAGGTCAAAGCAGGTTCAAAGACCGGCACGGCGACGATAACGGCACAATCTGTCGCAGATCCGACTAAGAAGGCATCCATAAAGGTAAAGGTTGTGGCGAAGACTGCAAAAAATAAGATTCTGAAACTGCGGAAAACAAGACTCACACTCAATGAAAAAGGAGAACAGGTTCAGATTCAGATCAAGAAGTACACGAAAAAGACTACGAATACGGTAAGCTATAAGGTGATATCCGGAAAGAAGTATGTAAAAGTGGATAAGTACGGAGTGGTTACAAGTAAAGTTAATTCCGGAAAAAAAGCGCTGAAAGCAAAGATTCGGGTAACCTGCGGCAAAAAGAAAGCGGTGCTTACCGTAACGATCTCGAAAAAGAAGTCATAAAAAGATGACAACCACCGCAAGGTATGGTATACTTTGTGAAAGGCCGAATGGCCATAAGGGGTGCCCTGCGGGTATACTTTGTGAAAGGCCGAATGGCCATAAGGGGTGCCCTGCGGGTATACTTTGTGAAAGGCCGGATGGCCATAAGGGATTAGGAAAGGGAGGAAATTATGCAGAATACAAATTTATCTTCTGCCGAAGCTCTGCAGAAATTAAAAGAGGGTAATCTTCGTTATCTGGATGCCAAATCAAATCCGGGAGATATTTCATTGCTCCTTAGAAAGAAGACGTGTGAGGAAGGGCAGAGTCCATATGCGGTTGTTGTGACCTGCTCCGATTCCAGAGTAATACCGGAAAGTATTTTTTCAGCCGGAATCGGGGAACTGTTTGTGATTCGGGTGGCGGGCAATGTCATTGACAATCATCAGCTTGGGAGCATTGAATATGCGGCCGACCATCTCGGCTCTAAATTGGTAGTTATTCTGGGACACAGCCATTGCGGCGCGGTGGGCGCGGCTTTGAGCGGCGAGCCGTCAGGATATGTAAAATACATAACGGATGAGATCCGTAAGGCAATCGGTGAGGAGAAGGATGAATTAAAGGCAAGCTGTCTGAATGTTGAGCGGGCTGTGTCTATGGTTAGAGACGGGCTAAAGCTTGGGGATGAGAAAGAGGACGGTGTAAAGGTGTGCGGAGCGATCTATCACATCGACAGTGGTAAAGTAGAATTTCTTGATTAAAATGTATTTAAGCAGAGAGGGCAAGATTACATTCGCTTTCTTGCCCTTTAAGTTTGGTAAAGTTGAACGTTTTACTGCGCCGGGCGC
>CANDCP010000076.1 GCA_947383215.1 uncultured Roseburia sp.
AGAGACTGAGTTTGTATTTTATTTTTCAAAAAATTAAAAAGTTGTAAACTGGTGTATATTGCATAGAAATCATAAAAATCCACTCTATATCTTAGTATATTCTTTTGGAAATAAAAGGTCAATAGAAAAATGTTCCCTTCTATCATGCAATAAATCTTGACAATTATAATAATTGGGTGTATTTTAACATAAAAGAGATTTGAAAATTCAATATTGTAATATTTCTCTTATTCAGAGTGATGGAGATACATAGGATCGGTGAAGTCACGGCAACCCCATAAAATGGAAGGTGCCAGCCTGAGCGAGTAAGTCGAACAATAAGAGGATTTGATTATCTCATGGTTATCTGGTCCGCTTGTTTTGCAAGCGGATTTTTTTTAGCAAAGGAGAAGACAGTATGGAGAAATTATTATTTACATCGGAATCGGTGACAGAGGGACATCCGGACAAATTATGCGACGCGATTTCCGACGCGATTTTGGATGCGTGTATGGAGCAGGATCCGATGAGCCGCGTTGCGTGCGAGACGGTCAGCTGCACGGGATTTGTGCTGGTAACAGGCGAAATTACGACAAAGGCACAGCTTGATATTCCGGGAATTGTCAGAAAAACCGTGAATGAGATCGGATATGACGATGCGAAAACCGGATTTGACGGGCATACCTGCTCGGTAATGGTATCGCTGGATCAGCAGTCGGCGGACATTGCAATGGGTGTGGACAATGCGTTAGAGGCAAGGGAAAATAAAATGTCCGACAGTGAAATAGAGGCGATTGGCGCCGGAGACCAGGGGATGATGTTTGGCTATGCCACAAATGAGACGAAAGAGTATATGCCGTATCCGATTTCACTTGCGCATAAGCTTTCACGCCGGCTTGCGGAGGTAAGGAAAGACGGGACATTGAAATATTTAAGGCCGGACGGTAAATCACAGGTGTCTGTGGAATACGATGAGAAGGGCAATCCGATGCGCTTGGAGGCGGTCGTGCTTTCTACGCAGCATGATGAGAGCGTAACGCAGGAGCAGATTCACGAGGACATCAAAAAATATGTGTTCGATCCTGTGCTTCCGGTTGAAATGATTGATGAGAATACAAAGTTTTTTATCAATCCGACGGGGCGTTTCGTGATCGGCGGACCTCACGGGGATGCGGGACTGACCGGGAGAAAGATCATTGTGGATACATACGGCGGATATGCCCGTCATGGCGGCGGGGCGTTTTCAGGCAAGGATTGTACGAAGGTTGACCGTTCCGCGGCGTACGCGGCGCGTTACGTCGCAAAAAATCTTGTTGCGGCCGGTCTTGCGGACAAGTGTGAAATTCAGCTCTCTTACGCGATTGGCGTGGCGCAGCCGACGTCTGTTATGGTCGACACGTTTGGAACGGGAAAGGTGGAAGATGAGAGGCTTGTAGAAATCATTCGGGAAAACTTTGACCTCCGTCCGGCCGGGATTATTAAAATGCTGGATCTTAGAAAACCTGTTTACAGACAGACGGCGGCCTATGGACATTTCGGAAGAGACGATCTGGATCTTTCCTGGGAGAGGCTTGATAAGGCAGAGGATCTGAAGAGATATTTATAAAAGTTTTAGAATAATTTTTCTTAAATTTCATCGGAAAAATACGGATTCATGTTATAATAAAGATATTCCATGATTTTATTGGCAGTGCGGAATCGGCGCCCGATAATCTCTGGAATATCTTTATTTATATCACAGGGTTCATACGAGGAGAGAGGAATGAAGCTGAAGACAAGACTGATCATATCATTTTGTATTATTATATTTGTACCGGTGGCGCTGATGGGTATTGTGCTGTACGGTTTTTCTCATTTTCAGTTAAAAGAGATCGAACAGACATATGGAGTCGGCGAGGACAGCGATTACGCATATCTGACGAATTCGGCGCAGCTGTTGAACAAGTATACGAAAGAGATTTGCGCCGGTCTCTTAAAGGTCGCGAAGGAGGAGCCGCAGCAGCTTGAAAATTTTAATTTTCTGGAAGAGATGAATGCGAAGCTGGCGGAAAAGTATTCTTATCTGATTGTACGAAAAGGGGAATCCGTCGTGTTTAAGGGCGGCGGAGAGAAGGATCGGATTACGGACAGGCTGCCGAATTACGGCGAGGGAGACTCTAATCCGGAGTCGCGCTATTTTTTGAAGGGGGATATACAGTCGCTTGTCAAGCAGATCGATTTTCGATACGAAGATAATACGCAGGGCTCGATTTTTGTGGTTACGGCGATATCGGGTCTTTTGCCGGAGATGAAAGAGCTGCTTTTGGACGTGGTAGCGTCTGTGTTTCTGGTACTGATTTTGACCGGGGCGATGCTTACGATATGGATATACAAGGGAATTATAGGGCCGATTAAGAAGCTTGAGATGGCGACATGGAATATCAGAGAGGGGAATCTTGATTTTGTGGTGGAGGCGGAGAATCACGATGAGATCGGGGATCTCTGTGACAATTTTGAGCGGATGCGCAAGCGTTTGAAAGAGTCCACCGAAGAAAAAATGGAGAATGAGAGGGAGAACCGCGCATTGATCAGCAATATTGCGCACGATCTGAAGACGCCGATTACGGCGGTTAAAGGCTATGCGGAAGGACTTTTGGACGGGGTTGCGACGACGCCGGAGAAGATGGATAAGTATATAAGGACGATCTATAATAAAGCCAACGAGATGGACTTGTTGTTGAATGAGCTGACGCTGTACTCGAAAATTGACACAAACCGCATTCCCTATAACTTTAATAAAATAAATGTAAAGGAATATTTTGAAGACTGTATAGAAGATATCGGGCTTGATCTTGAAGAAAAAAATATCGGGCTTTCTTATTTTAATTATGCGGATGACAGCGTGGTAATTATCGCGGATCCGGAACAGTTAAAGCGCGTGATATACAATATTATTGGGAATTCTGTCAAATATCTGGATAAGGAAAAAGGATTTATTAATATTCGCATAAAGGATGTGGGAGACTTTATTCAGGTTGAGATTGAGGATAACGGAAAGGGAATTATGGCCAAGGACCTGCCATATATCTTTGATCGTTTTTACCGCGCGGATTCGTCGCGCAATTCTGCGACGGGAGGAAGCGGGATCGGGCTTTCCATTGTGAAAAAGATTATAGAAGATCAT
>CANDCP010000077.1 GCA_947383215.1 uncultured Roseburia sp.
TGGGGCATGTGCAGGACGAGAACGGACAGAAGATGAGCAAGTCCAAAGGAAATGCTGTAGACCCCTTTGACGCGCTTGAGACTTACGGTGCAGACGCCATCCGCTGGTATTTCTATGTGAATTCCGCGCCATGGCTGCCGAACCGTTTCCACGGAAAGGCCGTGCAGGAGGGACAGCGTAAATTTATGGGAACGCTGTGGAACACGTACGCATTTTTCATCCTCTATGCGAATATAGATAAATTTGACGCTACCGCATATAAACTGGAATATGATAAATTATCCGTGATGGATAAATGGCTCCTGTCTAAGCTGAACACGCTTGTGACAGAGGTTGACAATGATTTGGGAAATTACCGCATTCCTGAGGCAGCCAGGGCGTTACAGGAATTTGTGGAGGACATGAGCAACTGGTATGTGAGAAGGAGCCGGGAGCGTTTCTGGGCAAAGGGCATGGAGCAGGATAAGATCAATGCCTACATGACGCTGTATACTGCGCTTGTGACGATCAGCAAATGTGCGGCGCCCATGATTCCTTTCATGACAGAGGAGATCTATCTGAATCTGGTGAAGAGCATCGACGCAGGCGCGCCGGAAAGCATTCACCTGTGTGACTTCCCGACGGCGGATGATACGATGATCGACAGGAAGCTGGAAGAGGATATGGAAGAAGTGCTGAAGATCGTGGTGATGGGACGGGCGGCCCGCAATGCGGCCAATATCAAGAACCGCCAGCCTATTGGTACCATGTTCGTCAAGGCTGAGCATACGCTTGGCAGCTTCTATCAGGAGATCATCGAGGATGAGCTGAACGTGAAGAAGATCGAATTCAGTGACGATGTATCCTCTTTTACGAGCTACAGCTTCAAGCCCCAGCTTAAGACGGTAGGTCCGAAATACGGCAAACAGCTGGGCGGCATCAGAGAGTATCTGAGCGCTGTGGACGGCACGAAGGCCATGGAAGAACTGAAATCTGCCGGTGCGTTGAAATTCGAGGTTGGCGGTGTTGAGATCGCGCTGGCGGAAGAAGACCTGCTGATCGAGACGGCCCAGAAGGATGGTTACGTATCTGAGGCGGACAACAGTGTCACCGTGGTGCTGGATACGAACCTGACGGAAGAGCTGATTGAGGAAGGCTTTGTGTACGAGGTGATCAGCAAGATTCAGACCATGCGTAAGGACGCGGGCTTTGAGGTTATGGACCATATCAAAGTGGCAGTCAACGGAAATGAAAAGATTGCCGGAATTGTAAATGACAACAGGGCGGCAATCTCTGAAAAGGTGCTGGCGGAAGCGATTGTTATTGATGAGCCGGTTTCCGTTACAAAGGAATGGAACGTAAACGGCGAAAAGGTGACCATCGGCGTAGAGAAGGTCGGTTAAGGCTGGAGGCACGGCGGATATTTCCGGCCGGGCAGGCGCGCGTAAAGCGCCGGCTCAGTCCGGTACCTTTTGAAAATGCTGGTAATCCTTCATGGAGTTCCAGTTGCCGCCCCATATAAAACCGTGGTCGGTAAAAAGCCGGTAGCATAAATCGTTTTCGTCAATTTTATAGGGAAAATCCCGGGAGCGGTCGGCGTATATTTCACTTCCTTCAGGTGAAATGTAAGTCTGGCCGCTTCCGTCTTTGTTGAAAACAACGTAAGGATTGTAAAAAGGATTAATGTCAATGGCCAGTCCCAGCGCATGCCTGGACAGATTGGAGGAGCCGTCCACCAGCCGGTAATTAAAGCAGGAGGTGTTATTGTCCTCCATGGAGGCGGTGTCGTCGCCGTTATATTCGTCTATGAGGCTGATTTTTTCTATCCGGTATTCGTTGATATAAAGCTCGTAAAAAATTTCCGCCAAATCCTGCGCGATTTTTTTATTGCAGATTAATTCTCCGGTTTTCACCTCTCCGTCAAAATTGTGGTAAAGCACGTTCATGTACCGCAGGTCATCGTAAGAGACGGCAAGGCTTTCTTTATCCGAAACGATATTTACCGCCGCAAAGGACAAAAGCGGGGCGGTTTCCTCCTCCACAGGGTAGGAGATGCCCGTAATGCGCCTGATGACGTCGTCGGAAAGAGGCTGATAGGAAAAGCCCTCTTTATAGTGAACGGTGTCTGCTGTATCCGTATCAGAAGGAGGGGAGCCTGCGGGAGCCGGGGAGGCGTTATCGGGAGAAGCAGAACTGCCGCCGTCTGCAGCAGGTAAGTAAACGGTGTCCCCGGAGGGTACAGGAGCGTTGTCTGCGCCGGCCGCGGGTTCCGCTGTCGCTGCAGGTGTGGGAGATACAGGTTCCTCCGTTCCTGCAGGCGTTGCGTATGCGATTTCCGGGTTTGCGTCCGCGTATTCCATGAGGGTTTCCCCCCGGGAAAGCAGCCTTGCCACGATGGAAAAAAATATAATGATTACGGCCATAGAGCCTAAAGGCTTTAACAATTTATTCATAACGTCTCCTGAGATTAGTGTCAGTTGTGTTTTTGCGGTGCAAAAGCGTATATTTCGCCAGGCGTGAATCCGGCTTTTCGCCGTAGATTGAATAGTTACTTGTTTAGCATACGATAAATCAGAATGTATTGCAAATGAAATTAATATCCTGTAAAATATAG